>JAZOLM010000045.1:0-25880 GCA_045652985.1 Alistipes sp. | reverse complement strand
GCATCTTGGGGGTATCTGCCCTTGCCAAAGTCCCAATCAGAGAATTGCTTACAGAAACGACTCAATCAACAACCGAAAACCAAAATGTCAAAGAACAAAAGTTATTTTAATAAAATTTATCGCACCAGTAGTAATTACTCTTTACTAATTAATTACTAATTCTAACCCTACTCCCAAAGGTTACGAGGGTATACGCCAGCCTCGATAAGCTCCTCAATCTTAGCCATTAGTTGTGGCTTATCCTCCTTGTAAGTTACACCAAACCAGTTAGATGTTGTCGATAGTACGCGCATTGTCGCTGTGCCATCGGTGATCACCTTATTGACCATTAGTGGGATGAAGAACTCCGACTTGAGGTTGTCGATATTTGCCTTTAGGAACTCGGTGAAAAATGCCTTCGAGTGGCGGAAGTAGTCGGGTGTGAAGCCGAAGAGGTTCATCGACACTGGGGTGTTCTCCTCCAGAGGCTCATCCTCGCCATTGTCGTGGAAGACGATGGTGCCATTCACGCGCTCAATCTTCGTGCGCTCGACCATGCCTGTGAGGTTACACTCAGCATCCACGGTGCATACGCCACGCGATACTGTGCCATTCTCTGATAGGGTCTTGCACACCTCGTAGCCCACCATGCAGTACTTGCCCTCAGAGCCCTCGAGCTGAGAGAGATAGTTGCCGATCACGGCATATGCATCACGACCGTAGAAGTCGTCGGCGTTGATCACGGCAAAGGGCTCGTTGATGACCTCCGCAGCCATCATCACAGCGTGGTTTGTACCCCATGGCTTAACGCGCTCTGCAGGGAGTGTGAAGCCCTCAGGGAGGTAGTTGAGCTCCTGATAAACATAGACAACCTCTATCTTATTACCGAAGCGCTCGGCGTTGAATACCTCGGCGAACTCCTCGGCGAAGGAGTGGCGGATGACGAATACCACCTTGCCGAAGCCAGCGCGAATAGCGTCATATACTGAGTAGTCGATGATGGCCTCGCCGTTAGGACCTACGCCATCCATCTGCTTGAGCGAGCCATAACGAGAGCCCATGCCAGCAGCCAATACAAGAAGTGTTGGTTTCATTATATCTAACTTTAAAACGTTATATTTTCGAAAAATATGGCACAAAGGTAAAAAAGTTATGCTCAAATAGCAAACTATCACGCCATTTTTGTATCTTTGCGCGAATTATACTATTACGATAATAGGTGTATAACAGATTTGAAGAGTTATGTTTCGAGATCTTTGGGATTTTCTTACTGATAGGCGTCAGCTATCGATGCGCGATAGGGAGACGGGTGAGGTGCATTGGAAGTTAAACCTCTCGCCCATCGGGGTGTGGGGTATCATCATCGGCTTTCTTGTTGTCCTCTTCGTGGCTCTAACGTTGGTTATGGCATACACCCCTATACTCGATATGCTCCCATCGTACCGCACCAAGAGCGAGGATGTGCACGATAGGATGGTTGAGGCTACCATGCGTGTCAATAGCATGGAGCAGAGCATGTCGGATATCATGGAGTATAACGACGCTGTGACCTGCATACTCAATGGCAGTACCCCTGCCCTGCAGTCGACGCTCCTTAGCGATAGCACACGATACGATAAGTCTATGGTGGTGCGTAGTGTCGCCGACTCGCTGCTTCGTAGAGATATGGAGAGTGCCGATAGCCCCTACTCGTTGGAGAATACCAAGACCGCAAAGGTGGAGGCCCCAATCTTCGTTATGCCTATCCATGGCACGCTGACACGTAGCTTCCAGGCCTCGCAGTCGGACTACGACATTGTCCTCACGCCAACCACTGCCGATGCTACGGTTAGGGCTGTCGAGAAGGGCACTATCATCGATATTAATAATGGCATCAATGGCTATGCGAGCGTCACCATACAGCATGCTGGCGGTTATGTCTCTATCTATAGAAACCTTAGCGAGGTGTTGGTGCACCATAGCGATATTGTGATGAGTGGTGCCGTTATCGGAGACGTTGGACGCACCGAGAGTGACGGTGTTAACCATGCTGCGGAGCTCATCTTCGAGTTATGGCGCGATGGTCTGCCACTCAACCCCGAACCCTATATCTTTGGTAAAGGACGATAGTTATGGCTGAGCATTATAGAATAGCACTACTCGGAGCCACAGGCTCCATAGGTGCGCAGACCCTCGATATCATACGTCGTATGCCCGAGCGTTTTACGCTTGTGACTGCCGTGGCGCATAGCCGCTGGAAGGAGCTTGCCGAGATAGCCAAGGAGTTTGGCTTGCGCCGCATTGTCATCGGCGATGAGAGGTACGCTAAGCGCCTTCGTTGGGCACTTCATAAAACGGATACCGAGGTGCTTGTGGGCAGCGAGGCTATCGACGAGGTGGCATCGGCGGAGGATGTAGATATGGTTGTCAACGCCCTTGTTGGCTATGCTGGTCTGCACCCTACGTTGAAGGCTATAGATAGCGGTAAGCGTATTGCCCTGGCAAATAAGGAGACGTTGGTTGTCGCTGGTGAGCTTGTAATGTCGCGAGCTCGCGAGAGGGGCGTTGAGATACTACCCATCGACTCGGAGCACTCAGCCATCAAGCAGTGCTTGGAGGGCGAGAGCATGGCTAATGTGCGTAACATCATCCTCACGTGCAGTGGTGGTGCGTTGCGTGATGTTGCTGCTGAGCGCTTCCCCGAGATTACGCCCGAGGAGGCATTGCGCCACCCTCAGTGGTCTATGGGTGCGAAGATTACCATCGATTCGGCGACACTCGTGAACAAGGGCTTTGAGGTTATCGAGGCTCGCTGGTTGTTCGATGTCAGCCCCGAGCAGATAAAGGTCGTCATCCATCCTCAGTCTATCGTTCACTCGATGGTGGAGTTTAGGGATGGCTCGGTGAAGGCACAGATAGGCAATGCTGATATGCGTACGCCTATCAGCTACGCTCTGCTCTATCCCGATAGAGCTTCGGAGGCGGCAACACCATTCTCGATGCTCGACTACCCAACGCTCTCGTTCAGCGAGGTGGATAGGGAGAAGTACCCTGCGCTCGATATCGCCTACGATGCCTTGCGCCGTGGCGGTACCTACCCCTGCATGATGAATGCTGCCAACGAGGTTGCTGTGGCTGCCTTCCTTGAGGGTCGCTGCACCATACCCGATATTATCGATACCATACGCTTTGTGATGGGGTGTGCAACCTTTATCCCATGCCCAACCCTTGAGGACTACGACCGCATAGATCAGCAGTCGCGAGGCATCGCAAGCCGTTATATCGCCAACCTTGAATTAATAAAAACACAGAATATATGAGCATTTTTCTAATTAAACTACTGCAATTTGTCATTTCGTTGTCACTCTTGGTGATGATCCACGAGTTTGGACACTACATCGCGGCGCGTATCTTCAAGATTCGTGTCGAGAAGTTTTACATATTCTTCAACCCATGGTTTACGCCATATAAGAAGAAGATTGGCGAGACAGAGTATGGCGTAGGTTGGTTGCCTTTGGGTGGCTATGTTTCGTTGTCGGGCATGATCGATGAGTCGATGAATGTCGAGCAGATGAAGCAGGCACCACAGCCCTGGGAGTTCCGCACCAAGCCAGCATGGCAGCGCCTTATCGTCATGTTGGCGGGTGTCATCATGAACGTCGTCCTTGCGATGTTCATCTATGCTGGTATCCTCTTCACTTGGGGTGAGGATTATCTCGAGAACAAAAATGTAGTGCATGGCTACGCCTTTAATGATGCAGCTAAGGAGCTTGGTTTCGAGAATGGCGACCGCATCCTTGCTGTCGATGGTCAGTCTATTGGCAACGCTGAGGAGATTGGCTATCAGCTGCTTGTGGCCGACGACGACCGCACTGTAACCCTTGTGCGTAACCGCGATACTATCGACCTTGTCATCCCTCTCGAGAAGCTCGTTGCAATGCGCGAGAGTGGCGGCTACCAGCGTATGTATACCCCTATCAAGGAGCCAATGATTGTCGATAGGGTAGACTCAGAGCGTGCTAAAGTGGCTGGATATATGCCTGGTGACCAGATTATTGCCGTTGGTGATAGGGAGTTGCGTAGTGGTAAGCTTATCCGCGAGGAGCTCGCAAAGCATAAGTCGGATAGTGTCAATGTCACTGTCTTGCGCTATTCTCGCGATACAGTGTTAAACAAGGATGTGGCACAGAGCGTTGTCCTCCCAACAGCCATCGATCATGAGGGTATGATTGGCTTGAGATTGGAGGAGCCTGCTCCTGTTGTAGGCACACATATCGAGTATGGCTTCTTCGAGTCTATCCCTGCCGGTGTTAAGCTTGCTGGTAAGGAGATAGCCTCATACTGGAACCAGCTCAAGATGATTGTCAATCCAGATACTAAGCTCTATAAGGAGGTCGGTGGCTTCCTCTCTATCGGTGGTGTCTTCCCCGAGACATGGGATTGGCAGAGTTTCTGGAGCATCACAGCGCTCATATCTATCATGCTTGCGGTGATGAACCTTCTGCCTATACCAGGCTTGGATGGCGGTCACGCCTTGTTCACCCTTTGGGAGATTATCACACGCCGTAAGCCAAGCGATAAGTTCATGGAGATTATGCAGTGGATAGGTCTTGTCCTCCTCCTTCTCCTGCTTGTCTATGCCAATGGTAACGACATCATTAAGCTCTTTCAGTAGTTCACTATGGCGAAGCTGAAGAAGACCTTTTTCTGTACGGCATGTGGCTACGAGACCCCCAAGTGGCTCGGTAAGTGCCCCTCGTGTGGCGAGTGGAGCACCATCACGGAGCACGTTGTGGCCAAGGAGTCGTCGGCAAGCGTGGCATCGCGCATGACCTCGGTGCCCAAGGCCGAGCCATGCCTCGTGCAGGATATCTCGGAGCAGACCACCCAGCGCATCGACCTCGGCAGTAGTGAGGTTAATAGGGTGCTGGGCGGCGGTCTTGTCCCCGGCTCGTTGATACTCCTTGGTGGTGAGCCAGGTATCGGCAAGTCGACACTATCATTGCAGCTCGCCCTCACGGATAATAGCCTCGCCACGCTCTATGTCTCGGGTGAGGAGTCGGCGGAGCAGATTAAGATGCGCGCACAGCGTATAGGCATCCGCAATGAGCGTTGCACGGTATACACCGAGACGCTTCTCGAGAATATCATCCATCAGATTGAGGAGCTACGCCCCGATGTGGTCATCATCGACTCCATACAGACCATCTATACCGATACGGTGGAGTCGTCGGCAGGTAGCGTGACGCAGATTAGAGAGTGCGCCGCAACGCTGCTTAAGGTGGCTAAGATGTGCGGCATATCTATATTTATAATAGGTCATATCACCAAGGATGGCACTATCGCTGGTCCGAAGATATTGGAGCATATCGTCGACGTGGTGCTTCAGTTCGAGGGTGATGGTAACCATACCTATCGCATCCTGCGCGGTAATAAGAACCGCTTTGGCGCTACGTCCGAGATAGGCATTTTTGAGATGTGTGGCTCGGGCTTGAGGGCTGTCGATAACCCCTCGGAGGTGCTTCTGTCGCACTATGAGGAGCCACTATCGGGCTGCTCTGTGGGTGCTGCTGTCGATGGCATACGCCCCTATCTTATCGAGGCACAGGCGCTCGTTAGCGGTGCTGCCTATGGCACACCTCAGCGCTCGGCAACGGGCTTCGACCAGCGTCGCTTGAATATGTTGCTTGCCGTCTTGGAGAAGAGGGTGGGCATGAAGATGTATCAGAAGGATGTATTCCTGAACTTTGCTGGTGGCTTCAAGATTGCGGATACGGGCATGGACCTCGCCGTTGTAGCTGCTATCATATCGTCATACTACGACCGCCCATTGAGGGATGGTGTCTGCTGCGCCGGAGAGATTGGTCTCTCGGGTGAGGTGCGCCCAGCGCCACGTACCGAACAGCGTGTGGCAGAGGCTGCGCGTTTGGGCTTCAAGCGTATTGTCATCTCTGGTTTCGGTCGCAAGGGTATGAAGGTGCCCGATGGTATTGAGGTGGTGACAATATCGAGTATAGAGCAGCTGCCCAAGGCGCTCTTCTAATGATAAAGAGAGAGGTGAAAAGTCGTGCTTTTCACCTCTTATCTTCTTGTTTAGTACTCTCTCGCCCCAAATATCGCAGTGCCTATGCGCACCATCGTCGAGCCATATTCAAGGGCAATGGGGTAGTCGTCGCTCATGCCGATAGATAGGGTGTCGAACGAAGCGCCGAAACGCGATTTCAGACTCTCATATATCTCCTTGATGCGCTGGAAGTCACGACGTATGATGCTCTCATCGTCGCTGTTTGTCGCTATGGTCATCACGCCGCGCACGCGGATATGCTCCATGCTCTGCAACGCCCCCGTTGCGAGGTATGCCTCGAGCTCATCGATGCTCCATCCCGACTTTGTCTCCTCGTCTGCCACGTGCACCTCAAGGAGGATATCTATCGTGCGGTTATTCTTCGCCGCCTGCTTCTCAATCTCCTCGATAAGACGGTTGGAGTCCACCGATGAGATCATCGTCACGAATGGCGCAATCATCTTCACCTTGTTGGTCTGCAGGTGTCCAATCATGTGCCACTCTATATCCTTTGGGAGTATAGCTGCCTTTGCTGCCATCTCCTGTGGTCGGCTCTCGCCGAAGATGCGCTGCCCAGCCTCGTAGGCCTCCTCGAGACGCTCCGCAGGGTGAAACTTCGATACTGCAACAAGTTGAACACCCTCGGGTAGTGTGGCTAAGATTTTATGTAAATGCTCCTTGATAGTCATAGTAAAACTCATTATTTTGTGTTCAATAAATGCAATAACTTACATAGATTACAAATTCTGCTTCTCTGCAATAAACCTCCTCAGTAGGAATGTTAAGAAGTATGGGAATGTATAGAACTTACCATTAAAGCCGATGTTCTTATATCCTAATTTAATTCCATATTTCACATCTGGGTACTTATCCTCTTTGAGTAGGTTATTAAGCGATGCTGTTGCTCCATCATTTGCCTTTACCTCCACTGGGATAAGCGAGTCTGCATCTCTTACAAAGAAATCCATCTCAAGAGTTGGCTTGTCGCTATGATAGTAGAAGAGAGAATATCCCTGTTTTACAAGCATATCGCCTACTATGTTTTCATAGATAGCACCCTTGTATGTACCTAAATTTTTATTCGCCCTAAGATCCTCTTGTGCCTCTTCATCAAGCGACGCTATCAAGAGTCCCGTATCCTTAAAGTATATCTTATACAACTTAGGATCGTAATTGCCTTTGAGGGGCAACTCGGGGTGGTTCATACAGTAGCAGATATTTACAACGCCAGCATCAGCGAGCCACTCCACACATCCAATATAATCTCTATTACGGGCATTCTTAGCGATCTTGGTGATTTGGAAACGCTTGTTTTCCTTTGCCAGGAAGGTGGATATATGGTTGTACACAGCCTTAACTTTCGCTTTATCCAGTCCCTCTACATATTTGGTAATATCCTCCTCGTAGTCCGTAAGCAACTGTTTTTGTATTCCAAGAGTGCCACTGAAATTCTTGTTTTTGATATATGTATTGACAACCTCAGGCATACCACCAATGGTAACATAGTCGCGGAACAACCCCATAAGAACATCCATTTGCAAATCCGCAAGAGGTTTAACCTCCAACATATGTTGATAAAGCTCCTCTATAAACTCTTCAGAATACCCTTTAGCCCAAAGGAACTCTTCGAAATCCATAGAGTGCATCTCATAGTCCTCTTTATATCCTACGCTATTCGACTCTATCTCTTTGTAATTAATACCCATCAAAGAGCCTGAACAAATAACATCGTATCGTCCATCAAGCTTAAAGAACTTCAACGATGTGGCACAATTAGGACAAGCCTGCAACTCATCAAAGAAGAATATAGTATCACCCAGAATAAACTTAAACTCGGGATTGAGCAAGGAGATATTTTTCAAGATGGTATCTACTTCAAAACCATCGTTGAAAATAGCCCTATATTTCTTTTGCTCTACAAAATTAATCTGGATAACACTTGCGTAACTCCTCTTGGCAAACTCTTCAATAGAACGAGTTTTACCAATCTGACGAGCACCTTTTATGATAAGAGGCTTTCTGTCTGGATTATTTTTCCACGCCATTAAGTAGGCATCAACCTTTCTTTTAAGCAGCTTGTCCATGTCTCATATTTATTTATGGCACTGCAAATATAACAAATTTCACACAATTTGCACGATAAAAGGTGAAAATTTCACATTATCCCCATGGTTAAAGCCGCATATTCTCACATTTTCTTCAAACATAGTATAACAATTGCGTATTGCAGAGATATGCCATACTATGTATCAAGGTATTCCAATCGTGCCTTAAAGAGTTACTTACGGTACCACCAAAGTATAAATTATTAGATAACAGAGCAGCTATTTCAAAATAAATTTGTATCTTTCGAAGATTTTAGAAATATATAGTAAATAATTTATAAACAACCTAACAGAAAGTATGAACAAACTATTCAAAACCATCGCCCTTGTGGGCGCATTTGTTATGGGTATCTCAACGGCGGATGCCTGTACAAACCTTATCGTGACGCGTGGTGCGTCAACCGACGGCTCTAATATGGTGACCTATGCTGCCGACTCTCATGGCTTGTATGGCTCGTTGTATAGCTATGTCCCTGGTAAGTACACCCCATGGATGGATGTAACTGAGTGGGATACTGGTCGCTATATCGGTCAGATTGCTCAGCAGGAGGTGCGCTACCGCACTCTCGGTAACTCTAACGAGCACTCGCTCTTCATCACCGAGACTACCTTCGGTGGTCGTCACGAGTTGGAGGATCCTAAGGGTGGTATCGACTACGGCTCACTAATCTATATCACCTTGCAGCGTTGCAAGACTGCTCGAGAGGCTATCGATATGATCGTTTACCTTGCTAACACCTATGGCTACTGCTCATCAGGCGAGTCGTTCACACTCGTTGACCCTGAGGAGGTGTGGATTATGGAGCTTATCGGCAAGGGTCCAGAGGATAAGGGTATCGTATGGGTGGCACGCCGCGTGCCCGATGGCTATGTGTCGGCACACGCCAACCAGGCTCGTATCACCACCTTCCCATGGAACGACCCTGAGAACTGCCTCTACGCTCCAGATGTAGCAGACGTGGCTCGTAAGTTCGGCTGGTTCGAGGGTGCTAATGAGGATTTCAGCTTTGCTGATGCCTATGCTCCACTCGACTTCGGTGCTATGCGTGGCTGCGAGGCTCGTGTATGGGCTTTCTTCCGCACCGTAGCTGACGATATGGATCAGTATGAGGACTACGCTATGGGTTACAACCCTAACAACCGTATGCCTTTGTGGGTTATGCCTCGCGAGAAGGTATCTCCAAAGTTGTTGATGGACTGCATGCGCGACCACTACGAGGGTACTAAGATGGATATGACTAACGATATTGGTGCTGGTGGCGAGGAGTGCCCATACCGCTGGCGTCCTATGTACTTCGAGGTTGATGGCGTTGAGTACTGCAATGAGCGTGCTATCGCCACTCAGCAGACTGGCTTCTGGCTTGTAGGTCAGGCACGCCCTGGCAAGGTGGGTATCCTCTGGTTCGGTACCGACGATGCTGCAACATCACCACTAACACCTATCTATGTTAACTCTTTGGAGGTTCCCGAGTGCCTCAGAACAGGCAACGGTACTATGCTTAAGTACTCTGATACCTCTATGTTCTGGATTACTAACCGCGTAGCTCAGTTCGCATACTTGCGCTACAACACCGTGGGTAAGACCGTACGCCAGCATGTTGACGCATGGGAGAACACCATGATCGAGACTGTCAAGGAGTTCGACGCTGCGATCGCAGGTCTCAGCGAGAAGAAGGCTCGCAAGATGGCTACACAGTTCAGCGTTGATAACGCTCAGTTCCTCTTCCACCTCTGGGAGGGTCTCGACGAGTACCTCATGGTGAAGTATATTGATGGTAATGTTAAGGGCGAGGAGAACGGCGTGTTCGTTGATAATGGCAATGGTAAGGATATCCCTGGCATTATCGAGCAGCCTGGCTACAGCGAGAATTGGAAGCGTGCCGTGGCTCACGACAAGGGTGAGATTCTCAAGGTGGTAAAGTAATTGTAGAAAACAACGATTAAAGAGTTATCATTATGGAGAGATACGATATTATCGTTATTGGCTCAGGCCCAGGTGGCTATGTAGCTGCAATCCGCGCTGCACAGTGTGGCAAGCGCGTGGCTATCGTCGAGAAGGCAGATGCTGGCGGTGTGTGCCTCAACTGGGGCTGCATCCCTACCAAGGCACTCGTGCGCTCTGCACAGGTATTTGCCGACTGTAAGGCTGCTGCCACCTATGGCGTAGCTATCGAGGGTGAGGTGAAGCCCGACTGGACAAAGATGGTTGAGCGCGAGCGTATGGTTGCCACAACCATGAACAAGGGCGTTCAGTTCCTCTTGAAGAAGAACAATATCGACGTTATCGCCGGCTTCGGTCGCCTCAAGGCGCAGGATGTTGTCGAGGTTGAGGGCGTTGAGTATGAGGCTGATAACATCATCCTCGCTACGGGTGCTCGTCCACGCGTCATGCCTTTCATGCCTATCGACGGCAAGCATATCATCTCATCGAAGGAGGCTTTGGTATTGCCCGAGTTGCCCGAGAGCATGGTTGTTGTCGGCTCGGGTGCCATCGGCTCTGAGTTCGCATATATCTACGCTACTATGGGCGTTAAGGTGACCATCGTTGAGTATATGCCACAGATTATGCCTTTGGAGGATGAGGATACTGCCAAGGCTATGGAGCGCGCCTTCCGCAAGCTACGCGCTACCGTGATGACCTCTACAACCGTTAAGCAGGTTGCTGTTCGCGAGGATGGCAAGTGCGTGGTTGAGGTCGAGGGCAAGAAGGGTGCTCAGACCCTCGAGGCAGATGTCGTGTTGTCGGCAGTGGGCATCAAGTCGAATATCGAGGATATGGGTCTTGAGGAGCTTGGCATCGAGATTGAGCGCGACAAGATTAAGGTCGACGAGCACTATAAAACAGCTGTTGACGGCGTCTATGCTATCGGTGATATCATCGCCACACCAGCCCTTGCACACGTAGCATCGGCAGAGGCTATCCACTGCGTGGAGCATATTTGCGGTCTTAACCCAGAGGCTATCGACTACTCGACAATCCCATCGTGCATCTTCACCTCTCCAGAGGTTGCCTCTGTGGGTATGACCGAGGCGCAGGCTAAGGCTGCAGGTATCGACTATAAGGTTGGTAAGTTCCCATATACCGCTTCGGGTAAGGCTACTGCTGCTGGTGAGCGCGATGGCTTTGTGAAGCTTATCTTCGATGCGGAAGAGAAGTTGCTTGGTGCTCACTTTGTGGGTCACAACGTAACCGAGATGATTGGTGAGCCTACACTCGCTAAGGTGTTGGGCGTCAACGCTCATCGTATCGCTCGCACCATCCATGCACACCCATCTATGCATGAGGCTGTGATGGAGGCTGCGGAGGATGCTCTTGGTTGCGCTATCCACATGTAATTTGTTGTGATAGCGGCGCATCAGCGACGCTTCAATCAAAGCTCCGAATGAGCAGTACGCCAAGTACAGCCCATCCGGAGCTTTTTCATGTCAGCGCCACTGCTACACCACTCTAACAACAAATTAGTGTGCTGATTTAGGTGGTAGATTAAGGAGTTTAGTGAATTTAATGAATTTAGGGAGTTTAGTGATAGTCTTTCCCTAAGTTCCCTAAGTTTCTTAAATTCCTTATTCCCCCTATCTTCCCTATCACCCCAAACTTTTACCTTCAACCTTTTGTTTTTCACCTTTTTTTCGTACCTTCGTTGTGGAAACATTTAACTACAATCATAACTTAAACACAATAACTATGAAACGCCTATTTTTACTCGTTGCCCTATGTGGCTCAATAGCTACAACAAGGGCACAGGCTCCCGAGCGTCAAGGTTGGAATGGCAGTTTCCCACTCTATGGCAATGTCGAGTCTGTGACTATAACAGGGTATGAGCTACATGATAAATTTGGCGAGGTTATTAGAGGCAATGTCCAATATAAGAAAAAGTATTGCTTTAATAATGCTGGAGATGTGATTGAGTATGCTTGGTACAGCTCTGATGGCTCGTTGAATTGTAAGGAAATTTATAAATACGACTCCTCTGGAAATAAGATTGAGATGGCTGAATACAACTTTGATGGCTCGTTGGCTCGTAAGTATATTCATAAATACGACACCTCTGGAAATAAGATTGAGGAGGATTATTACAACTCTGATGGCTCGTTAGATTGGAAGGAAATTTATAAATACGACTCATCAATAAATAAGATTGAGGAGGCTTGGTACAACTCTGATGGCTCGTTGAGAAGTAAGCATATTTATAAATGCGACTCCTCTGGAAATATGATTGAGGTGACTGAATACAACTCTGATGGCTCGTTAAGATTTAAGAGGATTTATAAATACGACTCCTCTGGAAATATGATTGAGGAGGCTGGATACTACACTGATGGCTCGTTGAGAAGTAAGTGGATTTATAAATACGACTCATCAAGAAATCTAATTGAAGCGACCAAATATAACGGCGAAGCGCTAATACCTGTATCTCAAAGAGAGATAAAGATTGTTTATCGCAACAAGTAATTTGTTGTGATAAGGGGTCATTCTCGGCCCATCACTAAAAGTAAGACCCCTCGGGCTGTAAATCGAGGTGGAATTTATAGGGAAGATAGGGAAGATGTGGAAGTGATACCCTCGCCTTATCGTCCCAATCGTCCTAATCTCCTTAAATTCCTTAAACTCTCTAAACTCACTATCCCCGCGCTCCTCATTTATCCCATTCGTTCTATTCCCCCTATCTTCCCCACCTCTCCCACAAAATAAACCCTGAGTGAACCACACTTTCCTCTTTTTTTCTTATCTTTGTGCAGAAAATAGGATTTCTGTGCGCTACTTTATCGAACTACAATATGACGGTGCTGCTTACTGCGGTTGGCAGCGACAGCCCGATGCTATGACTGTGCAGGGTGTCATCGAGGAGAAACTCTCGATGCTCCTGCGTGTGCCTACTGAGATTGTGGGCGCAGGGCGTACCGATACGGGTGTCAACGCCTCGTTCTACATCGCGCACTTCGATAGCAATGTGGCGGTGGATTGCCTGCAGCTTGCCTATAAGATGAACAAGGTGCTACCCGCAGATATCGCAATCATGCGTATATACGAGGTTGAGGCTGATAAGCATGCTCGCTTCGATGCCAAGCAGAGGGAGTATACCTACTTTCTCACCATGCAGAAGATGCCATTTCGCCGCTATTCGGCATGGTATTTTGCCGTGGAGTTGGATGTCGAGAAGATGAACGCTGCGGCGCGAAAACTCCTCGAGCATGAGGATTTTACATCGTTTGCTAAGCTCAATTCAAACAATAAGACCAACATCTGTCACATATCACATGCCGAGTGGCAGAGGGAGAGTGATGGAACGCTGCGCTTCACCATCCGTGCCGATAGGTTTTTGCGTAATATGGTGCGTGCCATTGTCGGTACTTTGGTCGATGTGGGACGTGGTAGATATAGCGTTGCGGAGTTCGAGGATATCATCCTCTCGAAGGATTTGAGCCGCTCGAGTGCTGGCGCCCCCGCCTGCGGATTGTTCCTATCTAAAGTCGAGTATTAGCACGTTGTACCACGTGTAAGGGTTCTGTTGTGATTTTCGGTGGAAGAAGCGTCCACGAACATAGCTAACACTTCCCATTAATAAACCAGTTTATTCTGAGGAGGCGCAACCGAGAGAGTAAGTTTGTCTGGCAATGAATTGAGAGTGGGAGTGTTAGGATCATTAGCAGTCATTCCGTTGATTTTCTCTACACGGTCGCCCTGACGCAAGCCTGCTTTTTCTGCACCTAAATATACGAAAACTTTTTGATATAATAATGGCTATTCCAGTGTTTTTCAATGGAATAGCCATATTTTTTTATTATACAAATGTAAGCGTACTCAATGACAAACAAAACAAAGGCTGACCTAAAGTCCAAAAGGACTTTTTAGTCAGCCTCCTGTTGCTATAGGGGCGTTATGCCGATCCTATAATATTTGGTCGTTGCGGATTACTTCACCTCCTCGAACTCAACGTCCTCTGGCTGTGCCTTCTGCTCGCCGCCCTGCTGAGCACCTGGACCCTGCTGTGCGCCCTGAGCACCCTGTGCCTGCTGCTGAGCGTAGAGGTCCTGTGAGGCAGCCTGCCATGCAGCGTTCAAGGTCTCGATAGCCTTGTCGATAGCTGCGATGTCCTGTGCCTTGTGTGCCTCCTTGAGCTTGCCAAGAGCATCCTCGATAGCCGCCTTCTTATCTGCTGGAAGCTTATCGCCATACTCCTTGAGCTGCTTCTCGGTAGCGAAGATGTTTGAGTCGGCAGCGTTGATCTTCTCCACGCGCTCCTTCTCCTGCTTATCCTTCTCCTCGTTAGCCTTAGCCTCGTCGCGCATGCGCTGGATCTCGGCGTCGGTAAGACCGCTTGATGCCTCGATGCGAATCTTCTGCTCCTTGCCTGTGCCCTTATCCTTAGCCGATACGTTGAGGATACCGTTAGCGTCGATATCGAACGTTACCTCAATCTGTGGCACGCCGCGTGGTGCTGCAGGGATGCCGTCGAGGTTGAACTGACCGATAGACTTGTTATCGCGAGCCATAGGACGCTCACCCTGGCATACGTTGATAGTAACGGTAGGCTGGTTGTCGGCAGCTGTTGAGAATACCTCGCTCTTGCGTGTAGGGATTGTTGTGTTAGCCTCGATAAGCTTTGTGAAGACACCACCCAAGGTCTCGATACCGAGTGATAGTGGGGTTACGTCGAGGAGCAATACATCCTTAACCTCGCCTGTGAGCACACCACCCTGGATTGCAGCACCTACAGCAACAACCTCATCAGGGTTTACTGAGCGGTTAGGTGTCTTGCCGAAGAACTCCTCAACAACGCGCTGGATAGCTGGGATACGTGTTGAGCCACCCACGAGGATAACCTCGTCGATCTGAGCTGCTGTGAAGCCTGCGTCGCGCAAAGCGATGCGGCAAGGCTCGATGGTCTTCTGCACAAGGTGGTCGCACAACTGCTCGAACTTAGCACGTGTGAGTGTCATCACAAGGTGCTGTGGGATACCGTTTACTGGCATGATGTATGGGAGGTTGATGTCGGTTGTTGTTGCCGATGAAAGCTCAATCTTAGCCTTCTCAGCAGCCTCCTTCAAGCGCTGCAATGCCATAGGATCCTGACGAAGGTCGATGTGGTGCTCCGCCTTGAAGATCTCTGCCATGTAGTCGATAAGCACGTGGTCGAAGTCATCGCCACCAAGGTGTGTATCACCATTTGTCGACTTTACCTCGAATACGCCATCGCCAAGCTCCAAGATAGAGATATCGAAGGTACCACCACCAAGGTCATATACGGCGATCTTCATATCGTCCTGCTTCTTGTCGAGACCATATGCAAGGGCAGCAGCTGTAGGCTCGTTGATGATACGGCGTACCTTCAAGCCTGCGATCTCACCAGCCTCCTTTGTTGCCTGACGCTGTGAGTCAGAGAAGTATGCTGGCACGGTGATAACAGCCTCGGTAACCTCCTGACCGAGGTAGTCCTCAGCGGTCTTCTTCATCTTCTGAAGTGTGATTGCTGAGATCTCCTGTGGAGTATACATACGACCGTCGATATCTACACGTGGGGTGTTGTTGTCGCCCTTAACGATAGCGTATGGTGCACGCTTGATATCCTCAGTGACGTTGTCGTAACGCTCACCCATGAAGCGCTTGATTGAGAATACTGTGCGCTTTGGATTGGTGATAGCCTGACGCTTTGCTGGGTCGCCCACCTTGCGCTCGCCGCCCTCGGTGAAGGCAACTACCGATGGGGTAGTGCGGTGACCCTCTGCATTAGGAATAACTACGGGCTCGTTACCCTCCATTACTGCAACACATGAGTTGGTTGTACCTAAGTCGATACCAATAATCTTGCTCATAATCTAAATGTTTTTATTTGTTAATTACTTTGTTTCGCTTTTGGGGGTTGAACTTTCGTTGCGTCCAACGCTTTTGGGATAAACAAATGGCATACCAAACAAAAAAATGCGCCAAATATGACGCATTACTCTCTTTGTGTATGACATATTGTATTTCAAACTGACACCGCGTGTGACATTTTGTCACTTTGTGTGTGCCAAATGACCCTGCGCTTTGGTCGAGCTAACTCTCTATGACGCCGCTGCCGACCAGAACATCGCCTGCGTACCATGCCGCAAACTGACCTGCGGTGATACCTCGCTGTGGCTCATCGAAGAGGATATAGAGTCCCTCCTCGTCCATGATAAGCTCCGCCTGTTGCAGTGGCTGGCGATAGCGTATGCGCACCTCATAGCGACGGCGTTCGCCAATGGTCATGCCATCAGCCGCATCTACCCAATGTATATCCTCGGGGCGTATGCGTAGTGCCTTGCGGTGTAGTCCTGGGTGGCCATCACCCTCGCCAACGAATATGACATTCTCCTTAACATCCGTGCCGATGATGAACAGCGACTCCTTGCGTCCACCTATGCCTAAGCCCTTGCGCTGACCTATGGTGTAGAAGTGTGCTCCCTGGTGTGTGCCTATCTTCTTGCCGTCGCGCACCGTAAGACGATAGGGCTCGCTGAGGCTCTTGTAGTCATCCGCGGCACAATCCCTCACGAAGCGTGGCGAGTGGGGTAGTATCTCGTGTATGTTGCCCTCCTTGGGCTTTAGTTGTTGCTGTAGAAATACCGGTAGGTCGACCTTGCCCACGAAGCATATGCCCTGCGAGTCCTTGCGCTTGGCTGTGGCGAGCTTCTGCTCGGTGGCGATGCGCCTCACCTCGGGCTTTAGCAGGTCGCCAATAGGGAACATGGCGTAGCTCAGCTGCTCCTGCGTAAGCTGACAGAGGAAGTAGCTCTGATCCTTGTTGGGGTCGCTGCCGGCGAGTAACTTATAATGGGTAACACCCTCGTTATCAATCCACTCCTCGCGTCTGCAGTAGTGTCCTGTTGCCACACGCTCGGCACCCAACTTAAGCGCCTCCTTGAGGAATACGTCGAACTTAATTTCGCGGTTGCACAGCACGTCGGGGTTGGGCGTACGTCCCGCCTCATACTCCGCGAACATATAGTCAACAACCCTCTTGCGATACTCCTCCGAGAGGTCTACATAGTGAAACTCTATATCGAGTCTCTTGGCTACAAGCTCGGCAAATACCTGATCGTCGTACCATGGGCAGTCGCCCTCGAGGGTTCCTGTTGTGTCGTGCCAATTGCGCATAAAGAGTCCGATGACCTCATGCCCCTGCTGCTTGAGCAGGTATGCTGCCACCGACGAGTCAACACCTCCCGAAAGACCTACGACAACCCTCATTGAGCCTAAATCTTGGAAGCGTGTATACTACTTTATAAGCTGCATGAACTCCTCGCGTGTGCGTTGGTCTGAGAGGAAGATGCCGGTAAATGCCGAGGTGGTGGTCACTGAGCGCTGCTTCTCAACACCACGCATCTGCATACAGGTATGGCTTGCCTCGATGACTACGGCAACACCCATAGGGTTGAGTGCCTGCTGTATGCTGTCGCGAATCTGCACCGTGAGGCGCTCCTGCACCTGTAGGCGACGTGCGAAGCACTCTACGACGCGCGCAATCTTCGAGAGTCCTGTGATATGACCATTAGGAATATATGCCACGTGAGCCTTGCCAATGAATGGTAGCATATGGTGCTCACACACGGAGAATAGCTCGATATCCTTGACCAAGACCATCTGCTGATACTCCTCCTTGAACATCGCCGAGCGTAGTATGGCAATAGGGTCCTGGGCGTAGCCCTTGGTGATGAATGACATCGCCTTAGCCACGCGCTCGGGGGTCTTAATCAAGCCCTCACGCTCAGGGTCCTCGCCGAGAAGTCGAAGTATCTCGCCGTAGTGATATTTGAGCTGCTCGATGCGCTCCTGGTTATACTGGTCCTCGCGTTTATAGTTTACGATAATCTCATCCATAGTTAAGGGATGTTCTATAAATTAGTAATTCAATAATTTTTGCAAATGTACGAAAAATATTCGGTAGACAAACAACAAGAGCGAAAAGTTCACGCTTTTCGCCCCTGTTTGCACTACTCCGCTGAGCCGTAGCCCGAGAGAGGTATGATGTCAATTACCGTGCACTCGCCATAGCGTGTAGTGCCGTTGAGCTTAATCTTGTTGCCGCTGATGCTAACGTTGTACTCGTTGAGCGTGGCTGTCTTAGGCTCTGTAGTTTGGTCGTCGGAGTCTGTAACCCAGATGCGTGACACACGACCTGTGGCGTTGTCGATCTCATAGCCCCAGAGCGTGATGGCGTGTAGTGCGCCGCTACCGGGCTGGATGGTGAGCGAGGCGATGCCGCGGTCGATAGATGTCGCTACATAGCTCGTGAACTCAGCTAACGCCTCGTTGCCCTGCTTGCTGCCCCACAGGGTGTAGTAGTTAAAGCATACGGTGTAGAGATCGTAGCATAGGTGTGGCAACACCTGATCCTTGTAGTCGTGGTAGAGTCGAGGGTAGATGCTGCTCCACACGCTGCTGAAGTATCCTCCCGAGGTTGTCGGCTTTGCCTGATTTTGAGCATACTCGCCACCATTGAGCTTACCCTCGAAGTACCACGCTATGGCGTAGTCCGGCTGACTGCCGCGCTCGAGGTTTGTCCACTGCGAGTGGAAGAGGTCCATTAGCGCCAACTCATAACAGCGGCTGAAGCCTGTGCCCGTGTGCATCTTAGTACCTACGCCTGTAACGGCACCCGAGGGGAGTGTGTTGCCCGCAGCAACGTATCTATCCTGCCACCACTGAATCATATTCGACGCAGCGGCTGCCCAGCACATCATCGTGTCGCCATTGTTGCCCTCCTTCATCTTGTTGACGTCGTACCAACCCGATGTCAAGGTCACGCCCTCGGCAAAGACGATGCTTTTGTCCGAGGCGATAGCTCTGAGGGTTATAGTGTTGGATGTCACGCTGTTATACTTCGCGTATACGGAGTATGTGCCTGCGGAGCTTGTCCTATATGTGTTGCCACTAAGCTTCGTGCCGTTTACATATATGTTGCACTTGTTGGTCAAGTCTATGCTACCATCCCCCTTTACGGTGAATGTCACGCTGTCGCTACCGTCTGCCACAATCTCCTCCTTCGATGCGGTGATGGTCAGCTGCGATGGCGTGTACTCCGTGACTGTTAGCGTGATGTTGTTCGAGCGCTTCGTGCCCTTTATGGCATATAGGGTGTATGTTCCAGGGGTTGTCGAGGTGTAGGATGACGCTATGGCTGTGCCGTTGAGGTATATGTCGCTCGCCGAGGTCACATCCTTGCCATCCTGAACCACCTTGAAGGTCACTTTGTCGACTCCATTGCCCACAATCGAGCTCTTCGATGCCGATAGCGTTATCTCGCCCTCAACCGCAGGGGTATCCACAATGCCCTCATATGCAAAGTGGCGCGTTGTGCCATCGTCGAAGGTTATCTCGGCGTGCATAGTGGTGGCGCTGCCGTCCTCTGCAAGATACAAGATTGCCGACTTGACACTCTTTGTTGCTCCCCCCACCTTGACATTCGAGATATTGAAGTAGCCCTTGTGCTGGTTGTTGCTTGTTGTCGTGTGCTCGTAGTATCCTGCGCCTATGCCATCAATGTCGTTCACGCTGAGCGTGATGCTCTCGCCCGATGCGCTGCTGCCGCTTAGGGTGTTGCCCTGTTGTGTGAGCGTTGTGAGCGTAATCTCTGTGTTCGCGCCACTGCTACCATTGCCGCTACCACCACCCATTTGACCGCCATTATCCACATTGAGCTCACCTATGTATTGCACCTTCACGCTCTTGCCGTTCTTGTCCACGAGGGTGATATCTATAGTGTAGCTATCGCCGCTCTTCGCCACCCTCATCTTCGAGCCATTGCCGAGGCTCGCGGTAGATGTGAGTCCAAAAATAGATGGAATATTGCGTGTGGTGAAGTCCTGGAAGCTATTGTAGCCAAACCATGATGTACCTGTCCAGGTGTACTCGCCCTCGTTGATACTGCTCGTTGAGGCATACTTTGCCGGGATGTGGATGTCGAAGTGACCACTCTCCATGTAGGCGCGGTAGCCTATGCCATAGCTTAGTGACACGCCCGACACGCCCGATTTTAGCGTGTGTATGTAGTAGTCGGGGGTGAAGTCACTAACGGCGCCGCCTGTGGTTGTATCCTCCTCTACACATCTGTTATCCTCGCCTAACTGAAGGTTTACCGTTGTTGTCTTGCCTGCCGACATGGTGATGTCGCGCCCCAAGCTCTTGGTGATGGTGTGTGCCTTTCTGCCCTCAACGTAGATGTTGAACTCCAACTCGGCATCCTCGATGGTCGTTGGAAAGAGTAGGAGGGAGGCCACGGGCTCGGTCGCGAAGTTGTGTGTTGCAAAGTCGGCGATATGCGACGAGGAGGTCGCCTGAACCATATCCATATAGCCCTCAGCGAGGCTAAAGCTGTAGCATTGGGGAAGTGTGACAACCTCTTGGTTGCTCTTTGCCACCATCTCAATGCCAATGTCGTGCGATATGTCGGTTGCCGTATATCCCGTCTCACACGTCAGATTATAGTCGACCTTGTGCATCAGGTGCGAGAAGCTTAGCGATAGTGACGCCGAGGTGTTGCTGATTGTCAATGCCCCATCGTGTGTCGCTGCCATGTATACTACGTCGTCATGACGGCTGAGTGTCGCGCTGCTGCCGTCGGTGATGGCGGGGTAGAGGGCTACGACATTCGAGTAGCTACCTACGGGTAGGCTACCTGTGAAGTGTGCCATTTTGCCCTCCTCTGTGATATCCTTCGCCGAGGCTATGGTGAAGGTGTAGTACTTCGTGGTGTTGCTCGTGAGTGCCACAGTGATGCTGTCGCCCACCTCCCACTCTGCGCGGTTGCCGTCGAGCATGGCGCGTGTGCTATCATCGTGGCTCGCCATGATGGTGATGTCAACCATCTGCACCTCGTTGTCGGGTGTCGCAACGCTAATCTCAATATCGTTGCTACACGCCATAAGGAGTGAGGCACAGAGCATTACGGTTATATAGTTTATATATCTTCTCATGTGCCTAAAGCTCGTTTTCGTTTTCAAAATCAGGTATCTCAACGCCGCTACTATCAAAACCACGCTCCACCTCAATCTCCACAACCTCCATGTCGGGTGAGATATATCTCTTAATATGTGTCATCTTCGTATGGTGTATATGAATTACACTTTAAGGTGAAAAGTCAAAGGTGAAAACTGAAAAGTGTGGTGTCTGCAACGCATATAAAACTCACGCGAAGCGCTCCTTACTTTTCACTTCTCACCTTTCACTTTATTACTAAATAACGTGAGGGCATCCACGAAACTCGTTGGACACCCCCTTGTTATTAGCCTTTGTTACTCTGCTGAGCCATAGCCCGAGAATGGGTGGATAGATACTATCCATGCGTTGCCGTAGCGTGTGTTGCCTGAGAGCTTGATGTGTGACTTACCCTCGTTAATGCTCACGCTATACTCGTTGAGGAGCTGCTGCTTAGGCTCCGACATCTGGTCGTCAGAGTCGGTAATCCAGATGCGTGTGAGAAGACCTGTCGCGTTGTCAATCTCATAACCCCAGATTGTCACCGAGTGGTGCAACGAAGCGATGTTCTCGCTGAGTGCGATTGTCAAGCTCGCCATACCACGCTCGAATGACTCGACAACGAGGTTCGAGAAGTATGCAAGACGCTCCTTGCCCTGCAACGATGAGCCGTTACCCCAGAGGTAGTAGTTGTTGTAGCAGTAGGTGTACATCTGAGGATACTGGCTTGCGAAGATGTCGTGAGAGTAGCCACGGTAGATATAAGGCTCTACGCTGCTCCATACGCTCTTCCAGTAGCCACCCTCGGTGAGAGGGTATGCCTGTGAGCCTGATGATGCATACTCGCCACCATAGAGCTTACCCTCGAAGTACCAAGGAATAGCCTCCTCGGGGTGACCGCCCTTATTGTTGTTCCACTCGTCGTGGTACATCTCCATAAGTGCCAACTCATAAGGTGAGAACGAGCCGTAAACCTTAGTACCTGGGCCGTTGATGGCTGTTGATGGTAGGGTGCCTCCAGCAGCAACATAGCGGTCCTGCCACCACTGAATCATGTTTGCCGAGGCTGCTGCCCAGCACATGTTGATATCGCCATTGTCACCTGCGCCCTTCTTGTTGACATCATACCAGCCCGAGCTGATAGTCACGCCCTCGGCAAAGACGATGCTCTTGCCGCTCTCCACAGCCTCGGCAGTGATGGTAATCTCGTTAGATGTTACCGAGCCCTTGGTTGCGTAGATGGTGTAGGTGCCTGGTGTTGTGGTTGCGAACTTATTGCCATTTACAACGCTACCATTGGCGTAGATTGTCGACTGGCTTGTTACGTTTGCGCCATCCTGTGTTACGATGAGCATCACGCTGTCGATGCCGTTGGCACGTATGGTGTTGCTGGTAGCCTCGATGGTGATAGGCTTCTCCTGCTCAGGCTCTGTGGCCTTTGCTGTCACCTTCACCTCCTCAGATGTAGCCTCGCCAAACTCCTCGATGGTAGTCTTGGCGTAGAACATGTAGTCGCCAGCTTCGGTTGTAGAGAACGTGTTGCCCTGGATAGGAGTTCTATCTGCGGCATTGTAGATGATAGCCTCCACGATGTTGCCATTCCACTTTGCGGTGAAGGTAGCCTTGTCGGTACCATCGGCGTTAATCTCGCTCTTGTCGACCTCCAATGTTAGTGTGCCTGTCACAGGGGGCTCAGGGGTGTCGCCTGGCTCTTTGGCATATACCTGCCATACCTCCGACTTAGCGTTGCCATGCTTAGCATAGAAATTATACTCGCCAGGGAACTTTGTCTTGAAGGTCTTACCCTCCAATGCTTCGTTGGTGTCGGCAAAGTAGATGATGGCATCCTCCAATACTTCACCCTGAGAGTTCTTTACGATGAAGGTCACGCAATCCTCGCCGTCGGCGATAATCTCAGCCTTATCGACCAATAAGTTCAATCGCTCCTCGATGACAGGGTCGTTGTTGTCGCAAGCCACGAAGCCGAGGAGTGCCACAAGTGCAAATAATATCTTCTTCATACCTAATTTGTATATAACATGTGTGAGGAGGTTGCCCTCCCCACACTTATTTGTTGATTACTTCTTTCGCTTAAGTACGATGTCGCCTGTAGCGCACGCCTTGAGCTGGTACTCGTTGAGGAATACCGCAGGACGATAGATACCGTAGCCGAACTCTTCGCCCGCGTGGCAAGCACCGATAGTGAGGGTGTCGCCACCATCAGAGATTGTCACTGGGAATGTTGCAGGAGCTGTGAACTGGTTCTCGTAGTCGCAACCGAAGAAGTTGAGGAAGCCCTCCGCAGCCCAGTTGTAGAGATACTCACCCTTTGATGAAGGCACTGTGAGAACATCGCCCTCGCCAATCTCGAGGAAGAACTTAGGACCGTAGTCGCGATAGATGAGGTTCTGACCCTTAGCGTAGTAGTTAGGATTTTCCTCCAAGAGGTCTGTAGGGGTGAATACTGGAAGTGGTGAGTATACGCCCTGTGCCGATACGTTGAATGGGAGGCCGAGGATTACAAGGCGGTTCTGGTCGCGGTAGTCGGCATTTGTCTTTGCGTCAACGCCCTGAGCGATTGTCACAACGTCGCTAACGGTAGCTGTGATGCCATTCTCCTGGATGAGGGTGTAGGTCATCTCCCACTCGCCGAGGAGCGATGTGAAGAGCTCAGACTCTACGCGAGGTGCTGCTGCCTGCTTAGGTGTGGTGTAGGTGGTAGTCTTGAATGTCTCGGTGTGCTCGGCATTTCTGATGCTTACCATCACTGTGTACTCCACCTCTGGCCACAAGTCCTCCATCTTGATAGAGAGACCAGTGTTGTTGATAGCGTCGATGTCTACCTGGCCAATCTCAGTACCGAAGTTGTTTACGATATACTGGTCGTCGTAGCCCTCCACACGCTTTGCGTGAACATCTGCTGTTGCGCGGAATACCACCTTTGCGCTTGCTGCAGAGTCAGAGCGTAGGTTGAGGTAGAGGGTGTTGTGAGGAGAGTTAGCATCCTCGGTTACAGACATCTCCACGGTTGGTGCAGCGAGCTGCTTAGCTGTTGTTGTGAACTCAATGCGTGTGAGAGCCTCTGCGCCCTTGTTGTCGATAACCACGATGTGGCAGTAGTAGTCGGTCTCTGGTGTAAGACCGCCCCATGTGTCGCAGTGGTCGTCAGAGAGGTGCCATGAGCCAGCGTTAGGGTTCTTCACAAGGTTGAGGAGCATAGACTCGCCATAGCCATCAACGATGCTGTCAGACCACATCTTGTCGCGAACATATACGTAGTACTCAACGACGGTGTCGTCGGGCTGTGTCATGATCTCCACCGATGTAGAGCCGATGCTCATGAGATTGGTTGTGATGCCTGCCTCCGATGTAGGCTTGCGAAGGGTCTTGAACTCCTCCATGTAGATCTTGCCTGTGATGTTCTTCTGGCTGTCGCATGATGCTGCGATAACGTAGTACTCGCTATCCTCGCGCATACGCATTTCGTAGCTGCCATACGAGCCACCATCATACCACTCAACTGTCAATGGACCATTCTCAGCGATACCGATACCGGGAGTCTGGATGTACGACTCAGGGCTCTGACTATAATACTCCAACGATGCCTTGTCGATGCACTGGAAGATGATGCTGCCAGGGATGTTGATGGTAAAGGTGGCGTTGTCGTAGCCCACGTTATCGATTGTAATAGGGTTATCTTCGCCATCGTCAGGCGTTGTGAATGTGAGCTTCTTAGGGTCGCTCAGCGTGCCGCCATTCTCAGCGCGAAGCACCGCGTAGAGGGTATAGTTGGTGTTGTCGTTGAGCTTGTCGATGGTGATTGTCGCCTTGTTTTCAACCTTTACGGTGTTGTGTGCGAATAGCTCGTTGATAGATGGTGCACTGTAGCCCTCGGCAACTACGGCATAGCCGAGCTCACCAGCAACGGTTGTCGTAACCTCAAAGGTGAGTGCATTGGCAGTGACCTCGCCCTCGGTGAGTGTAATCTCGGGCTTTGAGCCGCCAGGGTTTGGCTGTGGCTGTGGCTCGGGGGTGTCGGGCTGACATCCGACAACCGCAGCAATGGTTGCAACGAGTGCAAAGATGCTAAAAAGTTTTCTCATGGTTAATTAGTTTATTTATGTTAGTTTATAATATTAATCGTTGCACTATATATCCACGATTTTTGGTCATTTACTCCCCTTGTGAATATAATATTGCACTTTGCGGCGTAAAGATACAAAAAAAAAGTAATTAATCAAATAGTTGTGGGAAACTAAGCACGGACGTTAGTCGACATTAGTAATAATGAGATTAGGGAGGTTAAGGAGCGTCATTGCGAGGAGGGCTCTGCCCGACGTGGCAATCTCAAAGAGAGAATTAAGGAGTTTAAGGAACTTAATGAGTTTAAGGAGAATAATGATTGCGCCCTCCTTAAATTCCCTAAACTCTCTAACTTCCTTAACGGCTGCGCTCTCTCTTCGCCTTGTGAGATGCCCACTTCGCTATGCTCCTCGGCATGCCGTTGCTACGACTGCGCTCGAATATCCACTTCGGTATGGTGTCTATGGGGCGCGGCGTGGGCTTGGTGGAGATTGTCGGTCGGTCGTTTTTCCTATATATTTCGACCGACCGACATTCTCTCTCACGCTTCCATGGGTTATCCTCAAAGTATTGTCTTGGTGTGTAGTGGTAACCACATTTATCAAGACGGTTACACTTACCTACGTTATCACTGATATACTCATTATTATTATGAGTATCAATATAACGAGTAAATGATTGTTTACGATGACACTGGGGACAAGTATGACGAGTACCACGCCCTCTATAT
>JAZOLM010000044.1:0-64053 GCA_045652985.1 Alistipes sp. | reverse complement strand
CCATTGTCTCCATCTCACGGCAGTTGTTACATGCGTGACCTGTTACGTCAACGAAGATAGGCTTATTCTGAGTCTTAGCATCCTCAATAGCCTCATCCAAGTCGAAGTGACCCTGGAGCTGATATGGCAAGTGGAGGAAGTCGGCATACTTACGACCAGCATTAACATTCTCAACACGACCATTAATCTGGTAATCCTGAGTGTGCATAGGTGGAATATAACCTGAGATACCGTTCAATGGAGCACCGAACATACCTGGGATCATGTATACTACGAATGAGAATACGCCGATAGCCAAAGTTAGGCGGAATACAGAGACGTGCTTAACCTCATCGTCGTGCTTGAAGCGAATCTTACCCAAGAGGTAGAAGCCGAGCAATGTAAATGTTACGATCCAGATAGCGAGGTAGATCTCACGGTCGAGCAAGCCCCAGTGCATAGTCTGGTCAGCAGTCATCAAGAACTTGAGACCGAGGGCGATCTCGATGAAACCGAGAACAACCTTTACTGAGTTCAACCAACCACCACTCTTTGGCAAGTTCTTAAGCATTGATGGGAACCATGCGAGGAGTGTAAATGGCAATGCAAAGGCGATAGCAAATGCAGCCATTGTGATGATTGGCATCCATACGTTACCACCCTGAGTAGAGCTAATGATTACGCTACCCACGATAGGACCAGTACATGAGAATGACACGAGTACGAGGGTAAGTGCCATGAAGAAGATACCCACAAGACCACCCTTATCAGCACCAGCGTCACTCTTATTTACAAGCTTCGATGGCATGGTAATCTCGAATGCACCGAAGAATGATGCAGCAAATACCATGAAGATGATGAAGAAGATAAGGTTAGGGATCCAGTGTGTACCGATAGTATTGAAGATATCACCAGCAATATTAGAGCCGAACATATTCGACATAATCACAAGGATAGCGATAGGCAACACATAAAGGCCTACGATGAAGAGACCATAAGTCAAAGCTCGGATACGACCCTGTGCAGGCGACTGTGAGCCCTTAACGAAGAACGATACGGTCATAGGAACCATAGGGAATACGCAAGGTGTCAACAACGCTGCGAAGCCCCACAAGATAGCTGCAAGAATTGAGCCCCAATCAAGAGCATTGCTGCCACTCTCATCACCAGCAGCATCTGTTGCCTCACCTGGCATGATAATAGTGAACTCAGCTGCGTTGGGTGTGCAAGCGCCACCCTCATTAGTACAGATTGTAGCACTAACAAAACCCTTAACAGCTGTACCAGCAGCAGCCTTAAGTGTGTAGACATAAATAGCTCTACCATAATAGCAGTAAGATGTACCAAATGCATCAGTATGCTCCTCGGCTGTCAATGGCTCATATACCTCGCCAACAACCTCGGCATTCTCAAACTCAATAATTGGAGCAGAGTAATCACTCATTGGATAACCATGGAAACCATCCTTGATAGTACCATCAAAGGTAACCTTAAACAGGCCATCCTCTGCAGGCTCTGCAGTAATTACCCACTCTACGTTACGGGCTGATGACTCATCGTAAACGATGTCTGCAGTAGACATAACTACAGGAACCTCTGCTGGAGCATCTGCTGCAGTCTTAGGATCTGCAGTCACAGAATCTACAGTCACAGAATCTACAGTCTCCTGTACAGCATCAACATTCTGAGCATCCACCTCAACCACCTGCACATCAGCTACAGCCTCAGTTGCCTGATCCACAGCCACTGTCTCTGGCTCCTGCGCGAATGTTGCGTAAGGCAACATCAGCGCCACCATGAGCATCAATAGATTAAATAGTTTTTTCATAAAAATAAAAGTTTGTTATAATTGTTAATGATTTATTTGCTTCTACTCCGTGATCTCGGGCATAAACTCACCCTCCTGAGCTATGGCATCCTCCGTGCGACCATTCCATATCTTATAGCGCGATGGCGACACGCCCACACGCTGCTTGAAATACTTGCCAAAGAAGGACTGCGACGAGAAGTTCAACTTTGTCGAAATCTCCTGGATGCTCATACCCGAATACTTCAACAGACGCTTAGCCTCGTAGACCACAGCCTCGTCGATAAGCTTCGAGGCATTGCGACCGCTCTTCTTCTTGAGGATGAGCGAGAGGTACTTAGGCGTGATTCCCATCTTCGAGGCATAGAACTCAACACTACGCTCCGTGCTACAGTGCTCACGCAACAGGTCGAGGAAGCGGTTGAAGAGCTCGTCGGTACGGTTGCTCACCGAGCCGTTGCCAGGGAGACTATGCTGCTGCAAGATGCCCATAACGTAGTGGAACATGGCAGCGAACAACGAGCTGATAATCTTCTCGCGGTTAGCCGTAGGAGCATAGTCGCACAACACCGAGCGCATGAGCTTCGAGATATCGTGGATATATGCCGCCTCCTGAGGCTCCACCTGCACACATGGCTCATCAAGGAAGCCATGATAGATCGAGATAAGATCCTGCGTATCTACATGAATACTATTGAGGTACTGTCGTGAGTAGGTGATCATATAGCCCGACGAACGTATCGAGGCCTTAACCTGCTCAATAACGGTATTCTCATTGAAGATGAACAACGTATTGGGGCGTAGCTCATGGAGCTTGCCGTTAATCTTAATCTTAGCAGTACCACTCACCGTCACACCTATAGAGACACCCTGAATGAGTGCTGTCAAGTCGTCCAACTCGCGAAACATAACAAGCGGAGTGATGACCATATCCTCCGAGTAGTATGCCGTCTCAAATCGCGACTTTAGCTTCTCAATAGAAGCCCTCTTTATACCATCCTGCTTCATCAACTTACTTTAGCAATAGTTTTATATAAAATTAAAAGTAATATCGTTCTGCATCAATCTGCGCCACCCTACTACTTACGCACCCTCAAGGCTCCCGCCTCGCAGCGCACATACATCGGGAAGCTTGGACCTGGCTGTCCATCTACATCGGTACGCTCCTCACCATCAGTGTAGATCTCCACTAACGAGCTACGCAAATGACGCACAGCACGTGGCTTACCACGGAAGAGGTAGCGCACCATGCTCATACACGCCACCACAGGGTTGCGCTTCTCCAACACCAAGACATCGAAGAGACCATCGTCGACCTTCGCACCGCGCGCCAACTGAAAGCGTCCGGCAGTCTCACCATTGAAGACAAGGAACATCAGCGCATTGGCATCGAACACCTCATCGTCGACCTTCACCTTAAGCTTTATGCCGTGCATGGTGACAAGATCCTTGAGTCCGACCCATACATAGGCGAGCTTGCCATAGCGGTGCTTTGCCCTATCAGATGTCTGCTGCGATGTGGTCGTGAGCACACCAAAACTGAGTACATTGACGAAGTAGCGGCCATTAACCTCGCCACAGTCGACACGGCACTCTGTGCCCTGTGCAATCTTGCGCGCCGCCTTAATATAATCCTTAGGCATACCCAAGGCGCCAGCAAAGTCGTTCGCCGTGCCGGCAGGGATAATACCAATGAGCGGGTCGATACCCTTCTCGCGCATCTTGTTGACGACATAGTTAATCGTGCCATCACCGCCGCATATAACAACGAGATCTATATCCTCGTAGCCAATGAATGGGTTATCCGCAAAGTCGATGAGCTTGGGCTCTATATCGATGCCCTCCTTCGTAAACTCAGCAACGATGCGGTCGAGGCGCTTTGCGACCCTTCCCTTACCAGCCTTGACGTTATATAGCAATAATCCTCTCATAATACTAATCCTCAAACTCGTCCGAGCACTCTATACGATAGCCATCACCATCCGAATAGATGAAGTAGTAGCGCCAGCCATAATCTGTCTCACAGCGCTTAGCCAACTCCAAGGCACCACCCTCCGAGCCCATGGCCATGAACATGGTAGCTGCAGCATCTGCTTCAGCACATGTAGGCGCCACAACAGTGGCCGACAGCAACTCGCTGACAACACTCTTGCCCGTAAGTGGATTTATCGTATGAGCAACCTTGCGACCATCCTCCGTATAGTAGAAACGGCGATAGTTACCCGAGGTAGCCAATGCACAATCGCTCAAAGGAAGGACCTTGATATAGTCCTCCATAGTCATATTCCCATCATAGGGGGTCTCAACGGCGATGTTCCACCTCTCGCCGCTTCTATTCTCTCCCTTGCAGCGTATCTCACCGCCGATGTTTACAAGGTAGTCGCTGATGCCCATCTTCTCCAACTCCTCGACCACGAGGTCCACGGTATAGCCTTTGGCTATCGAGTTAAAGTCGAGCTGCACACGCTCATCCTTACGCACGAGCTCGCCATCCTTAACATCAATCAACTCAAAACCCACGAACTGCAACAACGAGTCGATGTTGGGCTCCGAGACTCTACCCTCCTCGCCAGCAAAGCCATAAGCATCCGTAAGCGGCTTTATTGTCACATCGTAGACGCCACCACTAAGCTCCGTAAAGCGAGCGGCAATCTCCAAATTGCGTTCTATATGCTTGTCGATGCCGTCGGTCTCGCCACGATTTACACGCGAGAGCAACGAGCTATCATCGAAGATAGACATCGACGCCTTAGCCTCAGCATCTATCTCTGCCACGACCTCGACAATCTCCTCTTCGCTACGATCCGTATTGCATATCACCACCACATTTGTACCCAAAGCTACACCCTCAACCTGGATATAGCGAGGCTCGCTCTTTGTATCGCATGACACCGCCAGCGACACAAAAACCGATACAAAGGTCAATAGTGAAAACAAACGAAATTTAGTTAACATCTCTCTCAAATTACCAATTAGGCTACAAAGGTAGTAAAAATTCACAATTTTACACCATGGAAGCCCCTATTTTTTTATATATATGGTAATAAGTGGCACACAGCACACTCCAGTGGTCATTATTGCTACACCAACACAACTCATATCAAGGCGCAATATAGGGCAAAAATTGGTCGTATAAGCCAAAAGAGTGTGTGTCATAGCGACACCAAAAGAGACTACACAACAACTGTTTTATCGTCTTTTAAAGATATGATATATTCATCGAATAAAACATATCACACGCATAGATAACGAAATATATAATCGAAACACACGGTCACCGACATTAAGAAATTAGAACCAAGAAACAAGCGAATATATTTTTTTTCACAACTTCTTGCATAAACGTCTCTTTTTCTAAGAAAAAGCCTTTGTAATTCACGAAATTTATCGTACCTTTGCCGCACGCTCCGGCAGGATCAAGGTAAGGATGATCTGTCGTGGAGTGGAACCAGGGGCGTAATCCTCGGGAAATGAGAAGGATGCGCACCATAAAACATTTATCACTATGTATTTGACACCTGAGAAGAAGCAGGAGTTGTTCGGCCAGTACGGCAAGTCTACAACCGACACCGGTTCACCCGAGAGCCAGATCGCGTTATTTACCTACCGTATCAACCACCTTACCGAGCACATGAAGAGCAACCGTCACGACTACGGCACACAGCGTTCATTGTTGCGTCTCGTAGGTAAGCGTCGTAAGTTGCTTATGTACTTGAAGGAGGTTGACATCGAGCGCTACCGCGCAATCATCAAGACTCTCAACCTTCGTAAGTAGTCTTGTGCTGAGAATGAAGGCAACGCGAGTTGCCTTCATTTCAACTTGAATTATTTTTTTTGACGATTATATTTAGAGGTTTTTAGAAATTTTATGGAAGCTAACAAGTTGTACAATGCTGTACAGAAGACAATCACCTTGGCTGACGGTCGCGAGATCATGATCGAGACTGGCAAGCTTGCTAAGCAGGCTGATGGTTCAGTGGTTGTTCGTATGGGCGACACAATGCTTTTGGGTACTGTTGTTGCCGCTAAGGATGCAAAGGAGGGTACTGACTTCATGCCTTTGCAGGTAGAATACAAGGAGAAGTATGCATCATGTGGTCGTTTCCCTGGTGGCTTTATGAAGCGCGAGGGTAAGGCTGGCGACAACGAGATCTTGGTTGCTCGTCTTATCGACCGTGCTTTGCGTCCACTATTCCCAGCAGATTACCACGCTGAGGTATTCGTGACAGTTAACCTTATCTCAGCTGAGAAAGATATTCAGCCAGATGCTTTGGCTGGTTTGGCTGCATCTGCAGCACTCGCTGTATCGGACATCCCATTCGGTGGTCCTATCTCTGAGGTACGAGTAGCTCGTATCGATGGCGAGTATGTTATCAACCCAGGCTTTGAGGCTATGAAGCGTGCCGACCTCGACATCATGGTTGGTGGTACTATCGACAACATCCTCATGGTTGAGGGTGAGATGAACGAGGTATCTGAGGAGGTTATGCTCGGCGCTATCATGTTCGCTCACGAGGAGATCAAGAAGCACTGCGCTGTTCAGATCGAGCTTATGAAGGAGCTTGGCAAGGATGTAAAGCGCGAGTACTGCCACGAGACTAACGACGAGGAGTTGCGTCAGACAATCATCACTGAGCTCTACGATAAGGCTTATGCTATCGCTACAAGCGGTACTATGAAGCACGAGCGCGCTGAGGCATTCGACGCCTTGGAGGCTGAGTTCGCAGCTCGCTTTACGGAGGAGGAGCTCGAGGAGAAGGCGCCACTCATCCACAAGTACTTCCACGACGACGTGCAGAAGAAGTCTATGCGTAACATGATCCTCGACGAGGGCAAGCGTTTGGATGGTCGCCGCACAGATGAGATTCGTCCTATCTGGTGCGAGATCGACTACCTCCCATGCGCACACGGTTCAGCTATCTTCACTCGTGGTGAGACACAGTCGTTGACAACTGTTACCCTCGGCACAAAGCTTGACGAGAAGCAGAAGGACGAGGTGTTGGTACAGGGCAGCGAGCAGTTCGTATTGCACTACAACTTCCCTCCATTCTCTACTGGCGAGGCACGTCCAGCACGTGGCTTGAGCCGTCGTGAGATTGGTCACGGTCACTTGGCATGGCGCGCATTGAAGCCTATGGTGCCAGTTGGCGAGGAGAACCCATACGCAGTACGCGTAGTATCAGATATCTTGGAGTCTAACGGCTCATCATCAATGGCGACTGTATGTGCTGGTACTTTGGCACTTATGGATGCTGGTGTTAAGCTCCGCAAGCCTGTATCAGGTATCGCCATGGGTCTTATCTCTGACTCTGCAACAGGTCGCTGGGCAGTATTGTCAGATATCTTGGGTGACGAGGATCACTTGGGTGATATGGACTTCAAGGTTACAGGTACACGCGATGGTATCACCGCTACTCAGATGGATATCAAGGTTGACGGTCTATCATACGAGGTATTGGCAAAGGCTTTGGAGCAAGCACGTCAGGGTCGTCTCCACATCCTTGACAAGCTCGTTGAGACTATCGCTGAGCCACGCGAGGACTACAAGCCATTCGTACCACGCATCGTGCAGATCTCTATTCCTCAGGACTTCATCGGTGCTGTTATCGGCCCTGGTGGTAAGGTTATCCAGGAGATCCAGAAGACTACAGGCACTACCATCACCATCACTGAGGTTGATGAGAAGGGTATCGTTGACATCTTCGGTCAGGATAAGGAGGCTTTGGATGCAGCCTTGGCACGCATCAAGGCTATCGTTGCCGTTCCAGAGATTGGCGAGACATACAACGGTAAGATCCGCTCTATCGTAGACTTCGGTGCCTTCGTAGAGATCCTCCCAGGTAAGGATGCCTTGTTGCACATCTCGGAGATCGACTACAAGCGCTTTGAGACCATGGAGGAGACAGGTCTTAAGGAGGGCGACATGATCGATGTTAAGCTCATTGCTAAGGATCAGAAGACTGGCAAGTTGAAGCTATCACGCAAGGTGCTTCTTCCTAAGCCTGAGGGCTGGGTAGAGCGCGAGCCACGCGAGCGCAAGCCACGCGAGAACGAGGGTGGCGAGAAGCGTGAGCACCGTGGTCCACGCCGCGAGCGTCGATAAAGTTATAACCGTGGGGGGGTGAGTAGAGAAGATACCCTCTCCCCCACCGTTATAGAATATATGTAGGTAAGACAAACAGAAAACAATAATTTATTAACAAACTTAAAAATTGACATCTATGAAAAATCTTTTCAAGGTTAGCCTTGTGCTCGCAGTAGGTGCATTGACCTTCACAGGTTGCAACTGCTTCAAGAAGATGGCTAAGAACCGTGAGGACGTTAACCTCACATGCACACCAGAGGTTTTGGTACTCAACAATGGTAAGGTAGATGCCGACATCACTGTTACCTTCCCAGAGAAGTATTTCAATGCTAAGGCTGTAGTAAAGGTAACCCCAGTTATCGTATTCGAGGGTGGTGAGGTTGCTGGTACTACTCAGTATTTCCAGGGTTCAAAGGTTGACGAGAACTACACCGTTATCGACCAGAAGAATGGTGGCAACTACACTATGCACGTATCATTCCCATACGATGATCGCATGGCATGCAGCGAGCTTCAGCTCCGCGCTGAGATCAAGTGCCCTAAGGGTGGTTGCAAGGAGTTCACATTGGTAAATCTCAACAACGGTGCTATCCCTACTAAGGAGGAGGCTGCTATCCTTGCAGCTGGTGGCGCTGAGGCTGACGCTTTGAAGCGTGCTTTCGGTCTTACTATCGCTGAGGGTGTTGACTTCACACAGAAGAACCTCGACTTCGCAGCTGCTATGAAGCCAATGGATTCAAACTACAAGCGCGTAACTACTGAGGTTACTAAGGCTGACTATATGTTTGCTATCAACTCTTCTACTTTGACTAATAAGGCTAAGAAGAGTGAGGATCTTACTGCTTTCCAGCAGAAGGCTGCAGAGCAGAAGGAGAACGACCGCATCCAGCAGAACATCTACGTTAACGGTTACGCTTCACCTGATGGTCCTGAGAAGTTCAACGACAAGCTCTCTGACTCACGAAGCAAGGCTGGTAAGAAGGCTGCTGAGCAGCTTCTTAAGGAGATCGGTCTTCCACTCGACGCTGCATCATACGGCGAGGACTGGGAGGGCTTCAAGGAGCTCGTAGCTGCTTCAGACATCCAGGATAAGGCACTCATCCTCTCAGTACTTGAGAGCATCGAGTCATCTTCAGAGCGTGAGGAGCAGATCAAGAACATGGCACAGGTATTCGGTGACTTGAAGAAGGATATCCTTCCACAGTTGCGTCGTGCTCAGCTTGTTAACAGCTCAGACATCACTGGCAACAGCGACGAGGAGATGATCGCTTTGGTTCGCGCTGGTAAGCTCAACGAGCTCAACGAGAAGGAGTTGCTTCACATCGCTTCTACTGGCAAGCTTTCTCTCAACGAGAACATCGTAGTTTTGGAGGCTGCTGCTAACACTTATAAGAGCGCTGCTGCCTACAACAACCTTGGTATCGCTTACGCTAAGGCTGGTAAGGTAGAGAAGGCTGAGGCTGCATTTGCTGAGGCTGGCAAGGCTGGTAACGCAGATCAGATCAACGAGAACCTCGCTCTTGTAAACCTTATGGCTGGCGACACTGAGTCTGCTAAGGCTTACACTAAGAACGCTTCAGCTGAGGCTAAGGCATTGGCTGCTGCTGCTGAGGGTAACTACGCTGCTGCACAGTCACAGCTCGAGGGCTACAACGCTGCTGTTGCTGCTACAATGAACGCTGACTACACAGCTGCTAAGCAGTATATCGCTAACGACGCTTCAGCTCAGGCTGACTACTTGCGCGCAGTTATCGCAAGCAAGCAGGGTGACTTCACTACTGCAACTGCTGAGCTTAAGAGCGCTATCGCTAAGGATGCATCATACGCAGAGACTTGCAAGAAGGATGTAAACTTGCGTAAGTACATCGGCAACGAGATCAAGTTGTAATCTAATTGCTAATTGCGAGTAAGGGGTGCCAGATTAAACTTTGGCGCCCCTTTATTGTTTAAATATAATGAAAAGAGCACTATTATTAATCGTGAGCCTCTGCGCTATTATTGCATGCAAAACGCAGGAGAAGAGGGATGAGCCATCTGCAAAGCAGAGTGAGCTGCAAACGACGGATAACGTTAATACCTATACTATCTTCTTCGATGAGATAGCTAAGGAGCTGCAAGTATCATCGCGCGTCTATATGCGGGGTATGGTTGTGGGGCATGTCCAGGGTATTGAACTTATGGATAACGACGTTAAGGTTACCATCGCCATCGAGGAGGAGTATGCCGATATGCTCACTGACGATTGTCGAGCTGTAATTAGGAGTGGCGTGATGGGTAGCGCCTCAATTCATATCGAGCCGGGCACATCTACGAAGATAGCCCCTGACGGCTCTACGTTGAATGGCCACGGTGATGTTGGTGGATACATGCTGAATGAAAATTTGCATTAAAGGAGTGTAGGGAGATTAGTGAATTTAGAGAATTTAGTGATCTTTTAATCCTCGGAATAAAATCGCAAATACAACGTTCGGGAGCGACACGAGAGAATTTCTTGTCAGAGTGGTGTAGTAGTGGCGCTGACATGAAGAAACCCCGGATGGGCTGTACTTGGCGTACTGCCCATTCGGGGTTTAGATTGAAGCGCCGCTAATGCGCCGCTATCACAAGAAATTCTAATTTGTTGTCAGAAGAGGTTAGGCTTGACAATTAGCTATTTTTTGATTTTAGAGGCGCAGATTTGTTCTATCTCAAAAGAAGACATTAATGAGCGAGAGGAAATTTCTCGATAGAAGGGGTTAGATTTGGCTTATCGTATAATTGAAAAGCCCTGGGATAGTACATGAAGTACAGCCCAGGGGTTTCAATTATGGGATAAGTCGAAGATGACTCCTTATCTCGAGAAATTTATCGTTTGCCGAGCACAATACGCTCAATCTCCTCAATCTGCTGCTTAAACTGCTTGTCGGTATCCATCATGTCGGCAACGGCCTTGCAGCTGTGGAGCACTGTGGCGTGGTTACGACCACCAATGGATGAGCCGATAACGGTCAGCGGAGCCTTGGTGTGCTGCTTGGCGAGGTACATTGCCACCTGACGTGCCTGCGCTACGTCGCGTGTACGCTTTGCCGAGTTGAAGGTATCGAGCTCAATGTTGTAGTACTCGCATACTATCTTCACGATGCTCTCGATGGTTATCTCGCGCTGTGTGAGCTTGACATATACCTTCAGGATATCCTTCGCAAGCGATATTGTTATCTTGCGATTGAGGAACGAGGCATTCGCTATGAGCGACGATAGAGCGCCCTCTATCTCGCGCACGTTAGCCGAGATATTCTCCGCGAGGTAGGCAACGACATCCTCGGGAATTGTAGCGCCCAGACGCTTTGCCTTAGCACGGATAATCTTTATCTTAGTCTCGTAGTCGGGGACACTGAGGAATGCCGAGAGACCCCACTTGAAGCGCGTAAGCAGACGCTGCTCTATATCCTTAAGCTCCACGGGTGGCTTATCCGACGTGAGGATAAGCTGCTTGCCTGCAAGCTGAAGGTGGTTGAAGATATTGAAGAAGGCGTTCTGCGTTCCTGTCTTACCTGTAAGCTCCTGGATGTCGTCGATGATAAGGACGTCGACCATCTGATAGAACTGTATAAAGTCGGTAATCTCGCCGTTCTTATAGGCTGTCTGGAACTGCGCCTGGAACTTATTCATCGAAACATACAACACCTGCAACTCGGGGTGGCGCTGGCGCACCTCATGACCTATCGCCTGCACGATATGTGTCTTGCCGAGACCCGAATCACCATATATATACAGCGGGTTGAAGGCGTTGTTACCAGGGGTCACCGCCACTGCCATACCTGCCGAGCGCGCCAAGCGGTTGCACTCACCCTCGATATGGTTGTCGAAGGTATAGTTCAGGTTGAGCTGTGGGTCGAACATTATACGGCGAAGACCAGGTATCACAAATGGATTCTTGATATTGGCTGTATCCTTTGGCTGGCTGAACTGTGGCACTGAGGTGGCATCGGTCGTCACCTGTGCCTGTGGCTGGCGGCGTGGCACGGCATAGTGCAACTTAGTATCCGCGCCATATAGCTCGGTGATAATTGGTCGAAGCACCCTTAGGTAGCGCTTCTCGATGCTTGCTACAAAACTCTCGTTAGGCACACGCAGACGCAAGTTCGCACCATCGAAGTCGATAGGGCGAATAGGCTTGAACCACTTGGCAATCTCCTCCTCGGTAATCGATAGGCGGAGCTTGTCCAAGCACTCTTGCCACATGTCGTTATAAATTTCGTTCTGCATTATCTGCGTGTTATTAACAATTTATTGTATATTTGCAAATCGTCGCGCTCAGGGGCGAAAAATAGCATGAAACACCAATTACACTGTGTCTCAACAAGTTAGCTTTTTCGACCATTTTTGCTTAAACAACCACGGACTTGCCAGAGCAATTGTGGCGCTTTCGACAATGCAAAGATGTGGATAATTTTATTAAAATAAACCTCAAAAAGAGTTGCAAAATTCGATTTTTTTCATAAGCGCAAAAGGGCAAAATTTTTGTTGGATATTTTAACGTGCTGATACTTGAAAATATAACTATTTTTTAGTATATTTGCATATTGGAAAATTCATTCGCGAACTAACAAAGTATAAAAATAACTAATACGATTATGACAAACGATTTGAACAAGCAGGTGATGGAGCGAGCTAACGCTTGGCTCAATGGCGACTACGATGAGGCTACAAAGCAGGAGATACGCCTAATGATTGAGAACAACCCTACGGAGCTTATCGAGAGCTTCTACAAGGATCTCGAATTCGGTACTGGTGGTCTTCGTGGTATCATGGGCGCAGGTACCAACCGCATGAACATCTACACCGTAGGCGCTGCTACTCAGGGACTTGCAAACTATCTCAAGAAGAATTTCGAGGGCGAGGAGATCAAGGTGGCAATCTCTCACGACAGCCGCAACAACTCACGTATGTTCGCAGAGCGTGTTGCCGACATCTTCGCATCTAACGGCTTTATTGTATATCTGTTCGACGCGCTACGTCCAACACCTGAGCTCAGCTTCGCCATTCGCCACCTCGGCTGTAAGTCGGGCGTTATGGTCACAGCATCACACAACCCTAAGGAGTACAACGGCTACAAGGCATACTGGACAGATGGCTCACAGGTGACCTCACCACACGATGTAAACATCATCGAGGAGGTGCTCAAGGTGACAGAGAATAGCCAGGTGCTCACAGGTCTTAACAAGGAGAATATCAACATCCTTGGCGAGGAGTTCGACAAGATATATTTGCAGGCCATCAAGGACCTATCGCTATCACCAGAGTCAGTGGCTAAGTACAACGACATGAAGATTGTCTACACACCTCTTCACGGTGCTGGTGTGAAGCTTGTTCCTCAGTCTTTGAGAAACTACGGCTTTAATAATATTATATGTGTTGATGAGCAGATGGTGCTCGACGGTAACTTCCCTACTGTTGCATCACCAAACCCTGAGGAGCGCAAGACAATGGCGATGGCCATCGAGCGCGCTGAGAAGGAGGGTGCAGATTTCGCCATGGCTACAGACCCCGATGCTGACCGCTTGGGCGTTGCTCTTCGCACCGGCGATGGCAACTACGTGCTACTTAACGGCAACCAGACACTCGTATTGCTCATGAGCTACCAGCTAACACGTTGGGCAGAGCTCGGTAAGATTACAGGTAAGGAGTTCGTCGTAAAGACCATCGTGACATCTATGATGCCTGATGCCGTTGCTGAGCACTTCGGCGTTAAGTGCTACAACTGCCTCACTGGCTTCAAGTATATCGCAAAGATTATCCGCGAGCAGGAGGGCAAGACAAAGTATATCGGTGGTGGCGAGGAGTCGTTCGGCTACCTTCCTGGTGACTTCGTGCGCGATAAGGATGGCGTTGCTGCCATTACGCTCGTTGCCGAGGCTGCAGCATGGGCACGCGACACCATGGGCATCACCCTATACGAGTGGTTGCAGCAGTTGTATGTTAAGTATGGCTTCTTCCGCGAGGGCTTGGTGAATGTTGTTCGCAAGGGTAAGGATGGTGCAGCCGAGATCCAGCAGATGATGGTTGACTACCGCCAAAATCCTCCTAAGTCGTTGCTCGGCTCACCAGTGGTGAAGATCCTCGACTACAAGACATTGGAGGAGATTGACGTGCGCACAGGCGAGCGCAAGGCTATCGAGGGCATCGACGAGAAGAGCAACGTATTGCAGTGGCTCACCGAGGATGGCACAAAGGTGTCGGTACGCCCATCGGGCACCGAGCCTAAGATCAAGTTCTACTTCGGCGTTAAGGCTCCGCTATGCTGCGTAGAGCAGTTCGCGAAGGTTGAAAAGGAGCTCGACGATAAGATTGAGGCTTTGAAGGTGGAGTTGAAGCTCTAAAAGCCTAAACGGTATAGATTTTGTGTGGGACTATGGGTGAAAACCTGTAGTCCCACACATTATATTATAATAGTATGACACCGACTATATTCGATAATCTTATAAAGCAACAAAACCTCAGTCTTGTGGACTTCTACGCACACTGGTGCGGGGCGTGTGGCGCTATGGAGCCCACCCTGCAACGACTACTCCTCGCATTTGGTAATAATATAAATATAGTACGCATAGACACCGACACGGCGGAGCACCGCAAGATAGTAAGGCGCTACAACATAGTATCGGTCCCCACGTTCATTCTCTTCGGCCACGGCGAAGCGCTATGGCGCGATAGCGGCATAGTAGGTTACGACATACTTGCAGCAGCAATACGTCGATACACAAGGCAAACAATTTACAATAGATAGTTAGTCGATATACTCCAGACGCCACTCTAACTCCTCGGCGATACGCGCCTTAGCACGGCACTCGGGCAGACGCTCCAACAGCACCGGCAGACCCACCTTTACGGATTTGTCGCGCTCGGCTATGTAGCATACGAGCGAGACAACACCCATGGCTATATACTCCGACTCGGGATTAGCCCTCACCGCCTTCTCGATGGCGATGAACGACACCTCGGTTGTGGTACGCTCGTTGCGCGACGCAGCCATAAGGGCGGCATAAGCGACCATCTCGTTGCTCTCGGTGCACCATATGCCCATCAGCGAGTTTATATCGTAGATCTTCGATAGAAGGGCAAACGCCAACTCCTCGGCAAGCTCTGCGTTGGTGATGCCACGCGACCAGAATGGGAACTCATGCGTATCGACCATCTTAGGCTCAGCAAGGTGACAGGCAAGGAGCTTGAGCTCGCGCACCTGCTGCTGATATAGATACTTCGCAAAGGCGTAGTCGGGGGTCTCCTTTGAGGCTATCTCGCGAAGCGTAGCAACGCTAACGCCATAGTTCAGACCATACTTCTGACCATGCGTCGCCATGCTCTCCGACACCGCTCCGTTCATCTCACGACGAACACGCCCCAAAAGGGCTATCATTCTTTGGGTATTATCCATGCGAGGCGTCAGATTATAGGGTTATGGTCTGACCATACTCATAGATAGGCAACACACTATTGCACAATAGCTGCTGACCAAGTGTCACGATAACCACCGAGTTATTAGCATAGCGATAGGTAAGCTTACCCTTAGGATTAGACGTTGGATACTCCATATCAGATGGCTGTATTGTCACCATTAGAATATCACCACTGAGGTTATCGGCACTCAAGATGCCCTGCTCAGCATTGAAGCGAGCAACAACCTGGCTCTTACGCTCGGCAGATACTGGCAAATAGAAGCGACGAGTGATATAACGCACCTCACGCTTACCATAGAAGAGCTCCATATAGCTGCTCTCCAAAGACTCTATCTCGCGGAGTGCGCTCTCGAGACCAGCGCCATAGACGCCATCGCCCAAGTCACCACATATGAGTTCCAAACGAACACGGCGCAACTCGAAGATCTTCTCAGCAGCCTGCTCGGCAGCCTCCTCCAAGCCTACTGTTCGCATCGACACCTTATCGGGCCACACATCGGGGAAGCTAAGATTTAGAGGTAGGCTCTCCTTAGCAGCCTCACACTCTTCATCCGCCATATAGAAGCCCTCATTGGCCAACGCAACCTCTGCGCCCACGATGCTATACTCCGCAAGATTTACCTGCGAGGCACGCGTACCCATATACTTCTGCGCATAGCGAGCATAGGGGCCTGCAACAAACTCCTCGTAGCACATTGTCACATCTACGGCAAGCACCGTATTAGCCTCAGCAACAACCGTATTACCATTCTCTGTATATATACCTATACGCTTCTTAACTACTTGCTGTGCAGAGAGTGTCGATACCAGCACAAACATCAGTGTCAATACAAGTGAAAAACGCTTCATATCTCAGTCATTTTTTGTTAATTCACAAAAGTAGGAAATATAATCGAATTATCAAAATTTTAGATAATATTCAGCAGTGAGAGCACGATATTTATCGCTATATCCGCCACCGTCGGCATAGATCTCCATATCCTCTACGCGAGGCATAAGCGGCTCATCACATCGCACAAACTCCATCATGGTACGTTTTGGCGCATCGCCCCTATGCGATGAGACATCCATATGGCGACTAAGCCACAGACGCGAAAATGCCACACGGCGAAATGCCGCTGCCTCACTCGGAGGGAGTATCAGCGAGAGACGACCACCCGGCGTTAGCAGGCGCTCGGCAGTGGCAACAATATCATCGTAGCTGAGCGTCGAGCAGTGGCGCGCCATGGCACGTCGCTCATCGGGCGACACGAGTGTTGTGGTGAAGAATGGAGGATTGGAGACTATATGGTCAAAACTATGCTGCGGAGCATAGGTCGAAGCATCGGCCTGATAGATAGATATCCGATCACTCCACGGTGAGGCATCCACGTTCCTCTGCGCTTGAGCCACCGCACCCTCATCGATATCTACCGCCTCAACCATTGCCTCCTCGTTGCGTTGCGCCACCATCAAGGCTATAAGTCCTGAGCCTGTGCCTATATCCAATATATGCTTCGCCCCAGCAACATCTGCCCATGCACCAATAAGCACACCATCGGTGCCCACCTTCATGGCGCACAGTGCATCATCGACGCTGAATTGCTTAAATTGGAACATAGAGCTACTAATCGAAGAGTTTTGTGATACCCGCGCCAAAGAGCGAGTAGTCATAGCGCGTAGGGTCCTCCGGTGAGAACTCTCTGAGCGAGGCGGTAATCTCCTCCACAGCCTTCCAATCATCCTGCTTGCGCTGCAAGAGTCCCATAGCACGGCCCATGCGACCTGTATGGATATCCAAGGGGAGGTATAGTGCCGACATAGGGATCCTTGTCCACTGACCGAAGTCGACACCACGCTCATCGCGACGTACGAACCATCGCATATACATCGCTATGCGCTTGCAGGCAGCACCACGATCAATAGAGGAGAGGTGTTTCTCGGAGTGTCTATCATGCTCTACGGAGAAGAACTCCTTGCGGAACTCCGAGATTGCCACACGCACATCGCCGCTACGCTCGTAGCTCGCCTCGAAGAAGCCACCAACACTACCCCACCCTCGAATAATATGTCTTAAACCACGCACAAAGTCCTGGAAGTCGACGCCATTGAAGGTGCGATGCACGAAGCTTGCGAGGTGCGCCAGCTCCGCATCAGAGGCGTTAAGCACAAAGTCGGCTGGCGAATTATCCATATATCGCATCATGCGGTGCGAGCTCTGCACAATTGCCTTGCGATTGCCCCAGGCGATGGTGGCAGCCATAAATCCCGCAATCTCCCTATCGATAGGGTCGACAAAGCTATGGGGCACACTAATGGGGTCCGCCTCGATGAAACTTGGGTTATTATACTTATCGTGCAACTCATCGAGAAGCTCGTGCAGCTCCCCGCGCGACAAATCACTAAATGATGCGACCATCGTTCATCACAATTTTTCGATCCGACTGCTCAGCAAGCTTCTCATCGTGCGTAACGATGATGAAGGTCTGCCCCGTGCGCTCACGAAGCTCAAAGAAGAGGTTCTGAATCTCATCCCTGGTATGCGAGTCGAGATTTCCCGTTGGCTCGTCGGCAAGCACCACCGAGGGGTTATTCGCCAAGGCACGAGCAATAGCAACACGCTGCTGCTCACCGCCCGACAGAGCCGAGGGCTTATGCTCTGCACGATGGGTCATGCCCACAAGAGCTAACAACTCATCGGCGCGACGCTCGGCCTCCTTACGCGACACCCCAGCTATGAGCATTGGCATCATCACATTCTCCCTTGCGCTAAACTCAGCAAGAAGATGGTGAAACTGGAAGACAAAGCCTATATGTCGATTTCTAAATGTTGCAAGCTCGCTATCCGACAGACCAGCCGTGGAGCGCCCATCGATGCAGACCTCACCACTATCACACCTCATCAACGTGCCGATAATCTGCAAAAGCGTACTCTTGCCAGCACCACTTGCGCCAACAATAGAGACTATCTCACCGCGCTCGACACTCATCGAGATGCCATGAAGCACCTCAAGGTCGCCAAAGCTTTTAACAATACCATCTACCTTTATCATAAAATCGAATTGCAGTAGTTACTTAAATCAACAAGTTGTCGCGTTGGGGCGACATCGTGGACACGCAATATGGCAGGACCACCCTTAAGCACCTCCCACGCCACGACCAACGAGGCGGGAAGCACCTCTTCGGGGGTTTTGCCAAGAGGCTTATACAACATCGACTTACGCGATACGCCAACAAGAAGTGGTAGTCCAAGGGCACGGAGTTCATCCAATCCACGAAGCAACTCCCAGTTCTGCTCTACGCTCTTGGCAAAGCCAAAGCCTGGGTCGAGGATGATACGCTCGCACCTAATGCCGGCAGCCTCGAGCTGTGGAATACGCTGCGCGAAATAGTCGACAACGCCTCGCACAACGCCCTCGGGGTAGTCGGTCAGGGTCTGCATACTATTGGGCGTACCACGCATATGCATGGCGACATATGGCAGATCGTACTGCGCCACAACGCCCAACATCTGCTCATCAGCCTCGCCAGCCGATATATCATTGACCATAATAGCGCCATACGCCTCGACGGCACGGCGCACAATCTCCGAGCGGAAGGTATCGATAGATATTACCACCCCCTCATCCAACGACTGTGCAACGCTGAGTCCCATATCCACGCGACGCCACTCCTCCTCCAAATCGACATCCGCAGCACCTGGGCGCGACGAATAGCCACCCATATCAACAATGGTGGCACCCTCGGAGATAGCATCAAGGAGTCGTTGCTGGATATCATCACGCGACATCGTACGGCTCGTAGCATAGAACGAGTCGGGCGTGAGGTTGACAATAGCCATCACGTGGCTACTCTTCAACGATAGTGTTGTGGGGTTTAGAATCATAGACCAAACGGCGGTGTAACTGCTCGACATCCTCCTCCAATTCCTCGAGCGAGATATTCACAATGGCGTACTTCGAGCGATGGGCGCGCTCATCATCAGAGATCTGGTTGGCGATGCGACGCTCCACCTCCTCGCGCGACATACCATCGCGCTGCATAGTGCGCTCGATGCGCAACTCCGTGGGTGCGAGCACCGACACAACACAATCTACCCTACTATCGAGCCCTGCCTCGAAGAGAATTGCCGACTCGATGACGACATAGGGCGACTCCTGCTCCTCGGCCCAGGCATCGAAATCTGCCATGACGGCGGGATGAACCAAGGCATTGAGCGCCGCAAGCTCCGCCTCATTAGAGAATACGCGCTCGGCAAGATATGGGCGGTTGAGCACACCGTCGACATATGCCTCAGCGCCAAAACGAGCTACAATCTGCTCTCGAAGAGCCTCATCGTTACACATCAGCTCCTTGGCGCGGTTATCAGATAAATACACAGCAACACCCATGCCCTCGAGCATTCGTGTTGCTGTACTCTTTCCCGAACCGATACCTCCTGTGATACCTACCTTATACATATACGCGCGCGATACTAATTGTTTCCACCACCTAAGTTCACCTTACAGACTTCATAACCGTCCTCATCAGTAACTATCTTCGCCCTGGGATCATCGACAATTTGTGGAGGGATAGATCCCACGGCGACAACCTCGACATCACTCATACGTGAGGCGAGCGCCTGCTGCAACGATACAGGATTTATGTGCCTACGCACGGTGCCATCATTGAGAAACTCATTATCGAAGGTCAGCTCCGATGGTGATATGGTGAAGCTACTGCGTCTCGACGACATGGTATAGCCGATAAGGTCGGTACCCTTACCACGAATAGTGCAGTCCACCTCATAGGATGTTCCATCGACATAGACCGTAACCTTATGATCGGTAGTATAGGTCTCACCCAACTTTGTAGCATACCACAATACAAACGCCGCGACCAACATCATGATATATACTGGAGATATATAACGGCGAAGGAGAGCTAAGAACTTAGCAAAGTTTTCAATATTCAAATACTTCATCGTTTCTCAAATTAGCTTTTGGGTATATTCTAACTGCAAACTTACACAAAATTTCTCAAAGAAAGAAAAAAATAGGTCGTCAATCAATGTTGACGACCTATTTTACAAGGATTATAAGCTAACTACTCCTCCTTCTGCTCAGCTGCCTGCTTAGCTGCCTTCTTACGCTGAAGGTCGTAAGCGATAGGTGAAGCGATGAAGATTGAAGAGAGTGTACCGATAACAACACCAATGATCAACGCGAATACGAAGCCACGGATTGACTCACCACCAAAGATGAAGATAGAGAGCAAGGTAACAAGAGTTGTACCTGATGTATTGATTGTACGTGACAATGTATTGCAGATCGCGTCGTTCATATTCTTCTTCATGTCGCGCTTTGGATAGAGACCCATGTACTCACGGATACGATCGAATACGATCACAGTATCGTTGATTGAGTAACCCACGATTGTGAGGATCGCCGCGATGAATGCCTGGTTAACCTCCAAGTTAAATGGCATGAATGCGTAGCACATTGAGAAGATACCGAGTACCAACAACGCATTCTGGAAGAGTGCGAATGTAGCACCCAAAGCCCACTGCCAACGACGGAAGCGGATAGCGATATAGATACCGATAGCAACCAACGCGATAAGAACGGCGATGATTGACTTCAATGTCATCTCGCCAGAGATAGAGCTACCAACCTGGCTTGACTGAGTAATACCTACAGTAGCATCGTTGTCGCGGAAGTTATTTAGGAAGTCGTACTCACCCTCGTAGAACTCCTTAGTTGCCTCGTAGATCATATACTCGATAACGAATGACTTATCGATAGCCTCTTCGCCAAACTCTGCACCACGAGCCTCGATGAATGACTTAACAACCTCGTCTGATGGCTCGAACTGAGTCACGATACGAACCTGGTTGTCGTCACCAAACTGCTTAACCTCAACAGATGTGTTTGCAGCATCGCCAACAGACTCGAATGCCTCAGTGATATTCTCACGTACAGCCTCAACATCTACAGTCTTGTCGAACTTAACAATGTATGTACGACCACCAGTGAACTCAACACCCTTGTTAAGACCCAAAGTGAACAATGAGATAACCGAAGCTACCATAAGAACACCTGAGATAACATAAGAGTACTTACGCTTAGAGATAAAGTCGAACTTAACATTCTGCAAGAAGTTCTCAGTAATCTTACGTGAGAATGAGATGCCACCGCGACGCTCTGCCCACCACTCGAGAAGTACGCGTGTGATGAAGATTGCGCAGAACAACGATGTGATGATACCCACGATAAGAGTTGTAGCGAAGCCCTTAACAGGACCTGAACCGAGGAAGAACAATACAACACCAGTGATGATTGTTGTAAGGTTACCGTCGATAATCGCTGAGTAAGCGTTAGAGAAACCATCCTTGATAGCGGCACCAAGACCCTTACCTGCACGCAACTCCTCCTTAACACGCTCGAAGATGATGACGTTAGCATCCACAGCCATACCCATGGTCAATACGATACCAGCGATACCTGGGAGTGTCAATACAGCGCCGAATGATACGAGGACACCCATCAACAACAATACGTTGAACAAGAGTGCGATGTTAGCCATCCAACCAGCTGTGCGGTAGAAGAATGCCATGTAGAGAAGCACCAAGATAAATGCAATCACGAATGAGATAAGACCTGAATTAACAGCCTTCTCACCGAGTGATGGACCTACAACCTCAGAATATACAATAGTAGAGGTCACAGGTGACTTACCAGCATTAAGTACGTTCGCCAAGTCCTCAGCCTCCTGAACAGAGAAGTTACCAGTGATTACTGAGCTACCATTCTCGATAGGATTTTTTACGTTAGGAGCAGAAAATACTGTTCCATCCATTACAATAGCGATAGGACGACCTACGAAGTTCTTAGTGATTGTTGCCCACTTCTTTACAGCGTCGCCCTCCATGCTGATAGATACACCCATACCACCATTCTGGTCATCGCTCTGAGCACGTGCGTCAGTGATACCTGAACCATCCATCAAAGGCTCCTTACCCTTGAGGACTACCAAACGGAAGTCACCATAGTTCTTACCGTCGATGCTCTTATTCTCCCAAGCGAGCTTGCAGTCACGAAGCTTAGTCTTAACATCTGGGTGGTTAAGAGCCTCGTTGATGCTCTCCATATCCTCCTTATCAGCCACCAAGCCTGGACGAATCTTTGCCAACTGAGCATTAATAACCTCGCCGAACTGACCGCTTGTGAGGACATCGCTTACATGATTGATATCATTCTGAGTACCTACAGCCCAGAACTCGAGGGTTGCTGATGAAGCAAGAAGCTTCTTCACGCGCTCTGGCTCCTTAACACCTGGAAGCTCAACAGAGATACGGTTAGTACCCACTACACGCTGGATGTTTGGCTGCACAACACCAAGAGCGTCGATACGGCTCTCGAGGCTTGCAAGAACATCATCGGTATACTTGTTTACGCGCTCTGAAACAGACTTCTTAATCTTGTCCTTATTTGTAGTGCCAAATACCTCGTTGAGATCCTCCTCTGAGCACTTATCAACGAATGCAGCGATAGCCTCATCCACATCGTCCTTCCCTGAAGCTGCGTGGATAGCCTCCTCCATCTTCTTGTTGAACACCTCATCGTTCTTGTACTTTTCGCACTTCTCAACGTCTACGCGGATAACGTCTGATGGCTTAACCTCAAGCATAACGTTCATACCACCGCGCAAATCAAGACCGAGGTTTAGCTCCTTGCTCTTACAGTCACCGTAGGTGTACTTTACGAGACCAAGGTTGTAAACCTCCTCATCCCAGATCTTCTCGAGATAGATACGCTCGTTCTTTGCAAAAGCCTTGTTATAGACATCCTTCTCATCCCAACGCTCTGCGATGTAGTCTGCAACATACTTATCGTACGCCGCCTGATACTCAGCCTTCTGAGCCTCTGTAGCATAGTCTGCAAGCTTCACAGCCTCATCTGCCTTCTTCTCAGCCTCCTTCTGAAGCTCCGCCTCCTGCTCGGCTGTCATCTCAATAGCCTCAGCCTTAGCCTTAGCCTTAGCCTCGGCAATGTAGTTAGCGATAGCCTCCTCGCGAGCCGCCTCGTACTGTGCCAACTCAGCCTCAGCAACGAACTGCTCAAGCTTTACAGTCGCATCAGCCTCAGCCTTAGCCAAGCTCTCCAAATTTGCCTTCTCTGTAACTACAGCCTCTGCAGCCATCTTCTCGGCATACGCAACAGCATTCTTCTCTACGCTTCGTGCAACGAAGGTAAAAGAGAGCTGCCAAATGCACGCTACTCCCAATAGGAGCGCGAGCCATTTAATAATTCCTTTACTCTGCATTGTTAAAAAGTTTTGTTATTTTGTTTATGTAATTGTCGTTACCAGCGCACGGTCACACAAGGGTATACGCGCGTTTAACGCGCAAAGATAATAAAAATATCGCAATCCACAACTGCAGACTGCGATATTTTACACTATTTTATGATTTCTACTTCGTAGTAAGCTCAATGATATAGTCGGTCTTACCCTCAACCTTGCCGCACTCAAGCAAGATGCCCTTAGTAACCCTCTGGAACTTAACCTTCTGGTCGCTACCATACACCTTGGCACTAACAACCTTGCAGTCGAGAGGCAAGTACAACGCCTCATCCGTCAACTCGAAGATGTGGATATATAGCTTGTCGCCCTTGCGTGTGGTGCAACCCCACTCCTGCTGAGCGATATCACCAGCCTCAGTGCCATAGACCGTATCGCCATACTGCTCCATCCATGCGCCCATAGCCTTCATGCGCTCGACAGCGGCAGCTGGAAGCTCGCCATTAGCCTGAGGACCTACGTTGAGGAGCAAGTTAGCACCCTTACCGGCAGCGCTCACCAAATAGCGGATAAGGGTCTCGGTAGACTTATAGTTCTGATCTATAATCTTATAGCCCCACATGCCGTTCATCGTCTGGCAGGTCTCCAAAGGCAAGCGGCTGATATCCTGACCCGACAAGCCGTGGGTATTCTCACCTGGTAGGTCGCGCTCGAAGATCTGGATATCCTCGCCCTCGAAAGGCACCTGGTGGTGGTTGTTAGCAATAAGGCATGATGGCTGCATCGCGTGAATCATGGCATACTGCTCGTCGAGATCCCAGTCGAAAGGCGTCACATCCTCATCGTGATCCCACCAGCCGTCGAACCATATAGCGCGAATAGGACCATAGTTTGTCAAAAGCTCCACAATCTGTCGGTTCATGAAGCCGTAGTAGTTCTCCCAGTTGATCTTGCTCTCATCGCGACCTGTGACAGTGCGCGCAGTGCGGCCACGAGGATAGTCATCGCGCGTCCAGTCGATATGCGAGTAGTACAAATGTAGCTTTATACCCTGCTTCTGGCACTCCTCAGAGAGCTCCTTGAGGACATCGCGACCAAAGGGTGTTGAGTCGACGATATTGTAGTCCGACTCGGCGGTATCCCACATGGAGAAGCCATCATGGTGACGTGTGGTGAAACATATATACTTTGCGCCCGACGCCTTGATTGCCGATACCCACTCGGCAGCATTGAAGCGGTGTGGATAGAAGGCATCTGCCGCCTTGGCATACTCATCGCAGTTGAGACCTGCATTCTGCATATACCACTCGCCCTGCGCGAATGATGAGTAGAGACCCCAGTGGATAAAAATACCGAAGCGATCGTCGGCAAACTCCTCGCGCGCCTTGAGATTTTCGGCCGCTGGCTGGTAGCTCTGCGCCGAGAGACTGCCGATAGTCATGAGCGCCACAAGACTCAAAATCAGTTTTTTCATAGTTATGTGGTTTTAAGTTATATCGAGTGATTATATTGTTTGGGAAGTTAGGGAAGTTAGGGAATTTAAAGAGTGCTATACACCACCGACCCCTGAAAGGGGCGATCATGGATCGCGTGTTATAAATACTCTTAACTTCAGCCGCCAACACGTTTCAAGCTTTGATGTCAGAGTGTGTTAGATATGTCGCCAAGTCGAAATTGACACGGATGGGGACATACTATGCGTATTTCCCCATTCGGGGCAATGAGCTTGGTGCATAGATGACACACTATCACATCAAAGAGCGGTAGACGGGATTCAAACCCGCGCTTCGCGCAGCCTTTCATATTTACACCCCCGACCCCTGGAAGGGGCGATCAAGGGTCGCGTGTGAGAGTCCCACTCCCCTCAGCATCGCTGAGCGGTAGACGGGACTCGAACCCGCGCTTCGCGCAGCCTTTCATATTTACACCCCCGACCCCAGAAGGGGGCGATCAAGGGTCGCGTGTGAGAGTCCAACTCCCCTCAGCATCGCTGAGCGGTAGTCGGGACACGACCCCGCGCCCCTCGGCTTGGGAAGCCGATGCTCTACCAACTGAGCTACTACCGCAATCTTAATTGTTAGGGAAGTTAAGGATATTAAGGAAATTAGTGAACTTAAATATACCCTATCACTAAATTCCCTAAACTATTATATTGGACTATTATGCGTCCTTATCACAATAAACAATTTATTGTTAGAATAGGTTATATACAACGCTCGGCGAATTTCAAGGCGATGGGCTGTACCTGACGTACTGCCTATTGCTGAAGATAATTCGTTAGCGGCAGTAGATAGCCTATTATCATAATAAATTTAGTCCATCTTAAGAACCGCAAGGAACGCCGACTGCGGCACCTGAACAGAGCCAATCTGTCGCATACGCTTCTTACCAGCCTTCTGCTTCTCGAGGAGCTTGCGCTTACGAGAGATATCACCACCATAACACTTGGCTGTCACATCCTTACGCACCGCCTTGACAGTCTCGCGAGCGATAATCTTGGCACCGATAGCCGCCTGGATGGCGATATCGAACTGCTGGCGTGGGATGAGCTCCTTAAGCTTCTCGCACATCTTACGACCGAAGTCGTAGGCGTGGTCGGCATAGATAAGCGACGAGAGAGCATCAACAGCCTCGCCATTGAGGAGGATATCGAGCTTCGCGAGCTTACTTAGCTGATAGCCAGTACGATGGTAGTCGAACGAGGCGTAGCCCTTAGAGATACTCTTCAGCTTATCGTAGAAGTCGAAGACGATCTCCGACAGAGGCATCTCGAAGTTGACCTCAACGCGGTCCTGTGTAATAAAGGTCTGATTCTTCATAACACCGCGCTTGTCGATACATAGCTTCAAAACGTTGCCGAGGAAGTCGGCCTTGGTGATTATCTGTGCGAGGATATATGGCTCCTCGATCTTTGCCACCTTGGTAATCTCGGGCAGACCCGATGGGTTATGCACCTCGAGCTCCTCGCCCTGCGTTGTGGTGATATGGTACGACACGTTGGGCACAGTGGTAATCACATCCATGTCGAACTCGCGGTATAGGCGCTCCTGGATAATCTCCATGTGGAGGAGTCCGAGGAAGCCACAGCGGAAGCCGAAGCCGAGCGCCAACGAGCTCTCAGGCTCGAAGGTGAGCGACGCGTCGTTGAGCTTAAGCTTCTCGAGCGAAGCGCGCAAATCCTCATACTGGTCAGCCTCAACAGGATATACACCGGCGAAGACCATAGGCTTGACATCCTCGAAGCCAGCGATAGCCTCAACACATGGGTTGGCAACAGAGGTGATGGTATCACCCACCTTCACGTCGGTAGAGTTCTTGATACCCGAGCATATATAACCTACGTCGCCAGCCTTAATCTCGCCACGCTCCTGCATCTTGAGCTTCAACACACCAATCTCATCGGCATCGTACTCGCTACCCGTATTGAAGAACTTAACATGCTCGCCCTTGCGTATTGTGCCATTGAAGACACGGAAGTAGGCGATGACGCCACGGAAGGGGTTGAAGACAGAGTCGAAGATGAGGGCCTGAAGAGGGGCATTCTCATCGCCCTTAGGTGCTGGGATGCGCTCGATGATAGCCTCCAAGACATCCTCAACGCCCTGACCAGTCTTACCCGAGGCGAGCAAGATCTCCTCCTCCTTGCAACCTATGAGGTCGATAATCTGATCCTTAACCTCATCGATCATCGCCGACTCGCAGTCGATCTTATTGAGCACAGGGATAATCTCGAGATCCTGACCCAAGGCGAGATATAGGTTTGAAATGGTCTGCGCCTGAATACCCTGGGTGGCATCAACGACAAGCAACGCACCCTCGCACGAAGCGATGGCACGCGACACCTCGTATGAGAAGTCGACGTGTCCTGGGGTGTCAATAAGGTTGAGTGTATATGTCTGACCATCCTTAGCCTTATACTCCATCTGGATGGCGTGGCTCTTGATGGTGATACCCTTCTCTCGCTCGAGGTCCATATCATCGAGCACCTGCGCCTGCATCTCACGCTGATTCAGCGTGTTGGTCTTCTCCAAAAGGCGGTCCGCTAAGGTACTCTTACCGTGGTCGATATGTGCAATAATACAAAAGTTGCGAATATTCTTCATCTACAGTAAATTTTCTTATCTCAATATTAGTGCGCAAAGATACAAAAAAATAGACAAGAAAACAACAAATGGCCATTAAGAATAAAGAAAGTTCTACAATTTAGTAACAAAAGATTACTACCCCATGTATGTTTTGAAGTTATTTATCGATACTACTTGTTGTCGGTCTATCGAAATAGATGGGTAAAACAACCGACCAACAGCCGACATTGTCGCCACACCTCCAAACAGCTATTACCCCGCCATCTTCTTTGTGCGAAAAAAGTGTAATAAATTGTCCAATATTGCCAATAAGCGCCGTAGTGATGGTGGACAATATATACCATTATCGTTGTAATATCCTGAATATCAGTATATATTTGGATGCGTTATCCGCAAAAGAAGTGTTCTATATCAGAAAAGTGATTGAAAATTTTTAAATCTAAATAATGTTTTGTATATTTGCAAAGATAATGTGATTTTTATTCAAAACAATATATCTTATGTTAGATAAGAATTTAATTAAACTCTTTGAGCAGAACTTCCGCGAGAACAGCGAGTTACCTGCCCTTACCGACTACTTCAAGAAGGAGACATTCACCTACTTCGACCTCGCTCAGGATATCGCTAAGATACACCTTCTCTTCAAGGAGGCGGGCATCGAGCGTGGCGACAAGATTGCGCTTATTGGTCGCAACAATACACGTTGGTGTGTGAGCTACCTTGCTACAGTGACATATGGCGCAGTTATCGTCCCTATCCTTCAGGACTTTAACCCCAACGACGTGATAAACATTGTCAACCACTCGGAGAGTAAGCTCCTCTTCTTGGGCGACAACTTCTGGGACGACATCGAGGGCGAGCAGATTCCCGAGATCAAGGCCGTATTCTCGCTCACCGATTTCCACGTTATCTACGAGCGCGAGGGCAACCAGCTAACAACCTTCATCGATAACATCAACATCCACTTTGCTAAGGCCTACCCTAAGGGCTTCACAAAGGAGGATATCGCCTATCCAGAGATTGGCAACGACCAGCTATGCCTGCTCAACTACACATCGGGCACCACTGGCTCGTCGAAGGGCGTAATGCTCACCGTAAATAACCTCACAGGTAACATCGTCTTCGCCCTCGGCATGGACAACCCAAAGAGTGGCGAGAAGTACTTCCGCGCTGGTGGTCGCACCTTGTCGTTCTTGCCTTTGGCCCACGCCTTTGGTTGCGCCTTCGACTTCCTCGCGCCTATGGCGTGTGGTATCCATGTGACACTCCTTGGTCGTATCCCATCGCCAAAGATCCTCATCGAGGCGATGAAGAGCGTGCGTCCAAACATCGTCTGCTCGGTGCCAATGATTCTCGAGAAGGTATATCGCAAGAGCATCCTTCCGATGTTGGAGAAGACCCCTATGAGCATCGCAATGCGTATTCCACTCATCAACACCGCAATCTACTCAACCATCCTCTCGCGCCTTATGGAGCAGTTTGGTGGTTGCGTCGAGATCTTCATCGTGGGTGGCGCTGCAATCAACAAGGAGACCGAGGACTTCCTTCGCAAGATCAAGTTCCCACTCACCGTGGGCTACGGCATGACCGAGTGCGCACCACTCATTAGTTTCGAGTTACCATACGTCTTCAAGCCAGGCTCATGCGGTAAGATTATCCCAGGCATGCTCGAGGCAAAGATCAACTCTTCAGACCCACAGAACATCCCTGGCGAGCTCCTTATCAAGGGTGAGCACGTCATGATGGGCTACTACAAAAATGAGACTGCCACCAAGGCGGTACTTGAGGAGGACGGCTGGTTGCACACAGGCGATATGTGTACCATAGGTCCCGATGGCGACCTCTATATCCGTGGTCGTTGCAAGACCATGATCCTCTCGGGTTCTGGTCAGAACATCTATCCCGAGGAGATCGAGGAGCGCTTAAACAACCTCTATATGGTTGCCGAGTCACTCGTCATCGAGAATAACGGCAAGCTCACAGCTCTTGTAGTGCCAGACTACGACCTTGCAAATGCCGAGCACATCGACATGGAGCGCCTTCCAGAGATTATGGAGGAGAACCTCAAGACCCTCAATACTCTCGTGGCATCGTACGAGAAGGTGGCTAATATCGTCATCCACCGCGAGGAGTTTGTGAAGACACCAAAGCGTAGTATTAAGCGTTATTTGTATACTTCCGAGACTCTTAATTTAAAGTAATATAATTTCATGTGATAAGCCGCAATCTGCGGCACCTCCCAAAAAGATATCCCACCAGGGCTGTAGGTCAAACTACTACCCCCGGTGGGATACTTTTGTGAAATACCACATCTCACGACTTCTGACAAGAAATTAGCCAAGCTTTCTCATGTCGTGCTTCTGGGTATATCCGCTTCGCTCTGAGTAGCGCCGTGGGCATGGCGCACTCTGTGTAGCATCGCTGCGCTATGGGATTATGAAATAGTGAATATAGTGTAATAGTCATTAAACTCCTTAATTTCCTTAAATTCTTTAATTATAAATTACCCACTCTACCCAGAGCAAGCTCTGCTTGCGGCACTATCCATACTACCCAGCAAAAGAAATAGGGAGACTAAGTAAAACTCCTTAATCTCCCTAAGTTATCTAATCTCCCTAACTGTTACTTCTTCTTCTCGATAAGCTCCGTTAGCGAGCCAAGAGCGCCTACGAGATTGCTCGCCTCGAATGGCAAGAATACGGTTTTGGTCCTATCGCCCGATGCGATCTCCTTGAGCGAGTCGACATACTTCGTGAGAAGCATATATGTCGCTGGGTCGGTCTTCGACTTGGCGATAGCCTCCGACACGCGAGTGATAGCCTCAGCTTCGGCTGTAGCCTGCAGGATCTTAGCGTCTGCTTCACCCTGCGCCTTGAGTATCTGCGTCTGCTTCTCGGCCTCCGCCTGGTTGATCTGCGACGCCTTCTCACCCTGCGACTTAAGGATCATAGCCTCCTTCTGACCCTCAGCCTCGAGGACCTTGGCACGACGCTCACGCTCAGCCTGCATCTGAAGCTCCATAGTACGGCGTACAGACTCTGGAGGTGTGATATCCTGCAACTCAACGCGGTTGACCTTTACGCCCCACTTGTTTGTCGCCTCGTCCAATACGGCGCGAAGCTTCGAATTGATGGTATCGCGCGATGTTAGAGTCTCGTCCAACTCCAACTCACCAATGACATTACGCAGGGTTGTCTGCGTGAGCTTCTCGATAGCGTTTGGCAGGTTGTCGATCTCGTAGACAGCCTTCACCGGGTCAACAATCTGGAAATAGAGCAGCGCGTTGATAGTCGTTGTTACGTTATCCTTCGTAATCACACTCTGCTTGTCGAAGTCGTATACCTGCTCGCGAAGGTCTATGCGCGATGTGGCACGTAGCACAGCGAGCCTCGAGCCGTCGGCATATCTCACCTCGTCACGCTGATATACCTCGCGTGCGCGGTCGATGATGGGTAGTAGGTAGTTGAGACCCGACTGCAGGGTGCGGTCATAGCGACCGAGGCGCTCCACGACGCGTGTCTCTGACTGAGGGATAATCTTTATGCCCTTGAGAACGTAGATTATCGCAATAAGGGCGATGACAATCACCACGATAACACCGGGTGAAAGGTTCAATGTCTCTGCAATCTGCATAGCTATAACTTTTTAACGATTAATATAATACTCTCCATCTTCACTACCTCCACCTTGGTGCCCCTCTCTATGGGTGCGCCATCTATGGAGCGCGCCTTCCAGTCCACACCATCGATCATCACGCGACCCTCGTCGTCATCCACCTTGTCGCATACCACGCCACGACGACCTATCATGGCATCGGCATTGGTGCGCACCTTCTCGCCACCACGCATGAGCGTGCGCTTCAGCACGGGGCGCAGTGCAGCGATGGATAGCACCGACACGATGGCGAATACGAGAATCTGTATCACGGTGTTATCGGTTATGGCGGCGGTCAACGCACCGCCTGCCGCACCTATGGCGATACATATCACGGCAAATCCTGTTGTGAATAGCTCGACGACGAATAACACGAGTGCTGCAATGAGCCAAATGTATACTGGTGTCATGGTTGTGTTGTGTTGTGTTTTGTTTATCTATTATTCAATCACCATACAAATTTATAAAGAAAATTTCGTAAATGCAACACCAATAGCAACAAATAACAGAGCTGTGACGCTATCGACTAATAATTATATGTAAAGACTTGGATAACCCAAAATTAAATTGTACCTTTGTTCAATTAAACACGAAGATAATATGTACGATGTTATAGTTATAGGCGCTGGTGCCGCAGGTCTTATGGCGGCGGGTACAGCTGCTATGAGCGGACGCTCGGTACTCCTCATGGAGAAGATGGAAAAGGCAGGACGTAAGATCCGCATCACGGGTAAGGGACGTTGCAACCTCACCAATGCGCGCCCTGCGGAGGAGTTCTTGGAGAGGGTGCGCACCAACCAGGAGTTCTTCTCGGTGGCCTTTGCCGAGTTCAACAACCGCGCTACGATACGCTTCTTTGAGCGCATAGGCGTCAAGCTCGAGACCGAGCGTGGCGAACGCGTTTTCCCCAAGAGTGGCAAGGCATGGGACATCGCCAATGCCCTCGTGGACTTCTGCGAGGATAAGGGCGTGAAGATTATGTATAAGACGCAGGTGACAGCCATAGAGACTATGGGTGATAGGGTTACGGGCGTTAGATATCGCAATGCTCGTGGCTTCGAGCGCAGAGAGGAGGCCGAGGCGATCATCGTATGTACGGGAGGCGTGAGCTACCCATCGACAGGCTCTACGGGCGATGGCTACGACTTCGCAGCGTCGGTAGGTCACAACATCGAGCCCGTGCGCCCATCGTTGACACCACTCGTGACGTCGCACCCACAGAAGGAGTATCTCAACGGCCTACTACTTAAGAACGTAGGCGCAAAGCTATACATAGACAACGAGCTTGTTGCCGAGGAGTTCGGTGAGCTTGGCTTCTCGGAGCGAGGCATCGAGGGTGCTGTAGCACTACGCCTCAGCCGCGATGTGGTGGATGCCATCATCGACGAGAAGCGCGTGAAGATCATCGTTGACCTTAAGCCTGCGCTCGACGAGGAGACGCTCCTCGCGCGCATAGATAGAGAGATCGCCGAGATGCAGTCGTCGGAGTTCTTCTCGGAGCTGCTGCGTAAGCTTGTGCCAAAGCAGATGGTGGTACCCTTGGCCAAGGAGGTCGACTTCCACTCTAAGACCTACGTCGGCAAGCTGAGCGAGACGGAGAAGCTGCGCCTTGTGAAGATATTGAAGGGCATGGCATTCCCTATTGTCGATTACGCGCCATTCCAGTATGCTATCGTCACGGCGGGTGGCGTCGACTGCTCGGAGGTGAATAAGTATACCATGCAGTCGGAGCGCGTCAAGGGCTTATATTTCGCTGGCGAGGTGCTCGACATCGATGCCAATACGGGTGGCTACAATATGCAGATAGCCTTCTCAACAGGTCGCCTCGCAGGACAGCTCAAGAAGTAGCCAATAACACCATCAGCCTATGAAACGCTCGGGACGAACACTCAAACAACGCCTCTACGGACTTACGCACCTATCGTCGCGCATCAAGCGCGCTCGCTACTTCCGTGGCCATGGCGTACACTCACCATACATCTATAATATAGTGCGTCAGGTATTCATGTGCTCGAAGCTCAGTGGCGAGGAGCACGCCCTCTACGACGCCCTGGTGAGTAGGGGTATTGCCAAGCGCCGCGCCATACAGCTGCAAAACCTCGTCGTGCACTGCGACTATGCCACGTGGACGATAGATAGCCTTGCCGATGCACCATTCGTCGTGGCTACACTCAATACCACATATGAGCACCTCGAGGAGTATGCCGCCTATGCGCGTGAACATGGCACTACGCTCTGCATCATGAGCCCATATAATAATGCCGAGCGCTGGCACGTGTGCGAACGTCTCATAGATAACCACCCCTCAACGACGGTGGATAATAGAGCATACCTACTAATATTTAATAATCACCTTCCAAAACAGAGGTTTAGGATATGAAGATATATACCAAGACAGGAGATAAGGGTACGACGTCGCTTATTGGCGGCGAGCGTGTGTCGAAGTGCGATTTGCGCGTTGAGGCGTATGGCACCGTGGATGAGCTTATGGCATTCATCGCCATGCTAACAGATACACTCACCGAGGATGAGCGCACGGAGTGCTTCGTGGAGCCCCTGCAGCGCATTGAGTCGCAGCTGATGACCGTCTCGGCACTCTTCGCCGTGGGCAAGGGTGGCGAGGGTAAGGTTGCCCCCATCGCCGAGGAGCGTATCGCGGAGCTCGAGACGATGATAGACACCATGCAGACGGAGATACCGGCAATCACTAAGTTCACTATACCTGGCGGACATAAGGCGCTGTCACTCTGCCATGTATGCCGTACGGTGTGCCGTAGGGCGGAGCGTGCTGCGCTGCGTGCCCAGGAGGTTGCCGAGATCGATGCCACAGCGCTACGATATCTCAACCGCCTCTCGGACTACTTCTATACGCTTGGTCGCGTTGTTACGGAGCGCCTCAAGGTCGAGGAGCGCCAGTGGATACCATAGGGGGAATGAGTAATTAGTAATTAGTAATTAGTAATTAGTAATGGGGAATAGTATCGCTCGGTTGGAGCGAAATATTACTAATTTACCTCTCACCTTAAAGCCCCGCCATTACGAGGAGTGTAGCGACATGGCAATCACCCTTACGTCCTCCATCGCAACGACGCCAGGAGTTGTTTGAGAATTGGTCAAAATGGCTGTTACTCAAAGATTTTTGATGAACTATTTTGCAGATAGAGAAATTATTTTATACATTTGCACACCAAAAATCGAGGATGATCGTTAGAGTATCGATTGAAACTAAAACTTAAAAATAGATATAACTATGTATTGGACATTAGAGCTTGCATCGAAGTTGGAGGATGCACCATGGCCAGCAACCAAGGAGGAGCTTATCGACTATGCGGAGCGTTCAGGAGCTCCTTTGGAGGTGTTGGAGAACTTGCGAGAGATTGAGGATGAGGGAGATATCTATGAGTCGATCGAGGATATTTGGCCCGACTACCCCGCCAAGGATGATTTCTTCTTTAACGAGGAGGAGTACTAAAAGATTTTGTCAGCCAATACGCTGATAATCAAAAGAGAAGCAAGAGCAATAAACTTGTTTCTCTTTTTTTACTCCCATCACCACCCCTCCGCAATCCTCATCCTACGCCATCCTCGTAGAGGTACTATTGTTTTTCTTGTGTATTTTCTATTTCTTATTTGAATCCTCTTACATATTAAAAATAAATCACTATCTTTGTGCGATTATAGCCATTAGACAAAATAAATAATAAAAAAACATACACTATGAACATATCTTATAACTGGCTTAAGCGTTATCTCGATACTGACATCGAGGCAGAGCGCATCGCTGAAATACTCACCGAGCTCGGCTTGGAGGTCGAGGAGTTCGAGAAGATTGAGACCATCAAGGGCGGATTGAAGGGTGTCGTCGTGGGCGAGGTGCTCACCTGCGAGGAGCATCCCGACTCCGACCACCTACACATAACCACTGTCGACGTGGGCGCCGAGGCACCACTCCAAATCGTCTGTGGCGCAGCCAACTGCCGCAAGGGTCTTAAGGTGATGTGCGCAACGGTAGGCTCGGTACTATACCCTATCGACTCGGACGAGGAGTTCAAGATCAAGCGCAGCAAGATTCGCGGTGTCGAGTCACTCGGTATGCTCTGCGCCGAGGATGAGCTCGGCATTGGCCGCAACCACGAGGGTATCATGGAGCTCCCAGCAGAGGTCGTTGTGGGCACTCCTGCCAAGGAGTACTTAGGCATCGCCGACGACTACCTCATCGGCATCGGTCTTACCCCTAACCGCGTAGATGCAGCGTCGCACATTGGCGTTGCACGCGACCTTGCAGCCTACCTCAAGAGCCGTGGCGAGCGTGTCGAGTTCAAGCTCCCATCTGTCGATGGCTTCAAGGTGGACGACACATCACGCACCATCGAGGTGGAGGTCGTCAACCGCGAGGCAGCACCCCGCTATGCAGGTATCACCGTCAGCGGCTGCAAGATAGCACCATCCCCCGAGTGGATGCAGAACGAGCTACGCGCAGCAGGCATCAACCCCAAGAACAACCTTGTGGATATCACCAACTATGTTCTCTTCGAGCTTGGTCAGCCACTCCACGCCTTCGATGCCGATAAGATTGAGGGTAATAAAGTAGTTGTTCGCTCGGCTGTCGAGGGCGAGAAGTTCGTGACGCTGGATGGCGTTGAGCGCACACTAACGGCCAACGACCTTATGATCTGCTCTGCGGAGCGCCCTATGTGTATCGCTGGTGTCCATGGCGGTCAGGACTCAGGCATCTCGGACGAGACTGTCAACGTCTTCATCGAGAGCGCCTACTTCCACCCTGTATGGGTACGCAAGACTGCCAAGCGCTTCGGTCTCAACACCGATGCATCGTTCCGCTTCGAGCGCGGTATCGACCCAAATATCCAGGTGTATGCCCTCAAGCGCGCCGCAATGCTCATGCAGGAGCTCGCTGGCGGCCGCATCACCTCGGAGATCATCGACATCAACCCTACGCCTGCCCAGCACTTCGAGTTCGACTTCTCGTTGGAGCGCGCTCGTAAGCTAATCGGCAAGGATATCGCCGAGGATACCTTCATGACAATCCTCGAGGCATTGGACGTTGAGGTGCGTGGTCGCGAGGGCGAGGTGTTGCACGTTGCAGTACCACCCTACCGCGTAGATGTTCAGCGCGAGGCCGACCTCGTGGAGGATGTGTTGCGCGTATATGGTTACAACAACATCGAGGTGTCTGACCATGTTAACTCCACATTGTCATACGCCCCAAAACCAGATAAGGCACGCCTACAGAATGTAGCCTCTGACTACCTCTCGGCAAATGGCTATACAGAGATTATGTCTAACTCGCTCACCAAGGCTGGCTACTACGAGGGCTCTACATCATACCCTGTGGAGCGCTGTGTGAAGATCCTCAACCCACTATCTCAGGACCTCAACGTGATGCGCCAGACACTGCTCTTCAACGCCCTTGAGGCCGTGGAGCTCAACGTAAATCGCCGTAATGCCAACCTCAAGATGTACGAGGTGGGCAACTGCTATACGTTTGTCGAGGAGAAGGCATCGGAGGAGAACACCTTGGCTAAGTATGAGGAGAGCTACCGCATAGGCATCACAGTCACAGGTCTTGCCACACAGCTCGCATGGAACAGCAAGGCTGAGGGCTCATCGTTCTTCACCCTCCGCGCCATGGTCGAGAAGCTCTTGAAGCGCTTCGGCATCGACATCTACGCCTTGCAGTGCGAGGCATTGGATTGCGACCTCTATGGCGACGCTATTGTCCTCAAGCAGGGACCTAAGGAGGTGTTGCGCATGGGTGTTGTATCGCCTATGGTGCGTAAGAAGTTCGACATCAAGCAGGAGGTTTACTTCGCTGAGATTGACTTCGACCAGCTCATCAAGATGACTAAGAAGTCGAAGGTGCAGTTCAAGGAGCTCTCTAAGTTCCCAGAGGTTAAGCGCGACTTGGCACTGCTCGTGGATAAGGGCGTGTCGTTCGCACAGCTCCGCTCTATCGCCTTTGCCACCGAGAAGAAGCTCCTTAAGTCGGTATCGTTGTTCGACGTCTATGAGGGTGATAAGCTCCCTGAGGGCAAGAAGTCATACGCCCTAAGCTTCATTTTGGAGGATAAGGCGCAGACCTTGACCGACAAGCAGATCGAGCGCACGATGGCAAACCTCCAGGCGCAGCTCGAGCAGAAGACCGGTGCCGAGGTGAGAAAGTAATTATTAGAGAGTAATTAGCAATTAGTAATACTTCGCTCCGATGGAGCGATTGGAGTTAGGGAAATTACGGAGTTTAAGGAAGTTAGGTGTTTTAAAGCAAAATCACTAATTTCCTTAATCTCACTAATCTCCCTAAATTCTTTTTACTCCATCGGAGCAACACCATTACTAATTACTCACTACTCATTTCTAATTCACCTGTCAGTCTTGCGTGACAAAATGTCAGTAAATAGCGATTGGCACACCATTTGTCACTGATGCCAACGTTACGAACGACAATAATAAATTTAAAACATATATAGCTATGAAGACAGGAAACATTGGTGTTACAACCGAGAACATCTTCCCCGTAATCAAGAAGTTCCTATACTCCGACCACGAGATATTCCTTCGCGAGTTGGTATCTAATGCTGTGGATGCCACCGAGAAGTTGAAGACACTCTCGGCAAAGGGCGAGATGAAGGGCGAGTTAGGCGATATGACTATTCGCGTGGCAGTAGATAGCGAGGCTAAGACACTCACCATCACCGACCGCGGCATAGGCATGTCCGAGGAGGAGGTCGAGAAGTACATCAACCAGATTGCCTTCTCGGGCGCCGAGGAGTTTATGGCGAAGTACAAGGAGCAGACCATCATTGGTCACTTCGGCCTTGGCTTCTACTCATCGTTCATGGTTGCCGACAAGGTGGAGATATTCTCGCAGTCGTACCGCCAGGAGGAGAAGAGCGTGCACTGGAGCTGCACAGGCACTCCCGAGTATGAGCTCGAGACCCTCGACGAGAAGCTCGACCGCGGAACACGCATCGTACTCCACCTTTCGGAGGAGAGCGCACAGTTTGCCGAGCGCAGCGAGGTGGAGAAGCTACTACGTAAGTACTGCCACTTCCTACCCGTAGCCATCGCCTTTGGCAAGAGGCAGGAGTGGAAGGATGGTAAGTATCAAGATACTGACGAGGATAACATCATCAACGACACCACCCCACTATGGACGCGCAAGCCTTCGGAGATCACGGAGGAGGAGTACAAGGCATTCTACGGCGACCTTTACCCAACATCGGAGGAGCCCTTGTTCTACATCCACCTCAACATCGACTATCCGTTTAACCTCACAGGTATCCTCTACTTCCCGAAGATACGCAACAACTTCGAGATACAGAAGAACCGCATACAGCTATACTGCAACCAGGTATTCGTCACCGACGAGGTAACAGGCATCGTACCCGAGTATCTAACACTGCTCCATGGTGTCATCGACTCACCCGACATTCCACTCAACGTGTCGCGTAGCTACCTGCAGAGCGACACCAACGTAAAGAAGATCTCGGGCTATATCACCCGCAAGGTGGCAGACCGTCTTCAGGAGCTCTTCAACACCATGCGCGAGGACTACGAGAAGAAGTGGGACGACCTCAAGATATTCATCCAGTATGGCGTGCTTACGGACGAGAAGTTTGCCGAGAAGGCATCGTCGTTCATGCTCTGGAAGTCTATCGAGGGCAAGTACTACACCGCCGAGGAGTATATCGAGAAGGTCAAGGATATGCAGACCGACAAGGATGGCTTCACCATCATGCTCTATGTCGACGATGTGGAGGGCAAGGATAGCTTTGTGGAGGCTGCCAAGGCTAAGGGCTACGACATCCTCGAGATGAACGGTCAGCTCGATAGCCACTATATCCAGTATGTGGAGTCGAAGATGGAGAAGGTGCGCTTCGTGCGTGTTGATTCGGATGTTGTCGACAACCTCATCCGCAAGGAGCAACAGCAGGCGATGTCGCTCAGCACGGAGCAGCAGCAGATTATGCGCCCCGTCTTCGAGAGCCAGATGCCTACCGACGAGAAGATACACTACCACGTATCGTTCGAGGCTATGTCTAAGGATGATGCCCCTGTGGTTATCACGCAGAACGAGTTTATGCGCCGCATGAAGGAGATGGCTGCAACATCGGGTGGCGACATGAGCCGCTTCTACGGCGAGATGCCCGACAACTACACCATCACCGTCAATGGCAACCACCCCGTTGTCATCGACATCCTTGGCGAGGTGGAGGCTGAGTATGGCGACAAGCTACGCACCATAGGCAAGAAGATTACCGCTGCAGAGCAGGAGGAGAGCCGCTTCGAGGAGACGGTGAAGGATAAGAAGAGCGAGGATATGACCGCTGAGGAGCGAGAGATGCGCGAGACATTGTCTAAGCGCGTTGTAGAGCTACGCACCGAGCGAGATAGCCGCCTTGAGGAGATTGGCAAGGGCAACCGCAAGGTACGCCAGATTATCGATCTTGCGCTACTCTCGAATGGCATGCTCAAGGGTAAGAACCTAACGGAGTTTATCCAGCGCAGCATCTCGCTTATTGAGTAAGAGTGTATAGATAGATTAAGACCGACCGTGGGTAAATCCATGGTCGGTCTTTTACATACGATAAATGTATGTTCACAAAAGATAAAATCTACTCGTTAGACATACTATTAATACCCGAACTCTCAATACATATGAATAGATCATCATTAGTGCTCGTATTAAGCGGTTTGTCTTCTTGACATACGAGAGGGGTTGCCAAGCCAGCAGTCAGGACGATGCCAAAAGCACATGCCAAAGACATAAAGCCTAAACCATCATCCTCATCAGAAAAATGAAACTTATCTTTCACATTAGTTGCAAAAGGAATATACATATTACTACCTGGGGCCTTAGATAGATAAAAGTAGTTATCCGCATCCAACACTATTTTAGCTGTTCCATCAGGTCCAATAGTTCCGATCTTATGAAGGTTTTTAGTATATATATCTGTATAGGGGATTCCTGTAATAGTAACCTCCTTCGTTGAGCTACATGAACTAACAATTAGCGTAGATATTATACAACTAACAACTACTAAATGTTTAATTAACTTTTTCATAATCTTAAGTTTAATTATTTATAATCGTATAGTTTGGGTATTGATGACCACTCCCACGGGCCATAGTTGCTCTTATCGTACTTTCGTTTAAAGAACAATCTGAAGTAATTTTCCGTGAATAAATCAGGCTTTGTTTGATAAAGTTTGCGAAGAGCATCATTAACATAATTTTCTCTTCCATAACGCTTAACTGGCACTACAATAAAATTATTCATAGAATATACAGATATCATATTATCAAGTGTCGCCAGTCTATCAACTGAATATGCTATACACACACCAAATACACACTCGTTATTTTCATGCATACTAAATCCTTTTCCACTCACAATATGGTTAATATCAAAAGAGCGTCCCATTGATATATGCCCCCTGGGTGGAATATGAATTACAGGAGCATCAGCCACATATGTCGTTGTCGATGTTGCAGAAGATGACGATCCTCCAACATTTACACCTCCAAGTATTCCACCAACAACGCCTCCAACACCAACTGCGTTAGCTACCGAGCCAAGATTAACAGTAGCACCACTTGAGTTACCTGAGGTTACTGTTTGAGTCTTAACTGTCGGGTCAAAATACGCGGTCTGACTATGAGGGAATAAAAAGAATGATTGTGTACGGTCAATTGACATAGTCTCATTGGTCAGATTATATACAAATACATCAACCGTGTAATCATTATTAATCTGCATTTCAATAGCAATTTTTGCAGTTTTTGGAATATCATCTAATGAATTGATACCTTCCTTGGTAAAATCCCTATTCCGAAATGAACGATAAGACACCGATTCAGCCAAAGGAGCAAAGCTACACGACGTCACACACAGACCCATTAGGACCAATAGAACCCTTAATTTCATAAAAATTAGATTTAAACTCACCACTCCATATGAGTCTATTAACAAAAAGAAAGTGTGGAGTTGGTTTCGTTTATTAAGTAGAAGGTTGTGGAAAGACCTGACCAAAACAAACGCTACAATGCCCCACACTTGGATAGTATGGGGTATATGCACAGAGCGTGCATAGCCTCACATAGCTATACAAGAAATGAGTGTTGCTCGTTCGTCCCTTGGTCTTGAAAATTTCCACATTTTCTACTTAGGACTGCGAAAACACTTTCGTTATGTCTGCTACTCTATTCGAATAACAATACAAAATTAATCAATTATTTTTAATCACCAAAATTTCAATTTATAAAGACAAGAAGGAATTATACCACTGATCTGTTTACTTGTAGAGATTTGCCATAGCAACCGCAAGGTGCGCCAGATTATCGACCTTGCGCTGCTCTCGAACGGCATGCTCAAGGGCAAGAACCTCACTGAGTTTATCCAGCGATCGATATCTTTAATCGAGTAGAAACAGTGTTATAAAAGACGACAAGGGGCTGTCCAACGAGTTTGCTGGACAGCCCCATTTTTTTTGAAGTTGTATAACAAGAGTTAGTTTTAGGCGCACGAAGTCTGAGAAAGCGCAGTTTACTCAGCGTAAATGAGCATTTCGAAGACAAACTATTTGTTGTCAGAAGGGGTTAGATACAACGCTCGGCGAATTTCGAGGCGATGGGCTGTACTTTGGCGTACTGCCCATTGCTGAGATAATTCGTTAGCGGCAGTAGATGACCCCTTATCACAACAAAGAACGAAGAAATAACCTTGTTAGACAGCTTCTTGCTTTTAGTATTCTGAGGTCAATGGTGTACGAGGGGTGATAGGGGTACGAGGGGCTGGCTATCAAGTCGCTATCTATAAAACACACCTTAGACCCTTTAGCCCCCTACCCCATCGCTCCATCGGAGCGAAATATTACTAATTTCTCTTTACTCTCTACTAATTTCTACTCCATCCTCTCCAGCACCTCCATCAGCCACTTTGGGGCGCGCTGTGGGCGACGGGTTACGCTATCGATAAAGCCCAAAGTTGTTGAACCAAAGGCTACCTCGCGACCATCCTCCCCGCGTATCTCATACCTAAAGACCATACGCGCCATAGGTAGCTCATCGACAGAGGTGGTGATAGATAGCAGCTCATCGTAGTAGGCTGGTTGCTTATACTTGACATTAACCTCAACGATAGGCATCATAACGCCACGGCGCTCCATCTCTGCATAGGTCATGCCAACAGAACGAAGCCACTCGGTGCGGGCAGCCTCGAAAAATCTCACATAGTTTGAGTGGTGCACGATACCCATCTGATCGGTATGGTGGTACTCAACACGCAGTTTATGTACAAAACTCTTCATATCTAAAGGGATGTTCTATAACTCAATGACTACCCTGCCGTCGTAACGCTCGGCAAGGATGATTGTTCGATTATCAATAGCTATCTCTGTGGGGGTGTCGTTAACCTTGGCGGAGTATATGCCACTACATGGCAACTGCTTAACATTATCATCTATGGTCACCACCCTCTCGCGAGCCATACCTATAATTATATAGGGGTGACCCAGCATCGCAACAGCACGCCTTGTGTCGCCCGAGGCAATGAGGTTACGCACCACCGTAGAGCTCACCTTATCGCCCCCGTCGGTATACTGCTCGACGCACTCCACCTCGAAGCCTAACTCCTTAGCCACAGGCTGCAACGACTCATAGCGTCCCTGACTACCGCAGCCAAAGCGATGGTTATAGCCCACGACCATGCCACGCATACTCATCTTCGCAACGAGGCTACGCACAAACGTCTCGTAGCTCTGCGCGCGAAACTCCTCATCGAAGCGCACAACAACAAGGTGGTCGACACCTCGCTGGGCAAGCAGATGGGCACGCTCCTCGACCGTGGTCAGCAGCTGCATACCCTCGGCACGCCCCATGGCTATGCGTGGGTGTGGCTCGAAGCTAACGACAACACTCCGACACGCCAAGCGCTCAGCCATAGCCGTAAGGCGACCGAGCAGCGCCGCATGACCGCCATGCACACCATCGAACGACCCCACGGTGACCACCGTAGGATATGCCGACGTAAAGTTATCTATGCCGTAGTGTATCTCCATCAGTTATTATCTTCAGCGACCTTGACGAAGTATGCCACCTTCTCCAGAAGGGTTGTTATATCGTAGTTCTCAACGACAATACCCTGTGGGAAGTTAAGGGGTGCCGAGGTGAAGTTAAGCACGCCCTTGATACCTGCGTTGATGATAGGTATTACGAGTGCCGCAGCGGCAGAGGTTGGCGAGGTGACGATGACAATGCTTATGTCGAGCTCCTCGACCCTCTGCTCGAACTCGTCAATATGGTAGCATGGGATATTGTCGATGGTCGTACCCACCTTCTTATCGTCGACATCGAAGGCAGCCGTAACACGCAGCTTAAGACCCTTGCCATTGAAGTACTTCGTCACCGCCTGACCGAGGTGTCCCATGCCTATGATGGCCATATTCATAGGCTGCTCGCTATAGAGGATGTTATCGATAAAGTCGATAAGCACCTTCACGTCGTAACCCTTCTTCGTATCGCTCGAGAAGCCTATGAGCATAAGGTCACGACGCACCTGCACAGCAGTAATGCCATGCATACCCGCCAGGACATGCGAGAAGATATGGGTTATACCCTGAGCGTAGCACTTCAGGAGTGTACGACGATACTCGCTAAGTCGCTCGATAGTCTTCTCGGGTATGTTAGATGGAATATTCGCCATTACTCTACTTTGTTGTGATCGTGAAATCATCATTATAGCGCACCAACACCCACTCCTTGTTGACCTTGGTGCCACCATCGCCCACGAAGCTATACATCGTTGTCAATGGCTTGATTGTGGCAGACATATCATCCAAGCCGATATACATACGGCGGCAGAATATCATGGCTGCATCGTAGCCTCTGTAGGAGTATGCTGTTGGCAAGGCGCCAAACGCTTTTACATAGCGACCATCGAACACGCGTATGGTCTCGCTATCGCGCTTAGCATGGTATGATACCACAAACGAGACGTTGTTGGTGAAGAAGGACTGTGGGTCGATATTCTTGCGACGTGTCCACTTATAGTTACCCACAACATCGTAGCGACCAGGCAGAGAGCCACGGTCCAACAGCTTGCTCTTGGTCGATGATAGCGTTGTTAGGATGCGCTCGATGTCAACATCCGAGTCGGCAACAATGATAAACGTCTTGTCGTTGCGCGTACGCAAGATGCTCTCAATGCTCACCTGCGAGCCTCGTGCTCCCGACGATGTGCGGCTATAGAAGTAGGAGCCACGGTTGAAGACATACTCCAAGTTAGTGTGCTTGGTAGATGTCACCTCGGCGTTGATCTCCTTTATGAAATCATTGTCGTTGGTCGAAGCATAGATGGTTATCACCTCTCTATCGCCACTAATCAGATCCCTCACCTTATCATACCTATAGCAACGCTCGGGCTGCATCTGGAAGATTACGGGCGACTCCAACGTCTTAATATCGTCGAGTGGCGACACCACAGCGATATTCTCCCTCTCGGCATGACTCACCACATACTGCAACTCATTCTCGTAGACAGGACCTATGAGCAACTGTGCATCGAGGAACTTATCCTCATAGGACATGATGTCGTTTATCACGCGTGCATCGTTCTGCGTATCGAATACCGTAAGATCTACGGAGAAGCCCTCCTGCTTGAGGTCCTCCATAGCCAACAAGACTCCGCGATAGAAGTCGATATATACGGACTTCACCTCGCCCTTCATCTTAAAGGGGAGCATAAGCGCCACCTTGAGGGTGTTGTTAGCACCCAACTCCATGAAGTCTATCTCCGCATGGCGGAAGCTATCCTCCAGCTTCTCCTCGTCACCAAACATGAACCATGGGAAGGTGAAGTCATCATCAGGCACTGGATTATCATCTGAACGACCCGATAGACGCTCGCGGTTGAACTCCTCGGCAACCTCTTCTGGCACCTGCTCATCGCCGCTCACAGCATCATCGCCCTGCGACTCCTCCCCCTGCTGCTCCTCGGTCTGCTCAGTAGGCTGCTCCTCCTCGGTCTGCTCCTCGGTCTGCTTCGCTGGCTCCTCGGTGATGGTGCTGCTGAGCAATACCACCATGCCCGCCTTAAGGTCGTTCACCGTGCGTAGCTTATTTAGCGCCATAAACTCACGCTCGGTGAGCCCAGCACGTCGTGATAGAGAGTAGACCGTATCTCCCGCCTGAACAACATACTCATTAGGACCCGTAGAGGTAGGCTTGTCGCTCTGCTCCGTACGATCTATCTCTTCGGTGGTCGCATACCCCACCTCACCACGTCGTATGCGCAACTTAGTACCCAGACTCATCGACGATGGGTCCACCGAGGGGTTATCCTCGCGAAGGGTATTAACCGATATCTTGTATTCGCGAGCTATCGAATAGAAGGTATCGCCCTGCTTTACCTCATGGTAGTAGTACTTACCATCCTCCTTATCGTTCTTCTTCTGATCACCCTTGCTACCCTTCTTCTCAATACATGGGATATAGATAATATCGTCAATATTGAGCTTCTCGGCAGACAAGCCCTCATTACTATCAATAATCTGCTGCTCCGTGACGCCATATGCCTTGGCTATAGAGTAGAGCGTATGCCCCTTCTCCACCTTATGCACATATACCTTCTTGCCATTGCGAACGACAATCTGCGTCGATGGTTCAATACCATAGACCGATACTGACACAAGTGCAAAGAGCGCAACAAATAAAAGACGTAGTAACCTCATAACATTCTATTTTTTCTGTGTCTGACGCAGACGTATCTCCGTAAATATCTTCTTTGTATACTGTGGGAAGTCACCAGTCATCAGCCATGAGTAGTAGCTTGGCTCCGTAGCAAATATCTCCGCCACGCTACGCCCCTTGTACTTACCGAATGTGAATACCTCCTCACCCTTATCATTCAAGCCTATACGCCCCGCAAAGTCAACAGTCTCGCTATGTGTCGAGAATGCCGACAACGACTCCACTGTGTCGCCTATGTCGCCATAGCGCTCTATCTGCGCCTCCAACACCTCGTACGTAGCAAGCGTATCGGCCTCCGCCGAGTGCGCATTCTCGAGATCCTTGTCGCAGTAGAACTTGTAGGCTGCCACCAACGTGCGCTGCTCCTTCTTGTGGAAGATGTTCTGCACGTCGATATAGCTGCGACGCTTGAAGTCTACATCCACGCCAGCACGCATGAACTCCTCCACGAGCACCGGCAAGTCGAAGCGATTCGAGTTGAAGCCACCGAAGTCGCAACCCTCGATGAACTGCGCCAACGACTTTGCTATCTGCTTGAATGTAGGCTCATCCTTAACATCCTCATCGGTGATGCCATGCACCGCGGTTGCCTCCTCGGGGATGTGCATCTCGGGATTTATACGACGTGTCTTCACCTGCTTGGTGCCATCCACCAAGATCTTGACCATAGATATCTCCACGATGCGGTCGCGCGATGTGTCGACACCTGTTGTCTCGAGGTCGAAAAATATTATTGGACGTTTAAGCTTTAAGTTCATAACTCTTTCTCTATTACTCTACTTCAACATTAAGAGAACCTGTATAGCGGAACGATACCTTACCCATATACTCATCAACGAGGTAACCCTCAATCTTATTGTCGCTCACCACGACCTTACCCTCCACCGGTAGCACCCATACCACGGGCGACTGGTTGGCATCCATCTCCAAGAGGCGGGTGTAGCTACCACCTATTGTACCTGGCGCACAACCATCATTAACATCGAGGATGTACTCACCATTTGGGATTGTTGGGTTCTCGCCATCTGCAGTCGCTGCCCAGAAGTCGAGCTCCACGTATACGCCGTTAGGGGCATATGTCGAGAAGTCATCCACTGATGATAGCGCAACATAGTAGTTGTGGCTCTCGGTGGGATTGAACTCCGAGCCTGGGGCGTAGTAGGTGCCTGCCATGTAGCTGAGCTCATACCCCTCGAAGGGCTTCGCTGCCTGCTTCACAACCACTAATTCACTCGCTAAACCGTAGCAAACCCCAATTGTTGCCTCACGAGCATCACCCTCGTTTGCCTCCACCTCCAACGATATCTTGCACTCGTCAGCAAAGGCCCTCCACTTAATCCAGTCTGGGGTCTGCGACAAATAGGGCTGTGAGCCCTCGACATCATGCTCTACCGTATAGTAAATCTCGGCACTTCCACCCTCTGCGCCAAACTCAATCTCCGAGTCCGATTCAAGGGTAAACACGGGAAACTCCTCCGGGGATACTTTGTGCTGCTGCTCAGGTTCACACGATGCAACGACCATCGGCAACGCAAGCAAAAGATATAAAAACTTCTTCATAAGCTTGTTATCGTTTTGTTCTGTGGGGTGGTGATATAGGGTGTTTGGGGTTACTATGGGATTTTCTTGGGGTACTATGAGTTACTGTGAGGTACTATGGGTTAATATAGGGAAATTAAGGAATTTAGGGATACACATTTTTACCCATTAAACCTATCTTCACCCATCTTAGCCCACCGAAACTCATCTCAACTCATCAACGTCGCCTTCCGATGCGCACCAAATTTGTTGTCAGAATGGTGTAGATACAACGCTCGGCAAAATTGTCGGCGATGGGCTGTACTTAAGCGTACTGCCCATTGCAGACATATTTTGTTAGCGGCAGTAGATTACCCTTATCACAGCAAATAATTTGTTGTTAGAAGGGGTTAGATTTGGTGCCAAGTCGAGATTGCAACGGAAGGGGGTATACTTAATGTATATCCCCTTTCGGGGCAATGAGCTTGGTGCCGAAGATGACCCCTTATAACATCAAATTTAGGCGTTGATCATCATCGGCATCAACAACATCAACACCTCTGTCGCACGCTTATCATCGTACACAGGCTTGAAGACGCCGGCACGTGTTGAGTCTGCGAGCTCGACAACGACTGTTGGGGTGTCGATGTTTGAGAGTATCTCAATGAGGAATGTAGACTTGAAGCCGATGGTCACTGGCTGACCGTCGTAGCTGCAAGATATTGTCTCGTTAGCTGATACTGAGAAGTCGATATCCTGTGCTGCAAGGCTAATCTTGTTGCTCGCAATATCCATGCGGATAAGGTTTGTTGTTGGGTTAGAACATACGGCAACACGACGGATACCATTGAGAAGCTCCACGCGGTCTACAAGCACCTTGTTAGGGTTTGCTGTTGGGATTACAGCGTTGTAGTTAGGATAGTTACCCTCGATGAGGCGACATACGAGCTTGTGGTTCGAGAGGTCGAAGATCACGTTCTTGGCATCGAACGACACGCGCACAGGGGCACTCTCCTTAACAAGCATACCCTTGAGGAGGTTTGCTGGCTTCTTGGGGAGGATGAACGATGCGCCGAAGTCTACATCTACGCACTCAGCCATTGAACGCACGAGCTTGTGAGCGTCTGTTGCCACGAAGGTCACCTTGCCCTCCTCGAAGTTGAAGTAGACGCCATTCATCACTGGGCGAAGCTCATCATCAGCAGTTGCGAAGATTGTCTTGTTGATACCTGTGATGAGCATATCTACATCCATGAGTATCTCCTTATGCTCTGCGCCGATAGTTGGCACTGCTGGGTAGCTTACGGCACTTGCGCCAGGGATAGAGAGCGAGCCACTTGCCCAACGGACCTTAATCTCCCATGTTGTATCGTTAACGTCGAACTCGAGGGGCATCTCTGGGAACTCCTTGAGTGAGTCGAGCATAAGCTTTGCTGGGGCAGCGATAACACCCTCGCGCTCCATGCTCTCCACCTTGAGGTGACCCACGAGTGTTGTCTCGAGGTCTGAGGTGGTCACTGTGAGCTCCTCGCCCTTGAGCTCAAGGAGGAAGTAGTCGAGGATTGGGAGTGTGTTCTTGTTGCTGATTACCTTACCGGTAGCTGCAAGTAGTGATAGCAGCGCTGAGCTTGATACTGTAAATTTCATAGTTGTTTGGTTTTTATTTTGTTATTTTGTTTTCGTGTTATTGGGTAGCCCCTCTTACTTCGTTTTTTTTGAGTAGCCCCCCTTTTTATTTCGTTTTTAGTGGTTACCCCCCCCCTAAGTTGCCCCTTTGTTGTTAGAAGGGGTTAGATTTGGTGATTTGCGCAGACTGAAAAAGCGGAGTTTACTCAGCGTAAATGAGCATTTTTCAGGCAAGCAAAGCGCCGAAGATGACCACTTATCACAACAAAGCAAGTTTGTCGAGAGCCATTTCTATCATCCTACGCACGAAAGGCTTGTAATCGGTGCAGGCATCCTTCGCCACACGCTGTGCGATGATGGTGCAGATGGTTGCTGCGCGGTGTCCCATGAGTGCTGCAAGACCGGCAAGTGCCGAGCCCTCCATCTCGAAGTTGGTGATGCGACGACCCTCAAATGAGAATGACTCTATCTTCTCGTTGAGCTTAAGGTCGTGTGGCGCAAGGCGCACCCAACGTCCCTGTGGAGCGTAGAAGCCAGGGGCAGCTATAGTGATACCCTCACGCGTTGAGTCCTTGAAGAGTTCGTAAAGGTCGTTATGTGCATTTACGAAGTATGGCGCTGGGAGCTTCTTATCCCATGCGGCATGCTCCTCGAAGGCCGCCTCGAGCGCAAGGTCACAGACACCATCGCGACCTGCGTAGTATGACAGAAGACCATCGAAGCCGAGCGACGTGCGCGAGAAGAGCACCTCACCCACCTCAATGTCGCGCTGTATGGCACCCGACGTGCCGAGGCGCACGAGTGTGAGCTGACGGAAGTTCTCCTTCGCCTGACGAGTCTCAAAGTCTATGTTTGCCAATGCATCGAGCTCCGTAACAGATATGTCTATATTGCCAATACCAATGCCTGTTGACATCACCGTCATGCGCTTACCCTTATAGGTTCCCGTAACGGTCAAGAACTCGCGGTTTGCAACCTCGCACTCCCTCGTGTCGAAGTACTCGGCAATCATGGCAACACGCCCAGGATCACCCACCAAGATTACTATATCGGCGAGCTGCTCAGGCTTTAGGTGAAGGTGGAAAATAGAGCCATCACCGTTGATTATCAGCTCAGAAGATGGTATCGTTCTCATATCGCAGAATAATTTATTTCCAAATTATTTTTAATATTCGCGTAAAATTAATAATTTTGTCAGAAATAGCAAAACTTTTAGCGACTTTTTACAACTATGACACTCATAAAATCTATTTCCGGCATTCGCGGCACCATAGGTGGATGCCCCTCGGACAACCTCACACCAATCGACGTTGTCAAATTCACAACTGCGTACACACGCCTCATCAAGGAGAAGCATCCCGACAGAGCCATCACCATTGTTGTGGGTCGTGATGCACGCCTCTCGGGCACCATGGTCGATGATCTTGTGGAGGGCACGCTCCTCGGCTGCGGCGCCAATGTGATTAACGTCGGCATGTGCACAACGCCTGGCACCGAGATGGCGGTAATCACACACAAGGCCGATGGCGGTATCATCATCACCGCATCGCACAACCCACGACAGTGGAACGCCCTCAAGCTACTAAATGAGCGCGGTGAGTTCCTCGACGACGCGGAGGGCAAGCGCGTGCTTGCAATGGCCGAGGATATAGACTTCAACTACCCTACCATCGATAATATTGGCAAGGTCATCCTACGCGAGGATTTCAATAAGCGCCATATAGAGCAGGTATTAGCCCTGAAACTCGTTGATGTAGAGGCTGTGCGCAAGCGTAAGTTTAAGGTTGTCGTCGATGCCGTAAACTCTATCGGTGGCGTTGTCATCCCTGCGCTTTTGCGCGAGCTTGGCTGCGAGGTGGTGGAACTCAACTGCGAGCCTTCGGGCGAGTTTGCTCACAACCCAGAGCCACTACCCGAGAACCTCACCGAGATCTCGGAGGTTATACGTCGCGAGGGTGCCGACCTCGGCGTTGTCGTTGACCCCGATGTAGACCGCTTGGCATTCGTCATGGAGAATGGCGAGATGTTTGTCGAGGAGTACACGTTGGTGGCTGTGGCAGACTACGTATTGCGCCACACAAAGGGTAACACCGTGTCGAACCTATCGTCATCACGCGCACTCAGCGATGTCACCTCACGCTACGAGGGTTGCACATATGCAGCGGCTGCCGTTGGCGAGGTCAACGTGGTGGCAAAGATGAAGCAGACAGGCGCTGTTATCGGCGGCGAGGGCAATGGTGGAGTTATCTATCCAGAGCTACACTATGGTCGCGATGCATTGGTTGGCGTTGCTCTCTTTTTGACCTATTTTGCAAGCCTCGACATGACCATGTCAGAGCTTCGCAAAACATACCCTGCGTACTTCGCATCGAAGAACAAGATTGAGCTAACACCAGAGATTGACGTAGACAAGATTCTTGCAACCATAAAGAGCAGATACTCAAACGAAAGAGTCAACGACATTGATGGCGTGAAGATCGACTTTGCAGAGAACTGGGTACACCTTCGCAAGTCGAATACCGAGCCAATCATTCGTGTCTACACCGAGGCTAAATCTATGGCTGAGGCAGATGCTTTGGCAAAGCGCTTCATTTCCGAAATAGAACAAATATCTAAGAAGTAATATCACCCAATAGATAGACTAAAGGCGACCCTCATTGAAGTGAAGGTCGCCTCTATTTTTATGCTATATTAGCTATTTAGATAAAGATGTACTTCAGAATGAACAACAATGCAAGGATATACATTGTAGGGGTAATTCTACGATGTTTGCCACTCATGAAATTTATCAACACATAGGCTATCATGCCGAGCAAGATACCATTAGAGATGGAGTAGGTGAATGGCATCATAATAACACAGATAAAGGCTGGGATAGACTCGGTAAAGTCATCCCATTTAATCTTTGCAATAGGCTCGAGCATCAACAATCCCACGATGATAAGCGCCGGTGCAGTAGCAGCTGCGGGGATAGAGAGGAAGAGTGGCGAGAAGAAGAGGGCTATAGCAAAGCATACAGCAACGGAGAATGCCGTGAGTCCAGAGCGACCACCCTGCGCAACACCTGCGGCACTCTCCACATAGGTAGTAGTGGTAGATGTTCCGAGCATAGCACCCGCAGTGGTTGCAATAGCGTCAGCCATAAAGGCCTGTCTGATACGATAGATCTTTCCATCCCTATCGATCATATTCGCCTTGGTACAGACACCCACAAGCGTGCCTACCGTATCGAACATATCGATAAATAGGAAGGTGAAGACCACAACAAGCATATCTACAGTAAAGATATTCTCGAACTCGAATTGGCAAAAGATGGGGGCTATAGACTCGGGATGCGACACCACACCTTTGAACTCCGTAACATCCATAAAGATGCCAATAACCATGGTTAAAAGAATACCGATAAGGATAGAGCCAGGGACCTTACGCATATAGAGCAATCCTGTGATTGCCAAGCCTATAAGAGCTAACAGACCTGAGCCCGAGGTGATATCTCCGAGCGTCACCAACGTAGCGTTGTCGCTGACGACAACACCCGAGCTGGTCAAGCCGATAAAGGCAATAAAGAGACCTATACCCGCACCTATGGCATTACGAAGGCTCTGGGGTATGGCATTTACAATAGCTTCGCGAATGTTACCCAGCGTGAGCAGGATGAAGATGATACCCTCAATGAAGACCGCAGTAAGTGCAAACTGCCACGAGTAGCCCATGCCGAGGCAGACGCTATATACAAAGAAGGCATTAAGACCCATGCCTGGAGCAAGACCAAAGGGTAACTTACCCCAAAATGCCATGGCAAGACATCCTATTATGCCAGCCAGAGCCGTAGAGGTGAATACCGCGCCACCAGGCATTCCATCCAGCTGACCAAACATCGAAGGATTTACCGCAAGGATATAGGACATAGTAAGGAAGGTTGTAATTCCCGCCACAATCTCCCTACGAACTGTGGTCCTTGATGGGTCAAAACCGAAGAGTTTCTTCAACATAATTATTTAGTTTATAGGCTTAAATATATCTATCTTGCAACGACACTGTTGTAACACAGTTTTTGGCGTGCTGGTTGCATATTATTAACAAAGATAGTTATAATTATTTAAATTGTAGCAAGAGGCGTTAAAATCTTGCAAATACTACCATTTTTTTATAACTTTGCAAAATCAGCAATATAGCTGGTAACAAGCAAAACCTTAAAACAACAGATACTATGAAATTAGCAAACGACTACATCAAGCAGAACCGAGAGCGTTTCTTGGAGGAGCTTTTCGACCTTTTGCGCATCCCTTCAATCAGCGCACAGCCATCACTTCATAAGCAGGATATGGTACGCTGCGCCGAGTGGCTCGCAGCATCACTTGTTAAGGCTGGTGCCGACCGCGCCGAGGTGATGCCTACCGAGGGTAACCCAGTGGTATATGCCGAGAAGATCATCGACCCTAAGGCTAAGACCGTTCTTGTATATGGTCACTACGACGTTATGCCTGAGGATCCTATCGACGAGTGGAAGACAAACCCATTCGAGCCTGAGATTAAGGATGGTCGCATCTGGTGCCGTGGTGCCGACGACGACAAGGGTCAGCTCTTCATGCACGCCAAGGCATTCGAGGCGATGGTGGCTACCGACACCCTACCATGTAACGTTAAGTTCATGCTTGAGGGTGAGGAGGAGATTGGCTCACCAAGCCTTTACAAGTTCTGCGCCGACAACAAGAAGCTCCTCAAGGCCGACATCATCCTCGTGTCTGACACCTCGATGATTAGCCTCGAGTGCCCAACAATCACAGCTGGCTTGCGCGGTCTTACATATATGCAGGTGGAGGTTACAGGCCCAGATAAGGACCTACACTCAGGTCTCTTCGGTGGTGCTGTTGCCAACCCAGCAAACGTCCTTGCGAAGCTTATCGCCGACCTCACAGACGAGTTCGGTCGCGTGAAGATCGCCGGCTTCTACGACGATGTACGCATCCTCTCTGATGCTGAGCGCAAGGCACTCAACAAGGCACCATTCTCACTCGACGAGTACAAGAAGGCACTCGACCTCGGTGATGTGGCAGGTGAAGTTGACTACACAACCATGGAGCGCACAGGTATCCGTCCATCACTCGACGTGAATGGCATCTGGAGCGGCTACACTGGCGAGGGCACCAAGACCGTTATCCCATCAAAGGCATACGCTAAGATCTCGATGCGTCTTGTCCCTAACCAGGACTTCAAGAAGATTGCAAAGCTCTTCGAGAAGCACTTCCGCCGCATTGCACCTAAGAGCGTGAAGGTGGATGTTAAGTTCTTGCATGGTGGTGCTCCTTACGTATCGCCTACCGACCTTCCAGCATACCAGGCTGCAGAGAGGGCTGTGGAGACAACATTTGGTGTGAAGCCATTGCCATTCTACTCAGGTGGCTCAATTCCAATCATCTCGGGCTTCGAGAATATCCTCGGTATCAAGTCTATCTTGCTCGGCTTCGGTCTATCGAAGGATGCCATTCACTCGCCTAACGAGAGCTATGGTCTCGACCAGTTCGACAAGGGCTTGGAGACATTGCCATACTTCTACAAGTACTTCGCAGAGAGCAAATAATAGCACTCGCTTATAATCCAATGCCCCTAAAGAGGCTGTATGCTCTTTAGGGGCATTCATTAAATAGTATCACATGAGAAGATTAGCACTACTAGTATCCATATTAGCGATTGGCTGCGCATCACACAAAGAGGTGCTGTATACCCAACACGTCACCTTCCCCGAGGGTGCAACCACGGAGCAGAAGATAGATATGGCGGCATGTGTAGTACCCAGCGAGAAGCAGCTCGCATGGCAAGAGTTGGAGCTCACCGCCTTCATCCACTTCGGCATCAACACCTTTACGGGTAGCGAATGGGGAAGTGGCGAGGAGAACCCAGCACTCTTCAACCCCACGGCTCTTGACTGCGAGCAGTGGGTGACGACACTCAAAGAGGGCGGCTTCAAATTAGTAATACTCACCGCCAAGCACCATGACGGCTTCTGCCTATGGCCCACAGCCACCACCGAGCACTCCGTCGTGAACTCGCCATGGAGAGACGGCAAGGGCGATATAGTGCGCGAGTTAAGCGAGGCTTGTCGCAAGCACAATATGAAGTTCGGCTTCTACCTATCGCCCTGGGATCGCAATGCCGAGTGCTATGGCGACTCCCCCGCCTACAACAACTTCTTCATCGCGCAGCTCACGGAGCTACTCACATGCTACGGCAAGGTCGACGAGATATGGTTTGATGGCGCCTGCGGCGAGGGTCCTAACGGTAAGCGCCAGGAGTACGACTGGGAGAGCATCCTTGCCACCGTACACCGCCTACAGCCCGACGCCGTGACGGCAATCATGGGCGACGACATTCGTTGGGTTGGCAACGAGGGTGGTCGTGGCAGAGAGACCGAGTGGAGCGCAACGCCCTATACTCCAAAATCATACAGCCATGGCGTTGCATCCAACGCAGCATTGGGTCTCGAGGAGATGTCGGCAGATTTGGGTAGCCGCGAGCTTGTGGCAAGAGCTGAGGGCGTATACTGGTACCCCTCAGAGGTCGATGTGTCGATACGTCCAGGATGGTTCTACCATGCAGCTGAGGATGACGCGGTGCGCACGTTGGCAAACCTCATAGATATATACTACACATCGGTAGGTCGTAACTCGGTGCTTCTTCTAAACATACCTCCCGATACGCGCGGTCTTATACATGAGGTCGACGCCGAGCGCATAGCAGAGCTACGCCGCTACCTTGACAAGTCCTTTGGCGAAAATCTCATCGAGGGCAGAGTACGCCCATGGAGCACCCACAAGGGCAATAGCATGGAGTATGGCATCAAGAGCGGCAAGGTGGTCAACACAATCCTCCTACAAGAGGATATACGTCGTGGTCAGCGTGTGGAGCAATTCACCGTGGAGGCCTTCTACGATGGCGAGTGGCACAATATAGCCGAGGGCACTACCATAGGCTACAAGCGTCTACTTCGCTTCGAGAAGTGTCAGGCGGAGCGCATAAGGGTGACTATCGACAAGTGTCGCACAACGGCACACATTGCCAACGTAGGGCTATACTATGCCGAGCCACTGCAGTAGACATAGGCAAGGGTAAAAAAGGAGGGATGAGAAAGCTTTCTCATCCCTCTTAACATTGTTGCGCCACCAATTAGAATGGCAAGTCGTCTGGATCGTCAGCAGGCATTGCAGGTGCTGCAGGCATAGGCGCGGGCGCAGGCTGCTGATAGGCTGGCTGCACTGGTTGCTGGTAGGCAGATTGGGGCTGTACGGGCTGCTGATAGGCTGGCTGCTGAGCCTGCTGATAGCCACCCTGTACAGGGTTATCCTGGCGACGACCGAGGAGCTTCATCTCGTCGGCAACAATCTCAATGGCATAGTGCTTAGCACCATCCTTCTCCCACTCACGGCTACGGATACGACCTTCGACATATATCTGCGAGCCCTTACGAACATACTTATCCGCAACCTCGGCAAGACCACGCCACAAGGTAATAGTGTGCCACTCGGTATACTCCGTAGTCTCGTTTGTCTGACGATTGAAGATACGCTCGGTGGTTGCAAGACGCAAACGCGCCACCTTAACGCCAGTCTCAAGCGTACGCACCTCAGGATCCTGACCTACATTACCTAAAAGAATTACCTTATTTATCATATTATCAACTTATTATCTCGTTACTCAGCTCGCTCTGCGGCATCCTCCTTACCGCTACCGGCGTGCTCAATCTCTGCAACAAGCTTACCAATAAAGTCGCGGTCTGGACCCTCGATAAAGCTCATCTCGACAGGCTGATAGTACATCGCACGACGCATCGACTCAGGCAGATTATTCGAACGACGCAGCTTGACAGCATCCTTCTCCGTCATAAGGATAATCGCACGAGGATACCTCTTATGAAGGTCGTAAAGATGGTTTATATCCTCGATGTTGTAGCGATGGTGATCGGCAACGATATACTTATCAACGACATTATAGCGCATCTCGGCAGCGCTAACAAAGCCACGAGGGTTTCCCACACCAGCGAGAAGAATTGCCTGGCTTGCATAATCCACCACCTCGCGGTTAGGGAACTCAAAGAGGGGAACGATTGGCAGTGGCTCCATCTTCGAGAAGTAGACCTTCTGGTAGGCAATGGTGCGTAGCTTATTGTGATACAAGCGGCGATCGATAGGTGTCATCGTATCGGGGCACTTAGATACCATGAAGAAGTGACCCGTCGTAAGGCGCGACTTAAGATCACGCAGACGACCACGAGGCATCATATAGTCGCTATCAACTGGTCGTGTTGCGTCCAAAACAATAATATTTACCTTGGCACGCACACTACGATGCTGAAGACCATCATCCATAACTATGAGGTTCACCTCGGGATGCTCCTGACGTAAGCGCTCGATACCCTTCACCCTATCCTCCGACACAATGACGTGTATGTGTGGGAACTTGAGCTTTATCTGCAACGGCTCGTCGCCAACATCTAAATAGCTATCCGCAACCATTACCTCACGATAGCCCTTCGTGCGACGACCATAGCCACGCGAGAGAAGCGCTATATTGTAGGTGTTGCTCAGCTGCGATATAAGATACTCTGCCATTGGCGTCTTTCCAGTACCTCCAACGGTGATATTGCCGATACAGACCACAGGGATATCGAATGAGCGACTCTTGAAGAGTCCCCAATCGTAGAGGCGATGTCTGGTTGCAACCACCGCCGTATATATCCATGAAAGTATGATTCTCAATATCTTCATTATGCAAAAGTTATTTACACAATATCACAATCTCGACAAAGATAGGCATTATTTCTCATATGGCAAAATTTTACCTATTAATTTACTTTAACAGCACTTTTTATGGCTCTATCATTTGGCGAAAAGAACAAAATTTATTATCTTTGTGCATTATGAAAAAGCTACATATTTTAGCCACAACATTGCTACTCACGGGTATGGTAGCTTGTGGCAATAATGCATCAAAAGAGGAGGCTCAGTCGCTTCTTGCCGAGTTAAACAACTCTAATACTGAGCAACAGGCACAGCCAGAGGAGAAGAAGCCTGCAGCGCCAGAGGTCAAGACCACAACTCTCTATGGCATAGATACTAACGGCTATGACGTTAAGGATTTTAAGATGGAGAGTGGTGAGTACTTAGGCAAGATTCTCGGTCGCCATGGTGTCTCTGCTACAAAGATAGATGCTGTGGACAAGGCTGCAAAGAGTGTATTCCCTTCAAACAAGCATCGTGCTGGCAATAAGTACACCCTATTCCTTCGCAATGGCGTTGCCGAGTATATGGTCTACCATATTAACGACACGGAGTATGTTGTCTACGACATACCAGCCGATAAAGAGCCATCGGTAAGAAAGGGTAATGCAAAATAGGTGATGTCGAGGATAGCATGAGAAAGCTTAAGTTTTTAATCGCCCTGCTGCTTGTGGGTGTTGTAGCTTGTGGCGGTGGCTCTAACGATAAGGGGGCTGCAGAGGGTGAGCTCAACGGTGGCGGCGAGACTGCCGCAGATGGTCAGTCAGCCGCTGGCAATAGCACAACGACGCCTAAAGAGCCCACAATACTCTATGGCATTAAGGCAGACAACTATGCTGTTGAGGATTTTAAGATTGAGTCAGGCGAGACTGTCGGCAAGATCCTGAATAGGTATGGTATCTCTGCCTCTAAGATAGATCAGCTCGACAAGGCAGCCAAGGAGGTATTCCCACTAAATAAGCTTCAGGCAGGAAAGCAGTATACACTCTTCCTACGTGACGAGGCAGCCGAGGATGGCACAACAAAGCGTATCGCCGACTACATGGTATACCACATCAACACGGCTGAATATGTCGTTTACGACCTATGCTCGGAGCAGGCATCTGCAACGAAGGATTCGAAGCCTCGCGAGAAGATACGCAAGCGTGCCGAGTCGGTGATCACCTCATCGCTATGGGATGCTGTGGTAGGTCAGGGTCTTCCATGGGCATTGGCCACAGAGTTTGAGGATATCTATCAGTGGACTGTCGACTTCTTCCATCTTCAGGAGGGCGATAGCTTCGTTGTGATATATGATGATGAGATGGTTGATGGCCAGAGCGTTAAGATAGGACGCATCTGGGGCGCTAAGTTCGTGCACAAGGGCAAGGAGTTCTACGCTATTCCATACTCTACTAATGGCTCAAAGATTGAGTACTGGGAGCATGACGGCGAGTCGCTCAAGAAGCAGATGCTTAAGTGTCCCGTTAAGTACACACGCATAAGCTCGAAGTTCACCTATAAGCGTAAGCACCCAGTGCATGGCGACTACCGTCCTCACACGGGCGTCGACTACGCGGCACCTGCAGGAACACCTGTATATGCCGTGGCAGATGGCGAGGTGATATTGGCGCAGTATAAGGGTGGCGGTGGTAACACCATCTACATTCAGCATGCCGCAGGCATGAAGACTGGCTACCTACACCTTCAGAAGTTCGCCAGCGGCATTAAGGTTGGTAAGTATGTATCGCAGGGTGATGTCATCGGCTATGTAGGCTCTACTGGAACATCGACAGGTCCACACCTCGACTACCGCATCTGGCAGAATGGCACTCCTGTAGATCCGCTATCGCTCACACAGCAGCCAACAGAGCCTATCGGCGATAAGTATCGCGCAGACTTCGAGCGTGTACGCGACTTAGTGATTGCCGAGCTCAATGGTACGGGTAGCTATCAGATAACCGAGGACGACATCTTCCATAGAAACTAACAACACTCGTATGACACACGAGAAAGGTATAACACAAGACAAGGGCTCTGGGGTAAATATTCCAGAGCCTATTGTTCGCTTTATAAAGCGTCATCATGTACTCACCCTCGCCACAACAAACGACAAGGGCGAGCCATATGTTGCCAACTGCTTCTACGCCTACGACGCTAAGCGCAACAGGCTCATCTTCACCAGCGACGATACCACACGTCACGGCATGGAGATGGTGGCGCACGAGAGGGTGGCAGTGAGCATAGTGCTCGAGACGCGCATCGTGGGCAAGGTGCAGGGCATACAGATATGTGGTCGCGCCATGCGCGGCGACAGCGAGGCTAAGAAGAACTACATCAAGCGCTTCCCCTACGCCGCTGTAGCGCCACTTACGCTATGGATGGTAGCGCCCGAGATGATGAAGCTCACGGACAATACACTTGGTTTTGGAAAGAAGATAGTATGGCAAAGCGAGGAGTAATAATTGTTGCTGGAGGCTCGGGGCGCCGCATGGGAGGTGCTATGCCCAAGCAGTTTATGATACTTGACGGCATGCCCATCGTGGCACGCACGATAAACACCTTCGCCGAGGCGCTACCCGGCAGTGATATTGTTGTTGTGCTGCCCGAGGAGCATATCGCCATGTGGCAAAACCTCGCAGCACGATTTGATGTAGCAGAGCATAGATGCGTGGCAGGTGGCAAGGAGAGATTTCACTCCGTAAAGGCGGGCATCGAGGCCCTCGCAGCGGAGGTGGAGCAGATAGCGGTGCACGATGGCGTTCGTGCCTTAGTATCTAAGCAGCTTATCATACGCGCGGTATTAGCCGCCGAGGAGCACTGCGCCGTGATACCTGTAACCACGGTTGTAGACTCCTATCGCGAGATTATGGCGGACGGCAGCACAGCAATCATCGACCGTTCGAAGCTACGCATAGTGCAGACCCCACAGATATTTAGTGCCGAGACGCTTCGCAAGGCATACGAGCAGCCCTTCGACGAGCGATTTACGGACGACGCCTCGGTAGTTGAGGCAATGGGCGTCACCATCACCACGGTGGAGGGCGAGGCTCGCAACATCAAGATCACCACACCCAACGACCTTGCCTATGCCGAGTGGCTGGTTAAAAATGAGTAGTGAGTAGAGAGTAATATTTAAAACTCGCGCGAAACGCTCCCCACTTTTCTCATTTCACCTTATATATACATAGGAACAAAAACGGGAGTGTCCTTTGCGGAACACTCCCATTCTATCTATTACCCTATCGATATTTACGAACGTGTAAATGTTATAGCTATATAGATATCGTCGAAGTTCGAGACAAGCTGCGTTGCGAGGTCGAGTGCCGACGATGAGTAGCTAACACCAATCTTCTTATAGGCGTTAAGGATATCACCAGCATCGATATAGACTCTCATGCGGTTGCTATTCTGCTCAACATATCCCGAGCATGATACAGGCGTATCGAGGATGGTCACCGAGAGCTTTATCTCGGCGGTTGATGTGTAGTAGCTGAAATCGCCCGACAGGGAGTACTCGCCCATAGTTCCCTCGATGACACCGCCCTTCTTTACATTAATCTTGAAGAAGCCAGCCTCAACATCATAGGCAGCCAATATATCCTGCGCTACGTCGTCAAGCTCTCCGATGGCATAGTCGGCACCAAACGTATCACCAAAATAGTCAATCTTGGCAGAGGAGTAGTACCAAGTACCAAGTATAGAGTTATAGGATGGCGCATTGTCGGCGAGCTTATCGTAGCGCGAGGGCTCATCACTATCGCCCGAGAACGCCTTGATGATACCGCCAATGCTGAACTGCGCAGAGGCGCTTGTTGGCATCCACATCGCTGCAATCAGCAGTGCAAGGGTTAATACTTTTTTCATAAATGTTTCGTAATAATCGTTTATTCAAAATGCTAACGATGAGATAACACTATTTATTGTGCTACTCCTCCAATGCAGATAGCTCACGCTCCACATCCTCGACCTCCTGCAACCATGCACGCTCCTGTGCATCCGATGGCATATGCAGATCGCCACGTGGTGAGAGACCCACAGCGCCCACCTTTGGTCCATCAGGCATTGCCGAGCGCTTGAACAGCTGGGTGAAGAAGCGATGGAAGAATACCTTCAACCACTTGATGATTGTCGCACGGTCGTAGGTACCCTCGAAGGCGAGTGTTGCGAGCATTACAATCTTCGATGGTGTATAGCGACGACGCAATGTGCAGTAGAGGAAGAAGTCGTGGAGTTCATATGGACCTACGATATCCTCGGTCTTCTGCAAGATATTGTCGCCATCGGCAGGCAACAACTCGGGGCTAACAGGTGTTGCCACAACGTCGAGGAGCGCCTGACGCAAGCTACCCTCAGCGCGGCTATTTGCGTACCACTCTACCATATACTTAACCAAGGTCTTAGGCACTGAGGCGTTGATGCCATACATCGACATCTGGTCGCCGTTATATGTTGCCCAGCCCAAGGCAAGCTCACTGAGGTCGCCCGTACCGATAACCATACCGCCACACATATTGGCGATGTCCATAAGTATCTGGGTACGCTCGCGTGCCTGTGAGTTCTCATATGCTACCGAGCGCTCGTCGGCAGACAAGCCTATATCCTTGAAGTGCTGCATACAGGCATCCTTGATAGATATCTCCTTGAGGGTGCAGCCGAGCTCACGAACCATGGTAAGGGCATTCTGATAGGTGCGGTCTGTTGTGCCGAATCCAGGCATAGTGACGCCGATGATACCCTTGCGGTCGAGACCGAGTAGGTCGAAGGTAGCGCACACCGCCAAGAGGGCAAGTGTTGAGTCTAAGCCACCCGAGATACCGACGATAGCGTGCTTGCACGCTGTATGCTCGAGGCGCTGTGCCAGACCTGCGCTCTGGATGGCGAATACCTCGCTACAGTGTTCAGCGCGCGCTGCCTCATCCTCAGGCACGAAGTAGATAGGCTCGATATGGCGTCGAACATCACCCTGGTAGCATATCTCATCTACGTCAATCTCCACGACGCGCATCTCGGGTGCATCGGGATAGTAGAAGGTGTTACGCGCAGTACGGCGTGTTGAGATGTACTCAACGTCGATATCCCTCACCACCATTCTATCGTTACGCACAAAGCGCTCGCTGACGCCCAACACACGACCGAGCTCGGCAATCACGGCATTACCCGCAAAGACGAGGTCCGACGACGACTCGCCATGTCCTGATGATGCATAGACATAGGCAGCCATGGTGCGTGACGACTGCTCGGCGATGAGCGAGATGAGGTAGTCGTGCTTACGCACAGACTCGGGCGACGCCGAGAGGTTGAAGAGGAGCTTTGCACCCTGCACCGCCTGCATCGATGATGGTGGCACAGGAACCCACATATCCTCGCATATCTCAACGCCAAACTCTACGCCATGGAGGTCAAACAATAGGTCGCTACCGAAGGGACACTCCTGACCTGCGAAGCGCATGTTACGCTCCTTGATAGCGTAGCCCGACACCCACCAGCGAAGCTCCGAGAACTCGCCGTAGTTAGGGATGTAGCTCTTGGGCACAATACCCCACAACTGACCCTGACCAAAGATGGCAGCGCAGTTGTAGAGGCGGTCGGCATAGACCACAGGAAGACCCACGATACCGATTGTTGGGATGTCTGCTGTTTGCTCCATGAGCCATGCGAGAGCCTTCTCCGAGTCGCTAAGGAGCTTCTTCTGAAGCACCATATCGCCACAGGTGTAGCCCACGAGCGAGAGCTCAGGCATAACCACAATCTCGACACCCTCGGCAAAGGCATCCTCCATAATCTTGAGAGCGCCCACAGCATTGCTGTGTGCATCGGCGATATGTACGCGTGGCACCGCCGCCGCAACTCTCATATATCCATATTGGTTGTTCATACTATTTTTCAAATTAGTAATTAATAAAGAGAAATTAGTAATTTTTTCTGTTACTCACTACTAATTACTCATTACTACTGGTGCGATAAATTTCGCAAAGCAGTAGTTAATTGATTAAATATAAGTTAGTTATAAGCGTTCTTTGATTTTTTGATTTGAAATTGTTGATTGTATTTTTGTGGGATAAACCCTAAAATTATGCATTTCGGC
>JAZOLM010000043.1:0-1140 GCA_045652985.1 Alistipes sp. | reverse complement strand
AGCAGCTCTATCGGGCCTAGATATCCATTCGCGTGTACAATTGGAGGATTTCACCCATCATCGTATCATGGTTCGCGATACGGACCGTGGTCATGAGCTCACCCGCCAGGTAGAAGACCTGCAGTACCTCCTTCAGGCCTATCAGATGGGCCTCATCGAGGAACGTTGATGTAGATCGCTTCGCTTTTAGGGCTTGCGGTGCAAGCGGTTTTGTCGCTTTGCGAGGTAGAGTGCCTTCGGCAGGTTGTGCGCCTTCGGCGGGTGTAGAGTCTAGGCCATACACCGCGGCAGAGCCGCCTTCACCTCCCGCAGGGACATCACTTCGCTCAAAGAGCGACGCTACCGCACTTTAGTGCCACATCCTCGCCAACGGCGACATCAGGCCGCAGGCCGATCACTAAACACTAAACAGTAGCGCCTTTGGCGCGTTCACTAAACACCCAAAACTACACATCGCTCAACTCCAGCCAGCGCATCTCGGCTTCGTCGAGGGCGTCTTGCACGGCTTTGTAGCGTGCGGAGGCTTTGGCTATCTCGTCGGGTAGGGTAGCACCGCCTGAAAGCAGTGCTTCTAGTTCGGCTTTCTCGGCCTCTAGCTGCGGCAAGCGTATTTCCAGTTCCTCCAGTTCTTTCTTCTCCTTGAAACTCAGTTTTCGTTTCTGCTCGGTTTTGGTCTTCGTGCCTTTAGCCTCTAAACTGTAGTCCGTTTTACGGGCGTTCTCTAAACTAGTGCTTGCGCCTTGCGCCTCCAATCGCCATTGCGTATAGTTGCCGGGGAAGTCTTGCACCTTGCCTTGGCCGTGGAACACGAACAGGTGGTCCACCACGCGGTCCATGAAGTAGCGGTCGTGGCTCACGACGATCAGACAACCTTGGAAGTTCTTTAGGTAGTCTTCCAGCACATTCAGCGTAGGTATATCTAGGTCATTGGTGGGCTCGTCTAGAATGAGGAAGTTCGGGCTGCGCATCAGCACCGTGCATAGGTGCAGTCGTTGGCGCTCGCCGCCCGACAGTTTGCCCACGTAGTCATATTGCTGGCTAGGCGCGAAGAGGAACATCTGCAGAAACTGGCTAGCGGTCATCTTCTGTCCGTTGCCCAGATCCACCACTTCGGCTATATCGCGCACGATATCAATGACT
>JAZOLM010000042.1:0-10119 GCA_045652985.1 Alistipes sp. | reverse complement strand
ATCGATATACTCCATGACGTAGTAGGCTGTGTTGTTCTCGGCAAAGACGTCGTGGATGTGTATGATATTTGGATGGTCGAGACGTGCGATGGTCTTCGCCTCCTTCATGAACTTCTGCTTGTAGGCATCCATCATCTCGGCACTGCCCTTTGAACCGAGTGATATACTACATGAGTTGTCGTCGCGATTATAAAACTCCTTTGGGAAAAACTCCTTGATGCATACATTGCGACCAGCAAGTGTCTGCTCAGCAAGGTAGGTGACGCCAAAGCCACCACGACCAAGCGCTCTTATAATACGATATTTACCTCTTTCGAGGAGTGTGCCAGGTTTTAGCTCCATGGATAGTTGGGATTAATAGCTTTAATTTCACAAATATACAAAAATATCCTCAAACGACAAAGAAAAAGAGTGTTGACCGCAGCCAACACCCTCATACAAACTTTAACAAACAAACCACTAATCGAGGAAGTAGTAGACATAGTCGTAGTTCTCGACCTCCACCGCGGTGCGGTTAAGCGTACCGTCGGGCGCATAGTCGAGGAACAGCTCCGTGAGATAGCCATTTACGACAACCTCCACCTCGAGGATATAGTGTGTCGAGCCATTGTTGCGATCCACGCGCCTTACATCGTCAATAGGCGTCTGCTTGCCATAGGTCGTCTCGAATGCTGTCTGCACAGCCTGTGGCAGGTCGCTATATCGGATGTCATACTCGGTCATAATCCACTTGCCCGACTTGGTGTACCACGCCTCGCAGTCGTCCGATATGCCTGGCATGTTGAACTCGGCAATCACATGGCCACGGCGGCGCTCCCACTCTACATGTGTGGCGTTGGGGTACTGCGTCTGAAACTCCGAGCGCGTAGCCTGAGGAGCGTTGTAATCATCGTCGCAGCCCACAGCCATAACAGCCACGAGGGCTACCACTGCAAACATAATCTTTCTCATCTTAATCTCCTTTAATCGTTACTAAAAAGCCTAATCGTCAATCTCCATTAGGCGGAACGCAGCGTCGAACTCCAAGTCGAGACCATTGCTAAGACCTACCTCCCAGCCACGACGCTCGCGCTTAAGCTCGTCGATAGCGCACGATGGGTAGTTCTCCCTAACGTAGGTGCTAATCTCGCCTGGCACGATAGCCGCAGGAACTGCGCCACCTCGGCAATCCACGCTGTGCCACTCGCCACCCTCGTTAAACTCAATCTTCGTGCCATTCTCCAACACGACCTCATACTCGGTTGAGGTGATATCGTAATCGATGGTCGCGTGCTTAACGCTATAGTTGGCGTAGTGCTCCGAGATAAACTCCTGAGCCTTAGCTGGAAGCTCCGACTTGTTGATAGGCTGCTCATCGTCGTAGTGGTGCCATGCGGCTGCTACTGCTAAACCTATAGTGGCAGCACTTAGCGCCACAATCATCATAATCTTTTTCATAATCTACACTCTGTTTAATTTATTCTTTTTATATGGGCGGCATTCTCGGTCGGATACAACAAAAATCTTGCACATCGATCTCCTTTAGCACACCCTTCGATGCAAATATATGTAAAAAAAATGGACGAAGATTATTCTTCGCCCAAAATATTAGGTTTATTGTTATTCTATTTACTTATAATCGTATAAGCTATGCTGATATTTAGGTTTCATCAGTCTCGGTTACACCCTCAGTATCAGCGTTTTCGTCGATGTTTTCCGAGCCGTTGTTTTCGCTCTTTACGACCTCGGTCCTCTTTTCAGCTTTTGCGATTGGCTCCCTCATCGAGGTGAAACTATCCCTATTCAGAATGGCGAGTACCACAACGATAAGTATGGCTGCCATAACCACTATGTCGATAAATCTGCGTATCATCTATTTAATAATTTATTCACCTGATATTACTCCTATCTTTTGCGTAGCTCCTCGACGGCGCGCTGTGCAACATTGTCGATAGGGTAGATGTTATGGTAGAAGCCCGACTCGTCGTTCAGGCAGTTGCGACCGATATAGGCACGTAGCTGCGCCTCTATAACATCGTACGACTCGGCAATCTCGCTATCGTTGCGCTCTACGCCATGCTTCTCGGCATAGCGAACGAACTCTTCAACAATGTTGCGCTTGTCGAAGATGGCATCGAGCTGCTCTAAGTTACCCACTCTGTTTAGCTCGTCGCGGTGACGATCCGTAAAGTCGAGAGTGTAGCGATAGAGCGTGTTGGTGTTCCATACCTTAGTATAATATGGGGTGATGCCGAGGGTGTCGAGCGGAATGAATATGTCGGGCATGATACCTCCGCCACCATATACCGTGCGACCTTCGGGCGTTGTGAACTTCTGCGAGTCGTCGAAATGGATAGAGTCGGCGGTGAAGTACTCGTTGTTCGTATAGCGATCTATAAGCTCCAGCTCATAGGCAAGACCCTTGCCCTTCTCGTAGGGCTTCTGTATGCAGCGACCCGTAGGTGTGTAGTAGCGAGCTACCGTAAGGCGCATTGCCGAGCCATCGGTATATGGGAGCTGTGCCTGCACCAAGCCCTTGCCGAAGGTACGGCGACCGATGACCACTCCGCGGTCGTTATCCTGTATGGCGCCTGCCAAAATCTCGCTCGACGAGGCACTTAGCTCGTCAACGAGGATTGCCAACGGAAGCTCCTGCGATTTGCCATTACCACGACTATACTCCTTCTGCTGCAATCCATATCTATCCTCGGTGTAGACTATGAGCTTGTTGGGCGCAAGGAACTCATTGGCGATGAGTATCGCTTGGTCGAGATAGCCTCCCGAGTTGCTTCGAAGGTCTATAATAAGAGATCTCATCCCCTCCTTATTGAGCTTGGCGATGGCGTCGGTGAGCTCCTTGTAGGATGTGCGCGAGAACTGCGAGAGGCGTATAAAGCCAATCTTCGCCTCGTCGTCAATCATAAATGCGGTCTCAATGCTCTTTACCTCTATGGCATCGCGCTTGATGTCAACATCGATGAGCTCATCGATGCTATTGCGCTTGAGCGATAGCTTAACGTGTGTGCCGCGTGGTCCTCGCATTAGGCGCACCATCGAGTCTTGGGGTATGCCCTGACCTGCAACATCGCGATCGTCGATACGCAAAACCCTATCTCCGGGGCGCACGCCCGCTTTGTCGCTGGGGCCCTGGGGGATCACATTGAGCACGGTGATGGTATCTGTCGAGGCGTTGAAGACTATGCCTATGCCGTCAAACTCGCCCTCAAGGTTCTCGTTGATAGAGGTGAAGCTCGATGCAGGGAAGTACTCCGAGTGGGGGTCGAGTTGCGCAAGTAGGCTCGGTATAGCCTTGTCGTAGAGCTCCTCGACGTCGATATCCTCAATGTAGAACTGCTTTATCGACCATACGGTTTGCAGAAGCTTGTCATCGTTCATTATGTGGCTCTCAAGCTCCTCCAGTTGCGTCTCATAGCCACTCATGTCGATCTTGCTCTTCTCAACGCCACTTGCCATGTCGTTGATAATCTTGCATGCGCGACGCATCTCATAGTGTCTACCTATGGAGATACCGCTCCATGTTGTAACCGCCATAAGTGCGACTACAATCAGCGTGGCTAAGATCTTCTGCTTTCTCTGGTTGGACATACCTCTGATGGGGTGCAAATGTCGTGCTACTTATTCTTGAATGTGTATGTTAGACCTACGCTAAGCATTGATGATACCTGTAGCTTGTCGATCTCAGCCTTGTTGTAGTAGAGCTGGAAGTAGATCTGTGTTGAGATATACTTCGTAGCCTTGATGTCGATGGTGTTCTCCCAACGTATTGTTGGCACCACGTGCTGATACTCAGACATTGAGCCATCTGCCAACTCCGTAGGCACGAACTTCTTCTTTGCTGAGAGGTCGGTGATCCAACCATAGAACGAGTATGCAGTTGTGCGGTAGCGCAACCAGCCATTCTTGCCCCATGTCTTGTCGAAGTCGAGCTGAACAGAGAGACCGCCCTCATACTTCGATGTGTGACCTGCCGCTACACCATAGTCGTTAGATGTTGCTTGGTCGTGGCGATAGGTGGCGCTCATCGCTATAGGCGCGAGGTTGACCTTGAGTGGGAAACGCTCCGATGGAAGCACATAGGTGAAACCGGCAGATGCATCAAGATAACCTGGAGTCATGAAGTTAGATACGCGTTTTACGCCATTCTGCTTGTCGCCGCGTGCGCCATAGCCAGGGGCAAACTGAGTACGGAACTTGATATTAGCACCATAGGTCCAGTTTTTGACCATATCCCACTGTGGCGATGTTGCGATTGCTATCTCGTCGACATTCTTGAACCATACGCCCCTCTGCTTGCCGCCAATATCCATCTTCATGTTGTTGTAGCCAAACTTCGCAGATGCGGTGTTCGTAAGGTTGAAGCGACCCTTCTTGTATGTGTGTAGGAAGTTGACGTTGGCAAGGATTGTGATGGTGTTGTCACCTGCTGCCTGCCATGCCTTGCTGAACGCGGTGAGTGAGCCGTGGAGGTTGGCGGTGAAGTCCACCGTGTTGCGCTCCTTGCGTAGTGCCATGCGGTCGGCCTTGATCTTTGCCTGAGATACATAGCTCGCGTCGACATCCATAGACTTCATGTCGTTGCCGAAGTTAGTAGCCTCGCCATTTGATTTCACCTCGTTGCCCGATACCTGTGCGTAGAGGTTTGCGCTACAAAGCAACGTGAGCAGGATTAGTAGTGTAGAAAATCTCTTCATATTATTATCGTGTTTTTTTTATATTATTGACCTGTTATCGATATTCCACGACAAAGATATGAAAAAATCGTGAAAAATCACTATCTTTGTGCATTAATGTATATGGAATAAGATTTATATAAAATGAAATATTTTGGAGCACATGTAAGCGCATCGGGTGGCGTGGAGAATGCCGTGAAGAATGCGCAGGCGATAGGGGCAACCGCCTTTGCCCTCTTTACCAAGAATCAGCGTCAGTGGATAGCACCACAACTCACGCAGCAGCAGATCGATATCTTCGTTACGGCGTGCCGTGAGGGTGGCTTTGAGGCGAAGCACATCCTTCCGCACGATAGCTACCTTATCAACCTTGGTCACCCCGATGAAGAGGGACTCCTAAAGTCGCGCGAGGCATTCTTCGAGGAGATGGTGCGCTGCGAGCAGTTGGGTCTCGACCGCCTGAACTTCCACCCCGGTAGCCACCTAAAGCGTATCAGCGAGGAGGGCTCGCTCGACCGTATTGCCGAGTCGATAAATATGGCTCTCGATAGGACAAAGGGGGTTACGGCTGTGTTGGAGAATACCGCGGGTCAGGGCTCTAACCTCGGCTACCGCTTCGAGCACCTCGCCTATATCATCGAGCGTGTTGAGGATAAGAGCCGCGTGGGCGTATGCCTCGATACGTGCCACACCTTTGCTGCGGGCTACGACCTACGCACCAAGGAGGCGTGCGATGCTACATTTGCCGAGTTCGATCGCATCATAGGCTTCGACTATCTGCGTGGTATGCACCTCAACGACGCCATGCGTGTGTTGGGCAGCCGTATCGACCGTCACTCGCCACTTGGCGATGGCGAGATAGGGTGGGAGTGCTTCCGCTATATCGCTGCGGATGAGCGCTTCGACAACATCCCACTCATCCTCGAGACCCCCGATGAGAGTCGCTGGGCGGAGGAGATTGCCAAATTGAGGGAGTTCGCAAAGATTTAATTAACGAATAGAATGGATATGAGGAGGTTTTGGATTACTATTTTGGCGGTGTTTGCCGCAACAACGCTCTCGGCACAGGTGACTATTGAGCACCCCTATGCCGTAGGTGCTGATATCTCGTGGTTGCAGTCGCAGGAGGATTATGGTGTTCGTTTCTCGGACGGTGGTGTCGAGGGCGATGCAATAGAGATTTTGAAGGATAATGGCTTCAACTACATACGTTTGCGCATCTTCGTAAACCCTAAGTCAGAGCTCGGCTATTCGCAGCGCGATGGCTATTGCGACCTTGAGCATACGCTGCAGATGGCGCGACGCATCAAGGATGCTGGTATGTACTTCCTCTTGGATTTCCACTACTCGGATAACTGGGCAGACCCCGCAAAGCAGATTATGCCTCAGGCATGGCAGACATACTCCTACGACGAGGTGTGCAATGAGGTATATAACTATACACGCTCGGTGTTGGAGGCTCTCAATGCGCAGGATACTACGCCCGATATGGTGCAGGTGGGCAATGAGGTGAGCAACGGTATGTTGTGGCCCTATGGCTCTGTGCGCCACTCGTTTAGTGGCTTGTGTGGTCTTCTGCGCGAGGGTGTGAGGGCTGTGCGCGAGTGCGCTCCCGAGGCTGAAGTGATGATCCATGTGGCGCTTGGTGGTCAGGATGAGGAGTCGGAGCGCTTCTTCAATGCCATGGCGGAGTATGGCGTCGACTACGACATCATTGGTCAGTCCTACTACCCCGAGTGGCACGGCACGCTCGAGGAACTGGAGCACAACCTAAACAAGCTCGTTGAGCAGTTCAACAAGCCAATCATCGTCGTTGAGTATCGCGACCACTACCTCGATATCGAGCGCATTGTGCGCAATATCCCAAATAACATGGGTCGTGGTACATTTATTTGGGAGGCTACATCTCCGCAGTGGGGTAAGCTCTTCGATGAGTCGGGTGCGGCAACGGCGCAGCTCGACGACTATAATCGATAGGATGTTATGTTAGGACTGTTATCTATTGCTATCATCGGTGTTGGCTTGGCTATGGATGCCTTTGCCGTGTCGGTCTCTAAGGGGTTGTCGGTGCAGCAGTTGCGCCCACGTCATGCTCTTGCCGTGGGTCTTTGGTTTGGTGGTTTTCAGGGTCTTATGCCGCTGCTTGGCTACCTGCTCGGTCGTAACTTCGCCCACTATGTCGAGGACGTTGACCACTGGATTGCCTTCGGTCTCTTGCTGCTCATCGGCGTGAATATGATTCGTGAGACGCTCGGCGGTGATGAGGATGAGCATAGAAGTGACGATTTCGGCTTCCGCACCATGCTTCTTATGGCGATAGCCACGAGCATCGATGCCTTTGCTGTTGGCGTCTCGTTTGCCGTTATGAATATCTCGATATGGAGCGCCGCTGCCATCATCGCCCTCATCACGATGATTATCTCCGCTGTGGGCATATACCTCGGTACTCGTGTGGGTGCGAAGATAGGCTCTAAGGCGGGTATTGTTGGTGGCTTGATGCTTATAGCTATAGGTGTAAATATCCTTATCGAGCACCTTGCTTAGTGTTATGAGTAGCTTTATTGTAGCCTTTACGGGCCATCGCACCTATAACCACGAGGCGCGTTTGGTGCTGAGTGACTCTGTGTCGCGACTCTACGAGGAGGGTGCGCGCATCTTCCGTGTGGGCATGGCTGAGGGCTTCGATATGGCTGCTGCCGAGACTGTGATAGAGCTTATGGCGCAGCATGACGACATTATCCTCGAGGCATATATCCCATTTTATAGCTTTAATAGTAGATTTACCCCCGAGGATCTTACGCGCTACAATCAAATACTGAAAAGGTGTGCCAGGGTGCACTATGTCTCGGCGAACTACCACACCTTGGTATTTAGACAGCGTAACGATATGTTAGTAGATGGCGCTCAGGTGGTTGTTGCCTGGTGGAACGGCAGGGCGAGTGGCACAGGATATACCGTCGGCAGAGGGCATAGATGTGGGTGCCGTGTAACCAATCTATATGGTGCAATCCAACAAGAAATGTTATTCTAAGATAGTGAGCCTTATAGCAGGCTCATTTTTTTGCACCTAATTGAGGATGGTTTGCCATAAAATTATTATCTTTGTGCGAATGTTTAATTATATGAAGTGTAATAGGAACATATATCAAAACTAAATAACCAAAAACTAATTAAACAAACAATGAAAAAGCTATTTTACTTGTTGCTCGCAATGCCATTCGCAATTACAGCTTGTGAGTCAGTTGAGGAGCCAGCTCCACAGCCACAGCCAGAGCCAGAGAAGAAGGCTCAGCTTATCCTTACATCTGACGAGGTTATGAACTTCAATGCTGAGGGTGGCCAGGGTCTTATCGACTACACACTCGTTAACCCACAGGAGGGTGTTGAGTTCGCTGCTCAGTGCGAGGCTGAGTGGATCTCTGACTTCGTATTTGGCGAGGATATCACCTTCGTAGTTGCTGCTAACGAGGATGAGGCTCGCGAGGCTAAGATCGTTATCACCTATGCTGAGGCATCTATGGAGGTTACCGTAAAGCAGGCTGAGAAGAGAGAGGCTCCTGCCGCTCCTGCTATCGTAATCACATCTGAGAACCCTATGGAGTTCGACATGAACGGTGGCATAGGTACTATCAACTACACTATCGAGAACCCTATCGCTGGCGTATCACTCACAGCTAAGGCTGACGCTGCTTGGATCGCTAATACTACAGTTCAGGCTGAGAAGGTTGTCTTCCAGGTATTGGCTAACGAGGATGAGGAGGCTCGCGAGGGTAAGATTACCTTGACCTACGGTATGCTCGAACCAGTTGAGGTTATCGTTAAGCAGGATCCATACAAAGCTCCAGCCCCTGTATTCACCTTCGACCCAGCAACTTTGGAGGTAGCTGTTGAGGGTGGCGCACAGAGCGTTGCTTTCACCATTGATAACGCTATCGAGGGTGCAGAGGTTATTGCTACTTGCGAGGCAGCATGGATCTCAAACCTTGCTGTTGCAAACAACACTATCACCTTCGATGTGGCAGCTAACGAGGAGTCTCTTCGTCAGGCTATCATCACTTTGACCTATGGCGACTATACGTTTGAGTATATCGTTAAGCAGCTTCCTGCAAACTACAACCCAGATTTGAACTATCTCGCATTCACAGTTGTGGAGGCTTGGGCAGATCTCAAGGAGGGTGGTAATGTTTGGAACGTAACATTCGTCGAGCACGATGACCTATTGGGTGATATGCAGACTCTAATTAGCTTCTACATGGAGGAGCCTAATGTTCATAGCCTTGTTTCTGGTTCATACTCATCAGCTGATGGTACAATCTTGCTCAACTCAGCAGTTCGTAACGGTTACTCTACTTACCGTGCTAACGCATCATTGGCAACTGATATCTCAGATGCTTCATTTGTTGTTGCCGTAGATACCGACGCTCAGACCATCTCATTCAATGGTAGCTTCCAGGCTGGCAACGATGTTGTAGCATTGAGCTATTCGGGCGCTGTACGTGGTATGGACCTCACTGGTAATACCTCTAACGAGGTACACTGCACCGAGTGGAAGTGGTTCAACAAGAACTGGCAGGATGAAACCGAGTGTCTCTTCACTGGTAGATCTTCTGACAACTCATTGGAGATTACGTTCCACATCCAGCACTCTGGTGGTACTAAGGTCATCCCAGCTGGTACATACGACGTAGCTCCTTATCAGCAGTTGGGCGATGTGTTGGCTAACTCTTCTACAGTTACCTACAACTCTGTTAAGGGCTATCTAAGCTCTGGCTATATCACCGTTACTCACTTGCGCGGCGGTATGTATAAGTTCGAGTTCGATATCACTGATGAGTATGGTCGTCGTTTCACTGGTAGCTATGCTGGTGCCCTCGGCAACGGTGGTGTAAATCCATAATCGCTAACCATATACCTAAGATAAAAACACGACTCCTTCGGGAGTCGTTTTTTGTTGGTAGTGAGTAATGAGGAATTAGTAATGGTGTTGCTCCGAAGGAGCGATTGAATCCTGGGTAGGACTGGGTAGTGTGGGTAGAGCCGTGCGCAAGGCGCACTCTGGGTAGACTGGGTAATACACAGAGCGAAGCGGAACTACCCATCCCCATTTCTCCTCCGGAGCAATTCAAAGGTGAAAAGTGTGGTGCCTGCGACGCGGGATTATAAACTTCGTCATCGCGAAGAATTGCATCCGAAGAGCTTGCTGATACCCGTTGCGGTCTATGCAATTCTGTGGCGATCTACCTTTGTGTCACAATCTTGCTGATACCGTTTCCCTCTCTATTCTCAACGCTATAAAACAATGGTAGATTTATCTAAAATTAGTAATTTGTTAATTAGTAATTAGTAACAAAATTTATGAGCGCTGATGGCGCTCAACTATTACTAATTTCTCACTACTCTTTATTAATTGATTTGCGCCTCCTCGGCATGACTTGATTTATTAATGGGG
>JAZOLM010000041.1:0-10926 GCA_045652985.1 Alistipes sp. | reverse complement strand
AGCATACTTAGACGTATGTGAGCATTTGCAAAACGAGCGTAACGACAAAATAGCCTTGTTAAACGGCTCTTTGCCTAGTTTTTGGGTTGTAACACTATATACGGCACAATCATCTCCTCCATCGATATACCTCCGTGCTGGAAGGTGTCGCGGTAGTAGCGAATATAGCGATTTGCCTCGTTGACATAGACCAAGAAGTCGTTGTTGTAGGCGAAAATATAGCTCGACGAGATGTTTGGCGCAGGAAGCTGCACCTCCTCGGGGCGGGTGATCACGAAGACCTCGCGACGATTGTAGTCGAGGTTGCGACCCGTCTTGTAGCGCAAGTTTGTAGAGGTCTCGCGGTCGCCCTTAACCCTTATAGGATTGTCGATGCGCACGGTGCCGTGGTCGGAGGTGATAATCACCGTATGACCCTTCTCGGAGAGCATTTTTAAGAGCGTGAAGAGCTCCGAATGCTCGAACCACGAACTTGTAATCGAGCGGAACGAAGCGTCGTCCTCGGTGAGCTCGCGAATAACGTCGGTCTCGGTGCGGGCGTGCGAGAGAATATGCAGGAAGTTATAGACGATAACCGAGAAGTCTGCATCGTAGACGCGCTGCATATTATCGAGCAGTCTACGTCCCGCCTCGGGACGCACGAGCTTATCGAACGAGAGACGACACTGGCGACCCGACTGCTGGAGTAGACGGCGCAAGAACTCCTCCTCATACATATTCTTGCCACCATCCTCATTATCATTGAACCACTTATCGGGCATCAGCTTATCGATGGCAAGGGGCATAAGACCCGCAAACACGGCATTACGCGCATACTGCGTTGCCGTGGGCAGGATGGCGCAGTAGAAGTCATCAACAGCCACATCATAGAAGCTCCTCAACAAGGGCTCGATTGTTCGCCACTGGTCGTAGCGCATATTATCTATGAGGATTAGCGTTGTCTTACCCTCGTCCACCTCTGGGAGGATGCGACGACGCATGAGCATATGTGACATTACGGGGATCTCACTATCGTCAACACGTCGATTTATCCAGTCGTAGTAGTTGCGACGCACGAACTTCGAGAACTCCATATTCGCCTCATTCTTCTGGTAGGCGAGCACCTCTTTAATGCTCGCATCGGTCGACGAGGCGAGCTCTATCTCCCAGGCCACAAGCTTGCGATATACAGCGCACCAATCCGAGAAGGATGATGCTGACTGCTGCTGTGTTGATATACGACCAAACTCCACGCGATAGTCGGCCGTAGTACGCTCCGTGACGAGCTGCTGCGAGTGCAGATTCTTCTTTATCGAGAGCAGCACCTGGTTAGGGTTAACGGGCTTAATTAGGTAGTCGACAATCTTCGAGCCGATGGCCTTATCCATGATATTCTCCTCCTCGCTCTTTGTCACCATGATAACCGGCAGCGAGGGGGCTGCAGCCTTGATAAGTGGCAATGTCTCCAAACCCGTCATACCAGGCATCATCTCATCGAGAATGACGAGATCGTAGAACTCGCTACCTATCATATCAATGGCATCGTAGCCATTGTTGCAGGTATCAACCTCATACCCCTTCGACTGGAGAAACATAACATGGGGCTTAAGCAGGTCGATCTCATCGTCAACCCAAAGTATTCTATTCATAGCATAAAATTTTTATCTCTCTAACGCATCGATGACCGCTTTAATTGTGGGATAGCTCATTTTCAGCCTCTCACCCAACGCCGAGCGCTCGCACCACACAACATCGGTAATACCCTCCTCCTGCTGCGCCCTAAGCTGCGTTGTGGCAGCCCTCATCCGCCACCAGTCGGTGCTCTTCAGCTCCCATCTGCCATAGGTATCGTAGGCATGCAGCGTCGTCATCAGAGGCTCATCGCCAACCACACAAGCCTCGACACCCGTCTCCTCGAGCACCTCTCGAACAGCAGCATCACGGCTTATCTCACCCTTCTCGATATGCCCTTTAGGAAGATCCCACCTGTCGCGCAACCTAATCATCAGCACACTTCCCTCCTCATCCTCGACAACGCCACCTGCGGCACGCGCCTCAACAAACTGCGAGGTAAAAAGCCTATAAGTGACCTCGGGGTCAGAAGATAATATCGTCACAAATTTGTCAGTCTCAACTTTTTTTATTACTTTCGCTCGCGAAACAGACAACCTATCATCCACCGACAGCTGCGATGAGCAACCCTCGGGGAGTGAAGCAGATATTTCAACGCGTGCATCGCCGAAATAGATGGTATATTTTGTTGCGTTCACCATAATTACAAGTGCAAATATACAAAAAAGCAAACAACAAACTAAACATATAAAACTTATCTATGAAAAAAACTCTATTTATCATGTCATTTGCAGCACTTCTTGCCAGCTGTTGTGGCACTGAGCCTCAGAAGAGCGCCCAGGAGGAGGAGAAGGTGGCAGAGGAGGCAGCCACAAATGCTCCCACCGCTCTTGTCATCGACAACTCGCTAACTGACGCCGAGAAGGCAGCGCGTAAGTTCACCCCCGAGGTGATGTGGAAGATGGGTCGTATCGGTGCACAGACACTATCGCCCGACGCATCGAAGCTCGCCTACACCCTTACACAGTACAACATGGCCGAGAACCGCGGCATCACCTTCATCTATGTTCGCGACATGGCAACAGGCAAGGAGGTGCGCATCACCGACAACACCTCGAACAACCACTCACCACAGTGGCTCGACAACGAGACTATCGCCTTCATGTCGAATCGCTCAGGCTCTTCACAGGTATGGGCCATGGACCACAAGGGTGAGGAGGTGCGTCAGCTAACTGCCTTCGAGAAGGATGTTGAGGGCTTCGGCATCGCTGGCGACCACGCCTTCTATGTTCAGCGCGTGAAGGTAGCTCCTTTGAAGGGCTCTGACCAGTATGCCGACATGGACAAGTCGAAGGTACGCATCTACGACGACCTCATGGTACGCCACTGGGACTACTGGGATGATGGCTCATATCTCCACGTATTCGCAGCAGACTACAAGGATGGCGTAATTGCTGAGGGTAAGGATATCATCGGTGCCGACAAGGCATACGACGCACCTCTTGCGCCATACTTCGACAATGCCGAGATTCGTCTATCACCCGACGGCACTATGCTTGCCTACACCTGCAAGCCACTCACAGGTACCGACTACGCGCTCTCTACCGACTCGGACATCTTCCTCTACGACTTTGCCACCGGCACAACACGCAACCTCTCTAAGGAGGCAGCAGCAATGGGCGTAGACAAGTTCGTGGGCTATGATAAGTACCCTGTATTCTCGCCTAACGGCAAGAAGATCGCCTTCCGCTCACAGCGCCGTCCAGGCAACGAGGCTGATCAGCAGCGTCTTTGGGTATTCGACCTCGAGACAAACAAGTGCGACTACATCACTCGCGGCCAGGACTACTGCGTAACAGAGGTAGTGTGGGATGGCAACGAGGCTATGTACTTCATCCTCCCATGGCGCGGTACACACCAGGTGGCACACATCGACCTCAAGGGTAACATGAAGCATATCACCAAGGGTAACTACGACTTCAACTCGTTCACCTTTGCCAACGGCAAGATTATCGCCAACATGAACACTATGTCTAAGGGCGTTGAGCTCTACGACGTAGACCTCGCAACAGGTGAGTTCACACAGATTACCGACGTCAACCGCGAGATCTACGACAACATCGACTTCGGCAGGGTTGAGGAGCGCTGGATAACAACCACCGACGGCAAGAAGATGCTCACATGGGTGATCTATCCTCCACACTTCGACCCATCGAAGAAGTACCCTACACTCCTCTACTGCCAGGGAGGTCCACAGAGCACCGTATCGCAGTTCTGGAGCTATCGTTGGAACTTCCAGCTTATGGCTGCCGAGGGCTACATCATCGTAGCACCTAACCGCCGTGGCTGCCCATCATTCGGTCAGGAGTGGACAGACCAGATCTCTGGCGACTACTCGGGTCAGAATATCCAGGACTACCTCGCAGCTATCGACGAGGTATCTAAGGAGCCTTTCGTCGACATAGACCGTCGCGGCTGTGTGGGCGCATCTTATGGCGGCTACTCGACATACTACCTCGCAGGCGTTCACGAGGGTCGCTTCAAGGCATTCATCGCACACTGCGGCATCTTCAACTTCGAGTCTATGTATGGTCACACCGAGGAGCTCTTCTTCGTGACTAACGACTACGGTGGTGCATACTGGGAGAAGGACAACGCTGTGGCACAGCGCTCATACGCCAACTCACCACACAAGAAGGTGGGCAACTGGGATACTCCAATCATGATTATCACCGGCGAGAAGGATTATCGTATTCCTTACTCACAGTCGTTGGAGGCATTCACAGCAGCACGCGTACAGGGCATCGACGCTAAGTTGGTATCGTTCGAGAACGAGGCACACCAGGTATTCCAGCCACAGAACTCGGTTGTTTGGAACCGCGAGTTCTTCGGTTGGTTGAACAAATACCTCAAATAATTTTTTGAGATAAGGCAGACATCTACTGCCGCTAACATAAAGTCCCGACAATGAGCAGTACATCAGTACAGCCCATCGTCGGGATTTTTGCCGAGCGTTGTATCTGCAGCCTTCTATCAAGAAATTGGGCGTTGCGGGGTGTTGTTTTTAATGGGGTCTGAGGGATATAAGGGGTCTGAGGGGAGTTCATTATTATTGATAGTATGCCTCTTGTACCCCTTATACCACTGATACCCCTTGTACCCCCAAAAGTAAAGAAAATAGTGAATTTAAAGAGATTTAGGAACTTAAAAAAGACTCACTACCCTCTCTAAAAATCCACGTTATAAAACGCCATAATTGTCCCAACGGCACATAGTTCTATATATCGCGTTTGGATAAATAGAAAAAGTTTTATACCTTTGTCTCGATTGTATACCATGAGATTACATTAACAAAATATTAAATCTATTTACTATGAGACTCAAAAACCTATTTTTGGCTCTTTTGGCGTTGCCACTATTCATGGTAGCGTGTGAGCCTGACACCCCCGTAGTGGATGAAGCAAAGGAGCCTACAGTGGCTGTGACCCCAGGTCTTACAGCTGAGAAGGCCATCACCTTTACCATCACATCTACCGACGCTGAGAAGGTGGCATACCTCGTTATTGAGGGTACTGAGGCACCTACCGCTTCTGAAGTATTGGCAAATGGTACTGTTGTTGAGGCAAACAAGAGCGTTGAGGTAACTGCCACTGAGCTTAAGGCAGAGACCGAGTACACTATCGTTGCTGCTGCGCAGAACTCTAAGGCTGTGGTAAAGACCACTGCAACAATGACAACAAAGGAGGCTGAGACTCCTGGTCCTGGTCCAGAGCCAACACCTGAGGCAGAGAAGTTCGTGGCAAAACACATCTTCACCGACTATAGCAACGAGGATGGCATGCACATCTACGTTTTCGAGCTCGGCGACAACACCTGGAATGACAACGGCTGGGGCGTTGATGGCGGTACCTACTACTCATTCGCTATCATCTCTTCATCAAAGGGTAATGGCGTGCTCCCTAATGGCACATACTCACTAGAAGATAGCTACTCAGCAAACACCATTTACCCTGATTATGCATACCGCTATCAGATGGAGAATGGCGCACCTGCCAACGGCTTCGAGGCATACAAGGATGCTAACGTGGTAATTAGCGATGGCAAGATCGAGGCTAACGTTGAGTTTGAGGATGGCTCTATCTACAATGTAGTATACGAGGGTGACCTCGCAGTAGAGGATGGCGGTAGCCAGCAGCCATCGGAGTTCGAGGCCACACACGTTGCAGATAAGTGGTACTGGGGTGGCTCATCAAACTACGGCTATAAGTATATGGTAGCTGGTGAGAACTTCTCTGTAGATGTTCACTTCCAGCCACAGAACGCATCAGAGACTGCTATCGTTGCAGGCGAGTACATCTGGACAACAACAACAATGTGGGGTTACAACGACTTCGAGGAGTTCACAACACGCACATTCACCGTTGATGGTCAGTCTGTAGCTGTGGATGCTGGTATGGCAGTTGTTAGCAACCAGGGCGACGAGTACCACATCGAGATGACATTGTATGGTCGCGATGGCTTCGTATATATGATCGAGTATAACGGCAAGCTCAACGACAAGGAGGATGTTGGTGGCGAGGAGAATGCTCTTGTAGTTAACACTCTTGGCGATGGTTCATACAACTCATCGTACTACTTCTACACATTCAAGGCTGAGGGTGAGAACTTCTCGTTCAACCTCTTGGTAAACGATTACCAGGCTAAGAATAATCAGATTCTTGCAGGTAGCTACACATACGCTCCAGAGAAGAGCATGGCAGGCAACAAGAACTACTTCTTTGTGGATAGCTTCAAGCTCGACGGCGTGACATACAAGGCTTCTGAGGCATCTACAATGAGTGTTGAGGGCGACGGCAGCAACGTTGTTATCACTCTTAACCTTGTTATGCAGTCTGGCGACCAGTTCAAGGTAACGTACAATGGTAAGGTTGGTGGCTCAGCAAACGAGGGTGGCTCTACAGAGCTCACAAAGCTTGCTACACCATCTGTTTCAGGCCTTGTATCGGGCAATGCTGCTACTGTTAGCTGGAACGAGATTGCTGGCGCTAAGGACTACACCGTGACATTGAATGGCACAGATGTTAAGACCGTAGCAACAGCCTACATCGTTTATCAGGACCTTGCATGGGAGACAACCTACAGCGTATCGGTTGTTGCTAACCCAGCAGACTCATCAGTAAACAGCGCTTCTGACGCAGGCACTGCTACATTCACCACCGAGGCTAACCCAGACGCTGGTCAGGGTGGTGGCGATGGTGGCAACACAAGCGGCGAGGATTACACCGACTGGAACTTCTCAGCTTTCTACGACACCTCATCAGCTATAATTACACTCACAAGCAAGGAGGATAGCCGTGTTATCACCGCAAAGACAGACGAGTTGGCATTCGCTAAGTTCTACGCTGACCCAACCCGTGCAGACTACATCTCAGATATTACTGTTGATGGTGTACCAACAACTGATGTAACACCAGACTCATACATTGAGATTAGACAGACACATGTTAATATCAGCCTTGTTATCAACGGTGTAACATACACTGGAACATCAAACGGCTTCTCTTACTAAGCCTTTCGATGCATTACATGGACTGCTCTTAGGGGCAGTCCATTTTTAAACTAAGAAAGATAACCATGAACAGACTTTTATTATCATTTGCAACTATAGCTCTTCTGTTCGCAGCATGCGAGCCTACGAATACTCCTGCAGAGGAGAATGCTAAGCTCACAATCACCTCGGGCGAGACTATGGAGGTAAACCACGAGGGTGGCTCATTCGAGATTACCTACACCTTGGAGGGTGCTAAGGAGGGTGCTAAGCCCACCGTTATCTGCAATGCAGATTGGATTACTGATATTACCGTGGATGAGAGCATCACCATCTACGTCCTTACCAACGAGAGCGGCGAGGCGCGCTTTGCCCCTATCGTTGTGAAGTATGGCAATAGCGAGAAGCAGATTATAGTTAAGCAGTTGTCGCACAACGAGGCAGCACTCAAGGCTTCCTACTTCGGTGGCGAGTACTACGGCAGCCTCTATAGTCCAGGTATGGGCAACTACTACCTCTTCCTTTCAGATAATGGCTTCAACGATCAGGGCATGGATATGCCTAACTCGAAGTACTACTGCATGGATCTCTACGGACCACTTTATGAGGGTCCTGACGGCGGCGAGATTACCCTCCCTATTGGTACATATACTTTGAATATGGATAATGACCCACAGATGTGGACCATGGGTTGGAAATACTCACACTACCGCGAGACTGACTCTACAGGTATGTCGCCAGAGGAGGTTGCTCTCAACAATGCAAAATTGGTAGTTACCGAGGAGGGCGCAACTCTCGAGTGCTCTACAACAGCTGGTATCAAGCACCGCGTAGTATTTAGCGGCCAGGCAACTATTATAGATGCTCGCTACTAATAGCGCTACTTCGGCATAAAAGATGATGATAGCGGGTGGGTGTCCACCCGCTATTATTATATATATATGTAGATTTTTTTGTGCTAAAATTGTTGCATTATAATTATTTTTTGTATATTTGTAATAACGAAATGAGAATACTAAATAACTAAACCTAAAATTTTACCACTATGAAAAAGTTATTCTATCTTTTGTTGGCATTGCCTTTGGCATTTGCTGCATGTGATCCAGAACCTGCACCAGAGCCACAGCCTGAGGTTAAGGATCCTGTATTGAAACTCACTTCAGATGCGACTATCAATGTTGCAGCCGAGGGTAGGGAGGTAGAGGTTACCTATACGCTTGAGAATGCAAAGCAGGGCGTAGAGTTCACTGCTGAGTGTGATGCTGAGTGGATCTCTAACTTCACCTATGGCGAGACTATCAAGTTCGAGGTTGCTGCAAACGATGGTGATGCACGCGAGGCTAAGGTTACCTTCAAGTATGATGTTGCATCTATGGAGGTTACCGTAAAGCAGGCTGCTAAGGGCAAGGAGCCAGAGCCAGAGTACGCAATGGATGTTGAGATGGCTGCTGCAGCACGCATTCCAAGCGCAGAGATGGGACATGGCGATAACTACTTCTTCTTGGCATTCGTTGATGACACTGAGAACGTAGAGCTCGGCCTTGTATTGGTAGGTGCTGAGGGTGAGACTATCTTGCAGGCAGGCGACTACGCAAGCGACAATAATACCCTCGTAGCAGAGGAGTGTGAGGTTATCGTTTTTGAGCCTGCAGCTGGTTACACCTTTGTTGCAGGTGTTGCAACCGTAGCTTTGGATGGCGAGAACTACTCATTCGACATTGAGCTTGCTGACGAGGCAGAGGCTGTTTACCACTTCACATATGAGGGCGTTGTAATGGATATGGAGCCAGCTGAGAAGCCAGAGCCACAGGAATTCAACCCTGTGAAGGTTGAGGCATACCGCGCAGATAGCTGGGATCTTGGCAACTTCGAGCTCGACCTCTATATTGACGAGACAAACTACCACTCATTGGATATGCAGGATCTCGTAAATCCTAACGACAAGTATCTATCTGAGGGCAACTACACCATAGCTAATGGTGGTGTTACAAGCTGGTCAAACTTCTTGTGGAACATCGAGACTAGCGAGGGCGCTTACGTTGTAGATGCAGAGATAGCACTCTCACACAACGATGATGGCACATCAACAATCGTGGGCTTCATTGAGTCTGAGTATGGCGACCACCTAAATATCAACTGGACAGGCGTTATCGATGGTTTCACCTTTGGCGGCGAGACTCCAGAGCCAGCTGAGGATATAGTGTTTAATGCTCCTTACTTCGCTGGCGAGTATTACACTCCAAGTCAGGTGGGCGCAGGCAAGGATACTTACAACTACTACTTCGCACTCTCTGATGCAGTGGTAGATGGCGGCAATGCTGTTGTAGGCGCTACTTACTTCTATTTCGACCTTTACAACACCGAATTCAACGAGACTATCACAATTCCTAATGGTGTCTATACATTTGACGCAACAGATAGCTGCGACAACATGACAGCTGGAGCATACTATACATACGGTTTCTACGTACAGGACTCAGAGACAATCATTTGGTATATGCCTACATCAGGTACAGTAACCGTTAGCGATAACAAGATCGTAGCAGAGCTCATATTGGAGGATGGTCGCAAGGCTACCGTTACATATGAGGGTAATATCTCATTGGGCAATACAGGTGGTGACAATGGTGGCAATGGCATGTCTACACTCGAGGGTGACCTTGTGCTTAATGGTACAGGCTGGACACACCTCGCACAGTACTATGGCGACTACTACACTGCAGATACCGACAACTGGTTTGTAGAGATATACGAGGATCCATATACTGGTAACGGTGGTTACTTGTTGCTCGACCTCTTGGTAGACCCAGCAAACGACGACTGGATAGGCACATACACCGTTCTTACAGACACAAGCGATGCTAAGGGCAAGTTCATAGCTGGTGGCGTTGACGCTGATGGTTATATGCTGGGCTGCTGGTATGCAGAGCTTGCAGATGGTGGCATCGATGGCGCTATGGCTCCTATCGCTGATGGTACTATCACAATCACAGCAGGTGCAGATGGCGCGATGACTATTGCTTACGACTGCGTAGACGATAATGGCAATAAGATCACTGGTAGCGTCGCTGCTGAGGCTTATGCTGGTGGCTACTCTGCAAAGGCACTAAGCGCAAAGCAGGCTAATAGAGCTCATATGAGCGTTAAGAGACAGAAGGTTGACTTCCGTCGCTAAAACAGATTTTAGCTAATATCAAGGGCTACCCACGTGGGTAGCCCTATTTTTTTGCACAAGGGGATAGGAGGATAGCTATAATGATGTGGTAGGCAAAGATACTTTATACCGAGGTATAGCCCGCGGGGTTGTGTGGGTTTGTCACTCTGTGGGAAACTTTCTTGTCAGAGTGGTGCAGTGGTAAATTTAGCGTCAGAATGGTGTCAGATTTGGCGCATCTACAAAGAAAATTCCACGGGACAGTACTCTCTGCATTAAAGGGGCAATTTTTGATTAGAAGGGTGTAGATGTGGTCTATCGCAAAAGAAGAGCCCCACGGGATAGTACCGAAGTACAGCCCGTGGGGTCTTACTTTTGGGATAGGCCGCAGATGCTGCCTTATCATCAAAAATTATTAGATGATACCCTGCTCAAGCATAGCCTGTGCAACCTTCATGAAGCCGGCAATGTTAGCACCCTTAACGTAGTTAACAGAGCCGTCTGGCTGCTGACCGTACTTCACACAAGCATTGTGGATAGACTCCATGATGAAGTGAAGCTTCTCGTCAACCTCCTTACCAGACCATGAAATGTGCATACAGTTCTGAGTCATCTCAAGACCTGAAGTTGCTACACCACCAGCGTTAACTGCCTTACCTGGAGCGAAGAGGAT
>JAZOLM010000040.1:0-1523 GCA_045652985.1 Alistipes sp. | reverse complement strand
TTGATCGATACCCCAGGACACGTTGACTTTACTGTAGAGGTAGAGCGTTCACTCCGCGTATTGGATGGTGCTGTTGCAACATTCTGCGCAGTAGGTGGTGTTGAGCCTCAGTCTGAGACTGTATGGCGATAGGCAGATAAGTACAACGTACCTTGTAACGGTTACGTTAACAAGATGGACCGTTCTGGCGCAGATTTCTTCGCAGTATGTGCCCAGATTAAGGAGCACTACGGTGCAACAGCTGTTCCAGTAGTATTGCCTATCGGCTCTGAGGATAAGTTCGAGGGTATCGTTGACCTTATCTACAACAACGCGTTGTACTACTACGATGACAAGACTGTTCGCGACAACTTCGAGATTAAGGAGATTCCTGCTTTCATGAAGGAGGAGGCTGCCGAGTGGCGTGCTAAGCTCATCGAGGAGGTTGCAGCTACCGATGACGCTCTTATGGAGAAGTTCTTCGAGGATCCAGATTCAATCACTCCAGAGGAGCTTATCGCAGCTATCCGTGTGGCTACCATCAACATGACTTTGGTGCCAATGATGTGCGGTTCGTCTTTCCACAATAAGGGTGTTCAGAAGCTCCTCGATTACGTTATGGCTTTCCTTCCATCACCATTGGATGTACCAGCAGTTGAGGGTATGAACCCTAAGACTGACGAGATGGAGAAGCGTGAGGCATCTGTAAACGAGCCATTCTGCGGTTTGGCGTTTAAGATTGCAACAGACCCATTCGTAGGTCGCTTGTGCTTCATCCGTGTTTACTCTGGTGTTTTGGAGGCCGGTTCTTATGTTTATAACGCACGTAGCGCAAAGCGTGAGCGTATCTCTCGTATCTACCAGATGCACGCTAACAAGCAGAACCCTATGGAGCGCGTTGAGGCAGGTGATATCTGCGCAGCTATCGGCTTCAAGGAGATCCGCACCGGTGATACCCTCACAGCTGAGAACGCACCTATCGTCCTTGAGCAGATGACCTTCCCTGAGCCAGTTATCGGTTTGGCAGTTGAGCCAAAGACTCAGAAGGATCTCGATAAGCTCGGTATCGCTCTTGCAAAGCTCGCAGAGGAGGATCCAACCTTCACTGTTCGTACCGATGAGGAGTCTGGTCAGACTATCATCTCTGGTATGGGTGAGCTTCACCTCGACATCATCGTTGACCGTCTTCGTCGTGAGTTCGGCGTTGAGATCAACCAGGGTGCACCTCAGGTGAACTACAAGGAGGCTCTTACTCAGACTGTTCAGCACCGCGAGGTATTCAAGAAGCAGACTGGTGGTCGTGGTAAGTTCGCCGACATCATCTTCGAGATCGGTCCTGCTGACGAGGGTGTTACAGGTCTTCAGTTCGTTGATGAGGTTAAGGGTGGTAACGTACCTAAGGAGTACATCCCTGCTGTTCAGAAGGGCTTCGAGTCAGCAATGGCAAACGGTGCTTTGGCAGGTTACACCATCGACGCTATGAAGGTTACATTGAAGGATGGTTCATTCCACCCAGTCGATTCAGATCAGCTCTCATTTGAGAT
>JAZOLM010000039.1:0-1955 GCA_045652985.1 Alistipes sp. | reverse complement strand
TTGTCTCGGGCATACGCTCCTTGGGCATGATATTGAACATGAGCACACACAGGGGGATGGAGAGCAAGGTGAAGAGAACGGTTACCGTCTTATGGGAGAATACCCACTCGATACCTTTGTCGTAGAAGCGGGACAGTGGCGTATTGAGATTGAGACTGCATGGCTTGCTGACTTTAGCCGTAAGTCTATGGTTTTGCAGGCGTCTCTTCCATCCCTTGGGCAGGGAGAGGCTGAACACTATCTTGTAGAGTACAGGAAGAAGGATGATACCCGTAATATAGGAGGCGATGAGGCCCACAGTCACGGCAAAGGCCTCGTCATAGAATATGGCTCCTGCAATGCCGCTGATAAACACCAAGGGAATGAATACGGCAATGGTGGTGAGCGATGAGGACAGCATGGGAGTGATGACCTCTTTGGTACCGCGTGTGCAGGCGTCATCGATGCTGTGTCCCGCATCGCGATACTGGGTGATATTCTCGGTTACGATGATGGCATTATCGATCATCATACCCTCGGCAAGGATAAGGCCTGACAGGGAGATGATGTTGAGCGACATGCCGCAGAGGTAGAAGAAGATGAAGCTGATGATGATGGCTACCACCATGCAGATGCCGATGACAATGGGTGAGCGCACACCACCCATGAAGAGCACAGCCACGATGAGGATGAAGAGGAAACCGAGGGTGAGGTTCTGCTGCAGGTTGGTGAGTGTGTAGTCGAGCAGTTCGGTCTGGTTGCGGCTGATGTCGAAGTTGATGTCGGGGTTGGCATACTGGAGCGAGCGCACCGTGCCGTTGAGTGCCGATTTCATACGTGCCATATTCTCATCGGCCTGCTTGATGATGGCAAGGCTTACACTACGCTTGCCGTTGTATTGGGTGAGTCCTGTTTCGGTGGCAGGCACGAGACGCACGTGGGCCAACTCGCCCAACTGCATGATGCGGCCATCGTGCCGGAGGGGGATGTTCTCGATGTCCTCCACGGTGCGCACCACGGTCGAGAAGCGTATGTTGTATTCGTAATACCCCTCGCGCACTGTCATGCTTCCTGGCTCCACATTGCTATTGGCAAGCGCATTCTCTATATCACGTGTGGTGATACCCAACGCCTCCATCTTGGAGTGTTGGGGGACAATCTGTACCTGCTTGTGGGTGAGTCCCGAGATGTCTACCATAGCCACCTCCTGCAGCTGCTCTATTCGGCGGCGCACCACATTGTCGGCAAAGTCGCACAACTCAAGGAAGCGCTCATCGGCATCGGGAGCGTTGGCCTTTTCATCCTTGAGCGTGAGGTTGAGGTATAGGACGGGGATATCGGTAGCACTGGCCTTGATGACACGTGGTCGTGCCGTGCTCTTGGGAAGGTAGCTCATGGCTACGTCTATCTTCTCATTCACTTCAATGAAGGCAAGGTCGGTATTGGTGCCATGCTCGAAGCGCATGCGCACGATACCCGATCCGTCGCGTGTCTCGCTGCGCAGGTCCTCCAGTCGCCCCACCTGCATCAGCTGTGCACGCAGCGTGCGCATCACCGTGTTTTCCAGTTCGCGTGCTGAGGTGTTCTCACCTGTTACCTGCACGGTAATCTCAGGAATGGCAATGTCGGGCAACAGCGATACGGGCAACGTCTTATACGTCACAATACCTACAATAAAGCAGGCTATAAATGCCATGAATACGGCAATGGGGCGGCGGAGGAGGAAATTAATCATGATATATTCACTTTACATTAATTCAGATCGGTGTCATGGGCAAGGTTCAGATTACCCGAGACGATAACTGTATCACCAACTGATAATCCTTCATATTCTTTGCTGCGTGGGGCTACAACACAGGAATCGCTATTCTCAGCCGTAATCTCAACATAGTTCCATTGTGCCTTTCCGTTTATTTGGGTAAACACTACGGGCTTGCCGGAGCGCATCACTACGGCCGTCTTGGGTATCACAAGGC
>JAZOLM010000038.1:0-118884 GCA_045652985.1 Alistipes sp. | reverse complement strand
ACCCACATCATCACACGTAGGTTCTCGGCGATGGCTGCGCGGAACATCTCGGTCTCGGCCTGTTCGAGCTCCGTGCCTGTGAGGTCTTCGAGGTTGACATCCGCACGACCAACAATGAGCTCGTACACCTGGTTGAAGTAGTCGGCTGCTGCAAAGCCCGTCTCGGCCTTCACCTTGGTCATCTCGATGCTCTTCTGCATGCGTGCTGCCGTGTCGCCACCCGACCAGCCGGGCGAGTATGCCTGCAAGATGTCGGCCTGGGGGCTCCATAGCTGAATTGTTGTGGGCACGGGCATGTTGTACATGATGCGGATGCCCAGCTCCTCGGCGTTCTCACCCGTGAGCATAGGGCGGAAGAAGATTGTTTCGAGGTCGCGACCGGTGTAGATTTTTGTGTTTTCAATTTGTCCCATAATAGTAGTAGTTTTAGTTGGTTGAAAAATGGTTAAATGGTTGTGTTTACGGTTGTTTGGTTATCTGCTGCGCAGTGCTCGCGCATCACGCTCATAGGCACTGCTGCGTGGCGACGACACGGGCTCTACGGGCGAGGGGTCCTCGGTCTCGATGAGCGTCGTGGGCTTCGCGGCGCGCTGCCCCTCGTCGAGCTCTATGGGCGAGCTTGTCGCCGTGGTCTCGGTGGTGGCTGCGGGAAGTCTCTGCTCGTCGGGCTGCACCCTCTGGCGAGGGATATAGTTTACGTCATCCTCGACACTTGGGCTCTGCTGTCGGTCGATGTCGATGCCTATGGCGCGCATCAATGCCTTGATGCCCTTTGTTGCGCGCTCGCTCATCGTCCCCTGCTCGGCTTTCGAGGGGGTACTCTCGTCCGTGGTCAGGGCGTCTACCAGACCCTCGGCAATGGCCTCGGCGGGCGATAGCCAGCGTCCTCGGCCACCATTCTCCCTCATGAGCAGTGCTATCTGCTCGACGCTGCGTCCCGAGCGCGAGGCGTAGATTTCGGCAAGGCGCGTGTCGGTCTGTCGCAGCATCTCGACCTCGGCCATCAGCTCATCGGCATTACCCTCTGTCGAGCAGAGCGAGTTGTGTATGAGGTAGAGCGACGAGGGGGCTATGAGTCGGCACCCCTCTGAGGCTGCCTGTGCCACGATTGTTGCTGCCGAGGCTGTATATCCGTAGCAGCGTGTGGTGATGTGTGCTCCTGTCGAGCGCAGAGCCTCGTAGATGAGCAGTGCATCGTTCACGTCGCCACCCGTCGAGCGTATGTTGACGACGATATGGCTGTTTTGGATGTCGGCAATCTGCGATACGCACTCACGAAAACGCTCGTATGTGGCCACGCGGCTCTCGGGGTTGTCGAACTGCCACTCCTCCGAGAGGCCTATCGTACCCTCGATGTCGATTGTTGTGAGGTCTGTTTCGTTTTTGATTTTGATGGGTTGTTTCATGATGTTTTGGTTTGACTCTTTATCCAATTCGTATATCGCCTTTCGCACGGCTTCGTACGAGCAGCCGTACTCCGAGGCTGTAAGCATCATGGCGTGGCAGCGACCTATGCGCTGGCGGTAGAGCTCCGATACACGGCGGTACATAGCCCTCTTGCGACACATCGACCAGTCGATGATATTCTGTTTGAGAAGTATTCCGATGAGGCGTTCATATCGACGCGAAGGGTGTGGCATGGGGCTTGTCGCCGCCAGGCCAAGAGATGCTTTCATACGATGTTTTGGGGTATACGGGTTGTTGCTTTAATCGGTGAGGGTGCGTTGGAAGGTGCACTCTGCCGTATGGCTGTCGACGTCGTAGCTGTCGATGCTTTGCAGCCTGAAAAGTGATGTCTGGCCGTCGAAGCCGAGACGGAAGCGCGAGCGTAGTGTTGCGCCGGCGGATTGGGGGTCGAAGAGTGAGGCGTACTCCAACGGTGAGAGGTGTATCGAGCAGTGCAGCTCTTCGCGCTCGGCACGTTCGCGAAGTTCGCGCTCGTGGTAGTGGTGCAGACCCATACATCCGTCACGGTCTTCGAAGCATAGTGTCTTGCCCACCGTTGGGCCATGAAAGTACGCCAAAGGGTAGCTCTTGGGGTCGTTCAGTGCGGGCCACGTCTCACCCTCGGGGAGCGATACCGGCCCGTGGAAGAGCACGATGCGTGGCGACAGGTTGTGCTCTATGTCGAGCTTGTCGCGGTCTCCCGCCACCAGTACCGAGGCCGAGGGTGCCGTGTCGCAGATGCCCTGCATGTCGGCCGTAGGTGCAAATAGAGGGTTGGCGCAACTCTTTAACCCCTCCTTTGCGGCATATCCGTCGATGTGGTACGACCATTGGCCTATGACCTCGCCCCTCTCGTCGGCCATGCGGTTTACGATGCCGTCCCCGGGCTGGTAGCCATACCTCGTAGTCTCGAAACTCTCGACGACACTCTGCCCGAGTGATGCGCCATCGAGTTGTCGTGCCCGCCAGTCGACGATGTCGCCCACGGTGAAGTCGTCGTAGGGCTCAATGTAGAGGGTCTTCGAGGGCTTGTGTGTCATCATCCTGAGGTTGAACATCTGCGCCACAGCCTCCATGAGGCCTCCCACCGAGTAGTCGAGGTTGGCTATGTCGTCGAACGAGAACCTCTCGCCCGTGCCTATCACGCCACCAAAGACGGGCGACACGGAGCATCCGCTGTGCAGCGTTATGCGTTGTCCCTGCTCGGCACCCTCGAAGTATATGTGGTGGAAGCGTTCGGGTGATGTCGGGGTGTAGTGTCCGTATGCCGAGCGCACATCGACATCTACGCGCACCGTGCCTCGCTCCTCGACATAGCCTCTGAATATCGCCCACTCGCCCTCGTAGGGGAGGTATTCTTCGCCACCCGGCTCGCAGTAGTAGAGCGTTGTCGATGTCGGGCAGTCGTCCGCGGAGACCATCTTCGCCACGCGCGAGGTTATGTGGCCGAAGCCCGGCAGGAAGTAGCGGTTTTGGTCGTCGTAGCCGTCAAAGAGCATTATCGTGTAGTTCATCTGCGGTGTCAGCTCATCACGATAATCCTTGTAGGGGTTCGTCAGGCATAGCTCCACGTAGGTGTCTACGCCGAGGCGCAGGCGGTCGAAGCCGCGCAGACGATGACGCGAGGCTATGCGGTACTCCGTCGTGTAGCTTATGTGGTAGTCGAAGGCGGCCCTTATCTCGCGCTTGGGTCGCCACTCAGGAAAGCCGTTCTCGATGGTCAGACAGCCGCCATAGGCGTGGGCATCGCCATGTGTGGTGCCCTCGTCGTCCATCACGCCCGGTGTTATGCTGTCGACGATGCAGCCGATGTTTATCTCGTTCTCGGGGCTCCAAATGTTTATGCGCCCTAACGCATCGGCTTGGCCCGTTGTGGTGCGTGTGCGATATGCCTTGAAGCCCATCGCGGCGTAGGCGGCATCGCTCGCGGTATGGTGGTAGGCCCCGCTGATGTATAGCTGCCCGAATAGCTCCGAGTCGAGAAACGTGCTTCGCAGTTTGTAGCCGCTCTTGCGAAGTATGGCCTCGATTATCGCCCTCACGGAGATGAACGGATAGTAGTCGTGCGCCATCATCAGCCACTGTCGTTTGTAGGGTAGCTGCCCATCCTCCAACCCCTTGTAACTGTCGCGCAGCAGCGGCAGGAAGCATACGCTGCCCTTCTCTGTCCAGCTACGCTCAATCTCGGTTAGCGTCAGACGACCATCGTACTCTATGCCGCACTTGTCGATGCGTGTCAGTGCCGCCTGCTTCGCCCACTCGGCACCTCCGTTGCGCACCTTTACGCGGTAGGTGCACCCCTTGTCGTTGTGCTCCGTTGCGAGGAGCGTCGCCACACCCTCAAAGAGCGTTACACCCTCCGCTTCGAGGCGTGCGTGGTGGTATGTGTCGTTGAACGAGTGGCTGTGGTAGAGGTCGCGTGCCATCGCAAACAGAGCGTCGGTCTCGGGGGTAGACTCTATCGTGAATGTCATCTGCTCGCCCTCGCGCCACGCCTCTACGCTCTTGTGGCGCGCAAGGTTGTAGCTCGGCAGTTTGACCCTCTCGGCTAAGGGACATGCGACGTTGTCGATGTAGAGCTTAGTCATCGTCGTCCTCCTTTCCGATACTCGCGTATCTCGATAGATGCCTGATGTATTGTGCCGTGCTTGTCGTACTCCACCGTTCGGCGGTTTAGCTCCACGGGTTTCAGGGCGGTTGTCGTTGCCTCGAAGATGTCGGGCGAGTTGATGATGTCGGCTATGCGCTCCAACTCGTTGCGTCGCTCGAAGGCCGAGAGCAGTCGCACCACGCTCGTCTGGCTGATGAGGGTGTTTGCGGTGTACTCCTTTGTCGCTACGGTTCTTACATGTGCCGTGTCGCTCACCCTCAGAGCCGTAGCAAAGGGGTATGTCTCGATGCCGCCACGGCTGTTGTACCATAGGAGCTGCCTGCCTTCGGGCATCTGTTCGATGTTGTACGTTATGGTGCGCTTTATGCTGTCGCACGTTAGTGTGAGCGTTACGCTTCGTGCCTCGCGGTAGCTGCTGCCGAGGGGTATGACTATGTCCACGGGGCGTCCGGCGGCGTTGAGCGTGTAGCGCATGGTCGAGGTGTGGTCCGCAAAGGCTGTCTTTAACTCCACGGCTACGATGTTTGTGGCTGTTGCCGTGAGCGCAATTATGCCGTCGTGCTTCATGCGCTGGGTGGCCACATATTGGCTGATAATGGCGGGGCGCAAGGGGTCGTATGTGGCGCGAAAGAAGAGCCTGCTGTCGCTCCATGTGCCGTTGCAGCGCAGCGATATGACTATCGACGAGGGGCTGATGCTTATCGGCCTGTCGAGCGAGGGGGCGACTTGCAGAGCCTGCATCTTGCTCCGTATGTAGGGGGCGATGTTTATCGAGCCTGTGGTTACGCCGCGGAGCCTCTGCTGACCGATTATCTCGCGGGTGTCGGAGTTGATGATGTCGACGATGACGTCTATCGGCTCCGCGAACTCGGTGTCGAACGTGTAGAGCAATTCGTCGGCCCATGAAGCTCCATTCAGAGGTAGTTTTGTGAATTTCATTATTCAATAATTTAATATTACGTAAAAGTGTGTTTTCTCTCTGCAACACTGCTCGACGGCCGAGTGGTCAAATGCCGTGCGAGGTGTCGATAATTGTGTTTATAGTTTGGTGATTATTGTTTATATAGTGCTGTATATTGCACCAAAACAATGTGTTAATAGTGTTTATAACTATTGAGGGTTGTACGACGTGTGTTGATAATCGTATTCGTCGGAGCGGTGTTTGTGTCCGAATGACAGTGCAAATATACAACACGAAAAACCCTTTGTCAAGAGTTTGAGTTAAAAAATTGTTCTAAAAATTTTACACAAAAATCAAACTCTTTAATTTATAGCCGTTTGGCGGCATGCTGAAAATTAAAAAAAAATCGTTATATTTGCGCGGTAATAATATTAAGAAGAAAGTAAATGGCAGATAATTCAATACTCATACGCCTCGACGGTCTCCGCCTAAAATACGAGGAGATAGGTCAGAAGTTGACCGACCCCGAGGTTATTGCCGACGTCAAGCAGTTCATCCAGCTCACCAAGGAGTACAAGGAGTTAGAGCCCATCATCGAGACCCCGGAGCGTTTCCGCACGGCTCTTGCCAACCTCGCCGAGGCGAAGGATGTCCTCGCAAACGAGAAGGACGAGGAGTTCCGCGAGATAGCCCGCGAGGAGTTAGCGTCGTTGGAGCCCGCAATCGTTAAGATGGAGGAGGATATCAAGCTCCTGCTCATCCCCAAAGACCCCCAGGACGATAAGAATGCTATCGTCGAGATTCGTGGCGGTACAGGTGGCGACGAGGCTGCAATCTTTGCCGGCGACCTGTTGCGCATGTACACTAAGTATATCGAGTCTAAGGGCTGGCGTTACGAGATTACATCGTCGTCTGAGGGTGCCGTTGGCGGCTTCAAGGAGGTGGTGATGAAGGTTACGGGTCAGAGCGTCTATGGCACGTTGAAGTACGAGTCGGGCGTGCACCGCGTGCAGCGTGTGCCCCAGACCGAGACTCAGGGTCGTGTACACACCTCGGCTGCGTCGGTAGCCGTACTTCCCGAGGCCGAGGAGTTCGATGTCGAAATCTCGATGAACGACATCCGCAAGGATATATTCTGTGCGTCGGGCCCCGGAGGTCAGTCGGTGAACACCACCTACTCAGCTATCCGCCTTACGCACATCCCCACAGGTATCGTCGTACAGTGTCAGGACCAGAAGTCGCAGTTGAAGAACTTCGACAAGGCATTCGAGGAGTTGCGTACGCGTGTCTTCAACCTCGAGTACTCGAAGTATCTCGATGAGATTGCCTCTAAGCGTAAGACCATGGTCTCTACTGGTGACCGTTCGGCAAAGATTCGTACCTACAACTATCCACAGGGACGTATCACCGACCACCGTATCAACTATACTATCTACAACCTCTCTGCGTTCATGGATGGTGACATCCAGGATGTCATCGACCAGCTTATCGTTGCCGAGAATGCTGAGCGCTTGAAGGAGAGCGAGTTGTAGTGGGTCACACGGAGTAGATATATTTTAATCAACGAGCCGAAAACGACCTAACCCCATGTGGGATGGGTCGTTTTTTCTAATCTACAGAACATCCCTTAAGCTTTATGAAGCAGATCATACTTTCCATCTTGTTGCTCTTTGTTAGCACCACGCTCTATGCCGATTATCCCGAGCGAGGGGGTGCTGCCCGTGCCAAGGGTAAGAAGATGATGGTCAAGGAGTGGAAGACCACGCCTGATGGTAAGAAGAAGTGGGTCGACCATGCGGAGATGTACAACGCCCAGGGACAGCTCATCGAGGAGGCTGAGTATAGTGATTTTGGCACACGCTTAGCATGGCGCGCCGAGTTCGAGTATAACAGCAAGGGGCAGCTTATCGTCGAGCGTGTCTACAACGAGCGCAACAAGTTGGATAAGGTGCGCAAGTATGAGTATAACGACGATGGCGTATGTGTACGCCGTCTCAACTACTCGGCAGATGGTAAGCTAAACTCCTATCGTCAGTTCGAATTTCTCTTTGATGAGTAGCGATGGGTGGCAATCTGACATACGAGAGGCTCAACGCCCTTGAGGTGTGGCAGCACATGGGCACAATCACGCTCGATGAGATGCGTGCCGTGAAGCTCATGAACCGCATCGACACTAAGTATGTCGTCAGCGAGGCCGAGGTCTTAGAGCTCCTTCGTAGGGCGGCGTTAGAGGGCTATATGGTGCAGATTATCGGTGACGTAAGGGCGGCGCGCTACGATACGCTCTACTACGACACCCCCGATAGAGCGATGTATGTCATGCACCACAACAAGCAGCTGAGGCGTCAGAAGGTGCGCACACGCACCTACCTCGATGGAGAGCTATCGTTCTTCGAGATAAAGATGAAGAGCAACACGGGTCGCACGCGTAAGAAGCGCGTGGAGATTGAGCGCTCGATGTTTCACAATTTCACGGATAGCGACTCTGCATTGGGGCTCCTTGGGGAGTATGCGTGGTATGGTGCCGAAGAGCTAACGCCCGCATTATCAACGCGTTTCACGCGCATAACGCTCGTCAACTCAGAGCTCACCGAGCGTCTGACCATCGATATGCAGCTCCAATATGAGGATGTCCGTTCGGGGTGTGGTGCTGCGATTGAGCATATGGCAATTGTCGAGCTAAAGCAGGATGGGCGCTGCACGTCGGCGCTGCGCAATATCCTTCTCGATATGCGTATTGCGCCATTTCGTGTTAGTAAGTATTGCCTCGGCACGACACTTACGGTGGCAGATATTAAGAAGAACCGCTTTAAACTAAAACTTAGAGATATAGAGCATCGCTTAGGTGTTCTTAATGTGCTGAATAACAGAAATTAACAATAAAGAAAGAGTAGAATTATGGCTTTACCTAAGAGTTTGGGAGAGGTCGATCAGGTTATGAACGAGGGCACAGCTCCCGACCCAGAGATTGAGGCGTTGGCGAGTAGCAATGAGGCTCTCTTTGATCTCTCGACATTTGGCTTGTCGACAACCGAGACGATGTGCATAAACTTCATTTTCAACATCGTGATGTGCTCGTTGGTCATCTGGCTCTTCTACTACCCTAAGGGGCGTCGCAAGGATTTTGCAACCACCTTTATGCTCTTCTCAACAGCAGTCTTCATGTTGTTGTACTTCATGGGTGGCGTGAGCATGGATATCACCGTAGGCTTGGGCTTGTTCATGATCTTCGGTATCATGCGCTACCGCACGGAGATGGTGCCCATACGCGAGATGACCTACCTCTTTGTCACCATTGCCCTCTCGGTTATCAATGGCATTAACACCATCAACGACACACTTATCCTCGCCAACATAATAGTTTTGCTCCTGCTGGCGTTTGTTGAGTATGTGGTGTGTGTGCGTCGTGAGGCATCGCGCCTGGTGTGCTACGAGCGTATTGAGCTTATACAGCCCGAGCGTCGCGAGGAGCTTATTGCCGACCTGGAGAAGCGCCTGGGACATAAGGTGTTGCGTGTGGAGGTGGGCAGTGTCGACTTCCTACGCGATGTAGCCTTCCTCAAGGTCTACTACCGCCCTACGCATGGCGAGACAACGTCGACAAATGCCACTATGAAGATTAACGAGAAGAATGCATTCGAAAATTAAAAATACTATGAAGCGAATAATAATATCAACACTACTGCTCTTTGTCGCAGCAAGCGCTGTTGCACAGGAGTTTACGCCTGAACGTCGCACCACTAACGACCTGCGCGGTCGTGCCGAGGCCTCGTTCGAGTTCGAGCCCGTGAAGAACCTATCGCTGGAGGCTGGCGTGCAGCTACGCCTCAAGGACGACTTCGCCTCTGTCGACCGTATTCAGACCACCGTGGGTGCTGAGTATGAGGTGTGCAAGAACTTTAGCTTTGGTGCCGACTATGTCCTTATCAATGGACGTGATAACGCCAGCTGGGATAAGCCTCGCCACCGTGTCAATGGCAACTTAGTGGGCTCGGTGAAGATTGGTCGTATCGAGCTATCGCTACGTGAGCGTCTTCAGACCACCTTCCGCACCGACTCGATAAATCGCTACGAGAAGATGAACCCCGAGATGATCCTCCGCTCACGCCTTATGGCGGAGTACTCAATTCGCCACTCGAAGTGGACGCCGTACGTGCTCTTTGAGCTACACAATACGCTCAATGCTCCGGGCGTTGTGGCAAACTATAAGAGCGATGCCTACTATGTCGATAACTACATTACACGCTACCGCGCTGGTATAGGTGCCAAGCTACGCATTACGCGCAACCATCGCTTGGATATCTACTACTACTTCGACTATGACCGTGGCTATGATATTGACTATAAGGGCAATAAGGGCGATCTAAAGGGCTATGTCCAGGAGAACGAGATGCGCCATATCATAGGCATAAGCTATAAATTTAAGCTATAATCATGCGTCGTGTCGTTGCCCTCATAATCCTCTCTGTGTGCTTCAACATGGCATCTGCCCAGCAGCCGATGTATGTTGTTGGTGGGCGTGTTGTTGATAGCATTGAGGATATTCCGCACGAGAATATCGAGCGTATAGATGTCCTGCCGGCCGATGATGAGACCATCGCCCAGTGGGGTCTTGGAGCGAGCGAGGGCGTCATCATCGTCACCCTGCGCTACGACACTCCGGCAAGCTTTGCCGCTGAGGGCTATAATAACTTCACCGACTACCTCGCTCATACGGTCAAGTGGGGCGATAACAACCCGGCGGAGCGCGTCTCGCTGCGTCTGCATATAGAGGCGAGTGGTCGCGCCACCATCAGCGAGGTGCTTCAGGCGACATCGCGCAACTATCTCAAGCGCGTAGAGCGTGCCATAGAGGAGGCCCCACTATGGAGCCCAGCCATGCGTGATGGCGTTGCTGTGGAGAGCATCCAGCTTGTCAACCTTCAGCTGCCCGAGGGTAAAAGTATCCCGTTGGAACCAGCCGTAATAATTAGATAATCAACGACATATGATAACGCCACTCGACATACTCACCTCGCCTGCCGAGAGCCTCACGCTGCTCGACCTTCAGCGTATGGTGCGCACAACGCTCGAGGGGTGTTTTGCCAACCCTTTGTGGGTGAGTGCCGAGATCTCGGAGTTGAAAGTCAACCGCTCGGGACACTGCTACCTCAACCTTGTGGAGAAAGGAGCGACGGATGGTGCTCCGAGGGCTGAGGCTCGCGCCGTAATATGGCGTTCGGCATATAGTGGCATCGCTGCCAAGTTCGAGGCGGCCACAGGCGCACGACTCACCAACGGCATCAGGGTGTTGGTACGCGTCGTTGTCACCTATCACGAGATATATGGCTTCTCGTTGCAGATCATCGACCTCGATGCGAGCTATACGCTGGGCGATATCGAGCGTCGCCGTCGCGAGACCATAGAGCAGCTGCAGAGGGATGGTGTGTGGGATATGAACCGCGAGTTGGACCTGCCACGCCCCACGCTGCGCATCGCTGTGGTGTCGAGTGCCACGGCTGCGGGCTACCGCGACTTTATGAACGAGCTATCGCGCGGCGGCTATCGCTATAGTGTCACCCTATTCGAGAGCCTTATGCAGGGCGATATGGCGGAGGCGAGTGTTATTCGGGCGCTGGGTATGATTGCCCAAAGGGAGGCGGAGTTCGATGTTGTGGCTATCATACGCGGTGGTGGCTCTGTTAGCGACCTTGCTCTGTTCGACTCCTATCTCATTGCCTCGCACGTTGCGCAGTTCCCGCTACCTGTGATTACAGGCATAGGTCACGATAAGGATGTCTCGGTTGCGGATATGGTTGCCCATACTATGTGTAAGACCCCCACGGCCGTCGCCACTTGCCTTATAGAGCTTGCCGACGCCGAGATGGAGTATATATATAATATTGAGTCTGAGATATATGCCCTTGCCGAACAGCAGCTCAATGGCTACGCAAATAGCCTTGCTCTGTGCGAGCGCGACTTGTATTCGTTGAGCAACGAGGCGCTGATGACATATAGCCATACGGTGGAGAGCGCCTATCGTTCGATATTGGAGCAGGCGGAGCTTCTTGTGGATAGCAATATGCGCTATCTGGAGCAGGCAGAGCACTTCGTCAGCAGCCATTCGGTGGATAATATCCTACGCCTTGGCTTTGCCGTATTGCATGGCAATATTACTGAGGGTGAGCAGATTAAGATTGAACGAATGGACGACATCATTACCGCAAAGATTATTAACATAGAGAAGAGATAATGGCAAAGAAGACAACAAAACTATCATATAGCGAGGCATCTGCCGAGTTGGAGTCTATCCTCTCGCGTATGCGTGTCAAGGATTTGGGCATCGATGAGTTGGCTGAGGCGGTTAAGCGTGCGCAGGAGCTTATCGCGATATGCCGTGCTCACCTTCAGGATGTGGGCAACGAATTGCAGAAGATTGTATCGCAGGAGTAGCTACGCTATGAAGGGACTGATACGCTGGATATTGAACCACATCCCACGCCGTTGGTTGCAACGCATGGCTGGCTGGGGAGTCCCCATCTTGGGACTCTTCTACCTCGGTCGTGGCCGTCGCTGTCCTATGTGTGGCTGCCGTAGAAGGCGCTTTCTGCCCTATGGCTATGTCACCTCGCGCGAGGATGCGCTATGCCCCAAGTGCCTATCGCTGGAGCGCCACCGCATGATATGGCTCTACTTGGAGCGTAACACCGATCTCTTTGCCGAGCGCCCCACAATGCTACACATAGCCCCCGAGGTATCGCTCATGCGCCACTTCAAAAAGATATATAGGGGCACCAAGGGGTATATTACCGCCGATTTGGAGTCACCATTGGCCGATATGCACTTCGACGTGCAAGATATCCCCATGGCCGAGCGTTCTGTAGATGTCATCATCTGCAACCACCTCCTCGAGCATGTCGAGGATGATCGTCGTGCTATGGCAGAGCTGTATCGTATCATGCGTCCTGGAGGGTGGGGCATAATGGTTGTACCCGAAGATCGTAGTCGTGCCACAACCTTTGAAGATGATACTATTACAGATAGGGAGGAGCGCACACGCCTCTTTGGGCAGTATGACCACCGCCGCCTCTATGGTCGCGACTACGACGAGCGCCTGCAGGGTGCGGGCTTCAAGGTCGAGCGCATACCCTTCGCCTCGCTACTCAGTGATGAGGAGCGTAGGTTGTATAGCGTGGGTAGTGACGATTTAGTTGTTGTAAGAAAGGAGTAATAGCTATGAATGCTTTAGAGAGATATAAGGAGTTAAGAGATATTGTTGCTGCATCCTTCTCGGAGCGCACGCAGAGCATAGTAGACCATGCCTTGCAGTTTGCCGCACGCGAGCTTGAGGGTGTGGTGCGCTACGATGGTAGCCCGATGCTCGACCACGGATGTGCTGTGGCGCATATCGTCGTTGAGCGCATAGGCTTGGGTCGTAACTCGACCATTGCCGCCATCATCCACGATGTGGTGCGCATCGCCTCGCAGGAGCACTCGGAGCGCCTTGCTCAGCTACGCACCGATATATGCCGCGACTATGGCGATGAGGTGTGGGGCATAGCCCTCGCCTTGGCAAAGATCTCGGACATCAAGCTCAAGGCATCCAAGGAGCAGGCGTCGGACTTCCGCGATATGATTGTCTCCTACTCAGAGGACCCTCGTGTGATACTCATCAAACTCGCCGACCGCCTGGAGGTCATGCGTTCGTTGGCGATGTTCCCCGAGAAGAAGCGCCTGAAGAAGAGTTGGGAGAGCATGAACCTCTATGCCGAGATTGCCCATAAGCTGGGTCTATATAGCCTAAAGAGCGAGTTGGAGGACCTCTCGCTCAGTCATATAGAGCCCGAGGCATACCGCAATATTGTCGAGCAGCTCAAGGAGAGTGAGGCAGAGCGTCGTGCCTTCATCGAGGAGTTCCTACGCCCTGTGCGCCAGAGGCTCGATGCCGAGGGCATAAAGTACCATATCAAGAGCCGCACCAAGTCGGTCTTCTCCATCTTCCAGAAGATGCGCAAGCAGAAGGTGAGCTTCAAGGGTGTCTACGACATCTTCGCCCTACGCATCATCATCGACACACCGCCCGAGCGTGAGAAGTCGCAATGCTGGATTGTTTACTCCATCGTCACCGACCTCTACACCCCCAACCCTGAGCGTATGCGCGACTGGATAAGCATCCCTAAGTCGAATGGCTACGAGTCGTTGCACTCGACCGTCAAGACGGCAGATAACCGCTGGGTGGAGGTGCAGATACGCACCGAACGCATGGATGAGGTAGCGGAGCGAGGCATCGCTGCCCACTGGCGCTATAAGGGTGTCAAGCAGGGTGGCATGGGTGCCGAGGAGTGGCTCAATAGACTTCGTCAGCTACTGGAGGATACCACCTCCGAGACTATCGCCCACCGCTTCGAGGCGAAGCCTGCGCAGGGTGAAATATTCGTCTTCACCCCTTCGGGCGACATACGCAAGCTCCCCGAGGGTGCCACCGTCTTGGACTTTGCCTTCGACATACACACCAACATAGGCTCGTCGTGCGTGGGCGGCAAGATTGGCGGCAGGGTTGTGCCCATCAAGGAGCAGTTGCGTAACGGCGATATATGCGAGGTGCTCACGCGCCGCGATCAGACGCCCAAGGCCGATTGGCTCTCTATATGCGTCACCTCCAAGGCGCGCTCACGCATACGCATATACCTGCGTGAGCAGCGACAGAAGCACGCTCGCTTGGGTCGTGAGGAGTTGGAGCGCAAGATCAAGAACTGGAAGATAGACACCTCGATAGATGAGGCTGTGTCCTACCTCTGCAAGCACTTCAAGCAGCGTCGCGGCATCGACTTCTATATGCTTATTGCCGATGCCAAGGTCGACATGATGGAGGTCAAGGATGTGCTTACGCGTTGGCTTTCGGGCGCTGTTGATGAGGAGCGTCGCCAGGCGGCTGCCGAGGTCGAGGAGCGCAAGCTACGTCTAAGGGAGGAGCGTGGCGAGGAGAGCACGCAGCGTAGCGATGCCCTTGTTATCGACGATAGTATAAATAATATAGAGTATAAGCTCGGCAAGTGCTGTAACCCCATCAAGGGCGACGACATCTTCGGCTTTGTGACCATCAATGCGGGCATCACCATACATCGCAGCGACTGCCCCAATGCTCGCCGTATGCGCGAGCGCTACCCCTACCGCGTTATCGATGCTCGCTGGAGGGAGGGCGCTCAGGGGGCGTTCCGCATCACTGTGGGTATCTCGGCTGTCGACCTTCCGGGTCTTGCAACAACGATTATGGATGTGGCGAGCAAGGAGCTGAAGCTCTCGGTGCGCGGCATAAACTTCAAGCCCAAGGGCGATGGCATGGCCTCGGCAGAGCTCTCAGTTGAGGTTCCGAGCGTTGGTGTCACCGATATGCTTTTGCACTCCCTACGCCGCATCAAAGGCGTAAGAAATGTCTATAGAATTAGCTAACCTAAATATTATATACCATGAACTTAGAGGATATCCGTTGCCCATGGGGCGATACTTTGACTACCTGTGCTATTACCGTTGCCGACCTTGAGGGCATTGTCATCTATCAGAACGAGCGCTCGGTGGTCGTCAATGGCGATGTGCGTGGTCGCTCGATGATACCCTGCCACTCGGAGCGCTCGCGTGCAATCATCGCGCGCCTTATCGAGAACAAGGAGAACAATGTCTACACCATACAGAAGGGCGCTTTGCGCAAGATGATCTACCAGACACCATGGTATAAGGATGGTGCGGTGGCAGGTCTTGTGGAGTTTTCGTTAGAGATTCCAGAGACGATGCCACACTACGTTCGCGGATAAGCGGTGTCGTATATTGATAACTAAGAGTACTAAATATGAGAAGATTACTTATTTTATTTGTTGCCGCTATTGGCGCTATTATGCCACTATCGGCGCAGGTGCGTACAGAGCAGCTGCTGGAGAGAGGATGGAGATTTACGCGCGAGGATAGCGAGGAGTTCGTAAAGCCCGAGTATAGCGACAAGAGGTGGGAGAGCGTGACCGTTCCCCACGACTGGGCTATCTATGGACCCTTCAGCATCCATAACGATAAGCAGAACGTCGCCATCACACAGGATGGTCAGAAGGAGGCAATGGAGCATGCCGGTCGTACTGGCGGTCTTCCATTTGTCGGCGTTGGTTGGTATCGCTTGGAGTTCGAGGCGCCTACCTTTGCCGATGGCAAGCGCGCATCGCTCATCTTCGATGGTGCCATGAGCCATGCACGCGTATATGTCAATGGTGCGGAGGTGGGCTTCTGGCCCTATGGCTATAACTCGTTCCACTTCGATGTTACCGACTATCTCAAGGTGGGTGAAGTGAATACCCTCGCCGTGCGCCTTGAGAATAAGCCTGAGTCGTCGCGCTGGTACCCTGGCGCGGGTCTCTATCGCAACGTGCACCTTGTCATCACTGAGGATGTACATATTCCGGTGTGGGGCACGCAGGTTACCACCCCTCGCGTGAGTGAGACATTGGCGCGCGTGGAGCTTCGCACGAAGGTCGAGGGCTATGCCGAGGGCGATGACCTATATATATATACAGAGATTGTCGACCCTAATGGCGCCGTTGTAGCAACGGCTAAGGATACTCTTAGCAAGTATGAGGCGTCGCTCTTCGAGCAGGCGGTAGATATCGAAAATCCTATGCTCTGGAGTGTCGACACCCCTATGCTCTACACCGCAAAGTCGAAGCTATATGTCGGCGATGAGCTCAAGGATGAGTACTCAACACGCTTCGGTATCCGCACCATCGAGATTGTCCCCGAGAAGGGTATGTATATAAATGGTGAGCTTACCAAGTTCCAGGGTGTATGTAACCACCACGACCTCGGTCCGTTGGGTGCTGCTGTTAACGATGCTGCAATCCGCCGTCAGATACGCATCATGAAGGATATGGGTTGTAATGCCATCCGCACCTCGCACAATATGCCTGCTCCCGAGCTTGTTGAGGCGTGCGACGAGATGGGTATGATGCTTATGTTGGAGACCTTCGACGAGTGGAAGACCGCGAAGCTCGCCAATGGCTACCACAACTACTTCGATGAGTGGGCAGAGCGCGACATGGTCAACCTCTTGCACCACTATCGCAACAACCCAAGTGTCGTTATGTGGTGTATCGGCAACGAGGTCCCCGACCAGGGCGATATTGTCTATGGTCCGAAACTCGCGCGTATGTTGCAGGATATATGCCACCGCGAGGACCCTACACGCCCCGTGACCAATGGTATGGATCAGCCCGATAATGTCGTCATCATCACCAACATGGCGGCCATGATGGATGTTGCGGGCTTCAACTACCGCCCACATCGCTATGTGGAGAACTACCTACGCCTACCACAGCAGATCATCCTCGGCTCGGAGACCGCCTCTACGGTAAGTAGCCGTGGCGTATATAAATTCCCTGTCGAGCGTCGCTCTATGGCCACCTACGACGACCACCAATCATCATCCTACGATGTTGAGCACTGCGGCTGGTCGAACCTTCCCGAGGACGACTGGATCTGGCACGACGACTACTCATGGGGCATCGGCGAGTTCGTATGGACAGGCTTCGACTACCTCGGTGAGCCTACACCATACTACACCAACTGGCCAAGCCACTCGTCGCTCTTCGGCATCGTCGACCTTGCGGGTCTACCCAAGGATCGCTACTACCTCTACCGTAGCCACTGGAACAAGGCGGAGGAGACCCTCCATATCCTCCCACACTGGACATGGCCAGGTCGTGAGGGCGAGACAACACCTATCTTCGTATATACCAACTATCCAAGCGCCGAGCTATTCATCAATGGCGTGAGCCAGGGCGTGCGCACCAAGGATACATCCATCACCGCCGAGGCGACTATGGAGGAGCCCGAGACTGCCACCTCGTTCAAGCGCCAGCAGCGCTACCGCCTTATGTGGATGGATACCACCTATGAGCCAGGCACGGTTAAGGTCGTTGCCTACAACGAGGCCGGTGAGGCTGTTGCCGAAAAGGAGATATGCACCGCTGGTGCTCCCCACCACATAGAGCTTGAGGTTGACCGCTCGACAATCAAGGCGGATGGTCGCGATCTCGCCTTTATCACCGTCAAGGTTGTGGATAAGGATGGCAACCTATGCCCCGATGCTCAGCACCTCATCAAGTATAGCGTCAAGGGCGAGGGCTGGTACCGCGCAGGAGCAAGTGGCAACCCCGTATCCTTGGAGCTCTTCCACGAGCCACAGATGAAGGTCTTCAACGGCATGATGACCGCCATTGTTCAGTCTACCGACAAGGCTGGCGAGATAACCCTTACAGCGACAGCCAAGGGGTTGAAGTCTGCAAAGATTGTTGTTAAGACCGAGTAATTTGTTGTGATAGCGGCGCATTAGCTGCGCTTCAATCAAAGCCCTGAATAGGACGTACGCCAAGTACTACCTATCCAGGGCTTTTTTATGTCATCGCCACTACTGTACCACTCTGACAACAAATTAGTTCGCGCTTTGTGTCGTATCTAAGCGTTGTATCTGCTGCCTTCTGAAAACTAATTATTATGTTATATGGGGTCTTTACATAGAATAGTTATTCATATAACTACATTCGCATTATTGTTATATTGTCGACATAAATATGAATATTCTTAAAATTTATTCCATTATATATTGTTAGCAGTAAAAAAATATATATCTTTGTGTTGTCAAAGGCTTGCTTTTGATATTGTAAATATTATATAGTGAAAGTGTTTCGCTGACCTTATTGAGAAATCTGGTAAATTTCTATTGTATCAAGGTAACGAGTACACTCATTGCTTGTATTGGTATGTTCAGTTGGCATGTTCTATGCCCACCCCATACTGTACAGGTGTGGGGTATTGTTTATTTGATACAAGGTATACCAGAACCTCTCAATAAATAAACGAACATCTCCACACTTTCTTTATTATTTGTAATTTCCGTTATTGGGGATGAAGCGGACGTAAAGATTAAAGTACAAGTATGAACACACCATTTTCTGTTCGTCAATCAGATCTATGGAAAGAGTCTTCTCGCTCCATTTGGTTTAAGGCACTTGCCCAATTCATCGTTGCGATGTTAACTTTATTATCTATTGTTATTATAATAGATGTTACTTCACTGCCTTCATCCGTGTCTGTAATACTATTGATTATTTCTATCTTAGGAGCATTTTTATCGTTTATAATAGCTTGTGCCCTGACTGCCCAGAATGACATTTGGAGTATAATGTTAAATGGAAAAACAAGGAAGTATTTCTCTCTATATGTCAATGGTCTTAAGGTGTCATTCCTCTCTGTAATACCAATCATTGCAGGAATGTTTGTTACTATTATGTTTGCTAAGGAGTTAGGTCAGTTCTGGGTTGAACTCATTGTTAATGTTCTAAGAGTCCTATCTTATGTGGGTTTTGTAATATCAGTTTGTGGTATGTGTGTTTTGGTGTTCTCAAAGAAGAATGTAGACAAGACAGTTGCAGTTGGTATGAGATATCTACTAGCATCAACCGTTCTGATGATGGGAAGTTGGTTGGTTGTAAGATGTCTAATGAATTCTGGCACTGAACTAAATCCTAAAAATGTTTTTCATTTCATGATTTTTGTAAGTACTGCGGTAGCCATAATGAATCTTCTTGGTTGGAGAAAGATTTCTAAAATGGATATGCCTGCTCGCTAAAATTGCACATAGTTATTAAACACAAAGAGGGATGCTCATGACAATAACGAGCATCCCTCTAAATTTGTATTATCTATCCTTGTGTTACCTCTTTCTCAGCTTTACGACATTCTCCACATGGTGGGTATGTGGGAACATGTCGACAGGCTGAACTGCCAATATCTCATACATATCGCTGAGGATAGCCAGGTCGCGCGCCTGTGTTGATGGGTTGCAGCTAACGTATACCATGCGCTCGGGGGCGGCACGCTTGATTACCTCCAACACACGCTCGTCGACGCCCGCACGTGGTGGGTCGAGGATGATGACATCGGGGCGACCGTTGCGCTCCACGAACTCGTCGCTAAGCACATCCTTCATATCGCCAGCGTAGAATGTCGTATTCTCAATTCCGTTGAGGCGCGAGTTGATCACCGCATCCTCGATAGCCTCGGGGACATACTCCACGCCGACAACCTTCTTGGCGCGGCGTGCGCAGAAGTTGGCGATAGTACCCGTACCTGTGTATAGGTCGTAGAGGACATCGGTATCCTTAAGCTCCGCGAAGTCGCGTGTCACCTTATAGAGCTCGTATGCCTGCTCCGAGTTGGTCTGGTAGAAGGACTTTGGACCCACCTTAAATTGTAAGCCCTCCATCTCCTCGATGATGTGGTCCTTGCCCGCAAAGCATATAGGCTCTCTGTCGCCGAGCGAGTCGTTCCACTTCTCGTTGATCATATATATGAGCGACGTGATCTCTGGGAACTCGCGCTGCAAGAATGACATAAGGGCGTTGATGCGCTCGGTGTCGTTCTCGTTGAATACCACGATGAGCATTATCTCACCCGTAGATGCTGTGCGCACCACCATCGTGCGCATAAGACCCTCATGGGCGCGCGCATTGTGGAACGAGTAGCCATTATCGATGCAGAACTGTTTAATGGCGAGGCGTATGCGGTTAGATATGTCGACCTGCAGGTGGCACCTGTTAATGTCGAGGACCTTATCGAAGCAGCCAGGGATGTGGAAGCCCACAGCGGGCGTTGCTGCAATGTCGCCACCCTCGGCAATCTCCTCATACGTGAGCCAGCGCTTGTCGGCGAAGGTGAACTCGAGCTTGTTGCGGTACTCGCGCGTACGCTCCGAGCCGAGACATGGACGCACCTCGGGGATCTCGAGGTGGCCGATGCGCACCAGCTGATCCTCGACCTGTGTGGTCTTCTGCTTGAGCTGCTCCTCGTATGGTAGGCTCTGCCCCTTGCAGCCGCCACACACGCCAAAGTGCTCGCAGAAGGGCTCCACGCGCAGTGGTGATCGCTCCACAAAGCGCACTACCGTAGCCTCCATATATCGGCGGTGGTGCTTGCGCACCTGCACGTCCACGACGTCGCCAGGCACGGTCATTGGCACGAATACTACCTGGTTGTCCACCTTACCCATAGCCTTACCCTCGGCTGCCAAGGTGGTGATATGTAGGCCCTCAATCAAGGGGTAATCCTTTCTTCTCTTTCCCATAAATATGTAGTTTATTTAGAAGGCTTTAGTGCGGTTCTCCTCGGCATCCTTCTCAAGAATGTCGTCGCCCTCCCAGTCGAAATGCTCGAACTTGTCGCACCCCTTGAGCGAGAAGCGCGTGTAGGTGATGGGCAGACCCATCGACACAAATCGTGTCTCGTAGGCGGTCTTCACCGATAGCACCTCGTCGGCATATCCCGAGCCGTAGATGTCGTCGTTCTGCACCTCCACGCCGAGACCTAAACGCTCTATCACCGCAGCTGTATAGTTGTAGAGGTGCTTCGAGTCGGTCTTTAGGTTGATGACGCCGTCGTCGGTGAGCATACGCTTGTAGTCGGCGAGGAAGAGAGGTGATGTTAGGCGCTTCTTCGCACGGCGGCTCTTGAGCTGTGGGTCGGGGAAGGTGATCCATATCTCAGCCACCTCGCCCTCGGCGAAGAAGGAGCGTATGAACTCGATGCGTGTGCGTAGGAAGCCCACGTTGTTCATCCCTCTGTCGGTAGCTGTCTTGGCACCACGCCACATACGCGCACCCTTGATGTCGATGCCTATATAGTTCTTATCTGGGTTGCGCTCGGCGAGGGCCACGGTATACTCACCCTTGCCACATCCAAGCTCCAGGATTATGGGGTTGTCGTTGTGGAAAAAATCCTTGTGCCAGCGACCCTTGAGTGGGTGGTCCTTCTGGAATATATCCTCAAATTCGGGCTGCACCATGCACTCGAACGTCAGGTTCTCGGCAAACTTACGTAGCTTATCTTTTCCCATAGTGTTGATGGTTATTCATTGTTTGGGTTGTTGTCGCTGATGACTATGCCCACAGCTGCGATGCCCTCCACAGGGTGCTCGGGCGTTAGGCGGAAGCGGTAGTCACCCTTGCTGCGAAGCGTCACATTACTGCGATAGAGGAACGTATGCTCCGCGGGGCGCATATCGCCAAGATGGGGTATGTGTAGCGTGAAAGGCTCCTCGAGGACCAAGGAGTCGGGCGATATGGTCATCACCCTCATAGGCACCGAGTCGGCAACATAGTCCATGCTATAGCGCACGACAATCGAGATGTCGCGTGTGGCGAGGGAGTCCTCATTCGTATATGTAAACTCCTCCGTTGTGCTCCACACCTCACCCTCAATGTCGTGTACCTCGGCATGGCGCTTGTTGCTGCCTCCACACGCCACCATGAGTAGCGCTACTATCGCAAGTAGCCATTGAGCTTTATGACTCCACATAGTTGTGCCTACTCCTTATTCTCGTTTCGTGGCTCGCGCTCCTGGCTGCCGCCATTCTCGCGGTTGCCCCTATTGTCGTGACGACGACCGCGTCCTGGGCGGTGGCGGCGGTTATCTCTTGGACGACGCTCTGCGCTGCCCTCCGCTGGCTGCTCTGCGCTGCTATTCTCGCGTGGCTCCGCAGCACTCTCCTCCTTTGCTGGACGCTCCTGACGCTCCTGCTTTGGGCGCTCGTGACGCTCCGATCTATTGCCTCGATGTCTGTTGTTGCGCTCGCCACGCTCCTGACGCTCTGGCTTGTCGCCATGCTCCTCGGCTGCTGGCTTCTCGCTCTGCTCAGGACGCTCAACATTGCTCTCCTGAAGATTGCCCTCAGCGCTCTGTGCCTCGCCTCTATCCTTGCCACCGCGGCGCTTGTTACGCTTGTTGCGCTTACCCTTGCCGTCGAAGCGGGTGATGCTATCCTCCTCGTGGCGATATGTTGGCTCTGCAACCTTCTCGTTCTCGCTGTCGCCGAGCAGCGTCTCTGCCTTCTCGCCCGCGCGGTTGATGGCCATGATCTCCTTAACACGGCTGATAGGGAGTGTCGTAAGGTTCACCATAGCACCCTTGCTTGTCGAGAATGTCATGGTCTGCGCCAATGGATCGATCTTCACAAGGTAGTACTCGCCATCGAGGGTCTGCAACGCATCGCGCAGACGTGGTATGGTGCGTCGTGCATCGGCATAGACATCATACTCGTGCATTAGGCAGCACTTCAACTTCGAGCACTGACCAGCGAGTTTCTGTGGGTTTAGCGATATCTCCTGCATGCGTGCTGCGTTTGTCGTAACACTCGAGAAGCTCGACATCCACGATGCGCAGCATAGCTCTCTGCCGCACGCGCCAATACCGCCGATGCGTCCTGCCTCCTGGCGTGCACCAATCTGCTTCATCTCGATGCGTATGCGGAAGCGCTCGGCGAAGACCTTGATAAGTTCGCGGAAGTCGACACGCTCGTCGGCAATGTAGTAGAAGATCGCCTTGACACCATCGCCCTGATACTCCACATCACCAATCTTCATGTTTAGTCCCATGTCGGCAGCGATCTGTCGCGAGAGGATCATCGTCTCATGCTCCAAGGCTATCGCCTCCTGCCACTTCTCAATGTCGTAGGGGCGTGCCTTGCGGTATATCTTCTTGAACTCGCCATTGTGGGGGTTGAAGCCCACGCGACGCATCTGCTTTGCCACCATGTCGCCTGTGAGCGATACGATGCCGATGTCGTGACCTGGCTGCGCCTCCACGGCAACTATGTCGCCGCGCTTGAGGTCGAGGTTGTTGACATTCTGATAGTATGAGCGGCGCGTGTTCTTGAAGCGCACCTCGAAGATATCTGTTGGTATGTTGTTAGGATACTCCTCGAGCCAGTTTGTCTCGTGAAGTTTGTAGCACCCCTCCGAAGCTATGGCATTTATCTCATCGCCACAGTCGCAAAATATAGCGCCACGTCCCAACTCTGGTTTATGTTTTTTGTTACAACTCATCGTCTTCAATTGTGTATATACATTACGGCGTAAAGATAGTAAAAAAAAGTGAAAAGTGAAAGGCGGACGGTGAAAAGTGTGGTGTGCTTCGCACGAGAGTTTATTGTGGGTTCTGATGAATTAGGGAAATTAATGAAATTAAGGAGGTTAAGGAGGTTAAGGAATAACACAATTCGCTAATTTCCCTAAATTCCTTAAAATCACTAATTTCTCTTTATAAGAGCGCCCTCGGCGCTCTTGAGATGCTCGACCTCTCTTCTCTCTCTTTCGTCACTTTTGTCTATTGTTGCGCCTGAGCGTCCCCACCACACCCACAAAAAAAATCTGCGGAGCCTAAGCCCCGCAGATAGTTACAATGCATTAGGATTTATTTGTCTAATCCTATTCTTTGTCTCTTCCGACAAATTATCGCAACCTAAGAATGCCCACTCTCCAATCGTCTTTACACTATTTGGAATAGTTATATTTGCAAGATTTGAGCAGTAGGCAAATGCGCTATCTTCAATAGTAGTGACACCTTCGTGAATGATAACATCGGCTAAGCCCACACAATCCCTGAATGCTCCGGAACCAATACTTTTTACACTTCCAGGAATGGAAATATTTCTGAGACTATAACAACGAAAAAATGCTTGGGCGCTAATCGTTGACACTCCCTCATGAATAGTTACGTATGTAAGGTTGGTGCAATTCCAAAATGCATCATCTCCAATTGTTTTGGTACTTCCTGGAATGGAAATGCTTGTTAGGTCAGCGCAATTATTGAATGACAAAGAGCCAATCTCTGTTACGCTATCATCGAACGTAATTACACCTCTCTCATTTGATATAATATTTGCACCAAAATCACAATTGCGACTTATCCTTTCACCACTTAATGAGGTGTACCATATCTCATTATAAGGCTGAACCTTACGTATATAAGTTGGCTTCGTCCCTGTCACAGGGCGCACAGAGAGTCCGCCACAGCGGTTGGCGCCACACGCATTGCAACTGCCATCATCCAAGATTAATATGCAGTGTGCATCGTGTATACCGCTGTTACCAGGTGTTGAACTCCAATAGTGACCTTCTGCATCGTTGTATGTTTTGTCGTAGAAGCGGCAACCTGCAGTGGGAAGGAAGATACTATTGTCACTCTTCTTACTCTTAACCTCGTAGCCTGGTACGCCGTTAAGCTTAGTCCTTGTCCAGTAGCAATTATCGACCAGTTCCTCAAACTCCGCATTAGTTGGCATACGCCACTCCTCGCCCCAATTCGCAGTAGCCGCATCGTATAGCATATCGCCAGATATATCATCCATCCTATTGCGATAGGTTTGACTATTGCCCTCCGTATAAGAATCTTTAGTGGTGGTCTCGCCCCAGGCATAGTAGTTGCCATGGTCTTCGGGACTTATAGCGCCAACATTATAAGTAGCCCACAATGTGCCCGATGGCAATCCTAAGTCTACAGCCTTGGCATTTGCCGCTGAAATAGCCATTATAGCATCTATTGGATCTTCAGTCTGTGGCTGAATATTGGCCCCTTGCCCAACATTGTCAACCGAGTCACGTACTACAACGTCCTGACTCATCTGCTCGGTGATGTCAACGTGCTTATTTTTCTCCTCCGAACTGCCGCCAAAGAGGGCAAAGATTGCAACTACAGCTGCAATAATGATAAATAGCAATAGCCAAAACCACTTCTTGCTCTTTTGCCCTTTATCTGGTGTGGGTTGTGGTTGCTGCTTCGGCTCACTATTAGGGACGGTATTATCGCTCTTTGTCCCGACGTCAATAATGGTGTTCTCTGATGCCTCGCTGGGCTTAACTCCAATAAACGTATCCTCATCAACAACGGGTACTACAGCCTGATTATCACCAAGCAATGCCAAAAATTCCGCAATACCCTGTGGACGAACCTTGCGCTTGTCGGCCATAGAGCGCTCTATAGCCGTGCGCACGCCCTGCGACAAGTGGACAGGAAGTGCGGGTAGCCCCTCATCACTAACATCCGCAGCCTCGGGAGGCACCAAGCCCGTAACCAAATAGTACAGTGTAGCGCCAAGCGAATAGATATCCGTAGCGGGCGAAAACTCCTTGACACCGCCCGACTTATACTGCTCCATAGGGGCAAAGCCATGGCTCACGCCCACAAGGCTACTCGAGGTAGCCTCGCCACTCTCGGCATTGTAGTATTTCGACAAACCAAAGTCTATCAGTATAGCACGGTCGTCTCTTGAGCGGAGCATGACATTGCCAGGCTTCACGTCGAGGTGCATGATGCGTTGCTCGTGGATATAGCTCAAAGCATCGGCAACCTGGCGGATATAGCCCACCGCAGCAGCCTCGTCGAGAGCGCCACGGCGCTTGATAACAGCGCTAAGCAACTCGCCATCGATATACTCCATAACATAGTAGGCCGTGTCGTTCTCCTCGAAGACATCGTGGATATGTATGATATTGGCATGGTCGAGGTTTGCGATGGTCTGTGCCTCCTTGATGAACTTCGCCTTGAACCTATTCATCGACTCGGCAAAGCCATTCGACGTTAGTGTCAGGGTGTTAGTATCGCTATCGCGCTGATAGTAGTCCTTGGGAAAGAACTCCTTGATGCATACCTTGCGCTCGGCAAGCTCATGCTCTGCGAGGTAGGTGATGCCAAAACCACCACGGCCGATAGACTTGATAATACGATACTTGCCACTTTGTAGTAGCGAGCCACTCTTTAGTTCCATATTGCGTTTGTTTGAAGAACAAATATAGTCAACATTGTGAAAATGTCCAAATAATTACGAAGTAATATGGCGATAGGTCGCTTTTTTGATATGATTATTGCAGTGAGCAAAAAAATATTTATCTTTGTAGGTTGAAAGCAAATGTCAATTGTTATGAATAATAGAAAGGTGCTTGTTACAGGTGGTGCTGGATATATCGGTTCGCACACCGCCGTGGAGCTTATAAATGCAGGCTATGAGGTTGTCATCGTCGATAACCTCTCCAATAGCGACAGCTCGTCACTCGAGGGTATAGCAGCCATAACTGGTGTTAAGCCAATCTTTATCGAGGCCGACTGCTGCGACATGGAGGCCATGGAGCGCGTATTCGCCGAGCACGACTTCGCATCTGTTATCCACTTTGCTGCATATAAGGCTGTGGGTGAGTCTGTTGCGGAGCCACTTAAGTATTATCACAACAACCTAACATCGCTCCTCAATGTGCTCTCGCTCATGCAGAAGCATGGTCGTCGCAACATCGTATTCTCATCATCAGCCACCGTCTATGGCGATGCCGATGTGTTGCCCGTAACGGAGCTTACACCACGCAAGCCCGCAACATCGCCTTATGGCAATACCAAGCAGATGGCCGAGGATATTTTGCGCGATAGCGTGGCTGCCATTGAGCACCTCAATGGTATCGCCTTGCGCTACTTCAACCCTATTGGTGCGCACCCCTCAGCCCTTATTGGAGAGCTTCCTCGCGGTGTGCCCAACAACCTTGTGCCATATATCACCCAAACGGCTGCAGGTGTGCGCGAGTGTTTGAGTATCTTTGGTGACGACTATCCAACGCCCGATGGCTCGTGCTTGCGCGACTATATCGACATCGTCGACCTTGCGCGTGCTCATGTGGTTGCCATTGATCGCATGGTTGAGGCGAAGAACAAGGAGCGCTTCGAAATCTTCAATGTCGGCACAGGCAAACCCGTATCGGTGTTCGAGCTTGTGCGAGGCTTCGAGACGGCTAATAACCTGACACTCAACTATAAGGTTGCACCACGTCGTGCTGGCGATGTCACTGCCGTATGGGCAGATACGACGCTTGCCAACAAGGAGCTTGGCTGGCGAGCAGAGCGTGAGTTGGAGGATACGCTGCGCTCAGCATGGGCTTGGGAGTGCCGTGTGCGCGGCATCAAGCAATAACTTGCACCCAATTACGTTATTATAGGAAAACAGAGATATATGAAAAAGCTAATACTTATACTACTCGCCTTAGCGGTTTTTGTTCCATCTGCCGAGGCTAAGAGGCGCGAGACTCCCGAGGAGATAGAGCGCAAGACACGTAACTACCATGGCTGGGAGTGGGGTGTTAATGGTCGCTTCAACCTCGTATTCTACGATATGAACTACACCAAGGTGTTCAACGAGAAGGGCGTTAAGGACTATCGTGCGTGGGCTAAGTTTGGTGGTAGCGCCACCTTCAACGCTGGCTACTTCTTCAACAACCATTGGCGTCTTGGTGCTGAGATCGGAGCGCAGATTCAGTATGACTATACGACCATCCCCGTTGTTGCAACCCTGCACTACTACTATGGTAAGCGCAAGACATGCCTATTCAATTTCGTAAATCTCGGTACTAACCTGCTTATCAACAGCGGTATGCGTGCCGGAGCTACTGGCGCAGGTGGTGTCGGTATTCGCATCCAGACTCCCGATAGTAAGACGAAGTATGAGATTACGCTTGGATATCAGGCTCTTATGATGCGTCCACGCCCCGATGATAGCGGTCAGTTTGGCTATCTGAATGACGATGTTACGCGCATCAAGCTCGACCAGTCGGTCTTCATCGGCTTGGGCGTCTTCTTCTAAGCTGATTGAGAGATAGTATAACTGACTCCCCCCTATCAATGATTATTGATAGGGGGGAGTCAGTTTTGTTTTTTAGGTTATCAGTTGTCTACTCCTCTACGAGTAGATAGTTGGTGCTTCGACCACCTTCGCCAGACACAACCAATACCCCTTTTTGAACAAGGTCGGCTATATCACGCTGAGCCGTAGGCTGCGATGTCTTTGTTATCTTCGCCCACTTCGAAGATGTCAGTTTACCCTCAAAGCCATCCCATAGCATATTGACAACCTTCACTTGTCGCTCGTTCATCGCTACCTCGCGGTGCTGCTGCCAGAACAACGACTTCTTAACCACGCGCTGCACTGTTGCCTCGGAACGGTGTATTGCACTACAAAGCGTCTGCAAAAACCATTCGAGCCAAAGGGTTATGTCCATAGTTCCCGTTGTGGTCTTCTCAAGTGCTGCGTAGTAACCTTTTCGCTCACGCAATATCTCGGCCGACATACTATAAAAGCGATGTGGCATACCATCAGCCTTGGCCAGGAGCATATCGGTTATTGTGCGAGTCAAACGACCATTGCCATCGTCAAATGGGTGGATAGCAACAAACCAGAGGTGTGCTACTGCCGCCTTCAATATAGGGTCTATATTCTGCTGACCATTTATCCAGGCAAGAAACTCCTCCATCATTACTGGCACAGCCTCCGATGCTGGAGCCTCATAGTGTACCTTCTCACGACCCATAGCACCCGACACAACCTGCATAGGCTCTGCACCCTTGCGGTAGGCTGCTACGGTTATAGGATACATACCACTACGACCTGTTGGGAACAATGCTGCGTGCCAATTGAAAAGTCGCTCGTGTGCTAGTGGCTCACTGCTGTTTCGCACTGCATCGAGCATTACCTGCACCACGCCTTCGGTATAGTGGTCGGGCTCTGGCAGACCCTCGGTATCTATGCCAAGATGACGAGCGATTGACGAACGCACTCGGTCGGCATTGAGCAACTCGCCCTCAATCTCCGAGGAGCGTAGCACATCCTCCACCATCACATCGAGCGAGGTGGCGTTCTGTACGCTGAAGCCAAGACCGCTCATCAAACCAAGTACGCGACCTTCAAGATTGCGTACCTCGGAAAGGAGTGTTATTAGCCTTTCGCTATCCCAAGTAAACTCTGCCCATGTGGGCTGTTGCCATATATACAAAGGTCTCATAATCCTCGAATTTTACTGCAAAGATAGTGCAATGATGCGAAAAATACAACTATTCGCGTCAAAATATGATGCGAATAGCCGCTTTATTCTAATCATTGTTATTAGAAAACCTCTCTGAGGACTCGCAGCGACTCCACGTTGCGTATGGCGTCGAGGTGGTAGGCGTAGTACTTAAGCATGGCGTCGAGGAACTCCACGCGCTCGTTGCGATTGAGACCTATCTCGCCAAGGTATCGCACGTCGCACTCCAACATATCGTGGAGTATTCGTGCATTCTCGGGCGTAAGGGCGTAGCTTGGAACGAGGGCAATGGGCGTGAAGTGACCATCCCTGATGTCGAGCCATGCTCCGTCGATATACTCATTATCGGGTGAGAAGCCGAGTGGGCGGCTAAGGTTTGCCAAGAACCATAGGTGGAAGTTGGCGATACCCTCCTCTATGGTGTCGAGTGCCGCCACTGAGCCCCACACAAAGTCGAAGAGGTCTTCGGTGGGTTCGCTCTCCTTCACGAGCCTATAGAGCACCTCGGCCATGAAGAGCGCCATTGTGGACTTGCGCACGTCGAAGGGCGTTGTGTGTAGCACCATGCCGGGCACAAGGTCCTTCATGCGGTGCATGCTCATCTTCGTGGAGGTAAGCCCCTCGAACTCAACGGCAAACATAGGTTGTAGCAGCGCCATCTTCGAGCCCTTGGCTGTGGGACGTATGCCCTGCACCATGTAGCTTTGGCGACCACACACATCGGTGAGCATATGCACAATAACACCCTTCTCGCCATACTTTAGTGTGCCGAGAACTATGCCGCGTGCCTTATAACTCTTGAGTGCCATGCTACTCGGGGTCGTGCCAGCGTCCGTCGCGCTTGATGATGTCGATGAGGTGATCCAGCGCCTCGCTCTGGTGGATGTTGCGCTCCACAATCTCGCGACCGCGATAGAGGGTGATATGCTCGGGCGACGAACCCACATATCCATAGTCGGCATCCGCCATCTCGCCAGGGCCATTGACGATGCATCCCATGACGCCAATCTTGAGATCCTTGAGGTGCGATGTGCGTGCCTTGATCTCGGCGAGTGTCGACTGTATGTCGTAGAGCGTGCGACCACAACTTGGGCAAGCGATATACTCGGTGCGCGTAAAGCGTAGACGCGATGCCTGAAGTAGCATCAGCTCTATATCCTTTATAGTCTCCTCACTGAGTGCTGGCGCATCAATCCAGACGCCCTCTGCCAAGCCATCGATGAGCAGCTGACCCATGTCGGCAGCGGCCGATAGGGCAACGACCTCAATGTCGGCGCTCTCGTAGCGGCGCTTGATGACTATGCCACGAGGCTCGCTGGATGATAGTATCGCTGCGCGCCACTCGTGCGTAGGGTTGTTTGATGTAGCCTCAAGAACGGTGTAGTTATCGTCTATCTCGCTGTGTGTTATAGGCTTATGATTTGTTCGCGCCTTGAATGCCGTGGGCGAGTAGCTATCGATATTCTCCACCTCGAACTCCGCCGTGCGGTTGTCGTAGTAGTCGGCGAGGAACTTACCCACAGGCACCTCGTTCTCGGGAGCCTCGGTGAGCGATACGCGCAGGGTGTCACCAATGCCATCTGCCATAAGTGCTCCAATACCCACAGCACTCTTTATGCGTCCCTCAATGCCGTCGCCAGCCTCCGTTACGCCAAGATGCAGCGGATAGGTCATGCCCTCCTTTGCCATAGCCTCAACAAGCAGACGGTAGGCGTGTACCATGACGCGTGTGTTGCTCGACTTCATCGACACCACCACATCGTGGAACTCTGCACGACGACACATAAGCAAAAACTCCATTGCCGATGCCACCATGCCCTCGGGGGTGTCGCCCCACTGGTCGAAGATGCGCTTGGCGAGTGAGCCGTGGTTAACGCCAATGCGTAGTGCCACGCCACGACGGCGACATATCTCTATGAGGCGCTCAAGCTCACCATTCGTCGTGCGGAAGTTACCTGGGTTGATGCGCACCTTGTCCACCGCCTCGGCAGCTATCATCGCTATCTCGGGCGTGAAGTGTATGTCGGCAACAATTGCCGCGTTGCAGCCACGCTGACGTAGTTCTGCCATTATTGGTGCGAGCGCCTCGCCTTCCTTTTTGCCCTGCGCCGTTAGACGCACTATCTCTGCACCAGCCTCAGCAATGCGCACTGTCTGCTCCACTGAGAGCGCGACGTCGGCTGTTGGCGTGTTGGTCATCGACTGCACGGCGATAGGCTTGCTGCCACCTATTATCACCCCTCCGAAGCTCACCTCGTGGGATGCCCTACGGCTATATTTTAGTGTTGCTTTCATAGACAAACAAATCTTTTACGCAAAGGTAACTCTTTTTTCTCGGTTAGCTATCATAAAATACTAATTATATATTAATACACTGATTATCAATGAATTGCCCATACCCTACATAACTCACTGAAAATCAGCGTGTTGAAAAATTAGTAGTTTGCCCATTGTATAACTGCCATAAAATCAACGTGTTACAACCAGGCAAAATGAATTTTTAGAGGCTCAAAAATTTGGCGGTATCGTTTGAATGTGGTAATTTTGCAGTAACAAAACAAACTAAAAACACATCTTTATGAAACGACTTATCTACTTTCTAATGGCGCTTCTTGGCTTTGGCTCATTTACCTCTTGTGAGGAGGAGTCGAATAATGAGTTGGCACCTATGTATGGTGCTCCACTAATTCACTATAGGGTGTCGGCACGCGTGGTTGATGGCGAGGGAAATCCCATTTCTGGCATTGAGGTGGGAACATCGAGTGGTGGCGCAGATGGAATATCGGATGCCGAGGGCTGCGTTGAGTTTGTTGTTAGCGAATATTTCGATGAAGTAGTATTTACTGATGTCGACAAAGAGGAGAATGGCGGTGAGTTTGAGACGTTAACGCTGGACTATAACGATATCAAAGGTGCGATGACAGAGGTTAACCAAGGTAAATGCGATGTTAAGCTCGGCGATGTTAAGTTGACACTCAAGGAGCCTACGTCGGCAGATAATTAAGGGGGGGGAGTGATGAGACGTTACTATGCTATATTCGCCATACTGCTGTCACTAACGTTGGTGTCATGTGCCAAGGACTTTTACTCGATCTTTGGTGTGGATGTCGATGCGCCAATATCGGTGAAGCTCTCGGGCTCGCGCTACGAGTGGAATGAGGAGCTCTTTTCCAGCGACACCGGCTCATTCTCTAATTACAACCACCCCGACCTAATACTCCACGAGGATGGGGGCTTCACCTTTGAGATGGGGCGTTCGTTGGTGTGCGAGGATGGCAAGGATGCCTACCTATCTATATATATCGAGGATGAGGATTCGCCCTATCAGCTAAATAGGGTCTATTCGCTCGTCATCCTCGGCAAGTCGCGCGCCTCGATAACCTTCAACGAGCTCAACGAGACCCACACGCTGCCTAGCGGAACTACCGTCACTGACTATATTGCCTACCGCTATGAGGCCGTGGATGGCTATCTCATCTTCACCAAGCAGGAGAGCTACGGTGGCGGCTATCTGCTCTCGGGCGAGTTCCGCTTCAAGGGCGTTAGCGAGGATGGCGACGAGATATTTGTCGAGCATGGCACCTTTAAGGATTGTCGCGTGCATGAGTTGCATGGCGACTACTGCATGGGGTTATAGTGAGACGGTGATAAATGACATAAAACTAACTACTTACAACAATGATAGGCAAACTTCTAACAAGGCTATTTACCCTCTTTGGCTTCTCGCTAACGTGTGTGGCGTGCTATGGCGTGATGGAGGCGGACTATAACCCCGAGTGGGGCGCTTCAGGACGTGTTGTCGACGAGGACGAGAACCCCATACCTGGCATCAAGGTGTCGTTGGGCGACTCTGAGGATATCACCGATAGCAAGGGACGCTTCTATCTCCATAGCTCGGAGTCGGGCACCCTTATCTTCACGGATGTCGATGGCGAGGAGAATGGCGGCGAGTTTGAGTCGCGCCATATAAACCTCCGCGTTGGCGATGATAATGTGGGCGATGTCGTCTTGGATAGAAAGGATGATTAACTATGGGACGACGCTTAGGTATACGCCAGTGGATGGCACTCAAACTATTCAAGAAGCTGCGCAAGATACACGCCAAGGAGCATCAGCTCAACACGCTCTTTTGGGAGTGTACACTGCGCTGCAATCTGCAGTGTCGCCATTGTGGTAGCGACTGCCGCATCGACACAACCCTCACGGATATGCCTGCCGAGGATTTCTTCCGTGTGCTCGACAATGAGGTAACGCCCAACGTAAACCCTAATAAGGTGCTCATCGTCCTATCGGGTGGCGAGGTGTTGGTGCGCAAGGACCTCGAGAAGATAGGCATCAACCTCTATCGTCGTGGCTACCCTTGGGGCATGGTTACCAACGGGTTAGCTCTTTCGCGCGAGCGTCTCGACTCGCTTGTTCGCTCGGGCCTACACTCCATAACCGTCTCGTTGGATGGCTTCGAGGAGCAGCACTACTATATTCGTCAGAATAGGGAGAGCTTCGCGCGTGCTGTGGAGGCTGTGCGCATAATCTCGGAGGACAAGGAGCTTGCCTCGGATGTGGTCACCTGCGTGACTCCCGCCCTTATGCCCCATCTTGAGGAGTTCAAGGAGTTTTTGTATTCGCTCGGCGTGCGCCATTGGCGTCTCTTCAGCATCTTTCCTGTGGGGCGTGCAGCGGATGATTCAAGCCTGCAGCTTAGCGACAAGGAGTTCACCTCGATGCTCGAGTTCATAGAGCGCACACGCAAGGAGGGGCGCATCAAGGCGTCGTACTCGTGCGAGGGCTTTATTGGCGGCTACGAGATGCGCGCGAGGACCAACCCCTTCGAGTGCCATGCAGGTTTGCAGATAGCCTCCATACGCGTCAACGGCGACATCTCAGGATGCACAAGCGTCAGGGGCAACTTCACACAGGGCAACATCTACAAGGATAACTTCTGGGATGTGTGGCAGAACCGCTTCGAGAAGTTCCGCGACCGCTCGTGGGCGAGAAAGGGTCAGTGTGCCGACTGCAAGATGTGGCAGTACTGCGAGGGCAACGGCATGCACCTCTACGACGATGATGGAAATCTGCTCCTCTGTCACTATAAGCGCCTCAAACGATAGCTATATTATAGCTTCCATATTGATAATACGGCAAAAATTTTATATATTTGCAAGGTTGTGTGAGTCTTACTGCCTTGGCTCATAAAAATCTTAAGGGAAATATGAAGATTCTTGCCGTATATTTTCGTGCCGGTAGTGGCGTCTCTGTTATCTATGAGCGTGTCATAGAGCAGCTTGCCCAGCATGCTGAGGTCGATATTCTCAGCGACCAAGCCCCCATATCTGATATGGCGAGCGTACGTAGGGTATATACGCACCCATTCTCCAAGTCGCGCAGTAAGTGGTATCGTAAGTTCGTGCGTTGGTTTGGCGCAACGCCCTTTTCGAGCCGTTGGAGTAGGGAGGCTATGGGTCAGCTCAGCGAGAGCTATGACCTTGTCATCGCCTTTGTCACCTCGGCGCAGCTCACCCCCGTAGTCTTTGGCAGGCTATATGCTGAGAGATATAATACGAAATTTGCCATCTACTCCGTGGATGCCATCCCAGCCCCTGGCGGGTGGACCAAGCCTCGCGAGTATCGCGGTAAGATGCGCGTTGTGGCGCGTAACTTCGCTGCCGCCGACTATGTGGCATCCTCTAATCGCCATATGCTCGACTTCCAGCTCACCACCTTCAAGCATAAGGAGGGCTTGCGCACGAATGTCCTGCTAACCCCCTCGCCCGCCAAGGAGTATAACCTCCCAATGGGTGATGGCGCTACGATACTCTACACCGGCTCGTTGTATGGCCTTCGCAACCCCGACCACTTCTTCCGCGCCTTCAAGCGCCTGCTTAGCGAGCGCCCCGAGGCACAAGCAATCTTTGTGGGCATGGGCATGAAGTTTAGAAATATGCGCTCGATACTCACTGCCGAGGAGCTTAAGCACGTCACAGTCCTTGAGCATACCGACAACCTTGAGCCGCTATTTAGACGCGCCACGGTGCTTCTCGACATAAATGCCGATAGAGAGAGGGATCCATTCCTCTCGAGTAAGATTGTCACCTACCTCAAGACTAACCGCATGATTATCACCGAGTGCGGTGCTGATACGCCTACGCGCGAGGTCTTCGGAGGTCTTGATACCATAATCCTCGCTGAGCATAGCGCCGAGAGCTTGTACGATAGCTTGACGCTCGCCCTGAAGCGTGCACATAGCAACCCCGACTATTCGGAGCGTGAGGAGGTCATACGTCGCTTCTCCATCGAGGAGGTGGCGTCGATATTTTGGCGCGATATTGTCGCATTGTGTGATAAACAGAGTTAATAATCTAAAACATAAAAACTATGAAACGAATTCTTATTACTGGAGCTACATCGGGTATTGGTCGTGCTACAGCTCTTCGTTTGGCTGCTGCCGACACCGAGATTATCATCACTGGTCGTCGTAAGGAGCGTCTCGAGCTCCTCAAGGCGGAGGTTGAGGCCAAGGGTGCTGTGTGTCAGGTGTTGCACTTCGACGTGCGCTCGGAGCAGGAGTGCATCGACAACCTCAAGCCACTGGGTCATGTTGATATCCTCATCAACAACGCTGGCTTGGCGGCAGGCCTTGAGCATATCGACAAGGGCGACTCGGCAGATTGGGATGCCATGATCGACACCAATGTCAAGGGCTTGCTATATGTAACGAAGATTATCAGCGGCGCTATGGTTGAGGCTGGCAAGGGTGGTCACATCATCAACATAGGCTCTATCGCTGGTACCGAGCCTTATGAGAATGGTGCGGTATATTGTGCATCGAAGCACGCCGTACATGCCATCTCACAGGCTATGCGTGCCGACCTGCTATCTGCGGGCATCAAGGTGGGCGAGGTGCGTCCAGGAATGGTTGAGACCGAGTTCTCTGAGGTGCGCTTCCATGGCGACAAGGAGCGCGCAGCAGGTGTGTACAAGGGCGTTGAGGCGTTGCAGGGCGAGGATATCGCCGAGGCTATCCACTGGATGCTCAACCTCCCAGCGCATATGAACGTGAACGACATTGTGCTTATGCCTACATGCCAGGCAGGTGCATACTACACCTACCGTAAATAGTTTTTGCTATGCGTAAGATAAATAGAGTGTTGGTGGCCATGCTTGGCGTGGCTACCATGGCTTGCAGCTGCACCAAGCCCGATAGTCCACAGCCCGAGCCACAGCCCGAGAAGCCCGCTGCGGAGCGCTTCGAGGTCTTTCAGCTGCTGAACCCAACGGACATACCTTATCGTATTCCTGCAATCGCAACAACCAAGGATGGCACGCTTATCGCCGTGGCGGACTATCGCCATAGTGGCACCGATATCGGCGTGACGGACAAGGGTCGTATCGACCTGCACTACCGTATGTCGTATGACAATGGTAATACGTGGACAGAGGTGATGACGCTCATCGAGGGTAAGGGTGCCGCGTCGCCCGACTTTATGAACGTAGGCTATGGCGACCCATGTATCGTGGCCGACAGGGAGTCAGACCGTGTTCTCGTGATGTCGTGTGCGGGTAACGTATCTTTCCAGAATGGCACGCGTCAGAACCATCAGTGCATAGCACGCTTCTACTCGGAGGATGGGGGCAAGACGTGGAGCGCGCCCGAGGATATCGCCGAGAGTATCTACTCGCAGTTCGACGCCTCGTCGTATGGTCCTGTGCGCTCGATGTTCGTGGCATCGGGACGCATCATGCAGAGCCGCATAACGAAGGTGGGCGACTACTATCGCTTGTATTGTGCTGTGCTTGTGCGCGATAAGTCGGCAAAGCATATGAACTATGTCCTCTTTTCGGACGACTTCGGTGGAAGCTGGAAGGTGTTGGGCGACATCAACGAGCCCGGCGTGTACAACACTGCTGACGAGCCTAAGGTTGAGGAGTTGCCTAATGGCACTATCGTCCTCAGCTCGCGCTATAACGGCGGTCGCTACTATAACTTCTTCACCTACTCGGACGTAAATAGTGGCGCTGGTAATTGGGAGAATGCCGTATTCTCGGGTGCTGCGAATGGTGGCGTGGAGTCGAAGGATAACTCGACCAATGGCGAGGTGATGCTAATCCCCGTAACACGTGTGGCGGATAACGAGCCTATGCACATCATGTTGCAGTCGGTGCCTCTTGGTCCTCAGCGTAAGAACGTGGGTATCTACTACAAGGAGCTTGCCGACGAGTTCGAGGACTATGTCTCGCCTATCGAGTTTGCGCGCGACTGGGATGGCGTGAAGCAGGTGACAACGCTCAACTCGGCATACTCGACCATGACATGGCAGAGAGATAACCGCCTCGGCTTCCTCTATGAGGAGGAGACACATGGCACATCAAACCTTGCCTATGGTGGCTATACCATCGTCTATGAGTGCTTCGATGTGGAGACGTTGACCGACGGCAAGTATACCTACCGTAAGGAGTAGTTACTCTTTATATTACATAGTGATGGCGCCTATCGTTACGATAGACGCCATCATCTTTTAAGCCTAAGCGACTAATGTAGCTTAACATTCTGTCGACTACCGATTGTAAGCTCAAGACCGAACTTTGGTGCAAGGGCAACGACATGAGAGATAATCTCCGACTGTAGCCACTCATATGGCACCCAGTTTACATTTGCCGAGAAGCAGTACAACTCGATTGGAATACCCCACTCGTCTGGCTGCAGCTGACGTACCATGCACATCATATTGTGGTTGATGCGTGGGTGCTTGTCGAGATAGAGGTTCACAGCGCGCATGAAGAGGTCGAGGTTTGTTATTGTCTCACCCTCAGCGGTCTCGGCGGTGATTGTCTTAATCAGTGGCGCAGTTATCTCGTCGTTATGTAGCTCCTCCATGAAGTCACTATCGGCGAACTTTATGGTGCGTGTGTCGATGATTAGTGAGCGCTTGATGCGGCGACCACCACGCTCGAACATAGGCTGCCAGTTGTCGAAGGCCTCGTTTACAAGCAAGTTTGGTGGGATGGTCTGCACGGTGTTATCCCATGCGCGAATCTTAACCGTCGTGAGCGAGATCTCGATTACAACGCCATCGATATTGTGCTTAGGCATCGATATCCAGTCACCCACCTTGAGCATGTTGTTGGCGGATAGCTGCACTCCAGCCACAAGGCCGAGGATACTATTCTGGAATATCAACATGAGCACTGCGGCCGAAGCACCAAGACCGGTGAGAAGCAGCACGGGCGACTTGTCCAGAAGAATCGATACCACAAGGATTATACCTATACATATAAGCAGCACCTGCGCCATTTGTAGCAGACCCTTGATTGGCTTACCCTCCCAGCTGGGGCGTTGTGCCGCGATGCCGAAGAGCGCCTTAAGCAGCGCGTTGACAAAGCGTAAGCAGTTGATTACAAGGTACATGTCAAGGAGTTTAACTATCACCTTATAGGTGAATTCTGGGTGCTCCGCCTCTGCGTGAAATGCCATTGGCAACATGGCTGCAATCATAACGGGGGTGATGATGTTGCATAGACACTTCATCACATTGTTATCGAAGAGCATATCGTCCCACTTAATCCTTGTTCTTCGAACGAGCTTGCCGACTATTCTGAGAACGACAATTTGTAGGAATAGGTTGATGATAAGTGCAAGGACAATGATGCCCGCAAATATTATCCACTTGTCAATCTCTTGCGCTTGATCTAAGGGCATACCCATCTTTACGAGCAGCTCATCAAGCCAAATTTGAACTGATGTTGCTTTTTCCATAGTTATGTTTACGATTTTTGCAAAGTTAATATAAATTGTTGTGCCGTGCAACTATGTTGTCTGCGAATAGCTGCTATTGCGCCGTTGCACTCACCTGTAGCTCCTCCTGGTTCTTATCCATATTGCCGCACTCGGCGTTAAGTGACTCGAGTAGTGCGGTGTAGTAACTCTTCGATACGGGAATCTGCTTTATGGAGTCGTCATCCATCGTTATAAAGTGCATTCTGTGCGACTCGCCAACGAACTTAATCTTCGCTATATTAACGATATAGGAGCGGTGGCAGCGCACCATACCCGTACCCTGCAGCATCTGCTCCACAAGCTTTGTCTTGCAACGTAGCAGGTATGAGGCGATCTTGTCGTTATGCTTGTAGTGTATCTTGATGTAGTTGTCTTCTGACTCAAGATAGTACAGCGAGTCGATGTTTATGGTTAGGCGCAGCGTACCGCTATTGTCCCTAAGGTTTACCATGCGCGGTCTGTCGCTCGACTTCTTTGTAATCTGCTCCTTGTGGCGCGTGTCGCTCTCGTTTATCGCTATTAGCCTTACGTTCTCCTCGCGTATCTTCTGCAGCTGATACTGTGTTGCCTCCAGCTCCTCACACTTCGATATGTAGGCTGCGTAGAACGAGATCATCACGTTGGGCACCGATAGTATTACCGATACGCAGAGGATGGCTCTGATGGCGATCATAGGCGTCGAAGCGCCATTGGTTGGGAATAGCGATATGGTGATTATGGTGTATAATAGGGCTATGATAACACATTCGCTCAGCAGCCACCATGTATACTTCGTGCTGGTCATCTGCATCCTATCTTGCAGGGCGTACATCGTAAATCGACTTATAATAAGTATGACAATAGCCGCTATATAGAAGAGCATCGTTATGCTAAAGCGCAGCGTATCCTCCGTGCTAAACCATATCGCCACAGAGTACTTCTCGTATAGTAGTAGCACGATGATGGAGAACACAACTATTATCGCTATCAGTGATGAGATGTATCCTCTCGACACAAGATATTTCGAAATTTCTCTCTCTCTCATTTTAATTTATTCCTTTGTTTTGGTTGCAAAGATACTAAAATATCACGAAATCGCTATTTTTTTACCACATATTACACACATTCACCACAAAATAACACATTACACCACAATTCACGCGTGTATATGGTATTACAATCTATATTTGCCACGCTTTGATTAATGGACTTCCATTGATTGGGGAGTACCTATTTTTAAGGATAGTATCAAACAACAAATATTATGAAGATTATTGGAACAGGATCGGCTCATCCAAAATGCGCAGTAAGCAACGAGATGCTCGAGAAGTTTCTCGAGACAACAGATGAGTGGATCACTGAGCGTACAGGTATCAAGGAGCGATGCGTAATATCGTCTGAGAAGTTGGAGGATTTGGCAGTGCTCGCAGCAAACCGTGCGCTTGAGAATGCTGGCTTAACAGCGCGTGATATAGATTTCATCATCTGCTCGAACGTAGTAAACGAGTATGTAACACCAGCCCTCAGCTGTATTATCCAGGGTCACCTTGGTGCTACATGCCCAACCGTCGACATCAATGCTGCGTGTGCAGGCTTCCTCTTCGCCATGGACATGGCGGAGGATAAGCTCAAGTGTAACAAGGCAAAGAACATCCTTATCATATGTGCCGAGGAGCCATCACGCATGGTGAGCTGGCAGAATAGAAGCACCTGTGTGCTCTTTGGCGATGGCGCGGGTGCTGCAGTAGTAACCCAGGGCGACGACCTCAAGGCTATTCGTCTTACAACATCCTCTCTCACCGACGTCCTCTACTATCAGCGTCGCTTGGAGCCTACACCTTATATCGATAAGGAGGAGAACTTCGAGCCATTGGTGATGAAGGGTCGCGAGGTATTCAAGCATGCAGTGACAAGCTCATGTCGCGATATCCGCAAGCTTCTCAACGAGACAGGTCTCGAGGCTGACGATATCAAGTTCTACGTGTTGCACCAGGCAAATCGTCGTATCATCGACTCAATACGCAACTTCTTGGGTGTTGATGAGAGCAAGGTGCCACACAACGTCGAGCGTTACGGTAATATCTCATCTGCTGCACTCCCCGCGCTCTTGGATGAGCTTAACCGTGCAGGCAAGCTTCAGAAGGGCGACAAGCTCGTATTTAGCGCCTTCGGTGCAGGCTTTACCACTGGTGGATGTGTAATCGAGTGGAACAAATAATTTAGCGAATAATAAACAATGCGGCAGTGCCGCACAAAATAGAGAAAATAATGGAACAGAGAGTAGTTATCACCGGTATCGGTGCAATTACGCCCGTAGGTAACCACGTTGAGGATACATGGAAGAACCTCGTTGAGGGTAACTGCGGTATCGACTTTATCAAGGGTTATGATGAGTACAATCTCCCTGTAAAGGTTGCGGGTCAGGTTAAGAATTTCGATCAGTCAGAGTATGAGCTAAATGCTGGTCTTGCACGTCGTAGCGACAAGTTCTGCGTCTATGCCATGGCTGCGGCATCTGATGCCATGAAGGACGCTGGCTTGAAGAGCGGCGAGAATATCGCTCCTGAGCGTCTTGGCGTATATATCGGCTCTGGTATCGGCGGTATGGATACCTTCGTAAATCAGACTAAGGTGCTCCTCGAGGAGGGTGTTGGTCGTATCTCACCATTCTTCGTGCCTATGATGATCTCGAACATCGCATCGGGTAATGTTGCTATCTCGCACGATGCACAGGGCGTATGCTTGCCAGTTGTAACAGCTTGTGCCACTGGTACTCACGCTGCAGGTGAGGCTTACCGCGCCATCAAGCACGGCTATGCTGATGCCATCATCACAGGTGGTGCAGAGGCTTCAGTACACCCACTCGCTATCGGTGGCTTCGCTAATAGCAAGGCTCTCTCTCGCTCGGAGGATCCACTCCAGGCATCACTCCCATTCTCGGCTGACCGTCACGGCTTTGTTATCGCCGAGGGTGCTGGTATGATGATCTTCGAGTCGTTGGAGAATGCACAGAAGCGTGGTGCTAAGATCTACGCTGAGGTAGTGGGCTATGGCAATAGCTGCGACGCTCACCACTTCACAGCTCCACGTCCTGATGGCGTCCCTGCATCACGTGCCATCAAGCAGGCATTGGACGAGGCTCAGTTCGACGCAGATAAGGACCTCCTATATATCAACGCTCACGGCACAGGTACTCCACTTAACGATGCTGCCGAGACTAAGGCTATCAAGCTCGCCATGGGTGAGGAGGCTGCCAAGAAGGCGATGATCACCTCTACAAAGTCTATCACAGGTCATATGCTTGGTGCTACAGGTGCTGTAGAGCTCGTAGCCTCAGCATTGTCGCTCTATCACGGCGTGGTAACCCCAACCATCGGTCTTACCAACCCTGACCCAGAGTGCGACCTCGACTACACACCTCTCAAGGCTCGCAAGGCAGACCTCACAGTGGCAATCTCTAACTCACTCGGCTTCGGTGGTCACAACGCCTGTGTGGCACTTCGCAAGTGGGAGGGTAAATAATTAGCAACCATTAATTCAAGAGTATATGAAACTATTGGAAGGTAAGGTAGCACTCGTAACAGGTGCTGGCCGTGGTATCGGCAAGGCTATCGCCTTGCGCTTTGCCCAGGAGGGTGCCAACGTGGCATTCACCGACTTGGCTATCAACGAGGATGTTGAGCAGACAGTGAAGGATATCGAGGCTATGGGCGTGAAGGCTAAGGCTTATGCCTCTAACGCTGCTAACTTCGATGAGACACACGAGGTTGTGAAGCAGATTGTCGAGGACTTCGGTCGCATCGACGTCCTTGTGAACAACGCAGGTATCACCAAGGATGGTCTTATGATGCGTATGTCAGAGGCTCAGTGGGATGCTGTGATCAACGTAAACCTCAAGTCGGCATTCAACTTCATCCACGCCGTGACCCCAGTTATGGCTAAGCAGCGCGGTGGCTCTATCATCAACATGTCATCAGTAGTAGGCGTTAGCGGCAACGCTGGCCAGTGCAACTACTCAGCATCTAAGGCTGGTATGATCGGTCTTGCTAAGTCTATCGCTAAGGAGATGGGTCCTCGTGGCATCCGCGCTAACTGCATCGCCCCAGGCTTCATCATCACCGAGATGACCAACCAGCTATCGCAGGAAATCAAGGATCAGTGGGCACAGCAGATACCTATGCGTCGTGGCGGTACCCCAGAGGACGTTGCTAACGTAGCATTGTTCCTTGCGTCAGACCTCGCGTCATACGTCAGCGGACAGGTAATTCACTGTTGTGGTGCCATGAACTGCTAAAATTTATTGTGATAAGGGGTCATTCTCGACCTCTCAATCATTGGGCTGAATGGGAAATACGCTTAGTATGTCCCATCCAGCCCAATTTCATGTCGAGGCCAAGCCTAACCCCTTCTAACAATAAATTGGGGTTGTGGTGCTCCCGAGCGTTCTATCTGCAGCCTTCTAATCAAAATTTAAATTTATCGTGATAGGGGGGGCATTCCTATTTAAATTCGCTAAATTCCTTAAACTCACTAAATTCCCTAATGACCAAGCCTTCCTAAATTCCACGCATATAGCTTTAGCTTATATTGTCATAAAAAATTTTAGCTTGCACCTATGCGAGTTTTGCCCTATATTTGCATTGTAAACTATTGATAAACGTAAAAACTAAATATTATGAAAGCAAGATTTTTTAAGTGCAACCAGTGTGGTAACGTAGTTGTTAAGTTGGTAGATTCTGGCGTTCCCGTAGTTTGCTGTGGCGAGAAGATGGTGGAGCTTGTGCCCAATACAGTTGATGCGAGTGGCGAGAAGCATATGCCAGTAGTGACGCTCATCGGCGAGGGTCGCATCAAGGTGGAGGTGGGCAGCGTACCTCACCCCATGACCGAGGAGCACCACATAGCATTTATCTACGTTGAGACCGAGCGTGGCGGCATCCATGTCGATTTGAAGGATAAGCCCGAGGCAGAGATCTATGTTGGTGACGAGAACGTCGTTGCCGTATATGAGTATTGCAACCTCCACGGCCTATGGATGGCAGAGATGTAGTGCGAAGCGCAAGGTGAAAACGTCGTGTGGCTACCCTTTGGTGCGATTGAATTATAAGCGCCATTATCACAACAAATAATTTGTTGATAGAAGGCTGCAGATACAACGCTCGGTAAAAAAATGCCGTCGATGGGTACGTCCCATTGACGGCACTTTTTGTTAGCGGCAGTAGATGTCTGCCTTATCTCGATAAATTAAATTTGTTGATAGAAGGCTGCAGATACAACGCTCGGAAGCGCCATGACCCAATTTGTTGTCAGAAGGGGTTAGGCTTGGCCTCGACATGAAATTGGGCTGGATGGGACATACTAAGCGTATTTCCCATTCAGCCCAATGATTGAGAGGTCGAGAATGACCCCTTATCACAACAAATTACACGGTCATTACCTCCTTCTCCTTCTTCTCAAGCTCAACATCAATAACCTTAGTGAACTTCTCGAGAAGCTTCTGTACCTGTGCCTCGCCATCTTTTTGCTCGTCCTCAGACATACCCTCCTTCTGGGCTTTCTTGAATGCCTCAACGGCATCGCGGCGTGCGTTACGGAGGCTGATACGTGCAGTCTCGCCCTCAGCCTTCACTGCCTTCACAATCTCCTTACGACGCTCCTCTGTAAGAGGTGGGATAGAGAGACGGATGTGCTCACCATTGTTTGATGGTGTAAGACCGATGTTTGAGTCGATGATAGCCTTCTCGATAGGGCGAATCATATTCTTGTCCCATGGCTGGATAAGCACGGTCTTAGCATCTGGCACGGTGACACTGGCAACACCAGATACTGGGGTCTGTGAGCCATAGTAGTCGACGAAGACGCCATTGAGAACGTTTACTGATGCCTTGCCGGCACGAATGTTAAGCAACTCCTCAACGAGGTGATCTACAGCACGCTGCATGCGGTCGGTTGCTTCATTTAGAATAGTCTTGGTATCCATATTTAAATCTATTAGTTTATTATTTCATCTACTTAAGTGCCTTCGCGATAGCATCGTGTACCTCCTTTGCTACCTCCTCATCGTAGCCCACTGCGCGGTATACAACGACACCATCCTTGCCCACGATAAAGGTGCGAGGGATATAGTTTGTGGCATACTTCTTATAGATAGACTGGTCGCCATCCAAGCCTATAGGGAAGGTGTAGCCCATCTTCTCGATGAATGCCTCGACAGTCTCGCGCTTCTCGCCACGCGAGATAGGGAGCACAATAAAGTCCTCACCTACGAAGGCGTCAATGACACCCTCCTGCATATGAGCCATCTCCTGACGACATGGAGGACACCATGTAGCCCAGAAGCATACCATGACAACCTTGCCCTTCAGCTCCGAGAGCTTCACCCTGCTGCCATCGAGCATCTCGACCTCGAAGTCGGGGGCTACATCGCCAGCATTGATAAGCGTTGTTGTCTCTAAATCGTCGGGCTCCTGAACGTACGTCGCAGCCTTAGACTCGGTAGGCCATACGATAAGCGCCACGGTGAGGGCTATTAGTGCCAAAAGTATCAATAGTAGCGAGGTTGTAGAGCCACGCTTCTTAAATTTTCTCTGCTCAGCCATAATATTTAGGAATGTTCTATAAATTAGTAAAATTAATAGGTTACTCTGTTACCACAGTGCCGATATTCTCACCCACGACTACCTTCTCGAGGTTACCCACAGTATCCATGTCGAAGACGATGAGCGATAGGTGGTTCTCGCGGCAGAGCGTGAAGGCTGTCTGGTCCATAACCTTTAGGCGGCGCTGAAGCACCTCATCGAAGGTGATGGTATCGAACTTTGTCGCTGTAGGATCCTTCTCGGGGTCGGCGGTATAGATGCCATCGACGCGTGTGCCCTTGAACATCACCTCTGCCTCAATCTCTATGCCACGGAGTGCCGAAGCGGTATCTGTTGAGAAGTATGGGTTTGATGTGCCACCACCGATGATTACCACATTGCCAGCCTCGAGATATTCAAGAGCCTTGGCCTTAGAGTAGTACTCGCCAATAGGCTCCATGCGTATTGAGGTGAGCACCTTGCACTTCACGCCTACAGACTCCAATGCCGACTGCAGAGCTAAGGAGTTGATGATTGTTGCGAGCATACCCATCTGGTCGCCCTTGACGCGGTCGAAGCCACGACCCGCGCCCTGGATGCCACGGAAGATGTTGCCACCGCCGATGACGATGCCTATCTCGACGCCCATCTCTGCGATGCGCTTGATCTGCTCGGCATAGGCGCGAAGCACCTCTACGTCGTGACCATAATTCTGTTTTCCTTGTAGCGACTCGCCACTAAGCTTGAGAAGAATTCTCTTATATTTTGCTGTTGCCATAAACAAAGAAACTTTTTCGATATATACATTCGTCTGCGAAGATAAGAATTTTTTATCTAAATACACAATTTTTTATCACCATTTCGCGAGCAAAATGCAAATATAAGGGCGGCGGACGACCTATTGTATTTATAAATGTATTAACTTCGCACCAAAATAGAGCGACATGAAACGACTTATCATAGCACTTATCATCGCCCTGCTGCCAATCACCTCCTCAGCGCAGCTACACGCCATGCGCGACAAGGTGAACGACGGCTACGACTTTTGGCTTTACCTCCCCGATAGCTATAAGGATGCCTCAACGAGCAAGCGAGCCAAGCGCGACGCCCTGCCCATGGTCCTCTTCCTGCATGGTCGCAGCCTCTCGGGCAACGATCTCAATAGGGTGCTTAACTACGGACCTTTGGACGCCCTCAAGGCGGGCTTAGATATCGAAGCGGTCATCATCGCGCCCCAAAATCCTGGTGGCTGGTGGGACCCCAAGCGTGCTATGGCTGTTGTCGAGTGGGTGGAGCGCAACTACAATGTCGACCCCACACGTCTCTATGTCCTCGGCATGAGCCTCGGCGGCTATGGCACCCTCGACTTCGCAGCCACCTACCCCGATAAGACGGCGGCAGCCATGGCGCTATGTGGCGGCTCGACACTCCGCAATGTGGAGGGGCTACGTGAGGTGCCGCTATGGATTATGCATGGCACGGCAGATAAGGATGTTCCGGTGGACGCGTCACGCAGGGTGAAACGACTGATGAAGGAGCATGGGCGCACACCACGCCTACGCTACCAGGAGCTTATAGGCGTCAACCACTCACTCTTAGCGCGTGTCTTCTATCTCGAGGAGTGCTACGACTGGCTCTTTGCGCACACGACAAAGGGCGTACGCAAGGTGAATAGGTGGGTGCGCATCACGCGTGGCGACATGAAAAATGCCTATGAGGGGTTGAGGCGCGGCGCGGTGAAGTATGAGACCATCGACACCAAGGCAACAAACTCAAAGGGGGATAAGACTCAGAGCACAACCACCCCAACAAAGGATGGATACTACACTGTAAAACAGGGCGATACACTATGGCGCATAGCGACAAACAATGGTCTTACGGTGGATGAGTTATGCAAGCTCAACAACATGAAATCATCCGACATGATCCACCCCGGCGATGAGCTCAAGGTGAAGAAGTAGTGTTAAATTCCAAAAAACACCATCAATTTCGGAAAAAGTTTGTAACTTTGGCCGATTGTTTTTCACTATTAATATTGATAATGAGACGCTTATTTAACATAAAGGCATACGTAGCTATCATTGCGATAGCTCTTACAGGTGTTGTGGGAATGGTTGGATGTGTTGATGAACCAGAGTTTATCCTACCTGACTATGGTCAAGAGGATGACAACACAGACGACCCTAACGAGAAGCCTGGGGATGATGAGAAGCCTGGTGAGGAGCCAACGCCTGAGCCCGAGCCACCGCTATACAACGACTACCCCGACACATCGTGGGCAGCAGGCGAGTTGGATTGGGTCTTCGACATGAATGCCTTGCCCGAGATACGCATCACCGTGACCGAGGAGCAGTGGAACGAGCTACTTAAGGAGTACGACCGCGACAGCAACACGGCAGAGTATATACATTGTGACGCAGAGTTCAAGTCGAAGGGCGAGACCCACAATTTTGTGGATGCTGGCTTGCGCCTAAGAGGCAACACCTCGCGCCGTCGCCCCGAGGGCAATGGCGGTGAGATGCACAAGAGGGATAATGCCGACTGGCACCACTGCCACTTCATGCTCAACCTACGCAAATATCAGAAGGATGATGCCCACGAGTTGCACAACGTGCGTAAGCTGCACCTCAAGTGGCACAAGGACGACCGCGCCTACTGCCGTGAGTTGTATTGCTACGACCTCTTCCGCCGCTTCGGCATCTGGACCGCACCATATAGCTCATACTGCCGATTGTGGATCCACGTGGAGGGCGACAAGGAGGCGGCATACTATGGTGTCTACGAGATGATTGAGGCTATCGACGACAAGTTTGTCAAGAAGCGTAAGGATCTCTTTGGTGACCACAAGCACAACCTATGGAAGTGCTCGTGGGGCGCAAACCTCAACTATAACGAGATTAAGGGTGCATCGATAAGCATCGATGACGACTCAGGTGCACTATATGCCTATGAGCTAAAGAGCAATATCGAGAATTTCGAGGCAGCAAAGGAGCAGCTCTTTGAGTTCTCGAAGAACCTCACACGCCTCGAGGGTCAGGAGTTCCACGACTGGATTGCCTCGGTATGTGACGTACGTCTATTGCTCCGCACCTATGCCGTGAACGTCGCTGTGGGAATGTGGGATGACTATTGGAATAACCAGAACAACTTCTACATCTACTTCAACTCATCGGATAAGAACAACTACCAGTTCTTCTTCATCCCCTACGACTACGACAATACGCTCGGTACCTCGAACAACTGCGGTGTGCAGAGCGACTCGGGTCGACAGGATCCACTCAACTGGGGTGATACGAACAAGTGCCCTCTTATCGGCAAGATATTGAAGTATGACGACTACCGCAAGATATATGTCGAGGCGCTCAACGAGCTTATCGACCCTGCGAACAACCTCTTCCACTATCAGGCATCTATAGCCCGCATCAACGCATGGCACTCTATGATTCGTAACTATGTGGATAACGACACGGAGGAGGATTGCGAGATTAAGGATCGCCCTGCGAATTGGGGAAATATCTACGACTACCGCATCCTTGATGCTAACTCGTCGATGAACTTCTTCAAGGTCAAGGCACAGTCGATACCCAAGAAATAGGGATGCGAAAATTTAGCGACATAGACTTTAAGGGGTATGCCATGAAGGCATACGGCATTGCAACACGTCTATTAAAGACACGCGCTGCAATCACCCTATGGCGTATATTAATGCTATATATCGCCATGCAGATATGCCGCACAGTATTCTACTTCTACAACCAAGATATCATTGGCGAGATTAAGAGTGATGAGATATGGCTGCTATTCAAGGGTGCGACGCTCTTCGATAGCTCGTCGATTGTCTACACCATAATGATCTATTTCTGCGCCACCCTACTCCCTGTTAGTGACCGCATTTGGAATAAAAAGTGGTATAGGCTGACCACCTTCTCCCTCTACATTGCCCCTGTGGCGCTCATGCTCGCCATCAATCTTGGCGATGCGGTCTACTTCCACTACACGCAGAAGAGATTTACTGCCGAGGAGATATTCTTTGCCGAGAATGATAATACCACACAGCTGCTATTCCAATTCATGGGGGAGAACTGGCATCTTGTCATACTTTGGTGTGCCCTTCTCGCAGCTATTGTCTATGGATATAGAATAGGCTTCAAGGTCTCGGATATAGCCCCAATGCCTAAACGCCAAGTAGAGGCGACAGAAAAGGAGCCGTGGAATAGCCGCCGCATGGTCGTCGGCACCTCGCTCTTTGTCTTCATCCGCTTGGTCGTTATCACAGTTGTGATATTCTACTCGGCATATAGTATTCGTGGTGGTCTTAATCGCATGACGCCGCAGCTAAACCTCTCACACTCGATGCTTTATACCAAGTCACCACATAAGGCAAACCTAATACTCTCGAACCCCTTCTGCATAATCCGCACGCTGAATAACCATATTGTCGTTCCACACTTCTTCGACGAGGATGAGATAGATGCGATATACACCCCTTCGCACTATCCCGAAGATATGGTGCAGAGTGAGCTTTATGGTGTGTGCGAGGGGTATAACGTTGTACTCTTTATCCTCGAGAGCTTCTCGGCGGAGCACTCCGCCTTTATGATGCCCGAGGCACACTCCGGCAAGGGCTACACGCCAAACCTCGACAAGCTAATGGCCAAGGGCTTTGTCTTCGACCGCTGCTACGCCAATGGATATATCAGCATTGCCGCGCCCCCAGCTATTTGGAGCTCGATACCATCCTACGAGACATCGTTCATGCGTATGGCTGAGTCTGTTGCCGACTGCCGACCATTGCCGCGCATACTTGCCGACAAGGGTTATACGACAGCCTTCTTCTGTGGCTCGGAGTCTGGTTCCATGGGCTTTGGCGCATACGCCCACATTGCAGGTATAGACAAGCTATACAGCATGGAGGACTATGAGAGGAGTCGTGGTGGCGGAGACTTCGACGACGCCTGGGGCATTTGGGATGAGCCCTTCTTAGACTATATGGGTGAGAAGATTAGTGACTTCGAAGAGCCATTCTTCGCGAGTGTCTTTACCCTCACATCACACCACCCCTTCAATGTACCAAGCAGCGCCAAGTCGGAGTTGCCCAAAGGAACGACGCTCAACCATCGCCCCGTGGCATATGCCGACCGCTCGATAGGTCGCTTCATGGAGAAGTATAGCGATGAGGAGTGGTTCGACCGCACGCTCTTTGTCTTCGTTGCCGACCACGTATCAAGCGAGCGTATGTTGGATAAGACAAATAGCACCCCAGAGTGCTTCCATATCATAGGCTTTATGTATACGCCCGATGGAGCGATACCAGCACAGCGCTATGAACACATTATGTCACAGGTAGATATTATGCCTACGGTGCTGGGACTCATGGGCAACGACGAGCCCTACTTTGCCATTGGTCGCGACATTCTGAATGAGCCACACCGCGAGCCATTCACACTTATTCGCACAGGCTACAGCTACACTGCGCTCATGGATGATTTCTTTATGGATTTTGATGGGAATCAGAGACTTGGAGCATATCGCTATAGCGACTATGAGCACAACAACGACATCTCCTCATCGGTCAACGTGGGTCGCGCCGACTCCCTTACAAAGGCGACACTACAACAGTACTACACCCACGTAAGCAAGCGCGACTACTTCCCTAAGAAGCGCAAGTAGATATGTGTAAGGGGGGTTACAACACCTCGCGCCTATTCATCAGGGCGTGGGTGATGGTCAGCTCATCGACATACTCCAACTCATCACCGAAGCCTATGCCTCGTGCAATGGTCGTCACCTTAACATCGGGGAATGCCTTAAGGCGGTTAGTCAGATAGAAGAGCGTCGTCTCGCCCTCGACAGAGGTAGATATGGCGATTATAACCTCCTTGATATCTCCAGTAAGGAGCTTATCTAAGAGCAGATCAATCTTCAGGTCGGATGGTCCAATACCCTGCATGGGCGATATAACGCCACCGAGCACATGGTATATGCCATGGTATTGCCCCGTATTCTCTATAGACATTAGGTCTTGAACCTGCTCCACGACACATATTGTCGAGCGGTCGCGGCGCTCATCGCAACATATAGGGCATATATCCGTATCCGACAGGTTATTACAGCTGCGACAGTAGCGCACATCGTGCCTAAAGCGCGATATGCTGCCTGCGAGTGAGTCGACGTGCTCACCCTCCATCTTCAACATATGCATCGCAAGGCGCAGCGCCGTGCGGCGACCAATGCCAGGCAAGCGCTGCAGCTCGGAACAGAGGTTTTCCAGTAGCTTCGACATGATACGCCCCCTCCTAAATAATCTCGATATACTCGGTGCGTATCCACCCCTTCTCGCCGTCGGCGAACTTCACCTCCGACCACTCGTCCTTGCTTCTTAGGACCTCAACTGTGACACCCTGCGTATAAGAGCGTATAGGTTTAGACTTGTTGCTGGGCTCAGGGAAGATCTCCTGCGCACTCTGGCAGATGATTATACCGCGAGTCTCGGTACGCTGTGTTGTGCGCTGCGTTATAGCAAATGCGGTAGTAAAGATAAACATCACCGCCGTTGCTATCGAGACAAAGAAGGCTATCTTGCGCACCTTGATGGTGTTGACAAGCAGATATAGGAGCACCAAAAGCAGTGTTAAGCCCAACATCACCAGCGACACGACAGTCCACGTAATAGAGCCATGAGCACCACTCATCGAACGCCACAATGTCGGCATAAATCCTGATGGAAAGGCCTCGGGAGCATTCGTTTCAGCATAGGCAAGCTCCAAGTTGTAACGCGCATCCTCCATATCGGGATTTATCTTCAGCGCACGCTCATAGTTTAATATTGCGTAGCCCAACTCTCCGGAACAGAAGGCATTGCCACTGGCATCCTTATTCTCTACACCCCTCTTATAGTAGGCATTACCGAGGTTATAGTATAGCACATCGCTCTTATATCCCATCTCGATAATCTCCTCGAAGGCCTGGATAGCATAGTCATATTCGCCATCATGATAGGCTCTCTTACCATCCTCCCATAGTAGCTTCGCCACAGCCTCCGAAGGTGAGGCATAGGCTGGAACTGCCATGATAAACATAGCCAACGAAAGAATAGCGACTCTAAAAATATTTGTGTATCTCTTCATAAGGCTTAATGTTTTACTACGGACTCAATTTTAGATAGCACATCCACAGCATCGGCATATACCGCCTTCATATCATCGTCCGAAACAGGTGCATACTGCGCCTCATCTGCGCGTGATATTATGTTGCACACCTGCTCATAGACCTCACTATCGACGCCTCGGCGCGATAGCTCCTCACGTATCTTCACCTTCGTGAGGTCTGATACCGGAATGTTAAACTTATCGCTAATATAACCCCACATGGCACTAAGTATCTCCTTATAGAATGAGTGGCGATTGCCCTCCTTCATCGACTTCTTAGCCATACGCAGGCGCTTTATGGCCACCTTATCGGCGTGCTTCATGCGACGCATCACAATATTTCTATTGGCGCGAATACGCTGTCGCATAACATAGAATACGGCGACAAAGATTGCTATTAGCGAAAAGACAGCAATACAATATGTAGGACTAAATATAAGAAACGACACCTTGTCTATGGGCAGATCACCCGTGTAGATATGTCGTATATGCTTCTCGTTATTGGCGTTATCAAAGTAGTCTGCGGGTGCTCCAACACGACCCTGTCGTGCATCACCCTCAACAACCGTAATAGTAAAAGGCTCGCTATTAAGCGTGACATATTCACCTGCCGAGGGGTCGAAATAGGTGAACTCAACACCCGAAATCTCGAACTCACCCTCGGCACGCGCCATGAAGGGATAGGTATATGTCACACGACCACTATTGCCGTTAGGGGTATTATCACTTGGCGTTGGCGGATAGAGCTCGAATGAATCGGGCATCGTGAGATCTGGAGCCTCGATATACCCGAGATTGCCATTGCCGCTAATGGTCACGCTCACCTCATTAGCGCCATTCTTGCTAACACTGGTAGTGGGAGGTTTGCACTCCATCGTAAAGTTACCCATGGCACCCTTGAACGATGCAGGCGCACCCTCGGGAAGATCCTTGACAGTCAATGATATAGGACTCGTTCTACGATACCACACCTGATCATCCCAAGCGTAGGTATAGAAGGCATTGTAATTATCCTGAACCTCTACTCGGACAACGAAGTCGACACCCACCTCAGGGAGTTGTAGAGTACCACTCTTTTGTGGCACTAACAGAAAATCAACAATCGTGAAGGTATCGTACACTCCACCGTTATAGCGTAGGCGTGGACCCTCAACATTGGTATCCAGCTGCTCATATTGGAAGTTGTCGAAGGTACCCATCCTCACGATTTGATAGTTGCGTACATCGGCCTTATAGTAGAGCTTGAGCGATGCATGCACCGCCTCACCCTTATACACCTCGCTATCGGAGAGTTCCCACATTAACAAGACACTATCCTGGTTGCTTACCGCCGCTGTGCCACTATTCTGACCAACTTCAACGACCTCAATAGGGAGAGGCTCCGACTTGTACTCCTTACCCTTCACCCTTATTGACGCCCTATCGACCATAAAACTACCGCTGTCGCGAGCGACAAGCGTATAGGTATAGGTGCAACTATAACTCGATGATCGCACGCCATTGATATTCCTTGTCGAGCTGCTGGTAGATGTTACAGGGCCGGCAATGAGATCAAAACCCTCAAAAGTGGGACCCTCGAAGGTTCTATCATCAGGCTCTGCATTGATTGTGAAAGCGACATTGAAGCGCTGACCACTCTCCACGAGGGTGGGGGCGCTGGCTGTCAAAGATACCTGAGCCCATGAGGCTATGGCTGAGCATAGTGCTATAAGCACCAGTGAAAGTCTATGTAATATCTTCATCACAAAAAAAACTCTTATTCCGTCTCTTCTTAAACGCCACGGATAGCGTTTTATTGTGGTTATAAACCAAAGAGAAACGTTGTGTGACGCATAAGAGCTATGCGCCACACATACGTTATCAACTATTAGTGTGCGAAATCTGCGAAGAAGTCGTTACCCTTATCATCCACGATGATGAATGCAGGGAAGTTCTCAACATAGATCTTGCGTACTGCCTCCATGCCGAGCTCTTCGAAGTCTACGACCTCAACCCTCTTGATAGAGTTCTTAGCAAGGATCGCTGCAGGACCACCGATAGAGCCGAGGTAGAAGCCGCCGTTGTTCTTACAAGCGTCGGTCACCTGCTGTGAGCGGTTACCCTTAGCCACCATAACCATAGAGCCACCAGCCTTCTGGAAGAGGTCTACATATGAGTCCATACGACCTGCTGTTGTAGGACCGAATGAGCCTGACGCCATGCCCTGAGGGGTCTTGGCAGGACCTGCGTAGTAAACAGGGTGGTTCTTGAAGTACTCTGGCATAGGCTTACCCTCGTCGAGCATCTGCTTGATACGAGCGTGTGCGATGTCGCGAGCAACAACCAATGTACCCTTAAGGTTAAGGCGTGTCTTGATAGGATACTTCGAGAGGATCTCGCGTACCTTATCCATACCCTCGTCAAGGTCGATATCTACGGCTGGTGACATTGCTGGAGCCTGTGCTGGGAGGAAGCGTGCAGGATTCTTCTCCAACTGCTCGAGGAAGATACCCTCTGGCGTAATCTTAGCCTTGATGTTACGATCTGCAGAGCAGCTTACGCCGATAGCCACTGGGCATGATGCAGCGTGGCGTGGTGCACGGATAACGCGTACGTCATGAACGTAGTACTTACCACCGAACTGAGCGCCGAGACCAATCTCCTGGCATATCTTCTGAACCTTTGCCTCCCACTCCAAGTCACGGAAGCAGCGACCGCCCTCGTTACCAGATGTTGGAAGCTCGTCGAGATAGCCTGCAGATGCCTTCTTCACTGTTGACAAGCACATCTCAGCAGATGTACCACCGATACATAGTGCAAGGTGGTATGGAGGACATGCCGATGTACCAAGATCGAGGATATGCTTCTTGATAAACTCTGTGAGCGACTTCTCGTTAAGAAGTGCCTTAGTCTGCTGATAGAGGAATGTCTTATTTGCAGAGCCACCACCCTTAGTGATGAACAAGAACTCATACTCCATACCTGGGTGACCAGCATAGATGTCGATCTGCGCTGGGAGGTTGGTTGCCGAGTTTTTCTCCTCGGTCATGGTGAATGGAACAACCTGTGAGTAGCGCAAGTTACGCTCCTTGTATGTCTCGTACACACCGCGTGAGATGCACTCAGCATCGTTAGCACCAGTATATACATCCTCACCCTTGTGACCGATGCAGATAGCGGTACCTGTATCCTGGCATGTTGGCAACTCGCCCTCAGCAGCTACGCACTGGTTCATAAGCATGGTGTATGCCACAAATTTGTCGTTATCTGTAGCCTCTGGATCCTCGAGGATGTTAGCGAGTTTCTGGAGGTGTGATGCGCGCAAGTAGAACGATACGTCGGCATATGCCTCCTTAGCCAAAAGCTCAAGACCCTTGGGGTCGACCTTCAAAATCTTACGACCGTCGCACTCCACGACCTTTACATACTCCTTCGTTAGAAGGCGATACTCCGTCTTATCCTCCTGGATAGGGAACGGCTCCTGATAGATGAAATCAGCCATAGTAAATCTCTATTTTGTCTGTGTTTATAATTTATTTATGAAGTCAATAATACCGAAGATGAAGACAACGCTCACCAATATTGGGCACACCCACTTTAGTAGGAAGCGGATGACGGGATATGTCGCCTTATCGACACCACCCTCTGCCGTAAGCTCCGCCTTCATCGCCTCCCTCTTCCATATCCAGCCAACGAATACGGCAGTTAGGATGCCGAGCAATGGCAACATGACAATAGCCGTGAAGCTATCCATGAAATCAAAGAGGTTCATGCCCACCACCTTAATATTGCTCCATGCGCCGAGCGATAGTGAGGCAACGGTAGCAAGCGACATGGCGATGAGTGTCACCGTGCGTGTGGCGTGTTTACGCGACATACCGCGCTTCTCAACGAAGTATGATGTCACCGCCTCGTGCATAGATATTGTCGATGATATGGCAGCGAGGGCGAGTAGCACAAAGAAGAGCGCCGCCCAGATGTTACCACCAGGCATTGCCGAGAATACCTTAGGCATGGCAACAAAGGCGAGCTGTGGACCACTCTGATCCTCAACACCTGCTGAGAAGATGATGATAGCCGCCATCAGTGCAACGATTGTATCGAGCGACACCACGCTGATAGCCGTGCCGGCGATCTTCGTACCCTTCTTGAAATATGAGCCATAGATGAGCATAGCACCCATACCGATAGAGAGTGTAAAGAATGCCTGACCCATAGCATCGAGGAATGTCTTGCCCGACACCTTCGAGAAGTCGGGAGTAAAGACATTTGCCACAGCACCACGACTCTCAGGCAGGCTCAACGAGTAGACTGCCAAGACGATAAGGATCACAAAGAGCAGTGGCATCATGATTTTCGAAGCCTTCTCGATACCGCCCTGCACACCACCAGCGATGATTGCGTGGTTGGCAACAATGAATAGGTAGGTAAAGAGAAGTGGAGCCCATGTGGCTGTGGTGAACTCCGTGAAGAATGCACCATAGTCACCCGTAATGCTATTTGTTGCCGACGATGCGGCATAGTTGACGGTCCATCCCGCAATCACAAAGTAGTAGCCCATGATGATTGTCACCGAGATAAGACCCAGAGCGCCCAACCATCCCCAGCCACGCCTAATCTTCGAGAAGGCATCCACAGGGTTGCACTTCGAGTTGTGACCCACCGAAAACTCGGCGATAAGCAGTGGCAATCCTAAAAGGAGGATGCAGCCGAGATAGATGATGATGAAGGCGCCACCACCATGCTCAGAGGTGATATATGGAAATCGCCAAATATTGCCCAGACCGATTGCCGAGCCTGCTGCGGCGAGGATAGCGGCCATCTTGCCACCAAAGCCACCGCGTTTTTCTTCGTTTGCCATAGTTATCCTACAAGTGTTACGCTAACTTTGTCTATCTTTCCACCCAACGGCGGCGCTATCTTTGCCACGGTGCACTCCACCTCGACAATCTCGGGGAAAGCATCCTTGACAGCCTCTATTATGTTGGCTGCCGCAGCCTCTATGGTGCGCTGTGTGCGCTGCATGGTGCGCTCAACAATCTCATATACCGTAAGATAGTTCACCGCCTCGCGCACATCGTCCGACATTGGCAGATCACCCAGCGGGGTGCGTATTGCCATGTCGACACGAAAGCGGTTGCCCACCTGCTGCTCTAAGTCGTAGCAACCGTGGTAGGCACGAAGATAGATGCCATCAAGGCGTATGGTATATAACTTCTCCACGTTACTCTACGGTGATTAGGAAGTAGTTCTTCTTACCCTTCTGCGCCAAGAGGTACTTGCCAGCGATAAGGTCTGCGTCGGTTACCTCGCGCATAGCGTCCATGACCTTCTCCTTGTTGAGCTGCACGCCACCGCCCTGAACCATCTTGCGGCACTCGCCCTTCGATGGGAACACCTTGCAAGCCTCTGCCACGATGTCGATAAATGGCTTGCCGAGGTTGTCGCGTGAGATGGTGAACTGAGGAACACCCTCGAACACCTGCAACAGTGTTGCCTCGTCCAACGAGCGCAACGCCTCAGAGGTAGCATTGCCAAAGAGGATGTTCGATGCTGCCTGCGCCTTCTCCAACTCCTCCTTAGAGTGGATCATCGTTGTCACCTCCTCAGCAAGGCGCTTCTGCAATACGCGCAAGTGTGGTGCCTCCTCGTGCTCGGCGATAAGCTTCTCGATGGTCTCGCGGTCGAGGAGTGTGAAGATCTTGATATAACGCTTAGCGTCGTCGTCGCTCACATTGAGCCAGAACTGATAGAACTTATATGGCGATGTGTAGCGCGCATCGAGCCACACGTTACCCGACTCTGTCTTACCAAACTTTGTGCCGTCGGCCTTGGTGATAAGTGGGCAGGTGATGGCAAATGCCTCAGCCTCAGAGCCGAGCTTACGGCGGATAAGCTCCGTACCTGTGGTGATGTTACCCCACTGGTCGGCGCCACCAAGCTGCACCTTACAGTTGTACTCGTTATAGAGGTGTAGGAAGTCGTAGCCCTGCAATAGCTGGTAGGTAAACTCCGTAAACGACATACCGTCGCCCTCGCCATTGAAGCGCTTCTTAACAGAGTCCTTAGCCATCATGTAGTTCACGGTGATGCACTTACCAATCTCGCGTGCGAAGTCGAGGAACGAGAACTCCTTCATCCAGTCGTAGTTGTTCACGAGCAAGGCGCGGTTCTCAGCCTCCGAGTCGAAGTCGATAAGCTTGGCAAGCTGATTTTTGATAGCCTCCTGGTTGTGGCGCAATGTAGCCTCATCGAGGAGGTTACGCTCCTGTGACTTACCCGATGGGTCACCAATCATACCTGTAGCACCACCGATAAGGGCGATAGGACGGTGTCCACACTCCTGGAAGTGCTTCAAGATCATAACACCCACAAGGTGTCCGATATGTAGTGAGTCGGCCGTTGGGTCGATACCCAAGTATGCCGTAGTCATCTCCTTCTGTAACTGCTCCTTAGCACCTGGCATGATGGTGTGAATCATGCCGCGCCACTCGAGCTCCTCAACAAAATTCTTATTCATTGTTCTCTAAATTTATATTTTTATCAATTATATCTCTCTTAGTTGCCCTAACCTACTCCGCCTCAAGGCTAAATGCCTCGATGGCATCTCTCAGTCGCTCGTTCTTGCCCATGAGATACTTCAGCCTATCCTCCAAGGTTATGGGGCGCGCCACGCGTATCTGCTCGTTTACGATAACGCGTATGTCGAGTGCTCCCTCTATGCCTGCCAACTGGGCTATCTCATTTTGCAACTCCATCTTCTTGAGCAGCACCTCCTCCTCAGCACCCTTGGATGCCACGGTAAGCACCATAACATTACCCTCTGCCTTCATGGTGTCGAAGACAATACCCAGACGTGGGCGACCATTCATAAGCCTCTTCACAAACTCAGCCTTCACCGCCATGAGCTTCGCCTCGCTATCGGGGTCTATATCCCTCTTTATCGCCTTGAGTGCCTCCTCGGCGAGCTCCTCCTCGCTCTTCGCCTCACCACCGAGCATCGAATTTATCGATATGTTCATCGAGCTGCGACGCACCGACGATGCTCTACGTTGCGCTGCACTTGGCTCCACCGCCACAGGTGCGGGCGCCGACTGTGCTACGGGCTGTGGCGCTGGCTGTGGCGCTGGCTGCTGCACAGGTTGTGGGGCTACCGCCGCTGGGGCCACTGTCACAAGGTCGGGTAGCTCAAAATCTGTGGCAAAAGTGAAGTTATCTACCTCGTCATTTTTTTTTTGACCGAGACCCGCAATCTTCATAAGTCCCAGTTCAACAAGCAATCGCTGATTTGACGATTGACGTATCTTACCATCAGCCTCCGTGAGCAACGATATGGCGTTAAAGAGCATCACATCGCTGCACCTCGCCGCCTGCTGCTTATACCTCTCGACAAGCGTTCCGGTGAACTCCACCAACGACACCGCAGGTCCCTTTGCCATCAGCAGATCGCGCATATGGGCATTTAGACCGGCGATGAACACCTGAGGTGAGAAACCGCGCGCAAGCACCCCGTCGAAGAGCATGAGTGCATCGACGTATCTACCCTCAAGGAGCATATCTGTAACAGAGAAGTAGGTGTCGTAGTCGAGGATGTTGAGCGTCGCCGCCACATCCTTATAGTTGAGCGCCGTGCCGCAGAACGACACCGCCTTATCGAACATCGATAGCGCATCGCGCATACCACCATCAGCCTTGTGAGCTATAAGGTTGAGCGCCTCGTCATCTGCCGTAACACCCTCCTCAGAGGCGATATAGCGCAGATACTCAACGCCATCCTCCACCTTGATGCGATTGAAGTCATATATCTGACAACGCGACAAGATGGTTGGGATAATCTTATGCTTCTCGGTAGTCGCCAAGATGAATATTGCATGCTGTGGTGGCTCCTCCAATGTCTTCAAAAAGGCGTTGAACGCCGCCGCAGAGAGCATATGGACCTCATCGATAACAAATACCGAGTAGCGACCCACCTGTGGGATGACACGCACCTGCTCAATGAGGTTGCGGATATCATCCACCGAGTTGTTTGAGGCTGCATCCAACTCATGGACATTGAGCGAGCGACCCTCGTTGAACGAGCGACATGACTCGCACTCGTTACACGCCTCGCCACCCTTGGGATTTTGGCAGTTGATAGCCTTCGCGAAGATACGCGCACAGGTTGTCTTACCCACGCCACGAGGTCCGCAGAAGAGGTAGGCATGCGCCAGCTGACCACGCTCGATGGCGTTCTTGAGGGTCATGGTAATATGTTTCTGCCCCACCACCGAATGGAAGGTCTGGGGGCGATACTTTCTTGCTGATACTACGAAATTCTCCATAACTCGACAAAGATATAAAAATTTTCTCATTGTGCGTAGGCGCGCACGACCTTTTTATACTCAGCAGTTGATTTTTTCTCGGATTTAACTAACTTTGCCCTACAAAACCACAAGAGAAGCACCATGAGAAAATTAATAATATCGCTTTTTACGACCCTCGCAGGCTTCGTTTGTAGCGCGCAGGGATTTAACCTAATAGTCGTTGGCGACCCACAGCCACAGACCGAGGAGCAGATGCGTAGCCTCGAGGAGGATATCGCCCCACACATCGGCAAGATTGTCGCCGAGTATCAGGCGACAAACCTCCCCACAGCGATACTCCTCACGGGTGATGTTGTGTGGGATACGATGGAGTTTCTGCCACGCGTAAAGGCGCTCTTCGAGAGCTTCGGCGTGCCAGTATACGCCGTCATTGGCAACCACGACCACGACCGCAAGATAGATGGCAACGAGCCGCTCGCCGAGAGCCACTACGAGGCGACATTTGGCTCGCGCTACTACACCTTCACCATGGGCGACACCAAGTTCTTTGCCCTCGACAACATCGACTACAACAACTACTACGACTACGACCTGGGCATCAGCCGCGAGCAGATGCGATGGCTACGCCGCGAAATGCGCCAAACACCAAACAATCAGCGCATTGCAATATTCATGCACGCCCCAGCCTCGAGCCTCCGCACGGGTGGCGACCTTATACCCTATGCCAAGCCTTTGGTACGCCTTGCAGGCAAGCGCGAGACACACTTTATCACGGGTCATGGCCACCGACACTTTACAAACGACATCAGCAACCATATTATCGAGCATAGCGTGGCTCAGGTCAATGGCAATCTGTGGTTTGCGCCGATGTGCGCCGACGGCACCCCTCGCGGAGTTCTCTGCATCGAGGAGCGCGACAATAGCTGGACATGGCACCACCGACTATTCGAGAGCGACACACCCCTTATCGCATGGCAAGAAAATAACGAAGATGCCATTATTATAAAAGCTATCGGCTGGGATGAAAAGTGGCAGGTAGAGTGGTTTGAAAATGGCGAATATAGAGGCACGTTGCACCCTATTGAGATGTGCGACCCAGCATACCTACACTATGTGGAGCATGAGGCTCAATATGAGGATATTATCATGCAACGACTACGCCGCTCTACACTCCCAAGCAGAGGCTATTTCGAGTGTCGACGCACGACGCCAAATAGCGAAATTACCATCATCGCAACCGACCGTTTCGGACGTCAATATAAATGGAATATCGCCACCGAATAGTGACGCTATTTCATCTATTATTATCCTCTTTTTCCTATTTACGCCACACCATTATTCATGGTGGTATGGCTCGTTCTTCAAAATCGTGAAGGCACGGTATAGCTGCTCGGTGAATATCGCCCTCACTATCTGGTGCGAGAAGGTCATCTTCGACAACGATAGCTTGCTATTGGCACGCTGATAGACCGCCTCGGAGAAGCCATAAGGACCTCCGATAACAAAGATTAGGCGCTTGGTGCCTGCCAACATACGGCGCTGCAAGAGGTCAGCAAACTCTATGGAGCGCAGCTCAGCGCCATGCTCATCGAGGAGCATGACATAGTCAGAGTCGCTGATAACGCGCATGATAGCCTCACCCTCCAAGCGTTTCTGCTCCGCCTCCGAGAGCTTCTTCGTATTGCGCACATCAGCGATGGTCGTGATGGCGAACTTAACATAGTGATTTAGGCGCTTCGTATACTGCGTAACAAGCGCCTCAACCTCCTTCATATCGGTCTTCCCGACAACGACAAGCTCTATGTTCATCTCTTGGTTATGTATGGCTGATAATTAGTTATCGCTCTTCTTTCCCCACCCGTAAGAGCCTAATTACTAATTACTCTTTACTAATTGTATTATATGTCGCTATTCCACTCGCCCTCAGCGCCTTCGTATATGATAGCACGGCTATCGCCATACGACTTTAGGAGCTGATACGCCTTATACATATTATATCCATTGCCCGAGGTGTCGCCACCAAGCTTGAAGGCGATGATGCAGGCGTGGTTCTGCGCACGACGATACATCGTCTCCACACGCATGAGGTAGACATCCAACAACTCAGGCGCATTGGCTGGCGTGCCATCAAGATCACGATTTTGGCTATCCGTAGGCGACGATATCGCCGCACAATCTATAACATAGATACCCACCCTATCGCATATATCGTAGAACCATGTTGGCTGTGGATAGTCGGGACATAGGCAGTTTATACCCTTTACCTTCAGCGCCTTAACCTCATTCTCGGTAGTCGCCCTATCGGCTGCGGCATTGTAAGCACTCTTCTTAAGCGCCACAGGCTTGCCAAAGGCTGTAATCTCGCCCTGCTCCGTATAGCCATACTCCACAAAGCCCACCTTCATAGGGATATACTCCCAAAGGATGCTACTGCGCTTTATATATAGCGTTAGGTCGTACAACTTGGGATTTGATGGCGACCAACGATTTGGGTTCGAGTGGTAGATATATGGCTTGAAGTGAAGCGTATCGCGCGAGCGTGGGGCAACCTCCAAGTCATTGACACTATACTCCATAAGCTTGCCATCGGGAGCATATATGTCGTAGCCTATATTTATAACCTCATCGCTTGTAAATGAGTTGTTTGCGACAACGTCGAGGTGTAGCTCAGCAAAGCTACCTGTCGAGTCGGGAAGCATACGCACGTTATAGTCGTAGATCGCCAAACGACGCTGCGCAAAGATATAGCAGTTCTCAAACTGCTTACGCTCAGGCTGCGACAAACCCTCATCCAAAAGCGACATATATGGCTCATCGACAACCACAATGGCGAGTGTATTCACACCCTCGTCGATATATGGCGAGATAAGGAAGTCCGAGGGGGTATACTGATCATGCGTTGTTGTCACCTGCACACCATTGATGAAGATGGTGTAGTCGGCACCCACATTCTCAATATGTAGATACGTATTATAATCGATCCATCCGGCAGGCACCTCAAACTGCTGCTCATAGGCGGCACGCACCACACCACTATCGGTCGCAAACTGCAACGTGGGGGCGACATCAATATACTTATCAATATTAGTGCGAATATCCCTCTTGGTATCCTCGCGCTTGTCGTAGCACAAGAACTCACTGCGGCGCACCTGTGCCTGCGCCCATAGGTTATCACTCCCCACAAGTAGCGTGGCGAGAGCGATTATTGTATAAAAAAAGCCCTTTCTCATAGTAATAGTTTAGCACAAAGGTACAAAAAAGCAGATAATCTGCAACCATTTACATTTTTTTTAGTAATTTTGCACGATTAATCGCTCCACTGAGCGCTGATAGTATAACGAACGAGAGACAAAAAAATATATACAATTATGAAACTTACACGTATTGCCGAGATCCTCAAGTTGGAGGGCGACGGCAGAGATATTACCGTTAAGGGCTGGGTGCGCACCAAGCGCGGCAACAAGAATGTAGCCTTCATCGCCCTCAACGATGGCTCATGTGTAGCCAACATTCAGGTCGTTGTTGACCTCGCAAAGATCGACGAGGCTGAGTTGAAGGGTGTCACCACAGGTGCTTGTCTTCGCGTTGATGGTACATTGGTAGCATCACTCGGCGCAGGTCAGGGTGTTGAGGTTCAGGCCGAGAAAATCGAGATCTACGGCACTGCCGATCCAGAGACATACCCTCTTCAGAAGAAGGGTCACTCATTGGAGTTCTTGCGCGACATCGCCTACTTGCGTCCACGTACCAACACCTTTGGTGCTGTGTTGCGTATCCGCCACGCCATGGCATACGCTATCCACAAGTACTTCAACGACAAGGGCTTCTACTATTTGCACACTCCACTCATCACCGCTTCGGATTGCGAGGGTGCAGGTGCAATGTTCAACGTGTCGACACTCGACATGAGCAACCCTCCACGTACCGAGGAGGGCGCAGTGGACTACTCACAGGACTTCTTCGGCAAGCCATGTAGCCTCACCGTATCGGGTCAGCTCGAGGGTGAGCTTGGTGCCTTGGCGTTGGGTCAGATCTATACTTTCGGTCCTACCTTCCGCGCCGAGAACTCTAACACTCCACGTCACCTTGCTGAGTTCTGGATGATCGAGCCTGAGATGGCATTCTACGAGTTGCAGGACGACATGGACCTCGCTGAGGACTTCCTCAAGTATCTTATCCGCTATGCGTTGGAGAACTGCCGCGAGGACCTCGAGTTCATGAACAAGATGTGGGACAAGGGGCTTTTGGAGCGTCTTTAGTTTGTCTTGGACAACGACTTCGTACGCCTCAACTACACCGAGGGTATCGAGATATTGAAGGCTTCGGGCAAGAAGTTCGAGTTCCCATGCGACTGGGGTTGCGACCTTCAGTCGGAGCACGAGCGCTACCTCGTTGAGGAGCACTTCAAGCGCCCTGTTATCCTCATCAACTATCCTAAGGAGATTAAGGCATTCTATATGAAGCAGAACGAGGATGGCAAGACAGTACGCGCCATGGATGTTCTCTTCCCACAGATTGGCGAAATTATCGGTGGTTCGGAGCGTGAGGCCGACTTTGGCAAGCTTTGTGCAAGAGTAGATGAGTTAGGCATGAGCCGCAAGGAGTTGTGGTGGTACCTCGACACACGTCGTTGGGGTTCGGCACCTCACTCAGGCTTCGGCTTGGGCTTCGAGCGTCTGCTACTCTTCGTCACAGGCATGAGCAACATCCGCGATGTTATCCCATTCCCACGAACACCAAAGAATGCAGAGTTCTAAGCATAACGCCTAATAAACGGCCGACCACAAGGTCGACCGTTTATTGTTCTACAATAAGGCATAACGACTATGGCACATAGACTCCAACAGACAATATCTCTTCAGACGAAGATCTCACCACAGCAGATCCAGATGATAAAGCTTCTGGAGCTCCCCACCATGCAGCTCGAGGAGCGCATAAAGCGTGAGATTGAGGAGAACATTGTGTTGGAGGAGGATACTGAGACTCAGAGCGATAGCGAAGATGCGCCAGAGAAGATCTCGGTTGATGAGTATGTGGGCAAGGAGGATGACGCGCCAAGCTACAAGGCGCGCATCAACAACTTCTCGAAGGACGACAAGGAGCGCCCCGTATATATCACCGAGGCACGATCGCTTGGCGAGTCGCTCATCGAGCAGCTACGCTTCCGATCTCTCAGCGACGAGGAGCTCACCATAGCTGCATATATCGTTGGTAGCATCGACGACGATGGCTACCTTAGGCGCGACCTACAGTCGCTCTCCGACGACCTCGCCTTCACGCGCGGCATGGAGGTAGAGCCCGAGGAGATTGAGCGCATACTACACATAGTACACGAGCTTGAGCCCGCCGGCATTGGCGCTCGCACACTGCAGGAGTGCCTACTTTTGCAGATGCGCCAGCAGGAGGCAGACTCAGAGGCTAAGCGCCTAGCACACAAGATCATATCATCGCACTTCGAGAGCTTTGCTAAGAAGCACTACGAGAGGCTTATCGCGCGCCTTGGGGTCACCGAGGATGAGTTCCGCGAGGCGATAGATTATATACGCACCCTCTCACCCAAGCCCGGCAACCTATACACCGAGGGTGGCGTCGACACCACACCCTATATCATTCCCGACTTCCTGCTGGATAATACCGATGGGTCGATGCGCCTTATGCTCAACTCGGCAGGTGTGCCCGAGGTGCGTATCTCGCGCCGCTATCGCGACATGATACGCGACATGATAGCCCCCGATGGCACTATCAAGGCTAAGGATAGGGAGGCAGTGCAGTTCGTAAAGTCGAAGATCGACTCTGCGAAGTGGTTCATATCGGCCATCAAGCAGCGCCACGACACCCTTATGCGCACCATGGAGACCATCCTCGACCTCCAAAAAGAGTACTTCCAGGATGGCGACAAGAGCAAATTGAAACCCATGATATTGAAGGATGTCGCCGACCGCACGGGGCTCGATGTGTCGACTATATCGCGTGTGGTGAATAGCAAATACATACAGACCTCCTTCGGCATAATATTGTTGAAGTCGCTCTTCTCGGAGAGCATGCAGACATCGTCGGGCGAGGAGGTGTCGAGCCACGAGATAAAGACAATTCTTCAGGAGTGTATCGACAATGAGGACAAGCGCCATCCGCTCACCGACGAGACCCTCATGGAGATCCTCAACGACAAGGGCTACTGCATAGCCCGCCGCACCGTTGCCAAGTATCGCGAGATGCTCGATATCCCTGTGGCACGTATGCGCAAGCAAATCTAAGCCAAGGTGAAAAGTATGGTGTGCTTCGCGCGAGGTTTATACAAGAGCGTAGGAGCAATAGGAACAATGGGGGCAATGGGGGCACTTCACGCGTGAATTACCCTCTTCTCGCTCACTATCATTCCTATCAATTAAACCTGCGTTGCAGACACCTTACCTTTCAGTTTTTACTTTTCACCTTTCACTTTCAGATGTTACTTCACCGCCGTTTTTGGGCGTGTCACCCATTTTTTTCTTTGAAGTTGCAATTATTTCGTAAAAATTCACTATCTTGCGCACAAATAAAATAGATAAGGAATTTCCACAATACGATAGGAGAGAATAATTGTTAACTTAAATTTCTTATAAGACTATGAAAAAGATGATGTTTTTGATGCTTGCACTCTTTATCGGTGTTAGCGCATCGGCACAGACACTTCCTGCTGTTAACATTGAGAACCAGGAGGGTAAGACAATCTCAACACGCGAGCTTGTTGATGGCACTCCAATGATTATCTCATTCTGGTCAACAACATGTAAGCCATGTATCGCTGAGCTCAACGCAATCAACGAGAGCCTCTACGAGTGGTTGGAGGAGGCTGACATGAAGGTTGTTGCAGTATCTGTTGACGATGCACGTACTTTGAGCCGCGCACGCGCTATGACCCAGGGTCAGGGTTGGGAGGACTTCATCTGCCTCTACGATAAGAACCAGGACTTCAAGCGCGCTATGAACGTTAGCAACACACCACACGTCTTTGTTGTTGACGGCAAGGGTAACATCGTTTACTCACACTCTGGCTACACACCAGGTAGCGAGCAGGAGTTGTTCGAGAAGATTTTGAAGCTATAATTGTGTATAACAATTCACACGAAAGGGAGTTACGATGACGTAGCTCCCCTTTGTGCGAAAAATATAACCATTTGATAATGAAGAAATTTTTACTCTTTTTAGGTGTTGCCTTGTGTGCTACCCTCTCTGTAAATGAGGCATCTGCCCAGATCAAGGCAGGTAAGGGTCAGGTATCAATCGCATTGGAGAGCAACAACAACTACTACATGGAGGACAAGACCCTTGAGAGCATCGGTCTTGTGAAGCCAGAGGAGCGTACTCGTGGCAACTTCGGCTCAAACGACTACTTGAAGGTGGACTACTCACAGGGTCGCTTCTCTGTTGGTGTTCAGGTAGATGGCTACCTTCCAGGTCTCTATGGCTACGATATGTATACCTACCAGCAACGCGACTCTAAGCTCTCGGCATTCCTCACAAAGTATGTTCAGTGGGAGGATGAGAACTGGGGCGTTCGTGTAGGTGATATCTTCGACCAGTTTGGTAACGGTCTTATCTTCCGCTCATACGAGGACCGCGCCCTCGGCTTCAACAACTCGTTGGCAGGTGCTCGCGCCCACTATAACTTCAACAACATGGTGAGCATCAAGGCTGTAGCAGGTATGCCACGCTTGTATGATGTACGCTCAAACAACTGGGTGTATGGTGCTGACCTCTCGTTGTCTATCTCAGACATGGTTGGCTGGAACGACGGTATCATCGGCATCGAGGGTAGCTACGTAGGTCGCTACGATAGCGATATCGCGCTATTCGATATTGAGGATTGGGCGACTGGCGAGATTACCAATAGTCTCGCGGGCAAGCAGATGTTGAACATGGTATCGGGTCGCTTGAACTTCGAGTATGCTGGCGTCACCTTGCGTGGTGAGTATGCTGCGAAGCTCAACGAGGACTTGTTCAACCCAACACTTCCTACTGCTAAGGGTAATGTTATCTACCTCGACTTGGGTTACAACTACAAGCGCTTCTCAGCATCGGCTACCTTCCGTCGCATGGAGAATATGACAACATCTATCGACAACCGCCCTATGGGTATCGGTGGTGGTAACGTGATGAACTATGTTCCACTTCTCACCCGTCAGCACACCTACTCACTTGCTAACCTCAACCCATATCGTGGCTCGAGCGTTCACACTGGTGGTGAGGTAGGCGGTCAGATCGACTTGTACTACTCATTGCGTAACCCTAAGGCTCGTGGTAAGTATTGGAACTTCCACCTCAACTTCTCGATGTTCAACACCCTCGACCACTACAACTCTGTCCTTGGGATGGATATGGAGGGTCGCAACGTATGGCTCGACCTCAACTTCGACGTAGAGCGTCAGTGGAACAAGCAGGTGAAGACATCGTTCCTCTACTCATTCCAGCGCTGGGACGAGGAGATCAACCACTTCGATGCTCCAGAGGCTCACTACTGCTCATCGCACATCTTCGTGGGTGATGTGACCTACAAGATCAATAAGAAGCACTCTATGCGCTTCGAGCTTCAGTACCTCGCATCTAACGACTACGAGGGTGACTGGGTAGCTGCGACTATCGAGTACAACCTCGCTCCAAAGTTCAGCTTCTACGTTAGCGATATGTGGAACTGCGAGAAGATGCAGGATGGTAACTATGGTAACTACTTCATGAACCTCGACACCTACGAGAGCGAGCACCACCTCTTGCACTACTACCAGGTGGGCGCAAGCTTCACACACAAGAGCTTCCGTGCACAGCTATCGTATGGTCGTAACCGCGCAGGTTATGTATGCTCAGGTGGTGTTTGCCGCTTCCAGCCAGCATACACAGGTTTCAACCTTGCAATGACATTGTCGTTCTAAGAAATAGAAAAGTTCGAATATGAAGTTTACAAAGTTTTTTGCTCTTATGGCGGCGGCTGCGACAATGTTCGTGGGCTGCGAGTCATCAGATACCCCAACTACCGCCGAGGGCGACATCACCCTCAGCGCCGAGACCGTTGTTGAGGTTAACACCCCTATCCACTTCGTTGTTAAGGATAGCAACGGTGCAGATGTGACGGCTAATGCCACTATCTTCGACAAGTCACACGACTTCGTGCAGGTGGAGAACCCATTCACCCCTACCGAGGATGGTGACTACACCTTCTACGCTGTTGTTGGCGACGCCATCTCTAAGGACTTCAAGGTGACTGTAAGCCCAGAGGTTCCAGCCCTTCCTAAGGATACCGACGCTGCGAACACATCGTTCGAGCACCGCATCTTGCTCGTTGACCACACTGGTAACACCTGCGGCTACTGCCCACAGATGATGAAGGCGTTGAAGGAGGTCGAGGAGACCGAGGGCTTCCACGGCAAGTACTACGAGGCTATGTCGCACTCGTATAGCAACACCGACCCTGCATTCTCGGGTGCTGCAGCATCAATCAGCTCACACTATGGTCTTCAGGGCTACCCTACGCTCACCTACAACTTCTACCACCCAACATCATCGAGCTACAACGCCGAGCATATCAAGAGCCAGATCAACGCCTTGTGGAAGGAGTATGCCGATGCAGGCATCGCTGCTTCAACAAACATGGCTGCTAAGTCTGTTGTTGTAAATGCTGAGGTTAAGGCTGCCGTAGAGGGCGAGTATAGCATCACAGCGTGGTTGTTGGAGGATGGCATCGAGGCTAAGCAGACCAATGCTACCGAGAGCTGGATGAACATCCACAACAACGCCATCCGCCAGGCTGCCACCACATCACCACTCACTGGCTATGAGCTCGGCACGTTGAAGGCTGGCGAGACAGCATCGCAGATTCTCAACCTCACCATCGCTCGCGACACTTGGAACCGCGACAATATGAAGGTTATGGTTATCGTGTCGAAGAAGGGTGCTAACAACCGCTTCGACGTTGCCAACGTTGTCCTCTGCCCTATCAACGACTCAGTGACATATAACTACAAAAACTAAAATATTATTAATCAATAACTAAAACTATTTACAACTATGAAAATCACAAAGTTTTTTGCGCTTCTTAGCGTGGCTACTCTTGGTTTTGTAGCTTGCGAGCCTGTGGAGAACACACCGGAGCCAGCACCAGAGGTAAAGGGCTCAATCACCCTTGAGGCAAGCAGCACTACTGTTGCACTTGGCGAGTCAGTGACCTTCACTGCAACAATGAAGGATGCTGAGACTGGCGAGGTTACCGACGTCACAGAGTTCGTATCAATCTACGACAGCGAGCTTAACAAGATCTCAAACCCATGGACAGCATCAGCTTCAGGTAGCTACACATTCAACGCTACTTTTGGTGCTGAGTCATCAAACAACATTACCATCACCGTGTTGGCTCAGATGCCAGATGTTCCTGCTGACCCAGATCCAGCAAATACCAAGTTCAACCACCGTGGCTTGTTCATCGACAACACAGGTGTTGGCTGCGGTTACTGTCCTTCAGTAATTGACGTCTTCCGCAGCCTTGCACAGACCGATGCTCACGAGCACTACAACGAGGTTCAGGTACACGCTGGTTACTACGCAGGTGGCGATCCAGCTAACTCACAGGCAGCTAACGAGGTAAACAAGTTCTTCAGCCCACAGGGTTATCCAGACGTACGTCTTAACTTCTACACTGGTCAGCCACAGAGCCGCTCAGTACAGGGCTTCACAAACATCCTTATGAGCTACATCAAGCAGGATGGTGCTGACGTAGGTATCTCAATGGCTGTTGAGGGTGACAGCACATGCCTCTATTGCGCCGCTCAGATTAAGTCTGCAAAGTCTCAGGAGTATAAGGTTGTTGCATGGTTGCTCGAGAGCGGCATCTACAGCCCTAACCAGTCAGGTGCTACTAAGGACTACCACAGGATCTATGACTACGCTCTTCGTAACATCTCAGGCACATACTCTAAGAGTAACATCTCAGGTGAGTCTATCGGCGTGCTTGCAGAGGGCGAGACTTACGACTGCGCATTCGAGCTTGATATCATCAACAACAAGTGGAAGTATGAGAATATGGGTGTTCTCGTGATCGTTTCAGCTAAGGACGCTCAGGGCCGCTGGGAGGTTGCTAACACAGCATACTGCTCACTCAACGACGGTGAGAAGACTTACGAGTACATCAAGTAATCTTAACGGCTAATATGAGATATGGGTTGCCTCGGGCAACCCATATTTTTTTGTGTGCTCTACGCATCTGTATCTAAGCAAAATACTCCATCATTATAGGCGACTTAATCTCTCCTCGATGAGCCTTTTATACTACTCTATTTTTGTTGGATACAAAGCCTCGCCAAAGAGTTCAAGAACCTGGTTAACCTTGTCTAACCTTACAGTGGTCTTACCAGCCTCAAGCTCACGAACAAAGCGAATGCCTACACCAGCCCTCTCCGCTAATTCCACTTGAGTGAGGTTGTGCAACTCTCTTTTTGCTTTGATGTACTTGCCAATATCCATAATTTCGTCTGTTTTAAGTATCCCCGATAGGGTATAATATCCATACTTACATACCTAAATCAACCCTATCGGGTACAAATATAGTGAAAAAATCGGTAAATTATACCCGAACGGTACTATTTTTCTATTCTTAGTGGCATGATAAGGGTAGTGAGGGGTAGTTCGCAGGCTGACGCCTGCTAAAGGGAAGCGAGGGGGCAATAGCTGGGAAGAGCCGCAAGCAGGCTTGCTCTGGGGAAATTGGGTAAAACCGTGCGCAAGGCGCACTCTGGGTATAGTGGGGATTGTCCCCAGAGCGATGGGTTACTATGGGTTTTTCTTGGGTTAATGTGTGTTACTATGAGTTACTTTGGGTTACTATGCGATTGACTCTGCCCATATTAACGCACCCCCACCTTAACGCACCTTAACGCACCTTAACACATCTTAACCCATTCCCTATCGCTCCATCGGAGCGAAAAAAAGGGCCTGAGGGGTCTAAGGGGTGTTTTATTGATAGCTACTTGATAGCCAGCCCTTGGTACCCCAATTACCCCTAATACCCTTTGCACCCCTCACTCTATCGCTCCATCGGAGCGAAGTATTACTAATTTCTCACTACTCTCTACTAATTAATCCCACCATGCTATCGCTCAAGTAAGCACAAAAAAAGAGAGACTACAAATTGTAGTCTCTCAAAATTTGGAAGTCGGGTTGGATTACTCCTCCTTGTTCTCCTCAGCCTTCTTAGCCTCCTCAAGCTTAGCCTCAGCCTTCTTTACACGCTCAGCGTTCTCCTCGAGCCACTTTTTAAGCTCCTCAGTCTCCTTCTTATGCTGCTCTGCGTTCTCCTCCTTAGCAAGCTCCTTAGCGTGCTCCTCAGAAGCCTTATTAAGCTCCTCGAACTTCTTAACGTCACCAGCCTCAGCTGCAACGCACATAGCCTCTGCGAACTCAACCATAGTCTCTGGCTGCTTCTCCTTCTTCTCCTCAGAACCACATGCTACCATTACAAAGCAAGCTGCCATCAAAAGTAAAAGTTTCTTCATAGTGTTAAAATTTTTTAAAGATTAATAAATAAACTTTGTGTTTTCCACATAGCAAAGGTAAGTCAAGAATATCATTTATCCAAATATTTTGCATCTTTTTTTGATATTTTTTTCGTGGGAGTGGTCTATTGGGAGAGTTCACACTCATGTAAGTTGCTTATAATATGGTGATTATAGGGGAGGAGGTGGTGTTTTGACCATTGCACTTTTATAAGGGTAGCTGAGGGTAGTTCGCAGGCTGATGCCTGCTAAAGGGTAGTGAGGGGGGGGTGAAAGGTGAAAAGTGTGGTGCGCTTCGCACCTATTTAACATGCGAAGCGCACCAATTCACCTTAACAAGCGAAGGTAGTATCTCCCTCCTACTTCAACAAAGCCTTGATCTCCTCAGCTACGCACTTGCCGTTGTAGCCGAACTTCTCGTCCAACACCTTGAATGGTGCTGAGTAGCCGAAGTGGTCGAAGCCATGGATGAAGCCCTCCTCGCCAACAAGACCGCGGAGGTTGACGCTAAGACCCGAGGTCATACCGTAGCGTGGAAGGGTGCCAAGCACCTCTGCCTGGTACTCCTTGCTCTGGTCGCGGAACAAGCCCTCAGAAGGGATAGATACCACGCGAGTGGCGATGCCCTCCGATGCGAGGATCTCGGCGCCCTCGATGAGTGTAGATACCTCAGAGCCAGTAGCCACAAGGGTCATCTTAGCATCCTTATTCTCGATAACTACATAGCCACCGCGCTCAGCCTGCATAGCCTCCTCGCGGCGTGACTTGCCGTTAAGCGCTGGCAACGACTTGATATTCTGACGTGAGAGGATGAGTGCCACAGGGCGCTTCTCCTCCATAGCCATCTTCCATGCAGCAACGGTCTCCTCGCTATCCGCAGGGCGGAGAACAAGCATCGAGCGCTCGCCTGAGTGGTTGCGCATATGCTCCATAAGGCGGATCTGTGCCTCATGCTCCACAGGCTCGTGGGTAGGACCATCCTCACCAACGCGGAATGAGTCGTGTGTCCAGATATAGATGACCTTCTTCTCCATGAGTGCTGAGAGACGCACCGCAGGCTTCATATAGTCAGAGAATACGAAGAATGTACCGCACGCAGGGATGATACCGCCGTGCAATGCCATACCGTTCATCACGCAAGCCATGGTGAGCTCAGCAACACCTGCCTGGAAGAACTGACCTGTGAAGTCGCCCTTGGTGAATGCCTTAGTCTTCTTGAGGAAGCCGTCGGTCTTATCTGAGTTAGAGAGGTCGGCAGATGAAACAACCATATTCTCAACGTGCTCAGCGAAGTATGAGAGCATATTAGCCGATGCGGCACGTGTAGCCTGGTCGGGCTTAACCTCGATTGCCGAGTAGTCGATCTTAGGAAGCTTGCCCGAGTAGAACATATCCATCTTCTCAGCAAGTGCTGGGTTCTCCTTGCGCCAAGCAGCCTCAGTCTCCTGCATCTGCTTTGCCCATGCGCGAAGCTCCTCGCGGCGTGCTGCGTATACCTCCTTAGACTCCTCGAATACGGCGAATGGCTCCTCTGGGTTACCACCGAGGTTCTTGATGGTTGCCGCGATGTCGGCACCAGCAGCTGTAAGTGGCTGACCGTGGGTAGATACCATATTCTCGAAGCTTGAGCCGTCAGCCTTGCGAGCACCATAGCCCATGATGGTCTTACCGATGATGAGTGTAGGACGCTCAGTCTCGGCATTAGCAGCCTTGAGAGCAGCGCGTATCTCGTCGATAGACTGACCATTGATGGTGATGACGTTCCAGTTCCAAGCCTTATACTTCATCTCGATATCCTCGGTGTCTACCTCGTCGCACTTGGTAGATAGCTGCACGTTGTTAGAGTCGTAGTACATGATGAGGTTCGATAAACCAAGGTGACCTGCAACACGACCTACGCCCTGCGAGATCTCCTCCTGAACAGCACCGTCAGAGATGAAGGCATATGTCTTATGCGCCATCCACTCACCGAAGCGAGCTACCATGAAGCGCTCAGCGATAGCAGCACCAAGAGCCATGGCGTGACCCTGACCAAGAGGACCAGAGGTGTTCTCAACGCCACGCATAACATCTACCTCGGGGTGACCAGGAGTCACGCTACCCCACTGGCGCAACGACTGCAAATCCTCAGTCGAGTAGTTACCAGCCAATGAGAGTACGGCATAGAGCATTGGTGACATATGTCCTGGGTCGAGGAACATACGGTCGCGATGTGGGTATGCCATATTGTCGGGATCGTAGCGGAGGAACTCCGTGTAGAGGACATTGATAAAGTCGGCACCACCCATGGCACCACCAGGGTGACCAGACTTAGCCTTTTCCACCATCGAGGCAGCCAAGATACGGATGTTATCGGCTGCGCGCTGAAGTTTGTTATTCTGCATAGTTGAAATTATTTAATTTAGATTATCTCAATTTCTTTGTTTGGGGTTACGGTTTCTCAACAATCACACAAAGATATGAAAACTTTTGCAATGGTGTACCACGAATAGCACCTTTTTTCTCATTTTTTAGGTATTTGGTCAAATTGGCGTATCTCAGCACCGCGACATAGCACCTCCATAGATTATTTATATATGTATATGGTGTGATTTTTGGAAAATTTTAATTAACTTTGTAGCGTATATGTTTCCAAATAAAGCATCTAAGTATAACTAAAAAATATAGAGATTATGTTCGCTATTGACAACTACAACTTCGCAGGCAAGCGCGCCATCATCCGCGTAGACTTCAATGTACCTCTCAACGCTGAGGGTAAGGTGACCGACGACACACGCATCCGTGCTGCAATACCTACAATCAAGAAGGTATTGGAGAAGGGTGGCTCGGTGATCCTTATGTCGCACCTCGGACGTCCTAAGAAGAACCCCGATGCAAAGTACTCATTGGAGCAGATCGTATACGCCATCGAGGAGCGCCTCGGCGTGAAGATCCTCTTCGCGGGCGACTGCATGGGCGAGAAGGCTGCCCAGATGGCTGCTAACCTCAAGCCAGGCGAGGTGATGCTCCTCGAGAACTTGCGCTTCTACGCTGAGGAGGAGGGCAAGCCACGCGGTCTTGCGGAGGATGCATCTGACGAGGAGAAGAAGGAGGCTAAGAAGGCTGTGAAGGAGTCGCAGAAGGAGTTCGTGAAGCGTCTCGCCTCATATGCCGACTGCTACATCAACGACGCCTTCGGCACAGCACACCGTGCGCACGCCTCAACAGCACTCATCGCCGACTACTTCCCACAGGACAAGATGTTCGGCTACGTGATGGAGAACGAGTTGAAGGCTATCGACGGCGTTATGGAGAACCCTGAGCGTCCATTCTGCGCTATCATCGGCGGCTCGAAGGTGTCGACAAAGATCACCATCATCGAGAAGCTCATGGAGAAGGTCGACTCTATCATCATCGGTGGTGGTATGACCTATACCTTCGCAGGTGCTGAGGGTGGCAAGGAGGGTAAGTCTATCTGCGAGCCTGATATGTTCCCTGTAGCACTCGAGATTTTGAAGAAGGCTGAGGAGCGCGGCGTGAAGATCCTCCGCTCACCAGATGCCCTCATCTGCGACGACTTCGCCGAGACAGCAAACACCCAGGAGGCACCAGCAAATAACATCCCAGACGAGTGGGAGGGTGTCGACATCGCTACTGGCGGTAAGGCTAAGTTCCGCGAGCATATCCTCGGCTGCAAGACAATCCTCTGGAATGGTCCTGTGGGCGTATTCGAGATCAACAAGTTCTCAACAGGCTCACGCGCCGTGGCTGAGGCTATCGCCGAGGCAACAGACAAGGGTGCTTACTCACTCATTGGTGGTGGCGACTCAGTAGCATGTATCAACAAGTTCGGCTTGGCTGACCGCGTATCGTACGTATCTACAGGTGGCGGTGCCTTGTTGGAGTACATGGAGGGTAAGGAGCTACCAGGTGTGGCTGCCATCCGCAAGTAAGAGGCAAGAACCGATTAGCAAACATCTATAACTAACCGATAATGAAAAAACTAACTTTAATCCTTGCATCAGCAATTGCTATGACAGCGTTTGCAACAACAACTACCGAGGAGCCTAAGAGCGCGAGCGTGCCTGCCATCGACAAGGCAAACTTCGACGAGTCGGTAAATCGCAAAGACGACTTCTACCAGTGGGCTACTGGCGGCTGGCAGAAGAACAACCCCCTAAAGCCTGAGTTCTCTCGCTACGGCTCATTCGACGTATTGCGCGAGAACAACGAGATTCGCATCAACGAGCTCTTCAACGAGATGTCGGCGACAAAGGCTGAGTTCGGCAGCGTGGAGCAGAAGATCTCGGACCTCTATAAGATGGGTCTCGACGAGGAGCGCCTCAACAAGGAGGGTGCTAAGCCTATCAAGAAGGCGTTGAAGAACATCTTCGCCATGAAGAGCCGCGAGGAGCTTATCGCAGCCCTTTCGGAGCTTCACACCGACGGCATCGGCGTATTCTTCGCAGCATACCCAGCAGCCGACCTTGCTGATAGCAACATGACAATCCTCTATATGGAGCAGGGCGGTCTTGGCATGGGCAACCGCGACTACTACACCGACGAGAAGAACGCTGACATCAAGGCTGCATACCGCACATACCTCGCCAAGATCTTCACCCTTGCAGGCGTTAAGGGCGATGTAGAGGCGTTGGTTAACAATGTGATGGCGGTTGAGGATCGCATCGCCGAGAAGCACTGGACAAATGTTGAGTGCCGCGATATCGCTAAGGGCTACAACCCTTATACCTACCAGGAGTTCAAGAAGGCATATGTTGGCGTTGAGTGGGATGCCTACTTCAAGGGCATGGGTCTCGACACTGTTGAGAAGCTCGTCGTAAGCCAGCCATCATCGTTCAGCAACATCCTCGAGGTGTTGAACACCGCATCGTTGGATGAGCTTCGCGCATATGTCGCTGCTCACTACATCGACGCTGCTGCGTCATACCTCAGCGAGGAGTTCGCCCTCGCATCGTTCGAGTTCTTCGGCAAGACAATGTCGGGAACACAGGAGATACGTCCACGTTGGAAGCGCGCTATGGGTGTGCCTAACAGCGTACTCTCGGAGGCCGTAGGTCAGATGTATGTCGCTAAGTACTTCCCAGAGTCTGAGAAGGCTCGCGTGGAGACTATGGTGGCTAACATCCAGAAGGCATTCTCTAAGCATATCGAGGCTCTCGACTGGATGAGCGAGGAGACAAAGGCTAAGGCACAGGAGAAGCTCGCAGCATTCACCGTGAAGATTGGCTATCCTAACAAGTGGAAGGACTACTCAACACTCACCGTAGATCCTAAGAAGTCATACTGGGAGAATGTCGTAGCTGCAAACCGCTGGTACACCGCCGACTCTATGTCAGAGGTGGGCAAGCCAGTAGACCGCGAGAAGTGGATGATGCCTCCACAGATGGTTAACGCATACTACATGCCTACAACCAACGAGATTTGCTTCCCAGCAGCTATCCTCCAGCCTCCATTCTACAACCCTGAGGCTGACGACGCTGTGAACTATGGCGCTATCGGCGTGGTTATCGCCCACGAGATGACCCACGGCTTCGACGACCAGGGCTCACAGTTCGACAAGATGGGTAACATGAACGACTGGTGGACAGCCGAGGACCGCGCAGCATTCGAGGCTAAGACAGCGGTACTCGTTGATCAGTTCAACGCCATCGAGATCCTCCCAGGCTTGTTCGCCGATGGTAAGTTCTCTTTGGGTGAGAATATCGCCGACCAGGGTGGTCTTCGTCTCGCCTTCACAGGCCTTACCGACTATGCATGGGGTGGCGAGCGTCCTGCCGACATCGACGGCTTCACTGGCGAGCAGCGCTTCTACATCGGTTATGCTACCCTCTGGGCACAGAACATCACCGACCAGGAGAAGGAGCGTCTCACAAAGGTTGACGTACACTCGTTGGGTCGCAACCGCGTGAATGCCACTTTGCGCAACATCCAGAGCTTCTACGATGCCTTTGGTATTGGCGAGGGCGATGCGATGTATATGGCACCAGAGGAGCGCGTTATCATCTGGTAATCCACTCCTATAATGTATATAACTGCCCGACAAGAGATTGTTGGGCAGTTTTTTGTTATAGTTGGTTGTTAGCTACAACATTTTTAGTATCTTTGTAGTATGATGCGCGGGTGTGCATCTATGGATAGTGTAATGTAGGGAGGTTCTATAAATTAGGTCGTGATGATTTTGAAGAGTATTTTGAGGATAGTTCTCAGCTCTTGCAAAGGCGCAATGCGAGCATTGTAACTGCGCAAAGATGAGAAATAGACCAAAATAAATTCAAAAGCAGCCGAAATGGAATTTCCTGAGATAACGAATACTTTTTTACTAATTTATAGAACATCCCTGAAATAAATAGTAGATACTATGTCAGTTATAAGACTTACCAAGGAGTTTACATTCGAGGCAGCGCATATGCTCGAGGGCTACGACGGGCTCTGCCGCGAGATACATGGTCACTCTTACCGTCTCTTCGTAACAGTCAAGGGCGAGCCTATCACCGACCCCGAGTCACCAAAATACGGCATGGTGATGGACTTCGGCGTGCTGAAGCGTATCGTCAACGAGCAGATCGTCGAGCGCCTCGACCACTCGTTCACCATGCGCAACACCCCCATGGCCAAAGAGATACTATGCAACATGCGCTGCTGCGAGGAGTTCCAGAAGGTGGTGCTCGTAGACTATCAGCCTACGTGCGAGAATATGCTCGCCGACTTCGCCGAGCGACTATTAGGCGCACTGCCCGAGGAGATAGAGCTACACTCACTGCGCCTGCATGAGACAGCCACATCATATGCCGAGTGGTTCGCTTCTGATAACTTCTAAACGCTGAAAAATGTCGAAACGTCTATTCCTTATCGACGCCTATGCGTTGATATACAGATACTACTACGCCTTTATGGGGCGTCCCATGCGCAACCGCGAGGGTCTGAACACCTCTGTGGTCTTCGGCTTCACGAAGTTCCTGCGCGACATCATCAAGCGCGAGAAGCCCGACATGATAGGCGTGGCATTCGACCCTCCGGGTGGCTGCTTCCGCCGCGACATATTCCCCGAGTACAAGGCGAACCGCCCACCAACACCCGAGGATATCAAGATATCGGTGCCCTACGTGAAGCGCCTGCTGGAGGCGATGCGCATACCAATCCTCGAGGTCGAGGGCTTCGAGGCTGACGATGTCATCGGCACACTCGCCAAGCAGGGTGCTGCGGCGGGATATAGCGTCTTCATGGTCACTCCCGACAAGGACTACGGTCAGCTTGTCGAGCCTAACTGCGTGATATACAAGCAGAAGGGCGACGACATAGAGATTGTCGATTGCGCCGCCATAGAGGCTAAGTATGGCTTTACTAACCCCGTCCTCGTACGCGATATGCTGGCGCTATGGGGCGATGCCTCGGATAATATACCCGGTGTGCCAGGCATTGGCGAGAAGGGCGCGTGCAAATTGGTAAACGCCTGGGGCACAGTAGAGAACATCCTTGATAACACCGATAAGATTGGTGGTAAGACGGGCAAAAACATCGCCGAGTGGGGCGACAAGCTGCGCCTTGCCAAGGAGCTGACGACCATACGTCTTGACGCGCCCATAACGCTCGATGCCGAGCAGCTCGCCATAGCGACACCCAACTATACGGAGCTACGAGCACTATATGCCGAGCTCAACTTCACCCTCTTCATGCGCGACTTGGAGAATGTAGCGCCCGAGCCAGCGCCCACCGAGGGACCTAAGCAGGAGCCTCAGATACAGCTTCAGGAGGTGGCACGCGCCAAGGCCGAGGTGCGCCGCAAGGCGAAGATGGAGGGTCAGGGCGACCTCTTTGCCATGTTCGACGCCGCACCTGCAGAGCCACAAGCGGTGGAGGTGGCGGTAGTCGAGGAGCAGGCGAGCGAAGAGCCATTGGTATACAACATATCTAACACCCAACACGACTACAAGAGTGTAACCAGCGCCGAGGAGCTAAGGGCGATGTGCGACTACCTGGCTAAGTTCGAGGAGTTTGCCTTCGACAGCGAGACCACGGGCTTAGACCCCATAACGAGCACGATCGTAGGCTTGTCATTTGCTGCTGAGCCCCACAAGGCGTGGTATGTGCCCATGGCGCACGCAAACAGGGATGAGTATCTCGACATCATGCGTCCGCTCTTTAGCAATGCGGCTACGACGAAGATTGGTCAGAACATCAAGTTCGACATCATGGTGCTTCGCTGCGCAGGCATAGAGGTGAAGGGTAGGAAGATAGACACCATGCTCTTGCACTATATCATCGATGCCGAGTCGCGCCACAACATGAACTACCTCGCCATGCGCTACCTCAACTATGAGCCTATCGCCATCGAGACGCTCATAGGCAAGGGCGCGAAGCAGCTGACGATGGATATGGTGGGCATAGAGCGCGTTGCGGAGTATGCCGCCGAGGATGCCGATGTGACACTGCGCCTCAAGCACGAGCTATACCGAGAGGTGGAGCAGCTGGGCATGTTAGACCTATATAATAATATAGAGGAGCCGATGATCGACGTGCTCGCCGACATGGAGCTCGAGGGTGTCACCATCGACCGCGAGGCATTGGCACGCTATGGCGTGGAGCTACGCGAGCTCCTCCTCCGCTTAGAGAGCGAGATACGCACCATGGCTGAGGAGCCCGAGCTAAATATCAACTCGTCGCGACAACTCGGCGAGGTGCTCTTTGGCAAGCTACGCATCGCCGCGAAGCCCAAGATGACCAAGACCAAGCAGTTCTCGACCGATGAGGAGTACCTGCAGAGCTTCGCCCACGACTTCCCGATTGTCGGTAAGATATTGGAGTATCGCGGCATCAAGAAGCTGCTCTCGACATATGTCGAGGCGCTGCCCGAGCTTATAAACCCCAAGACGGGGCATATACATACTTCGTATAATCAGGCAGTTACAGCTACTGGACGTCTGTCGTCGACAAACCCCAACCTGCAGAATATCCCTATCCGCGACGAGCTGGGCAAGCCTATACGCGCCGCCTTCATCGCCTCGGATGCGGAGCATACGCTCGTTGCCGCCGACTACTCGCAGATAGAGCTACGCCTCATGGCGCACCTCAGTGGCGACGAGGCACTTATCGAGGCCTTCAATAGTGGCAAGGATATCCATGCCGCCACCGCCGCACGCCTCTATCACAAGGGCGTTGAGGAGGTCACCTCGGATGAGCGCCGCAGGGCGAAGACCGCCAACTTCGGCATCATCTATGGTATCTCTGCATTCGGTCTTGCGCAGCGCTTAGACATCGCCAACCGCGATGCTAAGGAGCTCATAGATAGTTACTTTGCCTCATATCCCAAGGTCAAGGCGTATATGGATAGCGCCATAGCGAATGCCGCTACGAGTGGCTATGTAGAGACCATGTTCCAGCGCAGGCGCACACTTCGAGATATCACATCGTCGAACCGCACGGTGAGGGGTCTTGCCGAGCGCAACGCCATAAATGCCCCCATCCAGGGCTCGGCTGCCGACATCATGAAGCTGGCGATGGCGGAGATACGCCGCCGCTTCGTGGCCGAGGGCATAGGCTCAAAGATGATTATGCAGGTGCACGATGAGGTTGTCATCGACACCCTGCGTAGCGAGCTTGATAGGGTTAAGGCGATTGTGAAGGAGGCTATGGAGAGCGTCGCCACGCTGCGCGTGCCACTCATCGCCGAGGTTAATAGCGCCGACAACTGGTTAGCGGCGCACTAATAAGCGAGAAATTAATTAGTAGTGAGTAGAGAGTAATTAGTAATACTTCGCTCCGATGGAGCGATAGAGTGAGGGGTGCAAAGGGTATTAGGGGTAATTGGGGTACCAAGGGCTGGCTATCAAGTAGCTATCAATAAAACACCCCTTATACCCCTCAGACTTTTTTAATTTCAATTAAGATGCAACGCTCGGTAGCGCCACAACCTAATTTCTTGTCAGAGTGGTGCAGCAGTGGCGCTGACACGAGAAATGGCGGATGGGACATACTAAGCGTATTTCCCATCCGCCATTTGGACTGAAGCGTCGCTGATGCGCCGCTATCACAAGAAATTTAATTTTGTGATAGAAGGTAGTAGCTGCAACGCTCGGCAAAAAAAATGAGGAAGGGCTGTACTGATGCGTACTGCCATTTCTCATTTTCTTTTGTTAGCGGCAGCAGATGCTGCCTTATCTCGCAAAATTACTTCAAGACGCCAAGCTTCTTACCAACCTTGATAAACGCCTCAACGCAACGGTCAAGCTGCTCGGTAGTGTGACCTGCAGATACCTGTACGCGGATACGTGCCTGACCCTTTGGTACTACTGGGTAGTAGAAGCCAGTTACGAATACGCCCTCCTGCTGAAGCTCAGCAGCGAAGTCCTGTGAGAGCTTTGCGTCGTAGAGCATAACAGCGCAGATAGCAGATACTGTAGGCTTGATGTCGAAGCCAGCAGCAACCATCTTAGAGCGGAAGTGCTCAACGTTAGCTACAAGCTTGTCGTGCAAAGCGTCGCTCTCCTCGAGCATCTTGAACATCTCGATAGATGCACCAACTACTGCTGGTGGGAGTGAGTTAGAGAAGAGGTATGGACGTGAGCGCTGACGAAGCATGTCAATAATCTCCTTGCGACCTGTTGTGAAGCCACCTACAGCACCACCAAATGCCTTACCGAGGGTACCAGTGAGGATATCTACCTTACCGCGAAGGTCGTAAAGCTCGGTGATACCGCGACCTGTCTTACCCAATACACCTGCTGAGTGGCACTCGTCAACCATTACAAGGGCGTCGTACTTCTCAGCGAGCTCACAAATCTTGTCGAGTGGAGCAGCGTTACCATCCATAGAGAATACACCGTCGGTAACGATGATGCGGAAGCGCTGTGCCTGAGCCTGCTTCAAGCACTCCTCGAGCTCTGCCATGTCGGCATTAGCGTAGCGGTAGCGCTGAGCCTTGCAAAGGCGTACGCCGTCGATGATAGATGCGTGGTTCAAAGCGTCAGAGATGATTGCATCCTCAGCTGTGAACAATGGCTCGAATACACCACCGTTAGCATCGAAGCAAGCTGCGTAGAGGATAGTATCCTCAGTGCCGAAGTAGTCAGCGATAGCCTTCTCAAGCTGCTTGTGAATATCCTGGCAGCCGCAGATGAAACGTACTGATGACATACCGAAGCCGCGCTCATCCAAAGCCTTCTTAGCTGCCTCAACGAGACGTGGGTTATCAGAAAGACCAAGGTAATTGTTAGCGCAGAAGTTCAACACTGGGCGGTTAGCCACGTCGATCTCGGCACGCTGTGGTGACTCGATGATACGCTCTGTCTTGTACAAGCCGGCAGCCTTAATCTCTGCGAGCTCATTCTGCAAATGCTGCTGAAATTTTCCGTACATTGTAGTAAAGTTTTAGTTATTGTATAGAATTGTCTCGAATTATCTGTTTGTGCGAGTAGCTAATAGCCACAATCAACTACAAAGATACAAAACAATCTCTAATATTGTTCACCGTACAGCGATTATTTTTGGGTGGCACAAAAAAAAGAGGTGGCATCATTGCGCAAAGCACGATGCCACCCACCTATATTAGGGTTTAGTAATGACTAACAAATATTACCACTCCTCCTCATCTGACCACTCGTCCTCGTAGTCCTCGTCTGCGTAATCATAGTCCTCGTCGCAGCACTCGCCCTCGCACTCAACCTCGTAGAGCATTGTCTCCTCGCAGTCCACGCAGCAGTCGCAATCACCCTCGTAGAGCATTGTCTCCTCGCAGTCCACGCAGCACTGTTCTACATTGCACTCGTCCGCGCACTCCGCCTCGCAGCAGTCGCAATCCTGGGTCATGTTATACTTCTCCCACTCAGCCTCAGCACGCTTCTCCATCTCAGCACGAACCTCCTTTGACCAAGCGAACTCGTCAGCAACTCGCATATCAGCAGCATTCTTCTCGTCAGACATCCAAGCCTCAACCTCCATCATCTGCTTCATGAGCTCCTCCTCGTTCTCATAAAGTTTCTTTATAAACTCTTCGGCAGCCACCTGAAGATCAACGTACTTTACAACGTCCTCAGCCTTAGCAGCCTCAACACTTGCCTTAACGAACTCGAGCGCAGTTGCAGGAGCCTTTACCTCTGCAGCCTTCTCTGGGTCCACAGTAGACTTACCATCGTTCTGCTCCTGCTTATTCTGATCAGCAGCAGCCTTGTCCTCCTTCTTCTGCTCGCCGCCACATGCAACCATCAAGCCGCAAGCAGCCAATAATAGAAATAGTTTCTTCATTGTTTTAAATGTTTTTAGATTAAAAAATCAATTTCGTGGCGCAAATGTACAAAAAAAATGCTATTGTCATATAATTGTTTTAGAAATATGCACAAAAAAAGGTCGGCAAGGGTAATTAACCTGCCGACCAGTATGGTATAATATTACGGAATATTACTCAGTAGGAATATCCTTGTTCACATTCTTTGAACCCACAAGGGCGTAGAAGAGCAAGAATGCAAGACCCGCAGCGATTACCCAGTAGCTAACGAGGTAGTTGTCGGTAGCATCAACAACGGCGTTCTGCAATAGTGGGAGGATACCACCACCACAAACCATGGCCATGAAGATACCAGAGGCCTTCTCGGTATACTTGCCAAGACCCTCAACAGCGAGGTTGAAGATACCGCCCCACATCACTGATGTGCAGAGACCACACAACACCAAAAGGGCTGCGTTGATAGGCACCTCAGCCATGCCGAAGCCCTCGGTCTTCATAAATACTGGAAGGTTAACGGTGTTTGCTGGGTCGAGGAAGATAGCGCCAAGGACCAATGCAAGACCGAGGAGTGATACAGAGGTAAGCATGGTCTTTGCAGATACCTTTGCGCCGAGTGCAGCACCCGCCAAACGACCGAAGAACATCAACAACCAGTAGGTTGCAGCCACTGTGCCGGCGATAGACTCAGCATCAGGATTGATACCAAGACCACCATTCTGCAACCACTTCTGCAATACGTTAGGGATACCTACCTCAACGCCCACATAGATGAAGATTGCCACAGCGCCCAACAAGAAGTGGCGGAATGACAATGGGCTGTGCTGATCCTTCGCCTTGCTCTGAAGCTGCTGTGGAGCACTCTCAGGGATATCGGTGCGAAGAACAACGAGGAAGGCGATGGCGAAGATTGCCAAGGCGATAAACATCAATGGGAATACCTGGCTAATCTTAGCATCGGTGACGCTTGGCACGAAGATACCCGATAGGAAGATTACGGCAGTACCCATGAATGAGTTGAACGAGCCGCCCACCTGCAAGAGCTGGTTACCGCGATTACCACCACCAGCGAGCTTGTTAAGCATAGGGTTAACCACAATGTTAAGCATACACATCGAGAAACCTGCGATGAAGGCACCGAGGAGGTATACGCCAAAGGCTGCGCTGCCATTGATAAGACCTGCAAGGGTCTGCACACCGACACCTGTGAAACCTACGGCGATGGCTGCCAAGGCTGTGAACTTGTAGCCGCGCTTCTGCAAGAGGTTACCCGCAGGGATACCCATACAAGCGTAGGCGATGAAGTTCGCAAATACGCCAAGTGTACCCATCCAGTTAGCAACAGAGAACTGATTCTTAAGCACATCACCCATTGGCGATGCAAGGTTGGTAACGAACGAGATCATTCCGAAGAGGAGAATCATCACGATGATAGCCAACAAATTACCTTTCTTTTGTGTACTCATGATCAATACTATTTTTTGTTATTAGTTTCGACTATTTATCACGCTCGGCGATATAGGCGCATAGCTCCATTAGCGATGCGCGGTATGGTGAGTCGGGATACTTCGACAATAGGTGCAAGGCGCGCTGCAGATATGCCTGCATGGTCTGCTGGGCATACTTCACGCCCTCACCCTCGTCGACAATCTTCTGCAACTCATCGACAGCACTCTCATCGTCGGCACAACGCTTCAAGAGCTCGACGATAGCCTTGCGCTCCTCCTCCGACTTACGCTCCATGACGGCGATAAGCGGAAGCGTCATCTTATGCTCACGCAGGTCGTTGTTTGCAGGCTTGCCGGTATTGTTCTGGCGGTTGAAGTCAAGGATGTCGTCCTGTATCTGGAAGGCTATGCCTATGGCCTCGCCAAACTTACGCATGCGGTCCACCTCCTCACGCGAAGCGCCCACAGAGAGGGCACCCAAAGCGGCACTCACACCCAAGAGGCTCGCCGTCTTCTGATAGATGATTGCGAAGTAGTCGTCGCGTGTTGTATCGAAATTATTGGCATGCTGGCTCTGCAACACCTCGCCCTCACAGAGTGTCGCCATGGCAACACCAATGTAGGATAGCAGGTCGTACTGCGCCGATGCCATACCCAAAGACATGGTGCGTGCAAGGATGTAGTCACCAAGGATTATCGCCATGTTGCTCTGCCACTTGGCATTCACCGAGGGGCGACCACGACGCTCATCAGCCGAGTCGAGCACATCGTCGTGAATGAGCGATGCGGTGTGTATCATCTCCACAAGCATCGCCGCTAGATAGGTGCGCTTGGAGCAGTGGCGCTCATCACCAGAGTTCTCGGTTGCCTCAATCGCATTGGCGCTGCTCATCGAGGCGACAAGCATTGTGAGTATTGGTCTTATACCCTTGCCACGCGATGTTAGGGCATAGGTGAGCATCTCGCTCATCAGCTCGCCCTCAGCAGTAAAATTATCCTTCACGAAGGCCTCAAAGGCCTCCAGGTCGGCAGTTATTGGTTTTCGTATAGCCTCTATTGTTGCCATATAGATTATATTATATCACGCAAAGATAACGAAAATTTATGAATTGCCCTATTTGGTTGCAACAATTTTTATGCACGTCACATATAACAATGGCTCAATTACTTCGTTGTGATAACGCACAACACATCTTTTTGCCATAAACCTTTAGGTTTTAATTATTTTTTCGTAACTTTGTACGATAATTTTTCTTGTACGAAAATATGAGCCACGAAATTAGACAATATAACGACTCATCGAATGTGCTTATCTCATGGATTGTCAAGGCATTACCATGGGTTGCAGCACCTCTAATCTTCTTTTTGGTGTGCAACCACTTCTTCGCACCACAGTTCGACGATAAGTGCTTGCAGCAGGGCGACGTAGAGCAATACGAAGGCATGTCGCACGACATCAAGGAGCACCGCGAGGCTACGGGCGAAGACCCCCAGTGGACAGGTAATATGTTCTCGGGAATGCCCGCCTATCTTATCGACGTGGAGTACCCAACGCAGGATGTCAAGCAGAGTGTAGGGCAGACAGTGAAAATCTTTGATGAGCCGATGAGCATCATCTTCTTTGCCATGATGCTGATGATGGTGGCCGTGGTGCTCATGGGCGTGAACCCCTGGATAGGCATCATCGCCGGCTTGGCATATGGTCTATCGACCTACTTCTTCCTAATCATCGACGCAGGACATATCACCAAGGCGTGGGCGATGGTATATGCACCACCTCTCGTGGGTGCTGTGTGGCATACGCTGCGCAAGAATATGTGGGTCGGAGGTGTGCTTGCCGCACTCTTTGGCTCGTTGGAGTTGGGCGCTAACCACCCTCAGATAACCTACTACTTCCTACTCGCATGCGCCGCATTGTGGCTCAGCGAGATATGGTTCACCTATCGCGAGAAGGCGTGGCGCAGCTTCGGCAAGCGCACAGCTATCCTCGCCGTGGCAGCACTCTTGGCGGGTGCCTCGAACTTCGCACCGCTATGGTATGCCGTGAGCCACCAGAAGCATACGGTGCGTGGTATAAGCGACGAGAGCAAGAGCGCGGAGGAGGCACGCGAGGAGAAGATTGAGTGGAACACCGAGTGGAGCTACGGCAAGGCGGAGAGCTTCAATATGCTCGTGCCCAACTATATGTGCGCCTTACCGCTTGAGGATCAGCAAGTAGGCGAAGATATTGAGAAGCTTCTCGACAACGAAGAGGCCGCCGAATTCTTCTCTGAAAGAGCATATGGCTACGCTAATGATAAGCTTCGTAGCGTAATGCCCGAGGAGGTACATGAGGAGGCGATAGCCCAAATCAAGGCATATTATGAGTATAACGATGGGATAACACTATTCGAAGAGAGGATTGAGGAACTCATAACCACTAATGATAATGTACTTAGCCTCTATTTGGATGTATGTAGCACTATCTTAACAGATGCTAAGAATAGCCACGTTCGTGATGCCATGCCTCGCAAAGTACACAAAGAGGCAGTATCAAAAATAGAGTCGATAATATACAAGAACAAAGGCGTATACACCCCAACAGCCGATATCGAGAAGTTGATTATAAGCGACTTAGATATGTGCTACACATACCTAAATGTGTGCTATCAGCTACTTGTAAAAGAGGGTAATGAGGAGCTCAACATGCCAATATATAAGGCGACAAGCTCGGTATATTGGGGTGACCAACCATTTACCGCAGGACCTACCTACCTCGGCGCGGTGGTTGTCTTCCTCGCCATCCTCGGCATAATCATCACCTCGGGACGTAACCGCTGGTGGCTCGTGGCCATTACCATCTTCGCCATACTCTTGGCATGGGGCAAGAATATGATGTGGTTCTACGAACTCATGTTCGACTATCTGCCAGGCTACCAGAGCTATAGAACGGTATCTATGGCACTCGTCGTTGTGGAGTGGAGCGTTGTGGTATTGGCAGCCTACGCCCTTATGGCACTATGGCGCAGCGAGCTATCTATGCGCCGCCTAATGTGGAGCATTGTGTCAGCCATGGTCATCGTGCTTATGATGATTATCATGATGGGCGCACTTACGGACTATGGTGTTGGCAAGCTTGGCGATGCAGCAAACACATGGTGGGGCGATGAGATCAAAGATATCCTCTACAATACTCGTCGCGAGGCATTTATGAGAGATGCTTGGCGCGCCATAAGTCTTATCTTGTTGACTTCCATTGTCATCTTAGCCTACGTTTGGGCGAAAAACAAGAACATCAAGGAGGTCATCATACGCAAGGCACTGCCCTACGTCATGCTACTGTTGATAGGAGGCATTATGGTATTTGACCTCGCGGGCGTCAACGACCGCTACTTTGGCAAGGATAAGTGGCAGGAGAAGAGGGAGATAAAAATCTCGCCTTCGGATGCCGACAAGGAGATACTCAAGGATAAGGAGCTTGGTTTTAGGGTATTTGACCTAAATAGCAAGGGTACTGCCTATGCCTCATACTTCCACCGCTCGGTAGATGGCTATCATGGTGCGAAGCTTGGTCGCTACGATGAGGTACTTGGCAAGTATATCTACACGATGAACGGCAACGTCTTATCGATGCTCAATGTCAAGTACTTAATAAGTGGCGAGCAGTTGTATGGCAACCCATCATTGGGTGCAGCATGGCTTGTCGAGAGCCCAAAGCTGATGGGATCGGCCAAGGAGGCATTCGAGGCTATTGGGTATGAGGATCTCGGTCGTTATGCCATAGTTGAGCCATCTGCGCCTGAGCTTAAGGATAGCTACGACACCTCGGGAAGCATCCGCCTGGTGGAGTACGCACCAAACTATTTGAAGTATGAGTACGACTCGGCCGAGGAGGCGTTGGCGGTATTCTCGGAGATATACTACCCCGATGGCTGGAAGGTATATATCGATGGCAAGGAGGCAGACTACTTCTGCGTAGACTACATCCTCCGCGGTATGGAGCTACCAGCTGGCAAGCACACCATAGAGTGGGAGTTCCGCGCACCTAACTGGGGCATGGCAACAGCCATCACGGGCATCGGCTCATGGCTGATAATCATAGCACTCGTGCTGCTAATAACATCGCCACTTTGGCGTCGCCACCTACTGCCACATATCAAAGATATACTTCGCAAAAATAAGAATTGGATATAAAGACCCCTATGGCAAACCTAAGTAATAGAGATAAGCGCATCCGACGAAAAGTGCGTCACTCCTATATCATCTCCTCGGTGAGTATTTCGTTGGTGCTATTTTTGCTCGGCATTGTGAGCTATATAACCTTCTCAACGATGAAGACGGTGCTCGACCCAGCACTCAATGTCGTTGTATCGGTTGAGCTAGATGGCAACCTCTTCAATAATGAGAAGGAGGATATTCGCAAACAGATCGAGGCTCGCGATGAGGTTGAGAGCATCGACTTCCTATCTGGCGATGAGAAGCTGAACTCGGATGTCATCCCCTTTGAGGTAGACCTCGAGGTATTCGACGGCGAAAATCCACTTCCCGACAGCTTTGAGATCACCTTCAAGAAGGAGTATGCGGATACGCACCATATCAACCTCTTTGCGGAGGAGATAGCCGACATTGAGGGTGTGGGGCATGTGGACAAGCCCGACCTCAAGGCATTCGAGGAGTCACAAAAGAATGTATCGGCAATCACCCTGGCGCTCGGCATCTTTGTGCTTGTGTTGCTCTTCATATCACTGCTGCTGCTGAACAACACGCTACGCCTAACGATATACTCTAAGCGATACCTTATCAACACCATGAAGCTCGTAGGTGCCACAAAGTGGTATATCATGCGCCCACTACTATGGAGCGCCCTAAAGCAGGGCTTCGCATCGGGTATTGTTGCCGCGCTTCTAATATGCTCTACGGCATACGGCTTCTCACAAATTCTCCCCGAGGGTATTAAGGTCATAGGCATCGAGAGCTTAGCCATCCTCTCGGGCATAATCCTATTTATGGGTATCGTCATTACGGTGGGATTTAGCGCCTTGGCAATAAATAAGTTTGTAAACATGAAATCTAATAAGATTCACCTATATTAGAGACTATTATGAGCGATAACAACAATCAGGGACGTATGCCCCTAACGATGAAGAACTATATTCTAATGCTTATCGGCGCGGGAATTATCGTTCTCGGCTTCATCCTCATGTCGGGTGGCGGCGACCACACGGCAACACACTTCGACGAGTCGATATACTCGACACGCCGCATCACAATTGCGCCAATAGTGGTTATTCTGGGCTTCGCCTTCGAGATCTTCGCCATCATGAAGCGCTTCCCAGAAAACAGCGATAAGAGAGAGTAGTATGGAGATATTCGAGTCGGTAATATTGGGTGCCGTGCAGGGACTCACGGAGTTTCTACCCGTATCAAGTAGCGGACACCTGCAATTGGCCAAGGAGCTGCTGGGCGTCGAGATAGAGGAGAACCTCGCCTTCGACGTCACACTGCACGCCGCCACGGTACTAAGCACCATCGTCATCCTCTGGGGCGAGATATGGTGGCTTGTGCGCGGCATCTTCACGCGTGAGATGAACGACGAGAAGCGCTACTTTATTAAGCTCGTCATTTCGATGCTGCCCATCGGTGTTGTGGGTCTTCTCTTTAAGGATGATATAAACGCAATGCTTGGCTCCGAATACATCATGGTCATCGTGGGAGGTATGCTGCTGCTCACCGCTGCGCTGCTCACCTTCGCCTACTACGCACGCCCACGCCAGAAGAGTACCATCTCCTATCGCGACGCCTTCATCATCGGTCTTTCGCAGGGTGTGGCATCAATGCCAGGACTATCGCGCTCGGGCACAACCATCGCCACAGGTCTCATCCTCGGCAACCAGAAGGCTGCGGTAGCCACATTCTCATTCCTCATGGTCTTGGCACCTATCATGGGCGAGACCCTGCTGGAGCTTATCGACGGAGGCATGACCCTCGAGGGTGTGTCGACAAGCGCCCTTATCGCGGGCTTCATCTCGGCATTTGTCGTGGGTTGCTTGGCGTGTCGATTTATGATAAATATTGTTAAACGCGGCAAGCTCATTTGGTTTGCCATCTACTGCGCTATTGTCGGCATAGGGGCAATAGGCTCGTACATTATATAATATATGGAGGAACTAACACTTAAGGATGTCAACTTCCCTGAGGGATACGTTGCTGTTATCGACAAACCATACGAGTGGACCTCGGCAGATGTCGTGCGTAAGATAAAGTTTCAGCTACGCAAGTGTGGCTACCCTAAGATTAAGATTGGTCACGCAGGCACTCTCGACCCTTTGGCTACGGGAATACTTCTCGTTTGCATAGGTCGCGCAACGAAGATGGTGGAGCAGCTACAGGCTGAGCAGAAGGAGTATATCGCCGAGTTGCAGTTGGGTGCTACTACCCCATCGGGCGACATGGAGCACGAGGTAGACTACACCTACCCTACGGAGCACATCACTCGCGAGATGGTCGAGGAGGCGCTCAAGTCACTCACGGGCGAGCGCGAGCAGCTGCCACCGCTCTACTCGGCAAAGAAGGTGCAAGGCGTGCGCGCCTATGAGTTTGCACGTGCCGGCGAGGAGGTGGAGCTCAAGAAGGCAAAGATAAATATCTATACCATGGAGCTATTGGAGTGGGATTTGCCACGCATAAAGATACGCGTAGAGTGCAGCAAGGGAACATACATCCGTTCGCTGGCATTCGAGATTGGCGAGGCACTGAATAGCGGAGCATATCTAAGCTCGCTACGCCGCACGCGCAGCGGTGGCTTTAGGGTGGAGTATGCCCACACGCTCGACAATTTTATGGAAAAGTTGCGTGAGTGCGAAACAAAATAGCGACTTTTGCGTATATAAAATGATTGTTACACGCTTTTTTTGAAAAATATATGAAGTTATCACAGTATGGTTACGAGTTTACGCAGGATATGATTGCTAAGTATCCTACGACTAACCGTGACGATGCACGCCTTATGGTATTGCACCGCTCGACAGGCGAGATCGAGCACCGTGTATTCAAGGATATTATCGAGTACTTCGACGAGAAGGATATGTTTGTCTTCAACGACACCAAGGTATTCCCAGCACGCCTCCAGGGCTGCAAGGAGAAGACTGGCGCCGACATCGAGATATTCCTTCTGCGTGAGCTCAACCGCGAACTACGCCTATGGGACGTGTTGGTAGACCCAGCACGTAAGATCCGTATCGGCAATAAGCTATACTTCGGCAACGATGAGCTTATGGGTGCTGAGGTTATAGATAACACCACCTCACGAGGTCGTACCCTACGCTTCCTCTTCGATGGCTCATACGAGGAGTTCAAGGAGGCACTCTACAACCTCGGCGAGACACCACTGCCACGCTGGGTAAGAGAGAAGGTGGAGCCCGAGGATGAGGAGTGGTATCAGACAATATATGCTAAGAATGAGGGCGCAGTAGCCGCTCCTACCGCAGGTCTTCACTTCTCGAAGCACCTTCTTAAGCGCATGGAGATCAAGGGTATAGATAGCACATTCCTAACACTTCATGTGGGTCTTGGCAACTTCCGCACGGTGGATGTTGAGGACCTATCGAAGCACAAGATGGACTCGGAGCAGTTTGTCATCACGCCTGAGACCGTGGAGAGCATCAACACAGCTAAGCGCGACGGTCACAAGGTAGTAGCCATAGGCACCACCGTTATGCGTGCCATGGAGACAGCCGTATCTGTTGGTGGCATGATGAAGCCTATGGAGGGCTGGACAAATAAGTTTATCTTCCACCCCTACCAGTTCACAGCGGCAGATGCCTTTGTGTCGAACTTCCACCTACCCTACTCAACACAGCTAATGATGGTTGCTGCCTTCGGTGGCTACGACCTCGTTATGAACGCCTACGATGTTGCCCGCAAGGAGGGCTATCGCTTTGGTACTTATGGCGATGCGATGTTGATATTATAGCAGAAATTTTGTATATTTGCAGTGTTAAATTGCGATATTATGGCAAAAAACAAGATACTATACGTATGTCAGGAGATAGCTCCTTACTTGCCAGAGAACGAGCTCTCGAAGCTTAGCCTCGAGATGGCTCGTCAGATGCAGGAGCGTGGCACTGAGGTACGTACATTTATGCCGCGTTTTGGCTGCATCAATGAGCGCAGAAATCAGCTTCATGAGGTTATCCGTCTCTCGGGCATGAACCTGATTATCAACGATAATGACCATCAGCTCATTATCAAGGTGGCCTCAATACCTGCAGCACGCATACAGATCTACTTCATTGATAACGACGACTACTTCTCACGTCGCGCCATCCTCAACGATGAGGAGGGCAAGCCCTTTGAGGATAACGACAACCGCGCGATATTCTTCGCTCGCGGTATGCTCGAGACTGTCAAGAAGTTGCGTTGGACACCAACCATAGTACACTGCCACGGCTGGTTCTCGGCCATCACGCCAATGTACCTCAAGAAGGTCTTCTATGATGACCCTCTCTTCCGCGACGTAAAGATCGTTCTGTCGTTGGGTGATGATAAGTTCGAGGGTGCGCTCAACGAGGAGTTCAAGCAGAAGCTCGAGGGCGAGGGTATCATGGATAGCTCGATGAAGATTTTGGAGGATCCTACGTACGAAAATCTCTACCGCTTCGTTATAGATTATGCCGACGGTATTGTTGTAACCTCGGCAAATGCTAACAAGGAGCTTGTGGAGTACGCACGCAGTCGTGGCAAGCAGGTCCTCGACTACCAGGAGTGCGACCCTAAGGAGCTCTTCGATAACATGTATAAGTTCTATGAGGAGTTATAAAGGTCTACTTACTACTATAGTTGCATCTATGGCGGCACTCACACTACTGTGGGGCTGCACCACCGAGGCTGACTACAGCCTTGGTGCTGAGTTTGTGCCTACAGATCAGAAGATGGAGATGCACCACCGCGTATATAAGGGTGGCAAGGTCTATATTGGTAGCGACACCGAAGGTGTAGAGATGATAATGAGCACAACGCGACTCTACCAGACCGACTCTATAAAGTCTTCGAAATTAGACAAACTCTATTTCGGCAGTGAGCGTAGCGAGATATATGGTAGGCGCCAGGCTGGCTTCATGACACAGATGCTCTTCGGCTCGAAGCTCGACGAGGATTATGGCTGGGGCTACCGTCCAATCTTCGACTCTATGCAGATGGCGCTCTACATCACCGACTTCCATGGTGACACCACAAAGAGCCGTCGCTTCAATGTCTACGAGATTAAGTCGAACGACTATTTCAAGATTCCGGAGCTCAAGGATAGCACCTTCTACATCAACTTCGACCCCACGGAGTATATCTCCGAGGAGCCTATCTTCACCTTCGACTATCCCGACCAGAAGCGCGGTGCTTATGTTGGCGACATAGAGAACCCAACGGCACAGTTTGTGACATTCCAGGAGACTGATGCCACCGCAGAGTATGTCTCACGCCTAATGTTCACCACCAAGGAGGATCTAAATGCAAATGACAACTACGGTCTTGACACGGAGAGCATCTATGAGCAGGGCAACGAGGATAAGTTCTTAGAGAGGGTTCGTGGTATATATATCAAGCCTGCGAATGAGCAGGAGGAGGGCGATGGTGCGATGTTTGCTACCAATGTGAATAGCTCAGCCCTTGTGCTATATGCTCGTAGCCGCTATATGGAGGATCCAACGATTATCAAGGATACGACCATCATGTCCTACAACTTCTACATCAACCCCGATGAGTATGATGTTAAGGCGGGTAACTTCTCGATAAACACCGTATCGCACGAGGGGCTACCAACGGCTGACGGCGATGTCACAGTGGGCTATGTTGATGGCATGGGCGGCGTAGTTACAGAGGTAAACTTAACCGATGAGTTCATACAGTCGCTTGCCGACATAGTACTCTCTGAGCCTACTGCCGTGGTATCGGTCAACCAGGCTAAGATGCGCATCTATCTCGAGGGTTCTAACTACGACTACCTTGAAATAGATCCATTTAAGATGACAGGCATCATGGATATGTCGATGCCGATGCTTGGTCTATACACACGCTACGGAGGTACGGACGAGGATAATAACAATATCATAGCCATCTCGGACTACTACTACTCGAAAATCAGTAGCATCGACTACGATGGTACGCTTAACCGCTCGCTTGGCTGCTACACCATGGATATATCAACGCACATACAGTCGCTGATGATGGCCGCCGCCGACAACCTATTGGAGGATGGCAAGACGGTTGACTTTGAGAAGTTCAATAGCGACCCATCGCTTGTCACCTATCGTAGGTTCTACGTAGCACCCGCTGCCGACAGCCTATTTGGCTTCAACCGCCAGGCGATATTTGGTGGCGACGGTAGTAATAACGAGACAGAGATTGCTGAGGAGCTTCAGAGTGCTCCTATAACACTTGAGCTGACATATACAGTTGTATATTAGCAACATAGAGCATAAATAAGGTATTTTTAGCAGGACCTAAGTTTAAAGCTTAGGTTTTGCTGTGAAAATAAGAAATAGAGATGCAAGAGAATTTAGTGATTGTTGAGTCCCCCGCTAAGGCGAAGACCATCGAGAAGTTCCTGGGCAAGGAGTATATGGTTAAGTCGAGCTTTGGACACATTCGTGACTTGGCGAAGAAGGGACTCGGTATAGATCTTGATAATCAGTTTGAACCACTATACGAGATTCCTGATGACAAGCGCAAGCTCGTAGATGAGCTCACGCGCCTATCACGCGCCGCAAAGACCGTATGGTTGGCATCCGATGAGGACCGCGAGGGAGAGGCCATCGCATGGCACCTCGCGAAGGTATTGGATCTGCCTATCGACCGCACCAAGCGTATCGTCTTCCACGAGATTACGCAGCGCGCCATCGTCAACGCCATTGAGAATCCTCGTACCATAGATATGAACTTGGTGAATGCCCAGCAGGCACGTCGTGTGTTGGACCGCCTTGTGGGCTTCGAGCTATCGCCTGTGCTATGGAAGAAGGTGCGCCCAGCACTCTCGGCAGGTCGTGTGCAGAGTGTTGCCGTACGCCTCATCGTCGAGCGCGAGCGCGAGATCATAGCCTTCAAGTCTGTAGCGGTATATCGCGTTGTTGCGCAGTTCTACTCGACAAACGATCCACAGAAGAGCCTCTTCAAGGCTACACTATCGCGCGCTTTCGACACTCGCGAGGAGGCATTGCTCTTCCTCCAGGATTGCATCGGCGAGGAGTTTACCGTGAGCAAGACCGAGGAGAAGCCATTGCAGCGCTATGCAGCAGCTCCATTCACCACCTCGACACTCCAGCAGGAGGCGGGTCGCAAGCTCGGCATGAGCGTGTCGCAGACGATGTCCGTGGCTCAGCGTCTCTACGAGCAGGGTCTTATCACCTATATGCGTACCGACTCTGTGAACCTCTCGCAGATGGCTATCACGCAGTGTAAGAACGAGATTACACGCCTCTTTGGTGCTAAGTACTCAAACCCTCATAACTACAAGACCAAGGCTAAGGGTGCTCAGGAGGCACACGAGGCTATACGTCCATCATATATCGAGCGCCACGAGATCGACGGCACAGCTGCCGAGAAGCGTCTCTACGACCTTATCTGGAAGCGCACTGTGGCATCGCAGATGGTGCCTGCCGAGGTTGACCGCACACAGATTGTTGTTGACATGAAGCGTCGCTCGGAGCAGTTTGTGGCTACGGGCGAGATAGTACGCTTCGACGGCTTCATGCGCCTATACTCGGAGGCTGTGGATGAGGATGTGGCACAGGAGGGCGAGGGCGGCATACTTCCAAAGATGAGTGTTGGCGACAATCTCACCGCAACGACCATCACCGCCTCGGAGCGCTACTCGCAGGCCCCCACACGCTACAATGAGGCAGCCCTCGTGAAGCGTCTCGAGGAGCTTGGCATCGGTCGTCCATCTACCTATGCACCAACCATCACAACGATCATTAACCGTGGCTATGTTGTTAAGCAGAACCGCGACGGCAGCAAGCGCCAGACAGAGCAGCTGACACTCAGCAATGGCAAGATACACGAGAAGGTTGTCAACGAGAGCTATGGCAAGGAGAAGAACCGCTTAGCACCTACCGACATAGGCATGGTCGTTAACGACTACCTCGAGTCGCAGTTCGCAACAATCATGGACTATCACTTCACGGCAAACGTGGAGAAGGAGTTCGACCGCGTGGCCGAGGGCGACATCACATGGCACAAGATGATTGGCGACTTCTACGATCCATTCCATAGATTGGTAGACTCGGCAATCGGCACACAGAGCGACCGCTCGCAGCAGGCTACACGCGTGCTCGGCATCGACCCCAAGACAGGTCTTACGGTCAAGGCACGTATCGGACGCTATGGTCCTATGGTGGAGCTTGAGGGCAAGGATGGCGAGAAGGGTCAGTTTGCATCACTCAAGAAGGGTCAGCTCATCGAGTCGATCACCTTGGAGGAGGCATTGGAGCTTTTCGCACTACCTCGCAACCTCGGCGAGTTGGATGGCGAGCCACTGATGGTGGGCATTGGTAAGTTCGGTCCATATGTGCGCCACGGCAAGACCTTCGCATCGCTTGCCAAGAGCGACGACCCATATACTATCACACGCGAGCGTGCCGAGGCACTCCTCCAGGAGAGCAACGAGAAGCAGCGCGTTGCAGCCATGCCACTACGCACCTTCGCGGAGGATGCAGCCATGGTTATCAAGAGCGGTCAGTACGGTCCATACATAGCCTATAACGGCAAGAACTACCGCCTGCCTAAGGGCACAAAGGTGGAGAGCCTCACATATACCGACTGTCAGCGCATTGTGGCAAAGACCAAGAAGTAGAGGCAGATGAGAATAAAGCGCAGAAACAACAGATAACAAATTCAATAACAACTTAAAACTGTACTATTATGAAGAAAATCTTTGTATTGGCACTCGGTATGATCTTCGCAACCGGTGCTATGGCACAGGAGTCAGAGTTCACAGTAGTGAAGGAGAATCCTATCACCAGCATCAAGAACCAGAACCAGGCAGGTACTTGCTGGTGCTACTCATCGTTGGCATTCATCGAGTCAGAGCTTTTGCGTATGGGCAAGGGCGAGTTCGACTTCTCGGAGATGTACATCGTTCACAACACCTACCTCGATCGTGCTGACAAGGCAGTTCGTACTCACGGTGATGTTTCATTCTCACAGGGTGGTTCATTCTACGATGTAATCTACGGTATGGAGGCTTTCGGTCTTGTTCCTGAGGCTGAGATGCGTCCAGGTGTGATGTATGGCATGGAGCTCAGCAACCACAACGAGCTCTCTGCAGTTAGCGACGCTGTTGTTGCAGCTATCGCTGAGGGTAAGCACCGCAGCTTGCAGGTAGATGCTAATGGCATGCCATTGTGGAAGAAGGCTATCGAGGCTATCCACGACATCTATCTTGGCGTACGTCCTGAGAAGTTCACTTACAATGGCAAGGAGTACACTCCTAAGTCATTCTACGAGTCATTGGGCTTGAACGCTGACGACTATGTATCATTGACATCTTACACACACCACCCATTCTACGAGTCATTCGTTCTTGAGATCCAGGATAACTGGCGTTGGTCACAGTCATACAACCTCCCTATCGACGAGCTTATGGAGGTGTTTGACAACGCTATCATGGAGGGCTATACCATCGCTTGGGGTAGCGACGTGAGCGAGAAGGGCTTTACTCGTATGGGTACTGCAGTTCTTCCAGATGAGTCAAATGGTGCTGACCTCGAGGGTTCTGATATGGCTAAGTGGCTTCGCATGAGCGAGGAGGAGAAGAAGAACGCTCCTAAGCCAGCAGTTGCTGAGAAGTGGTGCACACAGGAGGAGCGTCAGATCGCTTATGACAACTGGGAGACTACCGATGACCACGGTATGCAGATCTACGGTATCGCTAAGGATCAGAACGGCACTGAGTACTACATGGTTAAGAACTCATGGGGCAAGGCTGGTACATACGAGGGTATCTGGTATGCATCAAAGGCATTTGCTCGCTACAAGACTATGAATATCGTTGTTCACAAGAACGCTATTCCTAAGCACATCCGCAAGAAGCTCGGTTTGTAGTCTTCTGTGATAGTCAGGGGGCATGACCTCCCGAGATTTGGGGCTGACTGAAGGTTATCTTTAGTCAGCCCCTATTTTTAGCTGCAGGGGACGGAGAAGAGTCAAGGTTAATGCTGTAACATGGGAGCAATAGGAGCAATGGGGGCGATAGGATTGCTTGCGCGTGAATGGCGCATCTCTCACTCTCAATCGCTCCATCGGAGCCTCAACCTCATTTATCTTCCTCATTTTCTTGGTATTTGAGTTTTTTTTACTACCTTTGCCATCCCAAGCAGGCACTTATGGGGTCATAACTGAAGATTATGATTGAGTGGTGCTGAAGTTAAACTATTAATTATTAAACAATTATGCAGACAATTCAGATTAACGGTACTGCACGTAACGACTTCGGTAAGAAGTTCGCTAAGGCTGCACGTCGCGAGGGTCAGGTACCATGTATCATCTACGGTGGTGGCGAGGAGAAGGCTTTCACTATCGATGTTAAGGAGCTCAAGCAGCTCATCTACACTCCTAACTCATACATCGTTGAGATCAACATCGATGGTACTATCGAGAAGGCAGTTATGCGCGAGGTACAGTTCCACCCAGTTCGCGAGCAGGTTCTCCACGTAGACTTCTACCGCGTTCAGGAGGGTAAGCCAGTAGCTGTTAGCGTACCTGTACGCCTTACTGGTAACGCTGAGGGTGTTAAGATCGGTGGTAAGCTCCAGCTTTCTGCTCGTAAGCTCGTTGTTAAGGCTCTTGCTGAGTACATTCCAGATGAGATCGTTGTTGACGTTACTCCATTGCAGGTTGGTCAGACAATCTTCGTTGGTGACATCCAGCGCGAGAACCTCACATTCGTTACTCCTGCAACTACAGCAGTTTGCGCAGTACGCGTAACACGTGCTTCACGCGCTGCGAAGTAGTAGTTGGCTCGTAGTAACTAAACGGTAACTATGAAATATCTTGTTGTAGGGTTGGGAAATATTGGTGCCGAGTACACCAACACCCGCCACAACATAGGTTTTAGAGTGTTGGATGCCTTAGCTGAGGCATCCAATATCTCTTTTACGACGGTGCGTTATGGCGCTATGGCGACACTCAAGCACCGCGGTCGCACCATCCTACTGCTTAAGCCCTCGACATATATGAATCTCTCGGGCAAGGCAGTACGCTACTGGATGGAGCAGGAGCGCATACCACGCGAAAACCTGCTTGTCATATCGGACGATATAGCCCTACCATTTGGCACCTTCCGCATGCGTAAGAATGGCTCGGAGGGGGGACACAACGGTCTGAAGAATATCACCGAGATGCTTGGTGATAACCAGTATGTTCGCCTACGCTTCGGCGTGGGTGGCGACTTCCCCAAGGGTCACCAGGTGGACTACGTCTTGGGCAACTTCTCCGACGAGGAGAACAAGCTAATGCCCGAACGTCTGAAGCTCTTCGGCGATGCCATCCTATCGTTCGTATCGATAGGCACAGATAGGACGATGAATAGCTATAACGGCAAGTAGAATCGCCAACTAACTAAACGATAAGAGGGTGTTCACAATAACGTGAACACCCTCTCTCTATTTAGAATTGGCAAGACTATAAATCTCCCCATACATCCGCAGCTGCATCAAAATTTTCATAGTCTGTTATAACAACCTTACCCGCTACATTCTCATCCTGCTCGTTCTCGGCAGCGCTATCCGTTTTCTCGTTCTCGATAGGAGCAGTCACCTCAGGAGTGACATCTGTAGTTGCTGATGGCTGAACTTCATCACCACCAGCAGCTACTACCTCACCCCCTGTAGTCTCAAGTTTATTACCCTTATCTGCTGCTGCGCGATCCTGGAGTATCTTCTTCCACTGCGCATCCCAGTCAAAATGTTCATAGAAGCTCACACGGCAATATTCAATTCTGCTAAGCTCCTCAAGATGTGCCTTAGCAGCAGCGCTATATTCCGTAACGCCCTCATCCACGTTTTCAGCATCGCCAGGCATCACACCATTTTTATAAGCCTCGAGAATCTGCTCCTTAACCTTATTAACCTTCACAAGCTCCTCCTTAGAGCCTACCAAGCTATAAAGCTCTGCGAGATACATCACATCGCCATACTCCTTATCGCCACTATGGCTATAACGAGTATTCTTGCCATCGAACGCTGCAATATAACGCTGCAAAAGCATTGAGTCGCTAAATAGCTTATTGTACTTAAATCTATATGCAAGATTATAGCGACTCGCCTCCAAGCGCTGCTCATCGAGCTTCGCCACAAGCTCCTCAACATTCTTCTCCAACGCAGTCTGCTTATCGAGCTGCTCCTGGGTATAGTCCTCTTCCATAACCTTTGCGCTAAACTCAGATGACTCAATAACAGCGGCGCGCACCTTCATATGGGTTGCGACAACCTTATCAAGCAACTTGGCATACTCCTTTGAAGCCTGCTCCTCTGTTCCAATCTTAATCTGCCATGCAGCATCGTAATCTGCAAGCTGCGTTGCAAGATACTGTTCAGCATTAGCCTCTGCTAGCTCCATTGCACCAAATTTTGCACGACGATCGCCAGCCTCCTTAGCGATATGCTGTGTCATGGTGCGGAACTTAATAGCAGTAGCACCATTGTAGCGCTTACTATACTCAAGCTCCATCTCCTGATACTTGCGCTCCCATGCTTGCAACTCCGCCTCTGTCTCGATACCCTGAGCATCTATATATAGCTGATATGCATCGCGCGAAGGTGTTGTTATCTTCGTATGCTCACAAAACGAAGGGGCATAGCACAAAAAGAAGATGATAAATAGGTAGCATAGCTTGAGACCCTTATTCTTAGTAAAGAAGCCCTTGATAGCTGCAAGAACTCTTTTAGATCTATTCTGTTTCATATACTCTATACCTTTTTAGACAAATTGATAGAAAAGATTTAAAACGAACCAAAATTTATAACAAACTCTTCGCAGGCGTTTACATCACCAGACAAGAGAATCTCTTCAGCCGTAGCCTCTACCTCAGCACGTATTTTGTCAAACTCTTCCTTATCCTTTGCAGCCTTGAGTCTTGCAACGTAATCCATAGCCAACGTTCGAGCAGGGTGCTCACCATTTTTATTCGTCTCCTCCTCATTGTTTGTCTGGTAGAAGTCGCGGATAAAAAGAATCTCTGCATCCTGGTCGATATTCTGCTCTGTGAGCACAATGCCGTCGATTGCTGATGATACACACTTCAAATAGGCGAGGTAGCTCTCACCACCCAACTGATCCTTAAATGCTGCCTGATACTCCTCAATAGTAGCACGAGACGCCTTGAACTCCTCATAGCTCTTAGCCTTCTTAAGTGCAGTGCCATGCTCTCCACCAAACTTTACCGCCTGGTGAAAGCCATTCTGATCATCGAGCTTAACTCCATCTTCGCCACCACAAGACACAAGTGCAAGAGCAGCAAAAGTTATTAAACACAATCTCTTCATCTCTATTGTAATTTATTATTGTTTGTTAAATTTTTCACTATTCAACATATACCACTAAGCCCTTAAGATACTCGCCCTCAGGGTGATATATATTTATTGGGTGGTCAGCAGGCTGTGTTAGCTGACCTATGATGCGCACCTTACGCCCTGCGATTGCCGCAGCCGTAAATATCGTTGTGCGGAAGAGGTCACGACTCACGGCCTGTGAGCATGAGAAGGTAAAGAGGATGCCTCCTGGACGTATCTTCTGCAAGGCACGCACGTTAATCTTCTTATATCCCTGCAAGGCGTTGCCCAACACCTTATGGTGCTTAGCAAAGGCTGGCGGATCGAGGATAATAAGGTCGTAGCTATCGTCGATATCCTTGAGGTACTCAACAGCATTGCAGGCGATAGCCTCGTGTGGCGCCTCATCACCGAAGTTGAGGCGAGCATTCTCGTCGGCAAGCTTTATGGCACGCTCCGAGAGGTCGATAGATACCACCTCACGAGCACCACCAGCAAGCGCCGCCACCGAGAAACCACCCGTATAGCAGAAGGTATTCAGCACCTTACGACCACGGGCATACTGACGCACAAGGTCACGATTGACACGCTGGTCGATGAAGAAGCCGGTCTTCTGACCTTCCTCCCAGTTGACCTTAAACTTCAAGCCATTCTCCAACACCACGCGATCGCCATGCGCTGACTCTCCCCACAAGTAGCCATCGATAGCCCCTAAATCAGCCTTGAAGGGGAGTGTCTGCGAGCTCTTGTCGTAGATCGCCTTGATAGCATCGCCATAAGCGGCACATATGGCCTTAGCAATGTTCTGACGTGCATGGTACATACCCACCGAGTGGCACTGCACAACGGCGACATCGCCATATATGTCGACAACCAAGCCTGGAAGCATATCGCCCTCGCCATGTACCAATCTGTAGCAGGTAGTCTGCTCATTCTCGACCATGCCCAACGACTCGCGAAGCTGCTTTGCCTGAGCGATGCGCTCATCCCACCACGCCTGATCTATAGGCTCCTGCTCGAAGCTGAGAACACGCACAGCAATGGAGCCTATCTGATAGTGACCGCGAGCGATAAAGTTGCCCTGCTTTGTGATGACATCGACAACATCACCCTCCGCCAAACTCTTTGTACCCTCCTCGATACGCTCAATAGCGCCTGAAAATACCCATGGGTGGCGACGCTCGAGCGACTCCTCCTTACCACGGCGTAGATGTACCTTTGTCATTTTATGCTCCATATCTATGCTAACTATTTTTATTACTTACTCTCTGATGATCAGCCGATTTGGGCGCTCGATGCCAGTGGCGGCGACGATGCTCCCTCTTTGCCGGCTGCCTCTCCTCCTTTGCTGGCTGATCCTGCAGCGTGATGATATTGTAGGGCTCACCCTTAGGCTCCTGCTGCTGCATACGCTCCAAGATATGCATCGACACCCAAGCATCCGTGGCGGCATACTCCCTCTGCTGCTCGGTGAGGACCTCCGCCTCCCAATTGCTGAGCCGCTGCGCCTTAGAGATGCGCATACCGAGCACTATGGCCGAGAGCTTTCTGAGGCTCTTCTCCTCAATGCCCCAACGCGGTGCCTCCACCTGCAAATCGACAAAACCATCCGCCTTGAAGTGGCGTAGGGCGTGCAATGCGCGAATATCACCGCCCACATCAACGCCAATCTTCAGAATCTTCGACGAGCCCAATATCTTGAGTATCGGATTGCTAAGACGGATACGGCATAGGCGAAACAGATAGCACACCTCAGGGGTGGATAGCTGCAACAGCGATATCTTGTAGCTCACCCCAGCACGAAACGAGGGGCGCGTCTCCGTATCGAAGCCAATCATGGCATAGCGCTGCAAATCGCGACACGCAGCCTCAACCATCTCCTCGCTGTCAACAACGACAATACGCCCGTCGAAACGGGCAGCAGGGAGTGCAGCTACGGTATCGTTATCTATGACCTGTTGGTATGCCATGTTAATTTCTTTGAAATTATACTTTCCAAAGATGCAAATTTACATATTTATTTTTAGTTTGCCACCTTCACCGAGACAAATTGTAGCAGAACGCACCATTTTGTCAATAGTTTCAACCACATCCTCGGGGCGACCACCCACCATAGCAACAAGCTCCTTGACGCCCATAGGTTTCAATCTAAGAGTATCAATAATCTGATTTTCAATGGGGTATCCCTCCTTTAATCTACGTCGTTTGCTCAAGCACCAGTCACAAACGCCACACTCCCGAGCATCGCTATCGCCAAAGTAATTCTCGATGATTACACTACGACAACGACCCTCGCTGTTGGCATACTCCACCATGCGGCTAAAGCGCTCATAGATAAGGTCATAACGATGCTTATAGGTCTGCGGAGCTATATATAGGGCCTTGGTTGGAAGGCGCTCCGAGAGCAGATGTATCATCGGCGAGTGGTTGGAGGGGATGTAACGAATTATATGCATTCGCCACAATATCTTCATCAGCTCGTGCACACGCTCAACGCTTAAGCCCGAGTGGCTCGCAATGTTAAGCTCATCGATAGAGCGGAACGTGGTGAAGAGACCATCGTACATACGCAATATCGTACGCAGCATAATGTCCATATCATTTCCTCCGGCATGCACCCTGTACAACGCATCGCGACTACACTCGAACATCATCTTGGCAGGCGACTCGTTCTCGTCGATAAGCATTAGATAGTTGTTCTGCTCGAGGAGCTTAATGGCATTCTCCACCCTATTGATACTCAGCTTCTCACGATGACAGAAGTCATATATATTGAATACAAAAGAGGCACCCTCGCCGTCACCAATGGCTATTTGAAGGTAGTTGACGATGCGCTCATAGATATACTTCACATCCTCCAATGGGGGGAACTCCGCCTTGAAGCGAAGCTTAATCTGATTGGTATCCTTGGGCGATAGTAGCAACACCGCATAACTACGCTTTCCATCGCGCCCCGCACGTCCCGCCTCCTGATAGTATGCCTCCAACGAGTCACACATCGAGTAGTGAACAACAAAGCGCACATCCGCCTTATCTATACCCATACCGAAAGCGTTGGTAGCCACCATGATACGCACCTTGCCCGACTGCCAATCATCCTGGCGCAACGAGCGCTCCATGGCGGGCAGACCTGCATGATAGAAGCTTGCATCGAAGCCATCCTCGCGCAACTGCTTAACCAATGTCTCACACCCCTCACGCGTACGCATATAGATGATGCCAGCACCATCCACGTTATCCACAACGCGTAGCAATTGGGCATACTTATCATCGACCATGCGCACCGAATATGATAGGTTGGGGCGCGCAAAGCTCGAACGAATTATATGTGGAGTCTTGAAGCCAAGGTGATGCATTATATCCTTGGCTACCAAGTCGGTAGCCGAGGCTGTCAGGGCAAGAAACGTCGCCTTAGGGATATGCTTACGCACCTCAGCAATACGCAGATACGATGGGCGGAAGTCGTAGCCCCACTGCGATATACAGTGTGCCTCATCTATGGCCACAATCGAGACATTCATATTCAACAGACGCACCCTAAAGGCATCCGTCGTGAGTCTCTCGGGCGAGATATATAGGAGTTTTACATCGCCATAGGTGCAGTTATCTAATGCCATCTCAATGCGTCGAGAGTCCATGCCCGAATGTACGGCAACTGCCGATATGCCACGCCTACGAAGGGAGTCGACCTGATCCTTCATCAGCGCAATGAGTGGTGTTATGACGATGGTAAGACCCTCGGAGGCGAGTGCCGGCACTTGATATGTGAGCGACTTACCGCCACCCGTAGGCATCAACGCCAACGTGTCGCGACCTGCAAGCACAGACTCAATAATCTCGCGCTGCACAGATCGAAACGACCCATAGCCCCACCACTGCATGAGTATCTCATCTATCGTGGGCTTTGATATTTTCGCAGTAACATCTTTCACAATACAAAGATAGCTATTATCCGACGAATTACCACACTTAACAGGAGAAATATTGAAGCCCTCTTACACGTCGTAGAAAGGACCAAGCTCCGCCTGCCAACCATCTTCAGAGCGGCTATAAACCACATTATACATTAAATCGACAAGGTTGCTGCCATTGACACCCGACGGGGTAATTATATCGCAAAGCGCCAAATGGGTCCTATCTCCACTCCTCATGAATATATCCTTGGCACAACCAATGGCAGCAAGGAAGTGCTTGGGGCTCTCGGGATTGAGAATAGCGCCACTCTTAATATGTGGATAGATGGTGTTGTACTCCAATGCAAGCGATGCCAACATTATAGATATTAGGACAATAGGGTAATTTTGTACATCCTCCAGCGGGGAGTATTGCCCACACTTCAAATCTCAATATCCCAACGTCCCCAACTCGCGCCTACAGTCCATGCCCCACGACTTGCACCACAGAGCATCGTAGTCGATAAGCGTCATCTGACCATAGCTATTAACGACGATATTTTCGGGCTTTATATCGCAATGCACAACCCTATCTGATAGTAGCGAATAGGCCATATGGTCGAAGCTGCGACTGAGCTCTTTAAAGTTGCTACTCGGCTCACAGATGTACTCACTAAGCGCCACCCCATCCACCCAACGCGAGAGGGCAACGTCAACATACTCTACCCTGCCACTTGGCGAGAACACAGCCAACTCCTGCTTATAATACATGCTACCATATATCCTCTCGCGCATATTATCACCTAAGATGTAACACTTGATAAGTAGGTCATCCATATCGCACCCAAGATGACATCGCGCCGTAACCGACAAATTACCTGCATTGATCGTATCGGTGTCAATATATAGATCTCTAAGCGTGCGCGTTACCACGTTCGCGTTACGTAGAGTATTTATTATAAGCCACTTATTAACCATATCCCGACTATTTCACATAAAAAAGCGATCTAAGAGTATGAAAAACTTTTAGATCGCCTCCGTTGCTTAGTGCGTAAACTCTCACAAGAGAGCTAACCAAAGCTCTTACTTCTCGCAGCACTCCTCACCGCAGCACTCCTTCTCTAAGCAAGCCTCCTTGTCACACTCACCCTTGCAATCTGCGCACTTTGCCTCAGGGCACTCACCCTTGCACTTCTCCTTATCACACTCACCCTTGCAATCTGCACACTTGCCCTCTTCGCACTCGCCTTTGCAATCTGCACACTTGCCCTCTTTGCACTCGCCCTTGCAATCTGCACACTTGCCATCTTTGCACTTGCCATCTTCGCAATTGTCCTTGTCATCTTTCTGGTCGCAATTCTGGTCGCAGTTAGCGCAATCGCCTGTGCACTCAGTATTTGCCTTATCGTCCTTCTTCTGCTCGCCACCGCAAGCTACCAATGAAAATGCTGCAAAAATCAATGCAAACGTAAAAAACTTCTTCATAATAAAAATGTTTTAAGATGTTATCAATATTAGGTTTAACCTACTAAACTATACAAAGGTAGAAAAAATAATCTATTCCACCAAAAATCGACTACTAAACCTCGGCGCCTACCACTCATTTATCCATGTAGGATCCTCCGTGGGCTGTGTCTTAGTCGCTCCATACTCGTTGTTTAGGTCGTCGAGCAAAAGAACACGATTGAGTGTAGAGTCGCGCTTCATGACGATATACATCGTCTCATCCAGGCGCATCTCGTCACGGAAATCCTTATATCGAAGCAGTGAGTCGCGCATGGTAGCACGAAGCTCTAAGTAGTCCGCCCTGCGGCGCACGTTACTAAGCTCCTTAAGGGCAATCTTATCACGGCGAATGAAGGCTCCCGTATACTTGTCAATAAACATATTACGCAATATCAACGCCTCCTCCTCAGTAAGGCAATCGCCCACAGATACCTTGAAATAGGGAGTCTCATAGACCATATATGAGTTTACCTCAGGGTGATCCTTCTTTAGTTCCTCCATAATCTCGTTGGCACGCTCCTGGGCATACTGAGCATCATCATAGAAGAGCACCACACGGTAGCCCGTCACCGAACTCTTATCCGTCTTCTTGGTCTCAACAGCAACTATCGCCTCCTGGGTGCTGCGATCCTCAACAACGCCCACCATGGCACCCTGCTGCGAGCGTGTTCCAAGACGATGCTTGAAACCCTTTATACTCTGCGCCGATGCGCCATCCATAGCAACCGTAACAGATGCTACCAACAACATAATGTGTAAAAACAACTTCTTCATATCTGTATATCAATATGTTATCCAACAAAGTCCCATGCCGCCTCGATAATATCTATGGTCGACGGATTTCTGCCCAAAATATCGCTCAGAGTGAGCCCCTCGGCCCTGAAATTTCGCTTTATGAGCCTCGTTCCAGCCCTCATCCTATACGATATTGTTATCTCCTCACCACGATCCTCTATCATTCGCCATAGCAGTCGCTCCAAAACGAACGAGTTAGGCGACTTAAAACGCAGTGGCAACAAGACATCTGTTGTCGCCCTACGTGGGATTACCACCCTATCGCGCAACGATATAGTAGCTACATAACGCTGCTCCACATATATATCTATCTCGCAGCTCTTTATCTCATAGCCATGGCACGACTCATTGTTTAGTGTCACCCATAGGTTCATGCCCGAACTCGATAGGTGCGACACCTTGGCAACGCCCTCCACGTGCAACTTCTCGACCCAGGGTTGCGCCGCCACACGCGATACCATACCAAGTATGGCTATCACCAGCAGCAGGCTATATCGACAAAGCGTGGTCATACTACTTTGTAGCCTCGTATATATATGCTATGCCGAAGCTCTGCGAGCGTCGCTTAACGCTCTTAAAGCCCGCCTCCTGGAGCATCTCAGAGAAGCGCTCAGGCGATGGGAACTCATCAACCGACTCTGGCAGATAGACATAGGCGCGCTTATCCTTAGATATGAGAGAGCCTATGCGAGGTATTATGCGGTGCGAATATTGAGCATATACCCAACGAATAAGTCTATTCTTGGGTATCGAGAACTCCAACACCACAAGCTTACCCCCAGGCTTCAGCGTGCGCCACATCTCCTTCAATCCCGCCTCAACATTCTCGAAGTTACGCACACCAAAGGCGACAGTAACGGCATCCACCGAGCTATCGGCAACCATCGATAGGTTCTCAGCATCGCCCTTCTCCAACATGATACGCTCCTCGAGACCCTGCTTTTGTATCTTCTGACGCGCCACGGCGAGCATCTCCTCCGAGAGGTCGACGCCGAGGATCTGCGTGCGGTCCACGCGCTTAGCCATGGCGATAGCCAGATCACCCGTGCCGGTGGCTACATCCATAATCTTCACCGCCTTGGAGCGGCGCACAATGCGCATCACACGACGACGCCATATGCGGTCGATGTTGAGCGACATGATGTGGTTTAACTTATCATACGTGGGAGCGATGTTATCGAACATCTCCTCCACCTGCTCCTTCTTTGTCTGTTCGTCGTTATAAGGTTTCATATAGTAAACATTATACCTACGTTATTCATATCTTAAAGCATCGGCTGGTGCACTCTTCGTTGCAAAGAGCGCCGGTACAACCATCACTATAGCCGATATTATTAGCGTTGCCAACACAGCCACCAACCACCATCCCCAACACATTGCTGCAGGGACATACGCGAGCATATAACCCTCGTTGGGCAGAGGTATCGGAGCCCAAATATGCTGTATCGCCGCAATCGCAATGCCCAATAGCGTACCCCACACCACACCGCGGCACATGATAAACATGGCGCGATAGAGGAATAGCTTAACCACCGACCAGCGTCGCATACCCATAGAGCGCAGCTCGCCTATCATGCGCTGGCGCTCGAGGACAATAACCAACAGCGCAGTGGTCATATTGAGCAGCGCCACGATAATCATTATTATGATCACCACCAATGCATTTATGTCGTGTGTCGCCAGCCAGCCAAATATCTCGGGGTATACCCTATCAATGGCAAAGGCCTCTATCACAATGCCCTGCTCCATAAATATCTGCTGCAATCTGCCCTCCACCTCCGCCTTGTCGGCCTCAGGCTTGAGCCATATCTCATACCCGGTGATGAGCTCCCTGTTTCCGTCATACTCACGCGCCACATTTGGCATATCGGTGAGGGCTATGTTGCCATCAATAGCATCTATGCCCGTCTTATATATGCCCGAGATGGCAAATCTGTCGCGTATCACGCCACTCTCAGCATCCACAAAGACCATCTCTATGCGGTCGCCCACCCCGACATCCATCGCCTGAGCAATGCTCTGCGAGATGATGACATCCTTCGAGCGGGGCTCAGCACCAATACGTGGCATCTCACCCTCGATAATATGGCTCTCGAAGAAGGCAGCGTCGTAGCTCTCATCTATGCCCTTGAGCAGCACGCCCGACATATTATCATCGCTTTTGATGACACCCTCCTTGGCGATATATGGCGAGTAGCGCTCGATGTCGCCATCCTCCGCGAGCAGCCTCTCTATCGTGTCGTTGCGCTCTATGCGCGCATCCGAGACTACTCCGTGGCTCTGGGGTGCCGTGATTACAATATCGGCCGAGGCAGCAGAGACGAGCGCGTTGACCTCCCTCTTGAAGCCCACGACAACGGAGAGTGCCACGATGATGACCATGAGGCTTATGATTGTGGCCACTGTTGCCACACGCTCCATAATGCCTGCACGCCCACCATGCTTGCGACTTGATAGTCGTCGCGCTATGTCAAACTCAACGCTCACCCTCTATACTCTATTCGTTTGCGCTCTATACACAATTACCCTGTAATTGGCAAAGATACAAATAAAAGTATAAAAATCATAGTTTATTGCCGCAAATTGATACTTTTGTCACTATCGCACAGCAAAAGAGACTATTTTGCAGGCTCGATGTCGCATGGAATTAGAGAGTTCTAAAGTGAAAGGTGAAAGGTAAAAAGTGAAAAGTAAGGTGAGCTTCGCGCGAGTTTTATGCAAGAGCATAAGAACAATGGGGATGGGGAGTTCCGCAAGCAGGCCTTGCTCTGGGGATTATGGGTATTTCGGCTTCGCTCTGGGTATTACCCACTCTACCCAGAGTGCGCCTTGCGCACGGCTCTACCCACACTACCCAGCCCTACCCAGAACCCAATCGCTCCATAGGAGCGAAGCATTACTAATTACAAATTAACCCATTACTAATTTTAGAATGTCACCCTGAGCTTGTCTAAGGGTCACCTCGATAGTTTACATTCTCAGCGTGTTGTCGCGTAGGAGATCCCTCGACTACGCTCGGGATGAACATACTCTACTAATAAACCTGCGTCGCAGACACCTCACCTTTTACCTTATCGATAGGTGCTTATTAACACATATGTGTTCATAACTATAAAACAACTATTAATAAATAGTAGACTAAAAATAGTTGGCAATAGCTGAAAAATTCTTAATTTTGTGGATGTAAAAATTTTTAGACGCTGTTGGACTATGGCTAAACAATACAATAAAGCTTCGAAAAATAATAGCGAGGCATATGAGCAAATAACTGATCTTGACGGCATTGCGCCACCACAAGCCCCCGAACTTGAGCAGGCAGTACTGGGTGCGCTGATGCTCGAAAAGGATGCCATCATCTCGGTGCAGGAGTATATCAACGTTGAGACATTCTACCTCGAGGAGCACAGATTGATATTCAAGGCCATTCAGGAGCTATCGCTCGAGATGAAGGCCATCGACCTCTACACCGTCACCGAGCGCCTCAAGTCGCAGAAGCTACTCACGAAGGCGGGTGGTGCTGCCTACCTTGCGCAGCTGACACAGCGTGTGGCATCGTCGGCACACGTGGAGTTCCACGCCAAGATCATCGCGCAGAAGTATGTGCAACGCGAGCTAATACGCTCAGCCACAGAGATACAGCGTCGCTCCTACGACGAGGAGGTCGACGTGACGGAGCTTATCGGCTTTGCCGAGAGAGAGATATTCAAGGTATCGGAGGGTAACGTAAAGCGTTCGGTGCTCCCCGCATCTGACATCCTGCGCAAGGCGCTATCGCAGATCGAGGAGGCAGCAAAGACCGCTGGCGAGTACAACGGCGTGCGCTCAGGCTTCACCGACATTGATAGCATCACCCTCGGCTGGCAGCCTTCCGACCTCATCATCATCGCGGCGCGACCATCAATGGGTAAGACCGCCTTTGTGCTTACCATGGCGCGTAACATGGCTGTGGAGTTCAAGACCCCTATCGCCTTCTTCTCGTTGGAGATGTCCTCGGTGCAGCTGATGAACCGACTTATCGTTGCCGAGACACAGCTAAACTCTAAGTCGCTGCGTACCGGACAGTTAACACCCGAGCAGTGGGTACACCTCGAGAAGAATACGGCGGAGCTCGGTCGCGCACCACTCTACATCGACGACACACCCGCCCTTTCGGTATATGAGTTCCGCTCTAAGGCACGACGTCTAAAGACGCAGCACGACATAAAGATGATTATCATCGACTACCTACAGCTGATGACCGCTGCAACACCCGAGACACGCGGTAACCGTGAGCAGGAGGTGTCGCTCATCTCGCGTACGCTCAAGGCTATTGCCAAGGAGTTGGAGCTACCAATCATCGCCCTCTCGCAGCTCAGCCGTAATGTCGAGAACCGTGGTGGATCAAAGCGTCCACAGCTCTCGGACCTTCGTGAGTCGGGAGCTATCGAGCAGGATGCCGACGTTGTAGCCTTCATCCACCGCCCCGAGTACTTCGGTCTTACGACAACCGAGAATGGCGCTTCTACGGCCGGCATGGCGGAGATTATTATCGCCAAGCACCGTAACGGCGAGGTTACGGATGTACCAATGCGCTTTATCAAGGAGCAGGCTAAGTTTGCCGATGCCGACGCCTCGATTGTCGCAGCGACGATGGGCGGACCAGTGCAGACGCAGGAGAGCTACGACTATACGGCATCGAGCGCCAACAACGATATGCCACCGATGGGCGTGCAGCCATCGGGAATGTCGAATAGCATGTCGAGTGGCGTGCCATCGGAGTTTGATATTGCACCATTCTAAAGATAGAAATAATGTTCGTCAAGGTACATACAGGAGCTATTTGTGGCATTGAGGCGGTGCCTGTGACCGTTGAGGTGAATGTCGCCTCGGGAGGTCTCGGGCTCTTCTTGGTGGGTCTTCCCGACAACACCATCAAGGAGAGTGAGCAGCGCATACATGCCGCCTTCGAGAACTCGGGCTATAGGCTTGTTGCCAAGAAGACGGTTGTCAACCTCGCCCCCGCCGACCTCCGCAAGGAGGGCTCGCAGTATGACCTGCCCATAGCCATAGGCATCCTTGCTGCCACGGAGCAGATTATGACCTCGATGCTCAACGACTCAATGTTCATTGGCGAGCTATCGCTCGATGGCACGCTGCGCCCTGTGAAGGGAGTCCTTCCGCTCGTTGCCATGGCACGCGATAAGGGTCTAAGGCGCGTATTCATGCCGCACGACAATGTCGCCGAGGGCGCCGTTGTCGAGGGCATAGAGACCGTGGGCGTAGGCTCACTATTGGAGATGTGCCAGATAGCCATGGAGCGAATGCCCTACGAGGCTGCCAATAACAATATAGGTGCCAATGATGAGTCGGCAGACGACGCCTATGCCGAGGACTTCGCCGACGTCAAGGGACAGGCATATGTCAAGCGCGCCTTGGAGATTGCCGCAGCCGGAGGTCACAACGTCATCATGGTGGGCGCCCCAGGCTCGGGTAAGACGATGCTTGCACGTCGCATGCCTACGATCATGCCACCCATGACCCTTGAGGAGGCGCTGGAGACCACGAAGATACACTCCGTGGCGGGCAAGATAGGCACACACCGCGGACTTATGCGCACGCGCCCCTTCCGCGCCCCACACCACCTCACATCGCAGGTGGCACTCATCGGCGGCGGTCAGTCGCCACAGCCTGGCGAGGTATCGTTGGCAAACAATGGCGTTCTCTTCCTCGACGAGATGCCCGAGTTTGGGCGCAGCGTGCTCGAGGTGCTACGCCAACCATTAGAGGATAGACATATATCTATATCGCGCGCTAAGTATAGCGTCGACTACCCTGCCAACTTCACGCTCATAGCCTCGATGAACCCATGCCCCTGCGGCTACTACAACCACCCTACGAAGGAGTGCACCTGCTCGCCAAGTGCCGTACACCGCTATATGGCGCATATCTCGGGGCCGCTGATGGATCGTATAGATATACATATAGAGGTTATCCCTGTAGAGCTCGCCGAGATGTCGAGCACGCAGCCAAGTGAGTCGAGTGCCAAGATTAGGGAGCGCGTTACGGCGGCACGCGAGATACAGCTACGCCGCTTCGAGGGCTTAAATATACACTGCAACGCTATGATGAATAGCGCCATGCTACGCGAGTTCGCACCCCTGAGCAAGGAGTGCTCATCGCTCCTCGAGATGGCTATGACACGCCTCAACCTCTCGGCACGCGCCTACGACCGCATCATCAAGGTGGCGCGCACGATTGCCGACCTTGAGGGCGTTGAGGACATCGCACCACACCATATATCGGAGGCCATAGGCTACCGCACCCTCGACCGCGAGAACTGGGGAAGGTAACCACGCCTTGTTTGTTACGCAATAATTTGTATCTTTGCATTGATATTTTAACCATAAAACATACACGATTATGAAATACGCAATTATATCTACTGAGAAGGGCGATATGAAGGCAGAGCTCTATGAGAAGGAGACCCCTATCACCGTTGAGAACTTCATTAAGCTCGCCGAGAGCCACTTCTACGACGCCCTTACCTTCCACCGCGTTATTCCCGACTTCGTAATTCAGGGTGGTTGCCCTCTTGGCACAGGCGCTGGTGGCCCTGGCTACACCATCCCATGTGAGACACGCGCCGAGCGTCAGTACCACGACCGTGGCGTACTCTCTATGGCACACCGTGGTCCTAACACAGGCGGCTCGCAGTTCTTCATCTGCCACAACCGCATGAACACCCAGCACCTCGACCGCGTTCACACCTGCTTCGGCAAGGTCGTTGAGGGCGTGGATGTTATCGACGATATCCGTCCTGGTGACCTTATCCTATCTATAACTATCGTTGAGGAGTAGATGGAGTTTCGACCTCTCTTTGATGACTGCACCTCGGAGCCGCTGAATATTGCAGGCCCATGTAGTGCCGAGAGCCGCGAGCAGACGCTCATGGCGGCACGCGGCGTGTCCGAGGCTGGCATCAAGATTTTCCGCGCAGGAGTGTGGAAGCCACGTACCAAGCCAGGCACCTTCGAGGGGTGTGGCGTTGAGGCCCTCGAGTGGCTGCAGGAGGTACGCGCCACCTACGGCATGAAGGTTATAACGGAAGTGGCCACGCCCGAACACCTCGAGGCGGCGCTCCGCGCAGACCTCGATGGCGTGTGGATAGGCGCTCGCACCACCACAAACCCCTTTGCCATGCAGCAGATTGCCGATGCCATGCAGGGTGTCGACACGGCAGTGCTGGTTAAGAATCCCGTTATCCCCGATGTGGAGCTATGGATAGGCGCTATCGAGCGTATATATAATAGTGGTGTACGACGCATCGCCGCCGTACATCGTGGCTTCGGCACACACAACACTATTACCTACCGCAACGACCCACACTGGTCGGTGCCTATCGAGCTGCACCGCCGTATGCCTAATCTGACGATACTCTCCGACCCCAGCCATATAGGTGGCAAGCGCGAGCTTATCGCTCCATTGGCACAGGAGGCCCTCGATATTGGCTTTGTCGGTCTTATGATCGAGTGCCACCCTACGCCCGATGCGGCACTTAGCGATGCGGCACAACAGATAACCCCCGGGCGCCTGAACGAGATTTTGGAGTCGCTAGTGCTCCGCCGCACGCCAGTTGGCGAGGAGGCGCTGCGCGATTTCCGCGTTAAGATCGACACTTTGGATAATAGAATGCTCGAACTTTTGGCCGAAAGAATGGATGTTGCCAAGGAGATTGGCGCCTATAAGATGCGACACTCTATGGCAGTAGTGCAACGAGAGAGGTTTAATGAGCTACTTTTGGCCGCAGAGAATAAGGCTGCCGCGATGGGGCTATCCAAGACCTTTATCCATCAGATTTTCAGTGCTATACACGAAGAGTCGGTACGTCAGCAGGTGCTATTAAGTGAGGGCAAAACAAAAAAAATGTAATTTTTTCGAAAAAAAGTTGCAAAAAAATTTGCAAGTAAGAAAAATTGTAGTACCTTTGCACTCGCAATCGAAAAGGTTGTAGTCGTAAAATTTAAGATGTTAGTGTTGCGGAAATAGCTCAGTTGGTAGAGCACAACCTTGCCAAGGTTGGGGTCGCGAGTTCGAGTCTCGTTTTCCGCTCAACGAAAAAAGGATAGCTTTTAGCTATCCTTTTTTCGTTGAAAGGCGACAGCTCGCACGAAGCGACCCAAGGCTCCCCTTCCAGGGGCTGGGGGTGTAAATATAGGGGATCAGTCTGAAATTCCGGTGGGGATTAAAAATATTAAGCAAATATTGTAGCTAGTCGAAATATAAAGAAAGGTATATCGGATCACCTGCAAAGTATGGTGTCTGCGACGCAGGTTTATAAACTCCGTCATCGCGAAGAATTGCAACCAATAACCTTGCTGATAGAGATGGCGGTCTATGCAATTCTGTGGCGATCTACCTTTGTGTCACAACCTCGCTGATACCGTTCCCTCTCTATTCTCAACGTTATAAAACAATGGTAGACTTATCTAAAATTAGTAATTTGTTAATTAGTAATTAGTAACAAAATTTATGAGCGCTGATGGCGCTCAACTATTACTAATTTCTCACTACTCTTTATTAATTGATTTGCGCCTCCTCGGCATGACTTGATTTATTAATGGGG
>JAZOLM010000037.1:0-1667 GCA_045652985.1 Alistipes sp. | reverse complement strand
TAACCCTTAGGACGACCGGTGATCATGCAACGGTTGTGCTGGCGGATAGGATTAGAGTTGCGGGGCAACTTAGAGAGGGCGATCCATGCCTCCTCGTGATCCATCTCACCTGCCTTAACCTTAGCTGCAATCTCCTCGCGCTTGTGAGCGTAACGCTGTGCAAGCTTCGCACGCTTTACCTCGCGTGCCTTCATTGACTCCTTTGCCATAGCTTACTGGTTGTTCTTTTTAGCGTTCTTGAATGGAAGGCCGAACTCACGAAGGAGAGCGTATGCCTCCTCGTCAGTCTGAGCCGACGTTACGAATGTAATCTCCATACCAAAGATCTTTGTGATCTTGTCGATGTCGATCTCAGGGAAGATGATCTGCTCAGTGATACCGAGGGTGTAGTTACCCTGGCCATCGAACTTATCGTTGATACCCTTGAAGTCGCGGATACGGGGAAGTGCTACGGCGATCAAACGCTCGAGGAACTCGTACATACGGTTACCACGGAGTGTTACGCGAACGCCAATAGGCATACCCTTACGCAACTTAAAGTTAGAGATATCCTTACGAGACTTGGTCTGAACAGCCTTCTGACCCGTAATGCGGGTGAGCTCCTCCTGAGCAACCTCGATAAGCTTCTTATCGGCAATCGCCTGGCCCATACCCTGGTTTACGACGATCTTCTCGAGCTTGGGGCACTGCATAACAGTAGTGTAGCCAAACTCCTTCATAAGGGTAGCAATGATGCGCTCCTTATACTCGGTTTTAAGTGTAGGTACGTATGCCATTATTTAATCTCCTCTCCTGACTTTTTAGCGTAACGAACTAATTTACCATTGTCATTAGCCTTGCGACCTACGCGAGTGGGCTTACCAGTCTTGGGGTCGATAGGCTGCAGATTCGAAATGTGGATGGGAGCCTCCTGCTCGATGAGACCACCCTGAGGATTCTTCGCGTTGGGCTTTGTAGCCTTCTTGCAGATGTTTACACCCTCTACAACAGCACGCTGCTTAGAAGCATCTACAGAGAGTACCTTACCCTGTGCGCCACGGCTATCGCCAGCATTGACGTAAACCATGTCCCCTTTCTTAATATGCAATTTAGACATATCTCAATTGTTTTATAAATTACAATACCTCGGGAGCCAGTGAAATGATCTTCATATACTGGTCACGCAACTCACGGGCTACAGGACCGAAGATACGAGTACCACGGATCTCACCCTGATTGTTAAGAAGAACTACTGCGTTGTCGTCGAAACGAATGTACGAACCATTGGCACGACGAATCTCCTTCTTTGTTCTTACTACGACTGCCTTTGAAACGGCACCCTTCTTGACATCGCCCGAGGGAGAAGCGCTCTTAACAGCTACCACGATCTTGTCGCCGATAGATGCGTAAGGACGCTTTGTACCACCGAGCACGCGAATGCAGAGAACCTCCTTTGCACCGCTGTTGTCAGCTACTACAAGTCTACTTTCTTGCTGTATCATAACTACTTAGCTCTTTCAATGATTTGTACTAATCTCCAACGCTTAGTCTTGCTCAAGGGGCGTGTCTCCATGATACGTACTGTATCGCCCTCGTTTACGGTTGTATCCAAGCACTCAGCTACAAACTTAGTGGTCTTGTTTACGAACTTACCGTAGATAGGGTGCTTAACCTTACGAGCAACGGCA
>JAZOLM010000036.1:0-1678 GCA_045652985.1 Alistipes sp. | reverse complement strand
GGAAGAGAACGGACACTTCGACATCCAATTCCAAAAATCAGGATTCAAGGAGAGGTCGAAATTTCTAAAGGCTCTAATCTTCGAGCGTGAAGTAAAGGTGGTAAAACTCGACAAGGCGGCTATGGATTATTACATACGCCTAACGAATTTCTACCATCAGTTCCAAGCCATCGGCAACAACTACAATCAGACGGTGCGAGCCGTAAAAGCCAACTTCGGGGATAAGCGGGCATTTGCCCTTGTTGCCAAATTGGAGAAAGCCACACTGGAGTTGGTAGTGCTGAGCAAGCAGATTATCGCTCTCACACGCGAGTTTGAGGAGAGGCACTTGAACCGTAAAAGCGGAGGTTGATATGGTGGCTAAGATCAACAGAGGTGCTTCGCTCTACGGAGCCATCATCTACAACCAACAGAAGGTAAACGAGGCGACAGGTCGCATCATAGCCGGCAACCGTATGATTACCGACTCTCTCTACGACCCTGACAGGATTGTCAGTCAGACGATGTTCGCTTTTGAGAGTTATCTCGCTGCCAACCGCAACACCGAGAAGCCTATCCTGCATATATCGCTCAACCCGACATTGGACGACAATCTTACCGACAGTCAGTTTGCGGATTTGGCATGAGCCTATATGCAGAAGATGGGCTACGGCAACCAGCCCTACATTGTCTATCTCCACGAGGACATAGACCGCAGACATATACATATTGTATCTACCTGCGTGAACGAGAATGGTGAGAAGATAGACGATGCCTACGAATGGAACCGCTCGATGAAGGCGTGCCGAGAATTGGAGCAGATGTTCGGACTAAAACAGATTGCCGACAAACGCAGGGAACTATTGGAGCCTTATCTGAAGAAGGCGGACTATACCCGTGGCGATGTCAAGCAGCAAGTGTCGAACATCCTCAAAAGCGTATTTACATCGTACCGCTTCCAATCCTTCGGCGAGTATAGTGCCTTGCTCGCGTGCTTCAATATCGAGGCGAAGCAGGTCAAGGGTGAGTTTGATGGCAAGCCTTATTCGGGTATCATCTACACGATGACCGATGAGAACGGTAAGCCTATCTGCACGCCCATCAAGTCCTCGCTTATCGGCAAGCGTTTCGGCTTCGAGGGTGTGGAGAAGCGTATCGCTTACAATGCTCAGGAGTTCCGAGCGAAGAGGTGGCAACCCAAAATCCGCAACGATGTGGCTTTGGCAATGCACGGCTGTCGTGGCAACCGCGAGGAGTTCGTGCGTCTGCTTGGCAGCAAGGGCATTGATGTGGTGTTCCGCGAGAACGATGCAGGGCGTATCTACGGTGTCACATTCATCGATCACCACAATCGTGAGGTATATAACGGTTCCCGTCTGGGTAAGGAGTTCTCGGCAAACAACTTCGAGAAGCTATTCAACTCGCAAGGCAACATTCCATGGGCCGATATGCCGCTAGGTTTCTCCGAGAGCCAGAGCCTCTCATCGACAGACCTTGAATCGGGCATAGAGCAAGCCTTCGGAATTTTCTCGTTTGATGCTCCTGCCAATGATCCGCAGGAGGAGATGCTCGCCAAGCAGTACCTGAAGAAAAAGAAGAAGAAAAAACGCCGTTCACGCGGCATATCGTAAACCAATTTCACTAACCATTAAAACGAATTTATTATGCAACAGGAAGATGATTTGAGAGGATTGGCAAA
>JAZOLM010000035.1:0-1392 GCA_045652985.1 Alistipes sp. | reverse complement strand
CAACCCGAATTGGAGCGTCCTTACTTCGGACACATCTTCTCGGAAGAGGACAAGAAGAACCTCCTCGAAACAGGCAATATGGGACGAGTGGTGGAACTCAAAGGTCGCAACGGAGAGTATATCCCATCGTTCATCAGCCTTGACAAGATGACCAACGAGGTAGTGGCCATGCGTGCCGAGAATGTCTATATCCCTAACGGGATTAAGCGCGTGCAGCTCACCGACCAGGAGAAGAACGACCTGCGTGAGGGCAAGAAGGTCTATATCGAGGGTATGACCGCCAAGTCGGGCAACGAGTTCAACGCCCACATTCAAGTGAGTGCCGAGCGTAGAGGCATCGACTTCATCTTCGAGAATGACCGTATCTTCAACCGTACCGCCCTCGGTGGTGTGGAGCTTACCAAGCAGCAGATTGAAGACCTCAATGCAGGCAAGGCAATCTTCGTGGAGGATATGCAGCGTAAGGATGGCGAACTCTTCTCATCATATGTGAAACTCGATGAGGCGACAGGACGACCTAACTACACTCGCTACAATCCCGACTCGCCCGAGGGTGCAAGAGAAATCTACATCCCGAAGGAGATCGGTGGCGTGAAACTGACAGCTGAGGAGCAGAAAGACCTGCGTGAAGGTCGAGCCATCTTCCTCAATGATATGGTGAACAACCGTGGCGAGGAGTTCTCTTCGTTCATCAAGGCAGACCTTGAAACGGGACGACTGATGTACTCACGCACTCCCGACGGCTTTGAGGAGCGTGCCAAGTTCGAGATTCCGAAGGAGATCTTCGGTGCCAAGCTCTCCGGTCAGCAGCGTGCCGACCTTCAGAACGGCAAGTCGGTACTCGTGGAGGGCATGAAGGGATTCGACGGCAAGAGTATCTCGCAGTATGTCAAGCTGAACTCCAACCAGAACAAGTTGGACTTCTATAACGAGAATCCCGACCGTAACCGCAACGCCTCACAGCGTAATGTGGTAGCCGAGAAACAGGAGAAGCGTCAGTCAAAGGGACAGAGCATCTAATCCGTAGTCGGACAAGTCAAATCAATGTATAACTCTAAAATGAATTTTAAGATGAACGATAAGAATAAAGCACCTTTCAAGGTGGAAGATGTAAACTGGGACGAACTTTCAGGAATCGGTATCCTCAAGGATGAACTCGAACAGGCCGGAGAGCTTGAGACACTGCTCCGAGGCGAGAAGACAGGTGTCGTATCGCTGAGCCTCGTACTCCTCGGTGTAGATGTGGTGATGCATGCCACTTTGCAGCTTGTACGCAAGAACGACTCTCCGCTGCTCGAAATCATCGGTATCAACCCCACGCAGTAACACGATTCCATTACTAACCTGACAGCCGTTTCCCGCACCGTAATCGGGACGGGAGACGGCTTCTTT
>JAZOLM010000034.1:0-1156 GCA_045652985.1 Alistipes sp. | reverse complement strand
CTATCGTAATTCGCCTGCTGTCGCGATGGGCACCGATGGCTCTGCTATTGGCGACCCTACTTGGGGCATCAGTTCCGAAGACGCGGACCGCTCGGGCGAACCATATCAACCCTACAAGATGCCTTATACCATGTCGCCAACTACCTCCTCTGTCAAGGTCTTATGGCAGATGGCTGAAGAATCCAAACCTTCGCCTGCTATTGTTTGGTACGGAACGGACAAGGATAATCTCGCTGATAGCATCGTTACGGAGGCTGGGTGGATGGTAGCCGACGAGGGCTATATGCATATTGTGGATATCACGGGTCTGCAACCCAATACGCGCTATTATTTTCAAGTTGGTCAGTCGCCTAAGCGCCGATGCGACCGCATATCGTCCACATACACGGCTCCTGAAACTGCTACCCCATATCGTATCTTCACCCTTTCGGATATTCATGGCAATGCCAAGAGCAACTGGTCCAATATGCAACCGCTCATATGTGACCTCGGTGCCAATATCGCTATTTTCAACGGCGATCACGTATCCGACGTTGGTGCGGATCGTCTGTGGAATGGCTATTTCTTTACGCCAGGCGAACCATTTCTCTCGTGCACGCCCATCATGTCTTCGGCGGGTAACCACGAGACGGGCGTTCCGGCCGCCAAGCGATGGTCATCTTGCTACGACTATTTCTGGCAGTTCTCCCACGGCGAGAGCGAAGACTCCATCACCGACCCACGTGGCGAAGCCTATTTCTCCTTCCCCTATGGCAATGCCGATATCGTGGTCATCAATATCAATGGCGATCAATCCTCACCAGCTTTCCTACCGGGTAGCCAGCAATATCAATGGCTCGATGCGACCCTAGCGGCCGCTACGGCACCTTGGATCTTCATCTTCGGCCATGTGGGTATCTATACGACGGGCTACCATGGCCAATGGTCGGCCGAGCCCAAGTGCTTAGCACCGCTGCTGGAGAAGCATGCGGCTGCGGGTAAACGCATCATCTATTTCTGTGGCGATGACCACTCATTCGAGCATCTCTATAAAGACGGAGTGCACTACGTTCGTCCAGGCTGCGGACGCGATGCCAATTATGCGCAGCAGACCCAATTGGTAGATTATAACTACTCGTTGTTCTACAACCAGGTGTCGTGCTTCTCCACCATCGAT
>JAZOLM010000033.1:0-7745 GCA_045652985.1 Alistipes sp. | reverse complement strand
CGCTCGGTGTCCGTTGTCTGTTGTCCGTTGTCTTTTAATTTTTCAGCCACAAAAGTACTGCCGTAATGTTTCAAAAATGTTACAAAACGGTTATATTGGGGTTAAATAACGAGACGCATCATCCCATCTTTCCCGTGAGGTAGGAGCGGGTGCGCTCGTCGGTGGGGAGACGGTATGGATAGAGGTCAGACTATCCGGATGGGCCGTGTCTATGGTGCCTCCCTATGGGGCGTATGGACAGCGTAGAACTCGGTAAAGCGTTGCCGGATTTCATCGCGCACCCGACGAAATTCGCTCACGACAAATCCGTCTGTCCCCACAGCATCTGAGGGGTCGTCGAAACCGATGTGTAAACGATGGCGCACCCTACCCACAAATGTGGGGCAACTCTCGTTGGCGCCTCCGCATACGGTAATGACATAGTCCCAGGCTTCGTTCAGGTAGATTTCTACGCTTTTGGGCTTGTGTCGGGAGATGTCGATACCCACCTCGTCCATCACCTCAATGGCTTTGGGGTTTACCCTCGCGGCGGGCTTTGTGCCTGCGGAGTGTACCTCCCAATCCTTGTCAAACGATTGGAGAAAGCCGTGCGCCATCTGGCTTCGGCAACTGTTGCCGGTGCAAAGAATCAATACTCTCATAGTACCCAATTAAATAAATATCCTGATGCAATAATCAATAAGGTAATCACTCCGAAGAAGATGCCGATGAGTCGCCAAGTCATCCCCTTTTTCAGCATTGTGGCTTCGGGGATGGAGAGCCCGATGATGGCCATCATAAAGGCGATAGCCGTGCCGAGCGGGATGCCCTTGGACACAAAGACTTCGATGACGGGAACGACGCTTGCGGGGTTGGCATACACGGGTACGGCAAGGATAACCGCCAACGGCACGCCCCACCAATGCTGTGCCGATAGGTACTGCTCAAAGAAGCCCTCGGGTACATAGCCGTGCATCGCTGCGCCTATGCCGATACCGATGAGGATGTAGAGCAGCACGCCACGCACGATGCCCCACGACTCTCGCGTGATGGTCGGGAGTCGCTGCAGGAAGGGTGTTCGCTCCACCTCCCACTGCTCGCTCTGCGCGGTGGATTGCATCTGCGCCTGCTTCACCCAATCGCTCAGATAGCGTTCGAGGCGCATCTTGCTCAGGATATATCCCGCCACCATCGACAGCACCGTACCGCTGACGACATAGATGAGCGTGGCCTTGACACCGAACGAGCCGAGGAACATGGCCACCGCCACCTCGCTCACCAGGGGCGATGCGATGAGGAAGGTGAGCGTCACACCCAGGGGTATGCCGCCCCTGACGAAGCCGATGAACAGCGGCACCGAGGAGCAGGAGCAGAAGGGGGTGATGCCTCCGAACAGGGCGGCCAAGAAGTAGTCCAGACCATAGAGCCTGTGTGTGGCGAGGTACTGGCGCAGGCGCTCGATGGGGAAGTAGGCATTGATGATGCCCATCACGAAACTGATGCAGAAGAGCAGGATGATGATCTTGATGCTGTCGTAGAAGAAGAAATTGACAGCCGTCCCTAAGGGGCTGGCGGCATCGAGGGCAAAGAGGTCATAGACCAGCCAATCGGCAAATCGCTGTATCATAGTCCTAACAGTGCTTTAACCTCCTTTTCACTCGGCACATATCCCTTGACCTTCACCACCCCGTCGATGACAACGGCAGGGGTGGAGAGGATGTTGTACCTCATCATCTCCACGATGTCGTCCACCTTGGTGAGCGTGGCATCGAGGCCGTTGTCCCTGATGACCTTCTCGACAGTAGCATAGGTTGTCTTACACTTGGCGCAACCCGGACCCAATACTTTTACTTCCATAGTTTGCTATAAATAAATCGTTACACAATAATATATCCCTATCCCGATGAAGAGCACGCCCACTACAATATTGAGCCACCGCTGTATGGCTTGCATCTTGCCATAGACCACCCCTATCTGTCCTGCGCTGAAGGCCAATATCCACGCCACGATGAGCACGGGAAGAGCAGTTGCAAGGGCAAAGAGCACAGGGAGCAGGTAACCCATCGTCGCGGTAGCCGACATCGGTATCAGCATACCGAAGTAGAACACGCCGCTCGTGGGGCAAAAGGCCAGGGCAAAGAGCACGCCCAGCAGCAGCGCCCCTACGCCTCCCCGGCGGGCAAGCCGCTCGCCCCTGTCGCCCATGCCAAGCGATGGCAGGCGCAGTCGGTCGCCAAAGAGCATAAACAGACCGATGAGCAGCAAGGCAGGGGGAAGCATCATCTCGCCATAGGTGGCAATGAATTTCTGAATGCCAAACACACTTGCCCCACTCCGCACGACGATGATCAACACCACACCAAGCAGCGTGTAGGCAACCGTGCGCCCCAAGGTATAGAGCAACCCTTGCACGAACATCCCTCGACGGCTATCGATGTGCTTGCCGATGTAGCCGATGGCAGCAATATTGGTAGCCAACGGACAGGGCGACAGCGCCGTGAGCAACCCAAGGAGAAATGCCGTCACAGCAGGTGTCGTGGAACTATCCAGCAATGATTGTAGCCACTCCATCGTCTCAGTTGTTTAGCCGTTCTATTATCCGTTCCGACAAGCCAGCCTTGAACTCCTCGGGAGCCTTGCGGGCATGGCCAAAGGCAAACTCGGTGAGGTCGGTCGCGCGCTCCTTACCACTCTTGTCATAGTCGACGATAATAAGCGACGACCAACTGACCTCGTACTTCTCAGCGATAGCCCTCTCCTCCGAGATGTCTACCGAACGAAAGAGCAGTCTGCCCGATTTCAACTCCTCGGCATAGGCCGACTCGATCACCTCTCGGGTGTTCGCCTCGATAGCCATACAAGTGGCACAGCGTCTCGCACCGTGAAAGTAAAGCACCTCCACCACGTCACTCCTTGTCGGCTTCTGGTGAACCGTGGCCTTGCCCGTACTGTTCGAGCAAGCCCCCATACCCAAGCATAGGGTAAGCATGAATAGAACTCTTCTCATATACATATCATAGTGATTGTTTGTAATTCGTAAAATAACGAACATTATATCTAAAAAAAGAGGCTGTCATTCGCAGCAGCCCTCTTTCTTGCATGCAGGGTGGTCGAAGAACTCGCCGAAGAGTCCTCGTGCGAGTTGCCAGTTGTCCCGATTGATACAGTACCTCACCTTGGGCGCCTCCACCTCACCTTGTATCAGTCCCGCCTCCTTCAGCTCCTTGAGGTGCTGCGACACGGTAGCCTTGGCTATGGGCAACTCCTCGTGTATGTCGCCAAAGTAGCAGGTGTCCTGCTTGGCCAGGAACTGCAGTATCGCTATGCGTGCCGGATGCCCCATCGCCTTGGCGAAGCGGGCTACCAACTCCTGCTTGATGGTGTAATCTTTGTTTGCCATTGTATGGTAATCGTTTATTTTGTTCGCAAAAATACGAACAGGATTTCAAACCACCAAGCCGCAAGCCATATTTCTCTTGTTTTTTATTCTTTTTAGGTTTTCAGAAGTTTCAAAGCAGGATAAACCTCCTTTCCATTTAGAAATGAGCCACACGCCGCAGAGCACACGAGGTGCTTTGCGGCGTGTTGGCTTTAGATGATGCAGGTGATGCCAGTGTTACTGCTTGTCGGCGATGCCGAAGGTGATGACCCTATCACCGCTATTTAGCAACTGCGCTTGGCATTCTTGCATCTGATGGGTGATGTGTGGACCCGTAGTGGCGATTTGGGTGGTGAGGGATGGATAAAAAGCGGATGGTTTTCTTTCTCAGGCCATCGGAAAGAGCGAATTTTGCAGTGCGAAAGGATGTCGCATCGTCCCAACAATGATTATAGATAATCGTTAAGATATAAAAACACATCATCATGGAATGGTTGGTAAACCTCTTCACCGGTAGTGGCGTGGCCCACTCGGTGTTCATCGTGGCTATGGTCATCGCCATAGGCCTCGGACTCAATCGGATTAAGTTTGGCAGCGTGTCGCTGGGTGTGACGTGGATACTCTTCGTGGGTATCGTGGCGGGACACTTCGGCTTCCTGCTCGATGCGACAACGGCTCACTTCGTCAAGGAGTTTGGACTCATCCTCTTCATCTACTCCATCGGTCTGGAGGTGGGACCGGGATTCTTCTCGTCGTTCCGCAAGGGAGGCATCACGCTCAACATGCTAGCCGTAGGCTCCGTATTGCTGGCCTGCTGCACGGCCTATGTCATCCACCTCATCACAGGTACCGATCTTGTCGATATGGTGGGTGTGCTCAGCGGTGCGGTGACCAATACCCCAGGTATGGGTGCGGCACAGCAGACCTTCTACGACATGACGGGGCAGACCAACACCTCCATCGCGCAAGGCTACGCAGTGACCTATCCCCTCGGTGTGGTGGGTGTCATCCTCACCATCATCCTGCTCAAGCGCCTCTTCCGCGTCAACTTCGACAACGAACGCCGCATCCTGATGGAGCGCAACAAGGAGAATGCCGAGCACCTTGACGCGGTGACCCTCGAGGTGCACAACGACTCGGTGTGCGGACACACCATCCGTGAGATACAGGAACTCTTTGGCCGCAAGTGTGTGATCACTCGTGTGCTGCACGAGCGTACCCACGACATCGAACTGGCCGAGTCGAACACGACACTGGGCATGGGCGACAAACTGTTTCTCGTGGCCACTCCGCTCGAAGTAGAGGCGCTCACGCTGCTCATCGGTCCGCGTATCGACATGAACATGGCCGAATGGGATGCCATCGAGGCCAACAACCTCACGGCCGAGCGCTTCGTCATCACCAACCCCCGCATCAACGGCAAGCGCTTGGGCGACCTGAAGTTGCGCCAGACCTTCAATGTGACCATCTCGCGCATCACTCGTGCGGGCGTCGACCTCATGGCCGACCCTCACCTGCTGCTCCAACTGGGCGACCGAGTAATCGTGGTGGGCAAACCCGACAGCATACAGAAGATCGGCAAACTCATGGGTAACTCCGTAAAACATCTTGAGGAACCTAACCTCACCGCCATCTTCCTCGGCATCGCGTTGGGTGTGGTGCTCGGCTCACTGCCCATCTTCATTCCCAATGTGCCTGTGCCCGTGAAACTCGGCTTGGCTGGTGGTCCGCTCATCGTAAGTATCCTCATCAGCAAGTTTGGCCCACAGATGAAACTGGTGACCTACACCACCTCGTCGGCCAACAAGATGATACGTCAGATAGGTATCACGCTGTTCCTCGCCGTAGTGGGCATAGGAGCAGGCGACGGATTTGTCGACACCATCATGAATGGAGGATACTGGTGGGTGCTCTATGGATTCCTCATCACCGTCATTCCCTGCATCATCATCGGTTTCATTGCACGTAAGGTCTGCAAATTGAGTTTCTTCACCATCACAGGACTCATCTCGGGTACCATGACCAACCCTCCCGCCTTGGCCTATAGCAACGAGATCTGTGGCAACAACCAAGCCTCGGTAGCCTACTCTACGGTGTACCCGCTCACGATGTTCCTCCGCGTGGTGACGGCACAGATATTGGTGCTGATGGCGCTGTAAGTAAATTGAAAATTAACTTCGTTGAAGTTGCTATGCTCGGCAGAGCCTACAAGCAGGCTTTGCTCTCGCTCAAACGCAACTTTGAGAATTGAAAATTGAAAATTAACAACTGCGTTGTTGAGCCTCGGCGTTTGCACGAACCTTGACTGTTGTCCGTTGGCCTAATTCAAAATTGAAAATTGAAAATTCGTGCAATCTCGCTCGCTTATTCGCAGTTTTCATAAATCATAAATCATAAATCAGAATTCTATAACATGACCCTCCTCACCTCAGGAAACATCCTCCTCATCGGCTCCATACTGCTCTTTGTGAGCATTGCAGTGAGCAAGACCAGTGCACGCTTCGGTGTGCCCACCCTGTTGCTGTTCCTCTTTGTGGGTATGCTCTTTGGCAGCGATGGCCTCGGCATCCAGTTTGACGACATGCGCGGTGCCCAGTTTGTGGGTATGATAGCCTTGTGTATCATCCTCTTCTCGGGCGGTATGGACACCAAGTTTGCCGAGATCAAGCCCGTGCTCGGCCCCGGACTGGTGCTCTCCACCGTAGGCGTGCTGCTCACGGCCCTCTTCACGGGCGTATTCGTATGGTGGCTCTCGGGCATGGAGTGGAGCAGCGTAGGCTTTGCTTTCCTGCCCTCGCTGCTGCTGGCTGCCACGATGTCGTCGACCGACTCGGCCTCGGTGTTTGCCATCCTGCGCTCGCAGAACATCAACCTCAAGCATAACCTGCGCCCCATGCTCGAGCTCGAGAGCGGTAGTAACGACCCCATGGCCTATATGCTCACCATCGTCATCATCCAGTTTATCGGGGGCGAGGTGAGCGGCGCGGGCAGCATACTTCTCTCCTTCGGACAGCAGTTCCTCTTTGGCGGTGCCATCGGCTACGGAGTAGGCAAGCTGGCGGTGTATATCATCAACAAGCTCAACCTCGACAACAAGTCGCTCTACTCCGTCTTCATGCTCGCCGTGGCCTTCTTCACCTTTGCCTTCACCGACCTCTTCAAGGGCAATGGCTACCTGGCAGTGTATATCGCCGGTATGATCATCGGCAACTCCAAGATTGCCAACCGCAAGGAGGTGGCCACCTTCTTTGACGGACTGACATGGCTGTTCCAGATTGTGATGTTCATCCTCCTCGGCCTGCTCGTCAACCCCAAGGAGATGCTCGGTGTGGCTCCCGTGGCACTGCTCATCGGCGTGTTCATGATTCTCGTGGGCCGCCCCCTCAGCGTGCTCATCAGCCTGCTCCCCTTCCGCTGGCTCACAGGCCGCTCGCGCCTCTACATCTCGTGGGTAGGCCTGCGCGGTGCCGTGCCCATCATCTTCGCCACCTATCCCGTGGTAGCCGGCATCGAGGGTTCAAATCAGATCTTCAACATCGTCTTCTTCATCACCCTGCTCTCGCTCATCCTGCAGGGCACCACGCTCCCCTTCTTTGCCCGTAAACTGGGTCTCTCGGCCCCGATGGAGAAGACCGGCAACGACTTCGGTGTGGAACTCCCCGACGAGATAGACACCGACCTCACCGACCTCACCATCACCCCCGACATGCTCGCCGATGGCGACACGCTCAAGGAAATCGTCCTCCCCGACGGAGCCTTGGTGATGATTGTCAAGCGCGGCACCGAGTTCCTCGTGCCCAACGGCTCGCTCCACCTGCAGGCAGGCGACAAGCTGCTGCTCATCTCGGAGAGGTAGGCCAAGAGGCGTTTAGGAAGATAGCTATATCATTCACAAAAACAGAAGAGCGAGTACACACTCGCTCTTCTGTTTATCTTATGTGTTCTAACTTAACGTAATTTCGATATAAAAACTCACGTTTGTATAACAAGAACCCGTTTCTGCAAATAAGAGCTTTATCGCTTCACGAAAGCGCGTTCGAGGTCTTGCGAGATGTTAATCATGAAGTCGCCCATGCGCTCGTACTGGTTGATGATGTCCATGTAATAGACGCTGGTCTGATAGTTGTTGGTGCCGTCCTCGATATCCTCAATCATCGCGTCGCGGAAGTTGTTGCGCAGGCTGTTGAGGCGCTCCTCGGCGTTGTAGGCGTTGGCGATATCTGTCAGTTCGCCCTTGTGAGCGGCTGTGAGGTTGGCAATCATCACATCGTAGGCATCGGCAACGGCGTCGGCCATCGTGTTGAGGTTGCGCAGGGTGGCGGCATCGAACACCTTCTTATGGATGTTCTTGCGTGAGAGGATGCGGCTGATGGCTTCACCCGAGTCG
>JAZOLM010000032.1:0-88849 GCA_045652985.1 Alistipes sp. | reverse complement strand
CGCATCTTGGGGGTATCTGCCCTTGCCAAAGTCCCAATCAGAGAATTGCTTACAGAAACGACTCAATCAACAACCGAAAACCAAAATGTCAAAGAACAAAAGTTATTTTAATAAAATTTATCGCACCAGTAGTAATTACTCATTACTAATTTATAGTTTACTCTGCCCAGATGCGCGCAAGGTTAATAATAGTATTCATCGCGCGGTTCATCGTTGTGAGCGACGCATACTCATAGCGACCATGGAAGTTCATACCACCGGTGAAGATGTTGGGGCATGGAAGACCCATGAATGAGAGGCGTGAGCCGTCGGTACCACCACGGATAGGACGCACCAAAGGCTTTACACCAGCCTCGATCATGGCGCGGCGTGCACGCTCGATAACCTGTGGGTGTGGCTCGACCATCTTGCGCATATTGTAGTACTGATCCTTGAGCGCGAGGGTGAGGGTCTGCTCGCCATACTTGCGCTGTAGGAAGTTGACAACATCCCACATAAGCTGCTTCTTCTGCTCGAACTTATCCGTGTCGTGGTCGCGGATGATATAGTTGATCTCTGCCTCCTCGACGCTACCCTTGATGCCTACACAGTGGAAGAAGCCCTCATAGTTCTCAGTGAACTGAGGGCGCTCCGATGCTGGAAGCAAGGCGTTGAGCTCGCAGGCGATGTCGATGGCGTTGATCATCTTATTCTTTGCCATGCCTGGGTGCACGTTACGACCCGAGATGGTGATCTTGGCACCTGCAGCGTTGAAGTTCTCATACTCCAACTCGCCCTCCATACCACCATCCATGGTATAGGCGAAGTCGGCAGCGAACTTCTTAACGTCGAAGTAGTCGACACCACGACCAATCTCCTCATCAGGGGTGAAGCCCACGCGAATCTTGCCATGCTCAACCTCGGGGTGCTTCATAAGCCACTCCATGGCTGTTACGATCTCCGCAACACCCGCCTTGTCGTCAGCGCCGAGGAGCGTTGTGCCGTCGGTGTGGATAAGGGTGTGACCCTTGAAGAATGCGAGCTCGGGGAACTCCTCAACCTTAAGCCAGCAGTTGTTGCCGAGCATGATATCGCGACCGTCGTACTTCTCGATAATGTGTGGCTTTACGTTTGCGCCCGACATATCGGGTGATGTATCTACGTGTGAGATGAAGCCAATGGTTGGCACATTCTCCTTGCCAGCTGTTGCTGGGAGTGTCGCCATCACATAGCCATACTCATCCATGGTCACCTCCTGAAGACCGATGGTCTCAAGCTCCTCCTTGAGATACTTGAGCATCACGAGCTGCTTATCGGTTGATGGGAATGTCTCACTCGACTCGTTCGACTGGGTATCGAAAGAGACATACTTCAAAAATCTATCTTTTAAGTCCATTGTATTATAGTGTTTTATTTGTTATTATTTCTGTTTGTGTTCGTAGATAGCAACTAGTAATTACTCATTACTAATTAATCATTTCTATCCCTACTCGTTAATCTTAGCTCTGCGTGAGTGCCAGATGAAGTAGGCGATGATTGCCGCATACATCACTATGCCGAGCCACTCGGCACCTGTCGAGCCTGCCCAGCCAGTCATCGTGAGCTTGAGACCCACGAATGCGAGGACGGCGCTCACAACACCCATCAAGGCTCCACCAGCGATGAAGCCCGAGGCGATGAGCGTACCTCTATTGTTATTAGCCTTAGCCTGCTCAGGGTTCTTATGGCGGTTAACAGCCCATGCCACAAGACCACCCACAACGAGCGGTGCGTTGAGATCCATAGGGATGAACATACCAAGAGCGAATGGCAGAGCTGGTATCTTCGCGAAGGTGAGCAATAGAGCTATCAAAGCACCGAAGCCATATAGCACCCATGGTGTTGCGCCACCTGTCATAAGGGGCGAGATTACCGCTGCCATGGCATTTGCCTGAGGAGCCACGAGAGGTCCATCCTGGCCGAGGGCAGCCGCAGCCTCCTCGGTAAAGCCATAGGTCTTATTCATGATGATCATCACACCTGCCACAGTAGCTGCCGAGACGAAGGTGCCGACGAACTTCCATGTCTGCTGCTTCTTAGGCGTTGTACCAAGCCAGTAGCCAACCTTAAGGTCGGTAATGAAGCCACCAGCCATAGATAAAGCGGTACATACCACACCGCCGATAACCAAGGCAGCGACCATACCCTCAGTACCCTCCAAGCCGATAGAGACGAGCACGAGGGATGATAGGATGAGTGTCATCAGCGTCATGCCCGACACTGGGTTAGAGCCCACAATGGCGATGGCATTTGCCGCAACAGTAGTGAAGAGGAAGGCGATGACAAAGACGATGAGCAGTGCCACGACGGTCTGCATCCAGTTGTGAAGCACACCGAACTGGAAGAAGAAGAGTGTTGTGATGAGCACCGCGATGATGACGCCAAGGATAATCTTCATAGATATGTCGCGCTGGGTACGAGGCTCCACAACAGCCGATCTCTTGCCACCAAGCTCGTTGCGAGCAAGCGACAATGCCGACTTGATGATACCTGCCTGGCGAACAATACCGATAAGACCTGCCATTGCAATACCGCCGATACCTATTGGGCGACCAATCTCCTTGAAGATGCCCTCTGGTGTAGCGAGGTTATCATAGTTGATACCGATGTTAGCGAGCGTGTCGGTAACAGTAGCGGCATCCATAGAGTTGATGATAGGTGTCACCAATGGTATGAAGACAAACCATACGAGGGCAGAGCCACCCGCGATGATAAGAGCATACTTCAAGCCGATGATATAGCCCAAGCCGAGCACGGCAGCTGAGGTATTCAGACCGAAGGTCAACTTCGCCTTAGCCGCAAGTGTTGTGCCCCAACCCCACATCTGCGTAGATATTGATGATACCCACGCGCCGAAGGTAGAGACGATAAAGTCGTAGAGACCACCGATAAGACCCGCCGTAACGAGAATCTTAGCCTGCGAGCCACCCTTCTCACCCGACACAAGCACCTCGGTGGTTGCCGTAGCCTCGGGGAATGGGTACTTACCGTGCATCTCCTTGACGAAGTACTTGCGGAAAGGTATCAGCAGCACGATGCCGAGGATACCACCAAGCAACGATGATAGGAATACCTGATAGAACTGAGCATCAAGACCAAGGATGTAGAGCGCAGGGAGGGTGAAGATGGCACCCGCCACAATAACACCCGACGAGGCACCGATACTCTGGATGATGACATTCTGACCCAGCATATTCTTCTTACCGCGCAGCTGACCAAGACCCACAGCGATGATGGCGATTGGAATTGCAGCCTCGAAGACCTGACCCACCTTCAAGCCGAGGTAGGCAGCAGCAGCCGAGAATAGCACGGCCATAAGAATACCAATAGACACGGAGTAGGGCGTAACCTCCTTAGGGCTTTCATTAGCACCCATCACAGGCTTGTACTCCTCGCCTGGTTTCAGCTCTCGATAGGCGTTATCGGGGAGCGATGTTTTAGGTTGTTGTTCAGACATATAACGTAGTTTTAGCTTATTACTCTGTATAAAGCATACAAATATAGGCATATTTTTTTGAATATGCAAACGCGCGCGTGTAATACAACTAAAAAAGAGAGCGACAGAGGGAGAAAATAATTAGTAGTGAGTAGAGAGTAATTAGTAATATTTCGCTCCGGCGGAGCGACTGGTGATAAGAGAGTAATGAATTTAGTGAAATTAGGGAATTTAGTGATTTTAATCCTAACCCGTTAAATTCCTTAACCTCATTAATTTCCTTAATCTACTTAATATATCCTCCTCACCACTAGTTACTATCCCTCACCACCCAAGCAAAAATATTAATACGCCTAACCACAACTATACACATATAGGTCTGCAAATTACACTCTCCAACATCCCCAGCCACCAATTTAGCACCATCGGGCGCAGCTTGCGACATTGTATTATACTATAGACATACAACACTTCAAAGTACTTATTAATTATTTTGACTTAAATCTTCCACCCGTAATCGAGGCTTGAAATTTCGCTCCAGGGGAGCGACAAGAAGGGGTAATTGGGGTACAAGGGGTATTAGAGGTAGAGGTTAGTTATCAATATCGCAACCAATTAAAACACCCCTCAGACCCCTTAAACCCCTACTACTCCTCAGACCTCGACCTAAACGCCACACCCAAAGCACACCTCACTTTTCACTTTTTCCCCTCCCCTTTTCACATTATTACTAATTACTCTTTACTAATTACTAATTTTTTCTTATCTTTGCCAGTTGTACGCGCGCAACACATACAGCAGCACACGCGCATACGCATAGACAATAATCATAAAACACTATAAATTATGCAGTTAGCAGATAAGTATTCACCCGAACTAATCGAGCAGAAGTGGTACGACTTCTGGATTGAGGAGAACCTATTCCACTCGGAGCCTGACGCTCGCGAGCCATATACCATCGTTATCCCACCACCAAACGTGACAGGTATGTTGCATATGGGTCATATGCTCAACAACACCTTGCAGGATGTCTTGGTACGTCGCGCACGTATGCAGGGCAAGAATGCCTGCTGGGTGCCAGGCACCGACCACGCATCAATCGCCACCGAGGCGAAGGTGGTTGCCAAGCTCAAGGCTGAGGGCATCGACAAGGCGTCGCTCACACGTGAGGAGTTCCTCAAGCACGCCTGGGAGTGGAAGGAGAAGCATGGCGGCATCATCCTCCAGCAGTTGCGTAAGCTCGGTGCTTCGTGCGACTGGGAGCGTACATGCTTCACGATGGACGAGCCACGCACAGCGGGCGTCATCAAGGTCTTCGTGGACCTCTACAACAAGGGTCGCATCTATCGCGGCGTGCGCATGGTAAACTGGGATCCATCGGCAAAGACTGCCCTCTCGGATGAGGAGGTTGTATACAAGGAGTCGAACGGTAAATTGTACTACCTACGCTATAAGATTGAGGGATCGGAGGAGTATATCGTTGTTGCCACAACACGCCCTGAGACCATCCTCGGCGATACGGCTCTCTGCGTAAATCCTAACGATGAGCGTTATAAGCACCTTGCTGCCGACGCACGTGTCATCGTGCCTCTTGTGGGTCGCTCTATACCTGTCATCCGCGACGAGTATGTGGACCTCGAGTTCGGTACCGGCGCCTTGAAGGTGACCCCTGCGCACGACGTCAACGACTATATGCTCGGCGAGAAGTATGGCTTGGAGGCTATCGACATCTTCAACGACGATGGCACCATCAACGACAAGGTGGGCATGTATGTAGGTGTCGACCGCTTCGAGTGCCGCAAGGTCATCGAGGGTGACCTCACCGCCGCAGGTCTTATGGAGAAGGTTGAGCCATATACCAACAATGTTGGTTACTCGGAGCGTACGGGTATCGCCATCGAGCCTAAGCTCTCTATGCAGTGGTTCCTATCTATGGACGAGCTTGCCAAGCCAGCCTCGAAGGCCGTATTGGAGGATATCATCAAGTTCGTGCCAGCGAAGTATAAGAATACCTATCGTCACTGGATGGAGAACATCAAGGATTGGTGTATCTCACGCCAGCTATGGTGGGGTCAGCGTATCCCTGCCTACTACCTACCTAAGGGAGGCTATGTTGTGGCGGAGAGTGCCGAGGAGGCACTCGCCCTTGCACAGCAGAAGGATGCATCGCTCACCATGGCCGACCTACGCCAGGATGAGGATGTACTCGACACATGGTTCTCATCATGGTTGTGGCCTATATCGGTCTTCGACGGCATCCGCAACCCCGACAACGAGGAGATTAAGTACTACTACCCTACCAACGACCTTGTGACAGGTCCAGATATCATCTTCTTCTGGGTAGCACGTATGATCATGGCGGGCTACGAGTGGCGCAACGAGAAGCCATTCGCCAATGTATACTTCACTGGTATCGTGCGCGACAAGCTCGGTCGTAAGATGTCCAAGCAGCTCGGCAACTCGCCTGACCCACTCGACCTCATCGCCAAGTATGGCGCCGATGGTATGCGTATCGCAATGCTCATGTCGGCATCTGCGGGTAACGACGTGATGTTCGACGAGGCACTCTGCGAGCAGGGACGTAACTTCTGCAACAAGATATGGAACGCCTACCGCTTGGTTAACATGTGGTCGGAGGATACCTCCATCGCACAGCCCGACTCATCGAAGGCAGCCATCGCATGGTTCGACGAGGTTATGTTGGAGCGCATCGAGCGCATCAACCACAACATGGAGCAGTATCGTATCTCGGAGGCATTCACCGAGCTATATCGCCTCTTCTGGGACGACTTCAGCGGCTGGTACTTGGAGATGGTCAAACCAGCATACCAGGCACCTATCGACAGCGCGACGCTCGCACGCACAAAGCACTACTTCGACCAGTTGCTACGCCTCATGCACCCATTCATGCCATTCGTTACCGAGGAGATATGGCAGGACCTCAAGCCCGAGGCAGAGGTCAAGTCTATTGTCATCGCCCAGCAGCCAGCTGTTGAGCGCAAGGCCGATGAGGGTGTGTTGAGCCGCTTTGCCCTTGCCCAGGAGGTTATCACCAACATACGTAACATCCGCAAGCAGAAGAACATAGCACAGAAGGAGTCGCTCAAGCTCAACTACATTGCCGACGAGAACTTCCCAGCGGAGTATGCATCGGTAATCGCCAAGATGGGTAACATCAGCGAGATCTCGGCCACCGAGGATAAGGATGCCACAGCAGCAGCCTTCATCGTCAAGACCACGCAGTACTTCGTGCCTATGGAGGGTAACATCGACAAGGAGGCAGAGCTCCAGAAGCTCGGCGCCGACTTGGAGTACTACGAGGGCTTCCTCGCATCGGTGATGAAGAAGCTATCGAACGAGCGCTTCGTATCATCGGCGCCCGAGAAGGTTGTTGCCAACGAGCGTGCTAAGCAGGCAGATGCCGAGGCTAAGATTGCCGCTATCAAGGCACAGATGGAGGCGCTTAAATAATTAGTAATGAGGAATTAGTAATTAGTAATAGTGTTGCTCTTTCGGAGCAATGGGTTAGGGAAATTAAGGAGTTTAAGGAATTTAAGGAGTTTAAAGTAAAATCACTAATTTCCTTAATTTCACTAAATTCATTAATCTCCCAATCGCTCCTTAGGAGCGAAGCATTACTAATTACTAATTACTCTCTACTAATTACTAATTTATATTTATGGCAGACATAACAATCTACACCGACGGCTCGGCCAAGGGTAATCCTGGGCCGGGCGGTTATGGTGTGGTCCTCATCTCAGGACCTCACCGCAAGGAGCTCTCCGAGGGTTTCCGCCTCACGACTAACAACCGTATGGAGCTTATGGCAGTCTGTGTTGCTCTCGAGGCATTGCGCTTCGAGGGTAGCAACGTCACGCTCTACTCCGACTCGAAGTATGTTGTCGAGGCAGTCAACCAACGCTGGGTGCTGAACTGGGAGAAGTCGGGCTTCAAGGGTAAGAAGAACCCCGATCTATGGATGCGCTTCTTGCGCATCTACCGCAAACATAAGGTGCGCTTTGTATGGGTCAAGGGTCACGCCTCGACCATCGAGAATAACCGCTGCGACTACCTCGCCGTGACCGCCGCCTCAGGCGCCAACCTCAAGGAGGACGTTGGCTACGACGGTGAGTAGCAGAGAGGCATAGAGAAGAGACTAAGGACGATATTTATGAAGCAACTACACAACTTAATAGCAACTATAGGTCGCGTAGCTCAACAACTACGCCCATCGCGCCCTGTAGCCTACCTCCTTGTTATGCTTCTCATTGCCATGGGGGCATTTACACTCATACGCTTAGTGCTACTACTGCGCAACTTAGAGCTATTGAATGCTGGCATCGACAACGACACCTCGCTTGTGATCTTGCAGATGTTCAACGGCATGCGCTTCGACCTCGCCTTGTTAGCTAAGGTGTGGATAGGACCCCTTGCAGTTCTCGCCATAGGGCAATACCTACCCCGTTACACCCGCCACCTCGGCATTGCAGCCGTGGTGATGCTCTCTATCGCTGTGCCTATATCGCTGATGATTGCCATAGGCAACATACCCTACTTCGAGCACTTTAATAACCATGTTAATGCCATGGCGATAAAGTATATGGCAAATGATCTTGGCGAGGCAACGGGAATGGTCCTCTCTGATATGAGCTACCTATGCTTCGCCATAGTGGCTATTCTTGCCGCTGCAGCATACATTTATCTCGCCATACGTCTCGCTCGTCGCCACGATATCTACGCCCCAGTAGGGGGGGGGATTTTGAGGCGTAATACTCTGATAACCATGCTTTTAATCGGTGTTATGATACCTTTTGCCGACCGAGGCTTTAGATGGCAGAAACATGTGTTGCAGCCTGCAGATGGCATGATCTGTAACAACCCATTTATCAACAAACTTGCCATAAACCCCGTAGAGCCATTCATCCAGTCGTTGCTACGCTTTGGCGACACGTCGCTCAACCTCATCGACTCACGTCATGCGGCAGAGTACGTACGTCGTGAGTTGGGACGCGGCGAGGACTTTACGGAGCATGTCGAGGGACACGATAGCCCATGGCGCAACGTTGTGATAATACTCCTGGAGAGCACCTCGGCAGTAAATATGACCATCGAGGGTGACACCAATGGTTATATGCCAAACCTAAACCGCTTTGCCAGCGAGGGTCTCTACTACTCCAACGCCTACTCCACTGGTACGCATACCTGCAACGCCATCTACTCTACAGTATGCTCGATGCCCTCGTATGTCGACATACAGCCACTAAAGGAGGGCGCTGGCTTCAGCCTCGACACCATCTACGAGCAGGTATCCGAGCGCGGAGAGCTACATACACTATTCTGCATCACCCACAAGCCCAACTTCGACAACGTACGTGATTTTGTCTCAACGCAGGGCTTCGAGCGCCTAATTAGCTTAGAGGACTACAACATATCCACCGATAAGGTGTGGGGCGTTAGCGACCACGAGATGTTCGAGCGTGCCATAAAGGAGATGAATGCCATGTCGCAACGTGGCGAGCACTTTGCTACAATATGCCTCACTTGCAGCAACCATATACCATATGATGTCCCCAAGGTCAAGGGCTTCAACCCCCGAAGCTTATCGCTCGAGACCCAAGCACTCGAATATACCGACTGGGCGTTGGGTCACTTCATGGCTCTTGCCAGCGAGTGTTCATGGTACGACGACACGCTCTTTGTAATCACTGGCGACCATGGCAAGGCTTATGGTAACGACTATGAGATTATCGAGAGCTTCAACCATGTGCCGCTCATATTCTACTCACCAGGACATATCAAGCCTGAGGTGCGCGATGACCTTGTATCGCAGATGGATATCACCCCTACCGCCATGTCGATGCTTGGCATGGAGTACGACAACCATACCATGGGCATAGACCTCACACGACAGAGCCGTCGCATGATACCATATGGCGCTGATGGTCACATTGCAGCACGCGACAACCATTGGATATACAACTACGATGTCTACAACGACATAGACTTCCTCTATAACCTCGATGCTGAGGGCAAGGCTAAGTATATCAACGTAGCCAACGACTACCCCGATGTTGTAGATAAGATGTATGAGTATGTGGCATCCATGGTGCAGGCGGGCTGGGATATGCACAACACACCGATAACAAAATAGTCAAACATCGTATATATAAATAAGTATGGCAAAGGAAACATGGAAGCCCGGGACACTCATCTACCCCCTACCAGCGGTATTGGTGAGCGTCGGCGATAGCCCCGAGAACTATAACCTGCTCACCATAGCGTGGACAGGCACGATATGCACCAACCCACCGATGTGCTATATCTCGGTGCGCAAGGAGCGCCACTCCTACGACCTGATACGTCGCACTGGCGAGTTTGTCATCAACATCACCACCGAGGCAATGGCCCACGCCACCGACTGGTGTGGTGTACGCTCGGGCAAGGATAACAATAAGTGGGAGGCTACGGGTCTTACGCCGATGGAGAATAGCCATGTCAAGGCGCCCATCATCGCCGAGTCGCCACTATCGATATGCTGCAAGGTGCGCGAGGTCAAGGAGCTTGGCTCGCATGATATGTTCATCGCCGATGTTGTGGGTGTGGAGGCCGACACACGATATATCGACCCCGAGACGGGTAAGTTCTCGTTGGACAAGGCTCGCCCGATAGTCTATTCGCATGGCGAGTACTACACCCTCGGCGAGCTTATAGGTCACTTCGGCTGGTCAGTGAAAAAGAAGACAACAAAAAAACGTAAATAGAGTATGACAGAACAGCAGAGAGATCTCCTCAATAAGTATGAGGAGCAACTACGTAAGATGGTTATCGAGCGCCTCACGAAGGAGGGATGGCTCGATGGTCAGATGCTCACCGTCGAGGAGCTAAATGAGAAGTGGCACGCCGCAGCGCCATCATATATGGCCGACGCAGTGCCCGAGATTGCTAAATATCCATTGGTAGCCATCGCATGGGCCATGTACGAGGGTATGGGTATCGCCGTACTCTGGGATAAGGAGTGGAGCCGCTACGAGGGTGTTGAGGATATACATAAGATGCTCACCGAGCCACGAGGCTTCGACTGCATGGATGAGTATATCACCGAGATATTGCTATGCCATCCGTTGGAGAGCGACGAGGCCAAGAAGTTGGAGAATATGATACGCTCTATGGCGGAGATGGCGCAGATGCTTATCCGCAAGGAGGGCATCGAAGCGCAGAGTGTTATGGCCTTCCACCTCTTTGCCCGCACCACAAAGGTGATGTTCGAGCTTGGCGTGTCGGTAGAGCTTAAGCGCTTAGGCTACAACTACGTTAAGGTTAACGCCGAGGTGGTGAACTAAGTAGCTGGGAGATTAAATTAGGGAAATTAATGAAATTAAGGAGTTTAAGGAATTTAGCTAAACTCGCCAATTTCTCTAAATCCACTAATCACAATTTGTTGATATGTGGTATGAAAGAGCCACAACCTAATTTCTTGTCAGAGTGGCGCAGTAGTGGCGCTGACATGATAAAGCCTCGGATGGGACATACTTGATGTATTTCCCATTCGGGGCTTTGATTGAAGCGTCGCTAATGTGCCGCTATCACAAGAAATTCTAATTTGTTGATAGAAGGCTGCAGATACAACGCTCGGCAAAAAAAATGCGGATGGGACATACAAGGCGTATTTCCCATTCGCATTTATTTTTGTTAGCGGCAGTAGATGCTGCCTTATCTCAACAAATTACTTGAGGTTCATCTGGTCGATGAGTGCCTTAGTCTTAGGCGCATGACCGCGGAAGTTCTTGTAGAGGGTCATAGGGTGCTTGTGACCACCACGCTCGAGTACCTCATGGCGGAACTTACCGGCAACCTCCTGTGAGAAGATACCCTTCTGCTTGAAGTATGAGAAGGCATCGGCAGCAAGCACCTCAGCCCACTTATAGCCATAGTAACCAGCAGCATAACCACCAGAGAAGATGTGGGTGAAGGCTGGGCCCATAGCTGTACCCTCAACGATAGGCATCACCTGTGTAGGCTTAACGGCCTTAGCCTCGAACTCGAGGATGTCGCCAGTATATGGAGCCTCGATAGTGTGCCATGCCATATCGAGCATACCAAATGATAGCTGACGCACGTTGAAGTATGCAGCGAGGTAGTTCTTAGCAGCTACGAGCTTCTCGATAAGCTCTGCAGGCATAGGCTCACCTGTCTGGTAGTGCTTAGCCCAGAGGTCGAGATACTCCTTCTCGGTAGCCCAGTTCTCCATGATCTGAGAAGGAAGCTCCACAAAGTCGCGCTTTACAGATGTGCCGTTGATAGCCTCATACTTACCCTTAGCGAGGATGCCATGGAGACCATGACCAAACTCGTGGAGGAAGGTAGTGAACTCATCGAAGGTGAGGAGCGATGGAGTGGTAGCTGTAGGCTTAGTGAAGTTCATTACGAGCTGCACCAAAGGACGCTGCTCAACGCCGTCGGTAACCTTAACGCCACGGAACTCGGTCATCCAAGCACCCTGACGCTTCGACTCACGTGGGAAGAAGTCGAGGTAGAGGATAGCCATAAGCTCACCATTAGCGTCGCGTACCTCATATACGGTAGCCTCTGGGTGGTAGGTCTCGATGTTGTACACCTGAGTGAAGGTGAGGCCATAGAGCTTGCCAGCGAGCATGAAGACAGCCTCCTTAGCGCTCTCGAGCTGGAGATAAGGCTTAATCTGCTCATCGTTGATAGAGTACTTCTCCTCCTTATACTTCTCGTTGTAGTATGACCAGTCCCAAGGCATGAGCTCACCCTCGAAGCCGAGGCTCTGAGCATATGCTGTAACGGTATCAACATCCTTGCGAGCATACTTCAAGGTAGCCTTGTTGAGCTGCTTGAGGAACTTATTAACGGTGGTAGTGCTCTCCGCCATGCGGTCCTCCAACACGTAGTCGGCAAAGTTATCGTAGCCAAGGAGGTTAGCGATGTTGAGACGGAGCTCGGCAATGCGACGTACATTCTCAAGGTTGTCGTTCTCGCCACCGATACCACGTGTGTTATATGCACGGTAGAGCTGCTCCTTGATGTCGCGCTGTGTAGAGTAGGTCATGAAAGGACCATAGCTTGGAGCATCGAGGGTCACTGTCCAACCCTTCTCACCACGAGCCTCTGCATTGGCAGCAAGACCCTCCTTCACGAAGTCAGGAAGCTCAGCAACCTTAGCTGGGTCGGTGATGTTGTATGAGTAGGCGTTGGTAGCAGCCAAGGCGTTCTGACCAAACTGCAAGGTGAGCTGCGATAGCTCCGATGAGTACTGGCGATACTTCTCCTTAGCCTCGCCCTCAAGAAGAGCGCCCGAGCGTGCGAAGCCCTTGTAGGTATCCTCCAAGAGCATCATATCCTCCTCGTCGAGGTTCAACGACTTACGATTGTCGTACACAACCTTGATACGCTCGAAGAGCTGTGGGTTGAGCGAGATGTCGTTAGAAAGGTCTGTGAGCTTTGGGGTGATGTTGAGTGCTATCTGCTGCATCTCGGGAGATGTAACGCAGTTGTTAAGCACGAAGAATACGCCCGATACACGACCAAGCAACTCACCCGACTCAGCCATTGCAACGATGGTATTCTCGAATGTTGCAGGCTCTGGGTTGTTGATGATAGACTCAATCTCGGCACGGTTTACAGCGATAGCGTAGTCAATAGCTGGCTCGTAGTGCTCGAGCTTGATAGATGAGAATGGAGGTGTCTGGTAAGGTGTGTTCCACTCCTCAACAAGTGGATTGCCTACCAACGACGCTGGCATGCGTACGCCACCATTCTCTGGAAGGTCGCCTGAAGTAGAGGCAAGTGTCAATGCTGACATGATCAATGATAGTGTTGTCATAGAATAATATAAATTGTTTATTTAGGTTTCATACATCTGCCTACTCCTCGGGTGGGGTTATAGGGTCGTGTGGAGGCATATGTGGCTCGATATCGGCACGGATTGCCTTTGGAGATCTATTTTTATCTACGCTCACAGGTGCTCCAGGACGGTGCATAGGCTCGGGACGCACAGGACGACCAGGGGCCTCTAATAGAGCTGGCTCCTCAGTCTCCAACATGGTTGTGTCAACCACAACAGGCTCAGTCCATAGACCACGAGCACGCAACATAGGCTCCTTGTTAGGCTCTGCGCCACGGAAGGTGCGATACATATCCATACCTGGGCGCTGACCACCCTGCGCCAATAGCTCATAACGGAAGACATCAGCAAGCTTATGATCGCAAATGTCGCGACCCTCCTTGAAGGCTGCAAAGGCATCCTTGTCCAAGACCTCAGCCCAGAGGTAGAAGTAGTAGCCTGCAGAGTAGCCGCCGCTGAAGATGTGTGCGAAGTAGGTATAGCGATAGCGTGGCTCAATCTCAGGAATCTGACCACGGCGTGTTGCGAGGTTATAGGTCTCGAATGCCTCAACATCGAAGTTCACAGGATACTTCTCCAACGAGTGGATGTCCAGGTCGATGAGGGCAGCTGCAGTAAGCTCAAGGGTTGTGAAGCCCTGGTTAAAGAGTGCCGCCTTCTGAATACGCTTGATAAGGTTGTCAGGGATGACCTCGCCTGTCTTATAGTGAATAGCGTAGCTCCTCAAGATCTCTGGCTCGAATGCCCAGTTCTCCATAATCTGTGATGGGAGCTCCACAAAGTCACCCTCCACCTCTGTCAATGAGCGATACTTGACATCGGCAAATAGGAAGTGAAGAGCATGACCAAACTCGTGGAACATTGTCTCTGTCTCGTCGAACGTAAGCAACGATGGAGTATCACCCACAGGAGGTGTGAAGTTACATACGATACCCACCACTGGCGCCTTGCGAACGCCATCTACGTATAGCTGCTCGGTGAAGTTACCACACCATGCACCGCCACTCTTCGACTTACGAGGGTGTGGGTCGATGTAGAGGATACCGATGTGCGACTCATCCTTATCCAACACCTCATATGCCTTGCACTCATCATGATAGCGTGGCACAGATATTGGGCGGAAGGTGATGCCATAGAGACGATTAGCCAAGTAGAACATACCACTACGAACATTATCGAGAGTGAAGTATGGACGTAGCGCCTCCTCGTCGAGCTGATACATCTGCTTGCGTATCTTCTCGGCATAGTACCACCAATCCGACTTCTCGAACTTCTCGCCTGGATGATCCTGCTGGAAGAGCTCGTTCATAGCCTCCAACTCCTCCTTAGCTGATGCAAGGGCTGGCTCATAAATCTCCTCCAAGAGTGCATATGCTGCCTCTGGGGTACCTGCCATCTGGTCGTCGGTGACATAATGAGCATAGGACTTATAGCCAAGAAGATTTGCCTTCTCGATGCGTAGGCGAACCATATCCTTGATAATCTCCTTATTATCGTACTCATTGTCGTTGTTACCACGCATTAGATAGCCATCATAGATCTTACGACGCAGATCACGATTTGATGAGTAGGTCAAGAATGGCAACATACTTGGCTTGTCGAGCGTGAAGAGGTAGCCACTCTTGCCAGCAGCCTCAGCAGCCTCCCTCGCCTGGTTACGCACGCTCTCGGGCAGGTCGCTTACCTGCGAGTCGTTGAGCAGGAGTTCAAACGCTGCATTCTCCGCAAGTAGGTTATTGCCGAAGGTGATGCTTAGCGATGCGAGCTCTGCATTAATCTGCATAAGGCGCTCCTTATTCTCGCCCTCGAGCAAAGCACCCGAGCGCACAAAGTCGTTGTACAACTTATCCAAAAGACGCATATCTACAGCATCAAGCTGCAGCTCAGCGCGTCTATCGTAGACTCTCTTAACACGCTGGAAGAGCTTATCGTTGAGCATGATAGCGTTGTAGTGAGCCTCGAGGCGTGGCATCATCTCGGTCTGCACCTTCTGCATCTCGTCGTCGAGATCCGATGATGAGAGCATACCAAAGATGAGGCTTATCTCGCCCAGCTTAATACCAGCCTTATCGAGCGCTACAATCGTATTCTGGAAGGTTGGCTCCTCCGAGTTATTGACAATTGCATCAATCTCCTCGTTGTGCATCTTCATAGCCTCCTCGAAGGCAGGCTTGAAGTGCTCGGTCTTAATCTGATCAAACTTAGGCACGCGATCACGAGGGTCGGTTGCCGCAAGATTATCCTCCAAAAGAGGGTTCACGGGAGACTCCTTTTTAGTTTCTGCCTTACACGAATAGTTCATGGCTGTTAGCAACATTAGTGATGATAATAGTAAAAGACGTTTCATCTCTCAAGTTTTTTAATTAACTTTGCAAAGTTAAACAAATTATAGAAGCTATGCAACTATTTTATGCACCTGAAATATCTTTTCCTCGCTACACCCTATCGGAGGAGGAGTCGAAGCACTGTATTCGCGTGTTGCGCATGTGCGTGGGCGACGAGCTACATTTGACCGATGGCTGCGGCTATCTTCATCGCTGTAAGGTAGTGGATGACAACGCAAAACGATGTGTAGTAGAGGTTATCGAGAGCACTCTATCTGAGCCACTACCCTACCACCTTGTGATGGCAGTAGCCCCCACAAAAAATATCGATCGTTTCGAGTGGTTTTTGGAGAAGGCGACTGAGGTTGGCGTGGGCGAGATATACCCTATAAAGAGCGAACATAGCGAGCGTAAGGATATCAAGCACGAGCGTGAGCTCAAGGTAATCACATCTGCTGTGAAGCAATCGCTCAAGATGTACCACCCGACGCTCCATGAGCTGACCCCATTTAAGCAGATTGTGACCATGCCCTTCGATGGCGAAAAGTACATTGCACACTGCAACACATCGTTTGGCGAGCGCCCATATTTGGGCAAGGAGCTAAAAAAAGGTGGTCGAAAGTTAATTTTAATAGGTCCGGAGGGCGATTTTTCGCCAGAAGAGATTACCTTTGCACTCCAAAATGGATTTACCGCAATTTCGCTTGGCGACCAGCGACTAAGAACGGAGACGGCGGCGGTGGCAGCAACGATGATTGTATCAACAATCAACGCACTGTAAATCAACCATTTTGCACTAAGACGAATTACTACCTATAACTAATTAAGTTATGTTTTTATACGCTATCCTGGCAGTGGTAATTGCCATTGCAGCAATTTTCATTACCCCCATGCGCCACAAGGTGTGGACCGCTACGGGTATTATCTCGTTAGCAGCCATAGGTGCCATCACACTTGCAGTGAAGGCATTTACCCATGGCGCTACGGAGCTACTAACATTTAGCACCATCTTCTTTGGTGGGGAGTCGTTGAGCGTCGATCCGCTCTCAGCCCTCTTCCTTGTGATTATCGCCGTGGCATCCGTAGCTACGGTCATCTACTCACGAGGCTATGTCGAGGGGTATCTGAAGCGCTATTCGCCAGCCCACATCTCGCTTCACTACACCGCACTTGTAACACTTGTGGTGTCGATGATGGCTGTGGTGCTCAGCAGCGGAGGCTTCTCCTTCCTATTCTCTTGGGAGATGATGACTATCGCCTCGTTCATCCTAATCCTCTTCGAGGCGGAGCGTCAGGATGTGCGTCGCGCAGCACTCAACTACTTGGTGATGATGCACATAGGCTTCATGCTACTAGTCATTGGCTTCGTCATGGTTTACAACGTCACTGGCTCGGCAAACTTCTCGGCGATTGTCGACTATTTCAAGATGACGGCACCACTTCCGCTCTTCGTAATCCTATTCTTGGGCTTCGGCATGAAGGCGGGTATCTTCCCCATGCATATATGGCTCCCTGAGGCACACCCCGCAGCACCATCACACGTCTCAGCAATCATGTCGGGCGTGATGATTAAGACCGGCGTGTACGGTATTATTCGCCTTATGCAGTCTATCGACCAGAATGTCGAGTTGCTCAATACCATCGGCATGATAATCCTATTCACGGGTATCATCACAGGTCTTTGGGGTATTATCATGGCGGCTATGCAGAACGACATCAAGCGACTATTGGCATACTCAAGTATCGAGAATATCGGCGTGATACTCATCGGCTTAGGCATCGCAGCCATAGGTCACTCAGCCGGTAGCGACCTCATTGGTATGTGTGGTATGTGTGGTGCTCTGCTACACATCGTGAACCACTCACTATTTAAGACCCTACTCTTCTTCTCGGCTGGTAACATCTACTCGAAGATGCACACCACGTCGCTCAACCAGATGGGTGGTCTTGGCAAGCATATGCCTATGACGGGCATCATCATGCTCTTTGGTATTGTGGCGATATGCGCCCTACCACCGCTCAATGGCTTTGTATCGGAGCTCCTTATATATATTGGTATGTTCAACGGCGTGAGCGATGGTCGTGAGGTGCTATTCTCGGTAGCTGCCATCATCGCCCTATCACTCATCGGCGGTATTGCCGTATTGGCATTCACCAAGCTCTATGGCACTATCTTCCTTGGCTCGCCTCGCTCGACACACGTTGCCGAGAGCACCGAGGTGGACAACTATCGTATTGGCGCCATGGCGATACCTATCGCAGGTATCCTCTTCATTGGTCTTCTACCTCAGATCGCCATACGCCCTATAACCATGATTTCGGAGGCTATCACGGGTGATGATAATACGATTGCTGTTGAGTACTTCAACCCAACGCTATCGACGCTATGCTACATCGGCTGGGCTCTTATCATCATCGTTTCACTGCTCTACATTCTCAAGCGCCGTGCGCAGCGCAATCGCACCATTAGCGAGGGTCCTACCTGGGGTTGCGGTTTCACAGCGCCTAACGAGCGTATGCAGTACACCGGCGAGTCATTCTCGGAGGGTCTCGAGAGCATTGTCAAGCCGCTGATGAAGGATACGGTTGATGGTCGCTCGGTAGATAAGTCCGAGATATTCCCATCGCCACATGGATATCGTATTCAGCATAAGGATCGCGTAGATTCGCTCCTCGCTCAATGGTGGGTAAAGATGATGCACCGCCTCAACGCATATGTTATGCACCTACGTACAGGTCGCATCAACAACTACATCACCTTCGCCCTCGTATTCTTCGTTGCGGTACTACTACTAACACTATTTAATATTCTTTAGCGAACCAACTATAAGATACTACGACTATGTTGATAAAGCTACTAAATACACTACTTATGATTCTCGTGGCGCTATTTATCACGGGAGTTATCAATCGTACGCGTGCTGTGATGGCTGGTCGCAAGGGCATACGCTTCTTCCAGCACGTCTACAACGTACGACTCTTAATGCGTAAGGGCTCAGTATATTCACCCACAACAAGCATCCTCTTCAAGATTGCGCCATGTGTATACCTCGGAGCTACGATGCTCGCCTTCCTATTTATCCCTATTGCCGACTTGGAGCCCATGCTCTCGTTCCGCGGCGATATTATCCTTGTGGCATATCTGCTTGGACTTACACGCGTAGCCATCGTGCTTGCCGCCCTCGACACAGGTAGTTCGTTTGAGGGTATGGGTGCTGCCCGCGAGGCGTTGTATGGTGCGTTGGTTGAGCCAGCATTGATGATGGGTCTTGCCACATTGGCACTCTTCTGCGGCTACTCATCGTTTGCCGACATCTTCTCTACGGCTCAGGCACTGAACACCAACCTCACCATTGTGATGCTCTTGGTGTCGTACGTCTTCCTCATCATCATGATCATTGAGGCTGGTCGTATTCCGGTGGATGACCCAAAGACCCACCTCGAGCTGACAATGATCCACGAGGTTATGTGCCTTGACTACTCGGGCATCGACCTTGCGATGATACAGATTACCGGCTGGTTGAAGAATGCCATCTTCGCGATGATTGCGGCCAATGCCGTTGCCGTTGCCTTCTGCTTCCACTGGCAGTTTGCCGTTCCATTGGCAGTGCTTGGCACAGGCATCACGATAGGCGTTATCGAGTCGTTCCGCGCCCGCAACAAGCTATCGCGCAACACAACCTATATTATCACCATAGTTGCCCTGTCAGCACTCGTGCTTCTCACAGGCTTCTTGCTCAACCTTAACATCGAAATATAATAAAATAGTATAGAATATGACACTCTCGCTTATTATCTTATATGTGCTGACGCTCATATACCTATCTATTGCCGATCGCTTCCGCAATCACACCACAATACTAACCGTACAGGGTGTGCTGCTCTTCGGCATTGCGATGGCACGCCTACATAGCTTTCACCCCGTTGAGATGAGCTTCATCATTGTCGAGACGCTTATCTTTAAGGCTATTGTGATACCAGCTATCCTCACACGCGTAATCGGCAAAACGAAGATTAGACGCATACACACCTCATCGTCGCAGTTCGGCTCACTCGTAATGTCGATAGGAGCACTTGCGGCAAGCTGCGCCATCACCTATCAGATGGCAGATGAGTATGCCAACATCATCTTCTTTGGTGTTGCCCTATACGCTCTGCTCTCGGGACTTATCCTCATCGTGATGCGTAAGCGTATCTTCTCGCACCTTGTGGGCTTCCTCATCATCGAGAATGGAGTATTCCTATTCTCAATGGCTATCGGTGTTGAGTTCCCAATACTTATCAACCTTGCTATCATGCTCGATATCCTTGTCTCAATCCTCATGCTCGGCATCTTCCTACGCCGTATGGATAACGACATGCACACAGACGAGTCTGATGCTCTAACCCAAATTAAAGATTAACGCCATGCTTGCATACCTAATTATATCACTGCTTCTCGCCGTGCTTCCGCTATTCTTGCGTAGCGAGCGCGCCACAAACATTGTTGCCGCACTCTTCTTCTTGGTGCAGGTGGCAAGCATCGCAGCACTCTTCTACTTCAAGCGCTTCGACACACAGCTTTTGGAGGTGTTCCGCGCCGATACGATGGCTGTAATGTTCCACATCTTGATGACTTGTGTCTTGGGCTTCGCCCTCATCCACTCGTCACAGTACCTCAAGGCTGATGGTATCTCTACACGCTCATACAGAGCATACTACACCATCCTAATGCTCTTGGCCGTAGCCATCACCTGCGTATACTATTCGGACAACGTCGCTATGACATGGGTATTCTTGGAGGCTACGACAGTATGCTCGGCAGGTATCATCTACCACCGCGAGTTCCGCCAGTCGTTGGAGGCTACCTGGAAGTACCTCTTCGTATGCTCTACGGGTATCGCCATCGCATACATGGGTATCTTGCTACTCTCGACCGTGGCGACACACGGCTCGTTGGACTACGCATCGCTCAAGTTGGCAATTGTCAATGGTAACCCACTCTACTTGAAGGTTGCCTTCCTGCTTATCGTTGTGGGCTATAGCTGTAAGATGGAGATCTTCCCTCTCTACACCGTAGGCATCGACGCCAACTACGCAGCGCCTGCTCCAGCCTCAGCATTTATATCTACGGCACTTGTCAATGCAGGTTTCGTATCCATAATGCGAATATATCACCTCTACGCCGCAACAGGCGAGGTCTTCGTATGGGCACGCCACGTCCTAATTCTCATCGGTATTCTCTCGCTCGCCGTGGGTGCTATGTTTCTACGCCGCACGAATAACTACAAACGATTCTTGTCATACTCTACGGTGGAGAATATGGGTATTGTCTGCATAGGCATGGGTATTGGCGGTGTTGCACTCTGGGCTGCAGTGTTCCACGTCGTCAGCCACACCTTCGTCAAGAGCTCTATGTTCTTCCATGTTGGTGTCATGCGCCATATCTACGATAGCTATAGCATCAACCGTATTGGTAACTACATGAACATCAACAAGGTTGGCGCCATAGGCATCATCATCGGCACGCTTGTGCTCTTGGCATTCCCACCATCGCCACTCTTCCTCTCGGAGGTTATGATCTTCTCGGAGATTGTCAGCGTCGGCAGCTGGTGGTTGCTCGCCCTAATGCTCATCCTTATGTGCGTTGTGATATACTCTATTTGGGGTCGCACACTGCGCCTTAGCTACCATGCTAACCAGGATACGCTACACCTCTCGGAGGTCAACAGACGTCTTTCATATATAGCCTCTATACTACTTCTTGGAGCCATAGTCATTGGTGTATGGCAGCCTGAGATCCTAAAGAATGCTATTGACACAATCGTAAAACTAAGCTAACGCCATGAACAACCTATATAAAGTTACCACAAACAGGGATTCGGCAGTGGCTATTGCCGAGATTCCCGTTGTCGAGTATGTTGAGCTATACAACGACCTTAAGGAGCGCATGACGGAGCACCGCTATCATGTGGCGCACTACTTCGCAACGGAGATTGAGAAGGGGCTTAAGTTCTATATGATCATCCTCGACGATGAGAGCGGCGAGGTGCTCATCACCTCATTTGTCCCCGACTACTACGCCGAGGGTTTGGCTTCGTTGACAGCCCTACACCCTCAGTTCCACCCCTTCGAACGCGAGATTAACGAGCTCTATGGCGTCGAGTTCACGCACCACCCATGGATGAAGCCTTTGCGCTTCTCGCACAACCGTCGCAACAAGCAGTCTACGATGGACTCATACCCCTTCTATACTATTGAGGGCGCTGACCTGCACGAGGTTAACGTGGGTCCTATCCATGCAGGTATCATCGAGCCAGGTGCCTTCCGCTTCATATGTATGGGCGAGGAGGTGCTACACCTTGAGATTGCGCTCGGCTACCAGCACCGCGGCGTTGAGGATGAGATGGTACGCAACCAAAACCGCCTACGCCAGTCGGTTATCGCCGAGTCTATCGCTGGCGATACCGCTGTGGGTCACACAACAGCATATGCCGAGGTCGTTGAGCGCCTTGCAGGCACGAAGGTGAGCGACTCGTTGCAGCGCGAGCGCGCCATTGCCCTCGAGTTGGAGCGCATAGCCATGCACCTTGCCGACACAGGAGCATTGGCTACCGATATTGGCTTCCAGCTCTATCAGGTGGCGTGCGAGGCACTGCGTACGGTGACCATCAACACCACACAGGCATGGTGTGGCAACCGCTTTGGCAAGAGCATGATACGCCCTATGGGTAGCAACCACCCTCTTACAGAGGCTAAGATTGAGACCATACGCAAGAATGTAACCGATGTTCGTCGTCGCTATAACGAGGTTAGGGAGGATATCCTCGAGGCACCTACCCTACTATCACGTTTCGAGCAGTGCGGTCTTGTGCCAAAGGCTGAGATGTATCGCATAGGTGGCGTGGGTATGGCAGCACGCTCGAGTGGTGCTATGCGCGATATTCGCACCTCACACCCATGGGGTCACTACGCTACGCTCAAGCACGAGCCTGTAACACAGCACGATGGAGATGTTATGTCGCGCCTTATGACGCGTATGGACGAGGTGCTGCAGAGTGCCGACTACGTTCTTCAGATGCTTGAGGGCTATGCTCCAAAGGGCGATGTCGCAGCTCCTAACTACGAGCCTACACTCGCACCCGAGGCGCTATCGTTCTCACTTGTTGAGGGCTGGCGCGGCGAGATATGCCATGTAGCACTAACAAACGCCGAGGGCGAGATTGCTAAGTATAAGATTAAGGATCCAAGTGTTCATAACTGGCTCGGCCTTGCCATCGCCGTACGCTCGGAGGGCATCTCGGACTTCCCTATCAATAACAAGAGTTTTAACCTATCGTACTGCGGTCACGACCTATAATAGATTTCAGACTATGATTTTTGGAAAAGCTAAGATACTTCGCAGCCACGGCTGGCAGTATATTCCCGATTTGAATAGCGTAACCCTCACCGAGGAGTTCCGCGGCTTCCCCATACTTAGTGACTCGGACGATAAGACCGCCCTTGAGCGCGCCGCTAAGATATGCCCCACACAGGCTATCACCACCGAGCCACTGACCCTCGACATGGGTAAGTGTCTCTTCTGCGGCGAGTGCCAGAAGTGCGCACCCAAGAGCATTAAGTTCACCAACGAGCACCGCCTTGCAGCCACACGCCGCGAGGACCTTATCGTCAAGGTCGGCGACACAGCGCCAAAGTTCGACTACTCGGCACTACGCCCAGAACTTTCGAAGTTCTTCGGTCTTGCGCTTCAGCTTCGCGAGGTATCGGCAGGTGGCGACGCCTCTATCGAGATGGAGCTCGGCGCTACGGGCAACGTAAACTTCGACTTCGGACGCTATGGCGTAGGCTTCACCGCCTCACCACGCCATGCCGACGGTCTTGTGCTCACAGGTCCTATTAGCCAGAATATGGCTGAGGCACTCGACATATGCTACCACGCCATCCCTGAGCCTAAGGTATTGATTGTCTGCGGCTCGGAGGCTATCTCGGGCGGCTTGTATGCCGATAGCCCTGCGATAGATCGCACGTTCTTGGATAAGTATCATGTAGACCTTTGGCTACCTGGCGCACCGACACACCCATTGTGCTTTATTGATGGTGTGATGAAGATGCGCACGAAAGTGAAGAAGTAGAGGAGCTGAAAGGTTATTAGTTAGGGAATTTAAGGAAGTTAGGGAATTTAAGGAGATTAAGTTAACTGAGCTAAATTCACTAATTTCTCTAAGTTCACTAAACTCCTTAGCTTCTATTGAATAACCTTTCGGGAGCACCACGACCTAATTTATTTATAGACGGTAGTGGATTTACGTTCATAAGCACCACGACCTAATTTCTTGTCAGAAGGGGTTAGGCTTGGCCTCGACATGAAATTGGGCTGGATAGGACATACTAAACGTATTTCCTATTCAGCCCAATGATTGAGAGGTCGAGGATGACCCCTTATCACAACACAGATTAGCAAGAGGGAATTTGTTGTCAGAGTGGTGCTAATGTGGCGATGACAGGAGAAAGCCCGGATGGGATATACTAAGCGTATTTCCCATTCGGGCTTTTGACTGAAGCGTCGCAGTAGCGCCGCTATCACAACAAATTATCTGTCGAAGGCTTGTGCTTTGAGGGCAATACCCTCTCCGTCAGGGGTAACAAGGATGACACCCGCCTCCTCGCGTGTGATATGTCCGATGATGTCAACAAGGCCAAGGGCACCTATCTTCTCGCGCATCTCTAGAGGCACGGTGAAGAGGAGTTCGTGGTCCTCACCACCATTGAGGGCTGCGATAACAGGATCTATGTGCATCTCCTCGGCAAGGTCGGATGTCTGGCGAGCAATAGGAATACGCTCGAGATAGATGCGCGCGCCACATTTCGAGGAGCGGCATATCTGCCTAAGGTCCGAGGCAAGACCATCCGAAAGGTCGATCATCGATGTTGGCTCAATGCCCTCCTCCCTCAACGCCTTGAGGACATTTACGCGTGCACGAGGCTTGAGGTAGCGCTCCAAGAGATACTCATAGCCTGCGAACTTAGGCTCGGGATTTTCGACATCCTTCAATACGCGCTTCTCGCGCTCCAACAGGTGAAGACCCATATAGGCAGCACCGAGGTTTGAGGTAATGCATATCAGGTCGTGCTCCTTAGCTCCTGCGCGGTAGACCACCTCGCTCTTCTTAGCACGTCCTACGCCCGAGAGGGTGATGATAAGACCATTCATCGATGCTGTGGTATCGCCACCGACGATGTCGACGTCATACTCCTTGGCTGCCACCTCCATACCCTCATAGAGGGCATCGAGTGCCTCGACAGAGATCTTCGATGATATGCCGAGTGCCACCACCACCTGCTGGGGTGTGCCGTTCATGGCGAGGATGTCGTTTATGCAGCGGACAACAGCCTTGTAGCCGAGGTGCTTTAGTGGAAAGTAGCTAAGGTCGAAGTCTATGCCCTCGGTCATCATATCTGTGGTGAGGAGCATAACCTCATCGCCGAGGTCTATAACAGCGGCATCATCGCCCGCTGCCATAAGCGTTGTATCGTTACGCTTGCCGAGGCGCTGAGCAAGGCGCTCTATAAGTCCGAACTCGCCCAATGAGGCAATCTCTGTACTCTTTGTCGTTTTCATGCAAATAATTTTTTGCAAAAGTACGTTCAAGATTGGAAAGTTGCAAAAAAAAACATACCTTTGTGGGAAATTTTTTTTTAGGGATAGCACTTCCCACTATAACTAAAACATTAACCAAAAACTTAGATATGCTTAATATCATTCTATTTGGAGCACCAGGCTGCGGCAAGGGCACACAGGCAGCACGCCTTGCCGAGCACTTCGACCTCTACCACATCTCTACGGGCGAGGTTATTCGTTCGGAGATTGCTCGTGGCACCGAGCTTGGTAAGAGTATGGAGGGTTATATCTCTCGCGGTGAGCTTGCTCCCGATGCTATCGTTGTCGAGATGGTTCGCGACTACATGCGTACGCACAGCGACAAGGGTTGTATCTTCGACGGCTTCCCACGCACCACAGCACAGGCCGAGATCTTCGACACTCTTCTTGCTGAGATCAACTCAAAGGTGGATGTTATGATCTATATGGATGTACCTGAAGAGGAGCTCGTAAGACGCATCTTGCTTCGTGGCAAGGACTCGGGACGAGCCGACCATGCTTCGGAGGCTGTCATCCGCAACCGCATTGAGGTATATCGCGCGCAGACAGCCATCGTTGCCGACCACTACACCAAGCAGAACAAATACTCGGAGGTAAATGGTCTTGGCACCATGGATGAGGTCTTCGAGCGTCTTTGCAAGGTTATTAACGAGGCGAAGTAAAGCATCGACCTACACAACAACAAGGGGGTGTCCAACAAGTTTTGTGGACACCCCTGTTTTGTCAGAAGTTGTATAACAAGAGCTAATTTTAGGCTTAAGTTCCTTTTCGTTGCTTCGGCTCGACTAAAACATGTAAACATATTTCTGTTCTCGCCTTAATCGCAACGCTGCGTAGGCTCGAAAACCGCAGTTTACTAGGCGTAAATGAGGATTTTCGAGGCAAGCGTAACGACAAAGTAGCCTTGTTAGACAGTTTCCTATTTTATATTATGTGCAAAGTGGTCTATTTACCCAATATCTCGTCAACCTTAGCAACTACCATCTCTGGTGTGATGGCACGAAGACATTTGTATGTGCCCGTCTTGCAAGGCTTCTTACCATATACCGAACATGGGCGGCATGGCATCTCCTCCTGCAGAACGCCAATATCGCTACTACCATAGCCCTTATATCCAAGCTCAGGGTGCGTAGCGCCCCAAATAGAGACCGTTGGAGTAGCGACGAGTGAGGCTATGTGCATAACAAACGAGTCCATGGTAACCACGCAGTCGAGGTGCGAGATGAGATCACGCTCCTCAGCTAACCTAAGACGCGACCAAAGCGCCGTGACATTCTTATACTTAGCCTCCATACGCTCAGCAAAGGCAGCCTCACTGCCACCGCCGCTATGGATAAATACCCTATCGTAGCGCTGAGACATCATCGCGATAAGCTCCTCGCTCATATCCTCGGGATAGGTCTTGCCCTTATGCGCAGAGAAGGGCGCGAAGCCTACCCACGTACCCTGCTTCTCACCCATAGGGTTATTCAAGCGAGGCTTAGGGGCTGGCTTAGGGGCTGGGAAGGTAAAGCCCAAACGACGCAAGACACCACAATAGCGCAATACGGTATGCTTTAGTGGCACTGCACTATGGCGGCTATAGCCCATGCGGAACCACTTCTCGATGCGTCCCTTGTGGATACCGCTATTCGGAATCAGCGCACGCATGAAGCACATACGACGCAGTATGCGCGAGCGGTGTACGCCGTGCATATCAGCGATAGCATCTACGCCAAGCTGCTTGACCTCACCCGCTAAGCGCCACAATCCTGCCATGCCCTTATGCTTGCCTTCGAAATCGACAAATAGGAAGTCTACATCCAAGCCATCGAAGAGCGGAGCTAAAAACTCACGCGTGAGGATTGTAACCCTAACATCGGGGTACTCAGCCTTTAACGCACGCACAGCGTGAGGCAACATCGCAACATCGCCAAGCGCCGAAAAACGGATTAAAAGAAGATGATTATACTTATGTTTCTTACTTTTTATTTCCATAGAGTACAGGGTTGAGTGAAGGGTCGTTGTACATCTTCATCTGCTTGTATGTCTTCATATACTTACGACCTGCCTCAATATCCTCGATTAGCTCCTCAATGGCCGTTGAGAGATCCACACGCTGCTGAAGAAGCACGTCGAGCCTCTTCTGACAAGCCTCACGGTGCGCCTCATCAACATCCGTACGCACAACCTCCGAGTGCATATGGTAGATCTTGAGCGCAAGGATTGAGAGTCTATCGATAGCCCATGCAGGAGTCTCGGTATTAAGACGAGCATCGGCAAGAGGCTTCACCTCCTTGTACTTATCGAGCATATATGAATCGATGTACTCAACCATGTCGGTACGCACCTGGTTAGAGCGGTCGATGCGACGCTTAATCTCAAGTGCCTTGACAGGGTCGATCTGTGGATCACGGATGATATCCTCGAGATGCCACTGCACTGCATCTACCCAATTCTTCTCGTAGAGGAGGGCATCCAACGAACCCGCCTCATATGGGTTTACCATTGGCTGGTCAACATTATCCCATTTGTGGTAATCTTCAATCGAACGGATAAAGATGGTGTTTGCATTTTCTGTAAACATCGTAGTAGTTTTTTGTTGGTTATGTCCGTATAAAATATTATCTTTGCAGAGGTTTATAACCTCAATAACGCGCAAAATAATACACAAATATAATGAAAAATATCGGCATTACAACATTTGGGTCATTATTTCTCACTTTTATGCTAACATTTTCGCATCTAAGTACCCATGCCCAGAGCCCAACAACCATCACCGCGGAGGAGCAGGAGCTCATCGACAACCATGTGAAGATCACCCGACAAGAGTATATACACAAGTGGTGTAACCAAGCTATTGAGAATCGCGAAATGTATGGCATCCCTGCCAGCATAACATTGGGACAGGCGATCCTCGAGTCGGGATATGGCAACGGCTCTTTGGCCATCCTCACCAACAACCACTTCGGCATAAAGTGCAAGAGCGAGTGGACGGGCGCAACACGCATATGGAGAGACGACCTTCCTGATGACTGCTTCCGCGTCTACGAGAGCGTCGAGGAGTCATACATCGACCATGCTGAGTTTTTGAGCTCTCGTCCATGGTACGACCCTCTCTTCGCATACGAGATTACCGACTATAAGAGTTGGGCAAAGGGTCTTAAGGAGGCGGGCTATGCTACAGACCCACAGTATGCCGAGAAGCTCATTGGAGTAATCGAGGAGACATTCATCTATCTACTCGACGAGGAGGATGGTCTGCAGCGCTATAACGACCATTTAGCAGCGACCTATGGCATAGATCCAATAACCATCAACAAGATATCAGAGGATGCTGAGAAGGGCGCAGAGCAGGGTGCAACGAAAGCCACAACAGCGTCGGAGAGCCTTCACGACCGCATGACAAAGGCATATGCCGATAATGGCATCGACCCCAACTCATACCGAATAACCATCAACTCACACTATGGCTACAGCGTATACTTCACCAACGGCACACACTATATTGTTGCCAAGAGTGGCGATACATACGCCTCAATAGCCAAGCTATTCGAGATCTCGGAGACGATGCTACGCCGCTACAACGATGTTGATGGCAAGCAGGTCTTAAGGAGTGGCGATTTAGTATATGTTGAGCGTAAGTCTGCACGCTGGCAGGGAGGCGACCTTCTGCACAAGGTGACCGAGGGCGAGACCCTGCATATGCTATCGCAGATATATGGAATACGCCTCAACCAGCTATCAAAGATGAACCGCATACGTCCTAACGACCCACTCAACGTCGGTCAGACAGTACGCCTACGATAAAGAAATAAATATTATAATAACCATATATGGGCACATTACGCGAGAAGATACTGGACTCTATTGTCAAGAAGTCCACTCTCAAACAACAGATTTTTGACAACACATTCTCTACCTTCAACGACCTCAAGGAGACACTCTTCGAGATGGCGTCGGAGATAGACGATGAGCTCGATGGCAAACTCGACCGCCGTGTGCGTATCGAGTACCGCGATCGCGGTAAGTTCGAGGCGCAGTTGCAGGTGGCAAGCGACATCCTCCTCTTCCAGATGCATACCGATGTCTTTGAGTTCGACTCTAACCACATCATCTGGCAGAACAACTACGTGCAGCAGTCGAAGGATAACTCCTACTGCGGCGTTATCAACATTTACAACTTCCTATCCGACTCACTGAAGTACAATCGTAATGCCGATGAGGGCTACCTCATTGGTCGCATCTTCATCAACCGCGAGAAGTGCTTCTGGGTGGAGGGCAAGCGCCAAACGTTGGTGCGTCCAATGGCATTTGGCAGCCGTAAGATAGACTACGAGGCACTCGTATCCATCATCGAGACCGCCATCAACTACGCCCTGAACTTCGACCTACTGATGCCTCCCTATGAGGAGAATATTCGTGTTACGGTTGACCAGTTCAACTCGAAGCTCGACAACTCGAAATTCACCACGGGCAAGCGCCTAAGCTACGACTTTTCGATTGACGACATTTAATTATTGACGACAAACAACTAAGAAACGATAAACCTATGAGAAGACTATTGACCCTTATAGCCCTTTTGGGCATCGTTGCCACAGCGACTGCGCAGGTGAGCTACATTGATATGGCAAGAGAGCGTGCCGAGCATTACAACTACGTTGCACCAGGTAGCCTAACGCCTGTTGACGGCACACACAAGTATATGGAGATTATCGGCAACAAAGTCGTACTCTTTGACTACGACAAGGTGACCGATGGAGAGGTAGTATTCACCGCCGACCACCCTATCATCTCATATGAGAAGTCCCCAAACGGAGAGCTCGCCCTATATGAGATGTATGTCGACACATGGCCACGCCAGGATATCTATCGCCACTCATACACCTCGACATACTACGTCACCTGCCCAGATCAGCAGACAGCACGTATCGAGGATATTCGCGATGTGACATTCTCGCCCGACTCTAAGTTCCTCGCCATGTCGTACAACAACGACCTATTCCTCTACGACCTCTTCTTGGACAAGCTATATAGCATCACCAACGATGGCGAGTGGAACCACATCATCAACGGTACTACCGACTGGGTATACGAGGAGGAGTATGGCTTCACACAGGCATATGTCTTCTCACCCGATAGCCGCGAGATTGCATATCTCAAGTTCGACGAGAGTGCAGTGCCTGAGTTCGAGATGATGCGCTTCGATGCAACACTCTACAATAAGGCATACAGCTTCAAGTATCCTAAGGCTGGCGACAAGAACTCTATCGTAACGCTTCATGTTTACAACATTGAGAGCGGTGAGACACGTCAGATTCCTGTAGGCGAGGAGGCGGATCAGTATATCCCACGCATCGGCTACACCCCTGCAGGAGATCTCTTCTACTACCGCGTCAACCGTCTTCAGAACCACTTCGAGGTAGTCTTGGTGGAGGGCGACGGCACACAGCGCGTTATCTACGATGAGCAGGATGAGCGTTACGTGGAGCGTCCTAACGAGGAGAGCATCACCTTTATCGATGGCGAGCGCTTCGTCGTTCGCGAGGAGACCTCAGCGGGTTGGTTCCACCTCTACCTACACTCAATCGACAAGGGACGCCTTCACGCAATCACCTCGGGCGAGTGGGAGGTAACAGACATCATTGGCATTACACCCGATATGCGCACCATATATTATATGTCAACCGAGCACTCTCCTATCGAGCGCCATCTATACGCTGTGAATATCAACGGCAAGGATAAGAGGTGCATCCTCTCTACGGAGGGCTACTGGCGAGTATACCCATCTGCGGACATGAAGTTCTTCGCTGCAGAGCACTCGGCAACAGACTGCTACCCTACATCTGGCGTATATAACGCCAAGGGCAAGATGGTGCGTACGCTTATGAATGGCGAGAAGTCAACTAATACTCCTGCCTACCAGCGTAACTACTACACCTTCACCACCGAGCGTGGCGACGAGCTTCAGTACTACCTCATCTACCCCGAGGGATACGATGCCTCTAAGCAGTACCCTGTGCTCATCACCCAGTACTCAGGTCCTGGCTCTCAGGAGATTGCCAACCGCTGGACTGGCGATTGGGAGGAGACATTGGCGCGTAACGGCTATATCGTAGCGTGCTGCGATGCTCGCGGTACGGGCTTCCGTGGCGAGGAGTTCAAGAAGGTGACATACGCCAATCTTGGTCACTGCGAGGTGGAGGATCAGATCTCCTTCGCTAAGCACCTCAGCACGCAGAGCTTCATCGACAGCGAGCGTATCGGCATCTATGGCTGGTCGTTCGGTGGCTTCATGGCCCTCAACTGCGCACTCAAGGGTGATGGCATCTTCAAGATGGCTATCGCCGTGGCACCTGTGACATCATGGCGCTTCTACGACACCATCTACACCGAGATCTATAACGGCATACCTCAGGAGAACCCTGCGGGCTACGACGATAACTCGCCTATCACACACGCAGAGCGCCTCAGCGACAAGACACGTCTTCTAATCATCCACGGCACGGCAGACGACAACGTACACTTCCAGAACGCCATGGAGATGTGTCGCGCGCTCAACGCCGCTGGCAAGCAGTATGACATGATGGTCTACCCCGACCAGAACCACTCGATGCGCCCAGATGATGGTGCCAACGTGCGTCAGAAGATGGTAGACTACACATTGCAGAACCTTTAAGAGATGTTCTATAAATTAGTAAAAAAATTATTGATAGGATATGAAGTTGCTTAAGAGAGTATGGTCATTGCTTACAGGAGGCTTCTCCATATGTAAGTTTCGCATGACGCCTAACCGTATACGCTTCTGGCGCAAGCGAACTCCAGGCAGCAAGCCCGACATAGATATCAAGTACTAAAGCGGCATTCGCTAAATAGCCAAGGAGGCTGACCAGTTATTCGAGGTCGGCCTCCTCTCTCTATAGTATAGAGTCCAATAAACGCCTCATTTAACACTTTTTCTACAAAAATATTTGTTGGGTAGAAATATTTTGCTTAAATTTGTTAGTCAAAGATGTGAGATAGACTATCTGTGATGAATGAACAACTTAAAACTAACTAAATAAAACCTAAGTGAAATATGGCAAAGACGCTAAAAATTCGCGACCTAACGTTGCGCGACGGCCAGCAGTCGTCATTCGCAACACGTATGACCCAGCAGCAGGTAGACCGTTGCCTTCCTTACTATAAGGATGCAGGCTTCTACGCTATGGAGGTATGGGGCGGTGCAGTGCCCGACTCTGTTATGCGCTACCTTAACGAGAACCCATGGACTCGTCTTGAGACCATCAAGAAGGCGGTGGGCGACGTTTCGAAGCTAACAGCTCTCTCGCGCGGTCGTAACCTCTTTGGCTACGCTCCATATACCGATGAGATTATCGATGGCTTCTCACGCAATGCTATCGAGAGCGGCTTGGGTATCATGCGTATCTTCGACGCCTTGAACGACGTTGACAACGTTAAGTCTACTATCAAGTATATCAAGCAGTATGGCGGTATCGCTGACTGCGCTGTATGTTACACCGTAGATCCTAAGTACAACGACGGCGAGGAGCACGAGAAGGTATTTACCGACGCCTACTTCCTCGACAAGGCACGCCAGATGGCAGAGCTTGGTGCCGACATGATCACCATCAAGGATATGTCAGGTTTGATCCCACCAGCACGCGTGGCAGGTCTTATCAAGCTTCTTAAGAGCGAGCTCGGCGTAACCGTTGACTTCCACACACACTGTACCCCAGGTTATGGTCTTGGTTCGGTATACGCAGCTATCGTAGCTGGTGTCGACATCGTTGATACCAACTGCTGGTGGTTTGGTGGTGGTACCGGTGCTCCTGCAGTAGAGTTGGTATACCTCTTCTGTAAGAAGCTCGGCATTGAGCTCGGCGCAAACATGGAGGCTGTGGCTAAGATCAACGAGCAGTTGAAGGATATCCGCAAGGAGCTCGAGATCTCAGTATTCGGCGCAGAGAAGCCACTTCCAAAGCCATTCAACCCACTCGTAGACGAGACTCCTGCTGAGGTTGACGCATTGCTCGACCGTTGCGTTGCAGCTGCACAGGCTGAGAACTGGGATGAGCTTCTCGTAGCATCACAGGCTATCGAGGCATACTTCGGCTTCCCAGCTCCTAACAAGCTCGTTCAGGATGCAGAGATCCCTGGTGGTATGTACTCAAACATGGTAGCACAGCTCAAGCAGCTCGGCGCTGAGGATATCCTCCCACGCGCTATGGAGCTTATCCCTCCTGTACGTCTCGCAGCAGGTCTTCCACCTCTCGTAACCCCAACATCACAGATCGTGGGTGCTCAGGCAGTAAACTGCGCTATGGACGAGAAGGCTGGTCGCGCTATGTATACTAACAAGTCAGCACAGTTCGTAGGCCTTGTTAAGGGTGACTATGGTCGCACTCCAGTGAAGATTTCAGAGGACTTCCGCGAGAAGATTTGTGGCTTTAGAGAGGAGCGTCCATACGATACATCGAAGTATCAGAAGCAGCCTAACCCAGTATTGGAGAAGGCAGGCGGCGTATTGCTCGCCGAGAACGAGAAGGAGGAGCTCTTGCTCGAGTTGTTCCCACTCGTAGCTAAGGCATACCTCACAGGCGTTAAGGAGGCAGCTTATGCTGAGAAGGTTGCTGCTGACCCATCACTCCAGAAGGAGGAGGTTAAGGAGCTTCAGCCTATCACTGGCGACACCATCTGCGCACCACTTCCAGGTCGCGTCATCGAGCTTAAGGTTAAGGTTGGCGATACGGTAGCTGTTGGTCAGGAGGTTGCCATCCTCGAGGCTATGAAGATGGAGAACTCTATCACCTCAGACTACGCTGGTAAGGTTAAGCAGATCATCGTTAAGGAGGGAGATACCGTACAGGCTGAGGGCATCATCATCGAGATCGAGAGCGCTAAGGCAGGTGCCGGTGCTGGTGGCAAGCGCCCTGTGACTGGCAAGACCGTATGCGCACCACTTCCAGGTCGCGTCATCGAGCTCAAGGTTAAGGTTGGCGATAAGGTGAACGCTGGCGACGAGGTTATGATCCTCGAGGCTATGAAGATGGAGAACTCAATCACCACCGACCACGGCGGCTTCATCAAGCAGATCTTGGTAGCTGAGGGTGAGACCGTAGCTGCTGATGCTATCCTTATCGAGGTTGCCGACTCTATGGAGGACGCTGGCGACGCTGCTGCTGAGCAGAAGGTTACTGCTGCTGATGGCAACACCGTGAACGCTCCACTTCCAGGTCGTGTTATCGAGATTAAGGCAAAGGTGGGTGATACCGTAGCTTTGGGTCAGGAGATTATGATCCTCGAGGCAATGAAGATGGAGAACTCTATCTCGGCAGACTATGCTGGTAAGATTCTCGGTTTCTTGGTTGCTGAGGGCGATACCGTTCAGGCTGACCAGCCACTTGTAGTTATCAAGTAAAGGGATAACATATATATATGTAGGGGCGTTGCCATGGGCAGCGCCCCTATTGTTTTTGGCATCTACTAATGGAGGATGGTGTTGATTTAAGGTGAAAAGGGAGAGGTGAAAACCGAAAAGTGTGGTGCGCTTCGCGAGAGGTTTATATCTTATATCGTAGGAGCAATATGATTGCTTGCGCGCGAGTATATTGCTATCGCTCCTATCAAGCAAAACGCGCACCTATTACTCCAACCGTTCCTATCCGTTAATCCTATTTCGCAGACACACTACTTTTGAGGCAAAACTACGTAATGCCTCCACTTTGCTACGGCGAGGCGTAACAAGTAAACTTGTTCTCCCCGCGCCGTGATTGCAAAGTTCACTTTTGACCACCCACCATAACTTCAAAAAACTGTAACTATCCGACAAAAGTCGGGCAAGAACAATAAATCGTATTGGGAGTGAGGCTTGAAGCATCCGAGAAGATTGTTTTGTTGGCACTAGCTCACACTATAAAAAGGAATTTCACCACTTAATTAGCGGGTATCTTTTTTAATACCCGTGCATAGATAGAGTGTTGCAAGCAAGACCCTTGTTTTCTTCTTGTGATGTGGGTATTATTTTTAATACCCGAGCAACAGTTCCCCTCCCCAATGACAAAACTAGTATCCCTATTTTGCGGGTATCTTTTTTAATACCCGTGCATAGATAGAGTGTTGCAAGTAAGACCCTTGTTCTATTCTTGTGATGTGGGTATTATTTTTAATACCCGAGCTACAGTTCCCCTCCCCAATGACAAAACTAGTATCCCTATTTTGCGGGTATCTTTTTTAATACCCATGTGCATGGCACACCATCAAATAATAACATAGCTTCCCCCATGTGTTGCGGGTATTATTTTTAATACCCGGATAGCAGTGAAGCTTTTCCCTTAAGAAAGGCATTTCGCTCCTTAATTTGTGGGTGTCTTTTTTAATACCCAGATAGTAGCGAAGTCCCCCATCAAGAAAGGAATTTCACCACTTATTTTGCGGGTATCTTTTTTAATACCCGGATAGCAGTGATGGTTTCCCCTTAAGAAAGGCATTTCGCTCCTTAATTTGTGGGTATCTTTTTTAATACCCGCGCTAAGATAGAGTGTTGCAAGCAAGACCCTTGCTTTCTTCTTGTGATGTGGGTATTATTTTTAATACCCGAGCAACAGTTCCCCTCCCCAATGACAAAACTAGTATCCCTAATTTGCGGGTATCTTTTTTAATACCCATGTGCATGACTCACCATCAAATAATAACATAGCTCCCCCCCATGTGTTGCGGGTATCTTTTATAATACCCGTTAGGTAGCGCACTCCATCTAATAATCGTCCCATGTGTGATGGGTATCTTTTTTAATACCCACGTGGCAGTGGAGTTGAAAAATGGAGTATATTATTTTCCAAAGCAATGCGGGTATTATTTTTAATACCCATATAGCAGCGAAGCCCCCCCCATCAAGAAAGGAATTTCGCTAATAAATTTGCAGGCATCGCTCTTAATACCCGTAAGCTCGATCGATCTAATAGTCCCCATATGTTGCGGGTATTATTTTTAATACCCGCGCAACAATCCCTCTCCAACTCCAAAGGCAATAGCTTGCCCCACACATTGTGGGTATCTTTTATAATACCCGCGCTGCTGGGCACTTCATCATACAATCAAATCGCCACCATGCGATAGCGCACTCCATCTAATAATCGTCCCATGTGTGATGGGCATCTTTTTTAATACCCACGTGGCGGGATAGTTCTCCCAAGACAAATAATATATTTATGGATTTGTGGGTATTAAAAATAATACCTACATTTGTATAAAAATCTACACTATGGATAAGCACACCACAAAATTCACAATGGAGAGAAATCATATTGGAGAGCTATTCAACAGATTTCCTGAACTAAATGTGCGACAGGTTGCGCGAGCCATTGGCATCAACGAGACATTGATGCAGCAATATGTTAATGGTGTGAAGCGCCCAACGCTCGAGCGTCGCATGGAGATTGAAAGATATATCAGAGAGCTTGGCAGAGCGCTATCCAATATCAGCATTGAGTAAACCTATTACAACTCTCACCGCGTACGGGTATCATTTTTAATACCCGCGTTAATTGGTATTGACATTTGACCACTTACACACACTACCTGCACACGGGTATTAAAAAAGATACCCACGTTGATTAGTGTCGACATCTGACTATTTACACACTACCTTCACACGGGTATTAAAAATAATACCCGCGACATGGGTGTAGCTCAACCATCACAAAGGCGCTCATCCAGTTGTACGGGTATTAAAAAGGATACCCACAACGCATTTGAAGTGACCCCAAAAGTTTTTTTGTCTAAACTTTTGGGGTCACTTCACTACCGCTGGGTTTATTCTCTTTCAAGGAAGAGGTGGTGATGTAATTTTTGAATTTAGTGTTTGGATTACATCGTATAAAGTCATTATAAAAGTACTACAAAATTTTCTAATCTCCAAACTTTTTCTTACCTTTGTAATCGGGATTGCGGAATACGCAGTTTGTTTTGATGGCATTTAGGCTATTGCGTTCACGGTAAAACGACCAAAATTACACTACGAACAAGCAATAGGCACACTGAATGCTCACGCCCTATGGCGTGGGTTGTGCTTATGTTCGTACAGGTGCTTGGTCGTCCCTTCCGTGAGTAAGCTATACCCACGCTTCTCTTTTTGAGTTATACGGTTGCCGTCTTGGCTTGACACTTATTGTTTAACTTAAATTCAAAGTATTATGAAAAAGATTTTCGGATTGATGTTGCTATGTGCAATATCTATCGAAGTGGACCACTCCGCTACATGAAGCTGTCTAACAAGACTAATTTGTCGTTACGCTCGCTCTCAAAATGCCATTTACACTCAGCAAACTGCGCTTTTTTGAGCCGAAGCAATGAAAAGGAGCGTTAGCCTAATATCAGCTCTTGTTATACTTTGCCAAATGGAGGTATCCTCCTTGCAATCGGTTGACTCCTTTTTTATGCGCCTTGTTCAATAATGATGTAATATCTATGACTAAGCAACTGATATTCAGATATTAATAAATTATATAGTAAAAGTATTATTGTAACTTATTGGTAATCAACACCTTGAAAAATTCGCAAATTCCACATCTGTAAAGTGTTGATAACCAACATGGTTTAAGGTGTGTTGTGGAAAAATTCGAGAGGCTAAAATTTGGCTACCGCATCATAAGGAGCTAACTTTGCAATGGCAAAAACACAAACGAATAAACAAAAATTATGATTACAAAAAAAATTTATACCTTTCACATAATCTTAAGTGGGTATTCCGAAAAAAAAATTACACTTCGCATGTTACATTATGCCTTGCTATACGTTTAATAGTAGAAGAGCAACGAAAAAAAAGCATACTAAAATTTGGAAAATTCATAGGGGGAGGGTAAATTTGTAGTATAAAACTGAAACAAAGAAGGTTACAAACACTCTTAGTAAAATAGATAAACAAAAAAGATTTATGAAAGATATCCTACACATGCTCATAGCGCCATTCATCCTCTTCGGCACTAACGAGGCATCGGCACAAAAGCATCAACTATCGGGACGCATCGTCGACAAGGAGCAGCGAGCCATTGCCTATGCTACAGTGGTGGTCACCAACAATGGCACACAGGTTACGGGCAACACCTCTGACGGCGAAGGAGAGTTCACGCTACACCTCAGCAGTGGAGAGTACACGCTAAACATCAGCTACGTAGGCTACAAGACGCTGCAGCAGGATATAGCACTCAGCGGCAATCTCAACCTCGGCGACATAACCCTCGAGGAGGATAGCGAGAAGATTGACGAGGTGGTGGTGACGGGTCAGCTCATACGTCGCGAGGCAGATCGCTTTGTGGTGGATGTTGCCAACTCGCCCATAGCCATGGGCAAGGATGGCGAGGAGCTACTCAAGACTGCCCCTGGTGTGTGGATCCAGGATGACAAGATCTCTATCAATGGCGCCTCGGGCTCGAAGATATATCTCAACGACCGCGAGGTGAAGATGGACAACACGCAGCTCATAGCCTACCTACGCTCACTACGCTCTGACGATATTCAGAAGATTGAGGTGGTACCACAGTCGGGTGCCGACTACGACGCATCGTCATCGGGCGGTATCATCAAGATTACAACCAAGAAGCGCATTGACTCGGGACTCATGGGCTCGGCATCGCTCGTGGCACAGGGGGCGAAAGGTGCATACAACGTCATGCCCTCGGTATCACTCAACTACAACCGTGGCAAGGTCAATGCCTATGGTCGCGTGTGGGCAGGTGCCAATGGCAACTACACCAATACGGCCGAGCATACCAACTACACCTCGGGAAGCATCATCGATGCCGCAACATCGTTGGACAACAGCAATATGTGGGGCGGTGCGAACATTGGCGTTGTCTACGACATCAACGACCGCCACTCGGTGGGTGGCGAGGTGCAGTTCAACCACTATGGCGGCGATGGCACCACCAAGACATGGACCGACTATCAGCTATCGGGCATAACCACACGCACCGATGGTAGCTATGCTAACGACTTTTATCACCAGATGATAACAGCCACGCTCAACTACATATATAAGCTCGATGACAAGGGCTCTACGCTAAAGGTTATCGGTGACTACACCGACTCTAAGAGTCCCAACTACAATGACTACGTCGACCGTGAGGTTAACCCAATAACGCTCATCCAGCGTGACTCGACATATCGTAGCAACACACTTAGCCGCAACCAGCTCGGTACCGCCACCGTTGCCCTCGAGAAGGTTCTATCACCCAAAGTTATGCTCAAGGCTGGTGTCAAGTACACCTACAATAACAACAGCAACCTCGCCAACTACGAGTATATGGCCCAGGAGACATGGGCACCCAACATGGATAAGAGCTACGACATAGGCTACACGGAGAATATAGGTGCAGCATATGTCATAGCATCAGCAAATCTCGGTCGCGTAAGCCTGGTGGGAGGTCTGCGTGGCGAGTACACCTACTTTCGTGATAAGGCGGGCGATGTCACACAAAACTACTTCGACCTCTTCCCCAATGCCAACATATCGTATGCCCTGACCAAGGATGGCGCATACTCAATCATTGCGCAGTATGCCCGAACAATATCACGCCCCTCGTTCTGGGCTCTATCACCCGACGAGACCAAGATTTCGGAGTATATGATACAGCGAGGCAACCCCAACCTCAAGCCCTCGTACGACAACTCGGTATCCGTTACGGCCGTGCTTAAGTACAAGTACACCATCACCCTCGGCGTGCAGATTAAGCAGAATGCCATACAGCAGACGACTCTTGTGGATAGCCAAAACCCCGAGTTGCTGATACTGCAGAGCATCAACTACCCCACACTGAACAGCTACTACGCATCGGTAAACCTCCCATTCCAGTTTACCAAGTGGTGGTCGGCGAACTTCAACCTTATGGGTATGTACATGGGACAGCGTATATATGTCGATGAGCCTGTGCGTCACAACTTCATGGCATTCGCTAGTGGACAAATGTCATTCACCCTACCTAAGAACTTCTTTATCGAGCTTAGTGGCAGATATATGCATGGCATGACAGCGGGTAACACCACCATAGATGATACGGGAAATATGGACCTAAGCATCAAGAAGCGTCTGTTGAATAACAAGCTTACACTCAAGCTCGGCGTGAACAACATTGTGCCCACAACGCAGCATATCACCATAGAGGAGGCATCGTTCAAGCGCACGATGACCATAGACCAGCCATGGTCACGCCCCATGATAAACTTCTCGATAAGCTACAACTTCAACTCCGGCAAGCAGTTCCGCGCCAAGTCGGTGGAGAGTGGCTCGGCCGAGGATCGCAGCCGTATTGGTAGCGGCGGAGAGAATTAACAATCCGCCCACACCACCACTTCAAGCAGCGCTATTGTTGCATAGGTTTTGCGTCGGTGTTAAGATTTTGTTACATTTTATTTTGCCTATTGCACGGCTTATATTGTCTTTATATATTTGCCTCAGAAAACAAAGAACACTGAGACAAAGAACAACAAAACATTATAAGCTATGATGATGATTCTTCAACTTTTGGGTGCTCTCGGTATGTTCCTCTACGGAATGAACCTCATGAGCAACGGTCTTCAGAAAGCGGCAGGTAGCAAGATGCGAGGGCTGCTTACATCGATGACCTCAACGCCCTTCAAGGGCGTACTTTCGGGCTTGGGTATCACCTCTGTTATCCAGTCTTCGTCGGCAACAACCGTAATGACCGTAGGCTTCGTTAATGCCGGTCTTCTAACACTAACACAGGCCGTGGGCGTAATCATGGGTGCCAACATTGGTACTACGGTTACAGCATGGATGGTGTCACTCCTCGGCTTCAAGTCTGATATCTCGATATTTGCAGTGCCACTCATGGCCGTGGGCTTCATCCTAAGCCTCTCGAAGAGAGATAAGCGCCGCCATATCAGCGAGCTTATCATCGGCTTCTCGCTCCTCTTCCTCGGTCTCTCGCTCATGAAGAGCTCGGTGCCCGACCTCAACGAGGAGTCGTTAGCCTTCATCCAGGGCTGGACAAACTATGGCTTCGGCTCGGTGCTCATTTTCCTTCTTTTCGGTACTATCCTAACCCTCGTGTTGCAGTCCTCATCGGCAACCATGGCCATCACACTCATCATGGTTAACATGGGCTGGATACCATTCGAGATGGGTGCAGCGATGGTGCTTGGTGAGAATATCGGTACTACAATCACCGCCAACATTGCAGCTGCCGTAGGTAATGTGAATGCCAAGCGTGCCGCAATGTCCCACACCCTCTTCAACGTATTCGGCGTCATCTGGGCACTCATCCTCTTCAAGCCATTCTTGGCATTCGTCGGTCTTACGATCACCTGGATGGGTCTTCCTAACCCTGCAGATGGCGCAATGGTGGATGGCACAGCATCGCTCTACGGTATCTCAATGCTTCACACGCTCTTCAACCTCTTCAATACCTTTATCCTCATATGGTTTGTCAAGTACCTCGTTAAGGCAGCAAGTGCAATTGTCAAGGATAAGAAGAGCGCGGAGGAGGATGGCGTTAAGCTGAAGTATATCCACGCAGGTCAGCTCGAGACTGCCGAGCTCTCTATTGAGCAGGCGCGCAACGAGGTGGTACACTTCGCGGAGATATCACGCCGCAGCATCGAGACCATACGCAAGGCTATCGCAGCAAAGAACGAGAAGGATTTCGAGGCATCGCGCCAGCGCCTTGTGAAGTACGAGGAGATCTCGGACCGCATAGAGTATGAGATTGCGCAGTTCCTCAACGCCATGCCTGAGGATAGCATCTCGGACGAGACACGCGTAGAGTCGAAGCGTATGTATCGCATCATCGGCGAGTTGGAGAGCCTTGGTGACTCGGGCGAGAGCATCGGTCGTATCCTCGCACGCCGCAATAGCCACGAGAAGAGCTTTACTGAGGAGCAGATCGAGAACCTCAACCGCATGCTTACAGCCGTAGACAATGCCTACGCGGTGATGATCGAGAACCTCAAGGCCGAGAAGGTTGACCAGATGGCAGAGCGTCGCGCCGTAGATGCCGAGATTGAGATTAACGAGATGCGCAACAATATGCGCGAGGCAGAGGTGCTCAAGATGGAGCGTGGCGATGCCAACTACCAGTCGAGTGTCTACTACCTCGATACCCTCTCGGAGATCGAGCGCATGGGCGACTACATAATCAACGTATCGCAGGCACTAACAAAGTAGTAGTAGCGATAGATATAACAAGAGAGGGGGTGTCCAACAAGTTTTGTGGACACCCCCATTTTGTCAGAAGTTGTATAACAAGAGCTAATTTTCGGTTTGTTAGACAGCTTCTAGCTAAATACCTTTAGTCGCGACCACCAATAAGACGCAACAAATAGATAAATAGGTTGATGAAGTCCAAGTAGAGCATCAACGCACCCATAAGAGCGAGCTTCTGACCATTCTCATCAGCTGTACCGTGCTCCATAAACATATTCTTAATACGCTGAGTATCCCATGCTGTAAGACCTACGAAGATGATTACGCCGAGGTATGTGCAAACCATATATAGGCCATGAGAGCCGATGAAGAAGTTTACAAGAGTAGCGATGATAAGACCTATGAGTAACATCATAAGAATACTACCCATCTTAGAGAGATCCATCTTTGTTACATAACCTACAAGGCTGGTAGCGAAGAAGGTACCCGCAGTAACGAAGAACGTAGCGATAATATCACTCATATCGTATACCAAGAAGAGTGTACCGAAGCTAACACCCGTAAGGACCGAGTAGAGGATAAAGAGCACCGTTGCCGTTGTCATCGACATAGCGTGCAGACGTGCCGAGAGCCAAATAACGACGCCCAACTGAGCAAGGAGGATAATCCAAACCATAGCTGGTGAGCCAATAAGCATCTCGATATATGCCTGTGACTGTGATAGGAAGTAGGCTACAAGACCCGTGATGGTCAATGCAGCAGACATCTGCATATAGAGGCTCTTGAAGAGCGTTGCAGTAAGTGACTGCGTTGCAGTCTTGCTTGAAGTGTAAATTGCCATAATATAAGTTAGTTTAGTTATTTATTCTATATAGTAACGCGCCAATCGCCCTATTATTTCATATTCATCAGCGAGCGCACATAATCGTAAACCGAGAGGAAGAGCGCACCAACAGAGAGCATTAGCATAATCTTAGCGCCTTGGAGTAGCCCAACGCTCAGGTAGTCGATAATAACCTCACCTATCAACTCAAGACCACCAAGAGGCAACGTGCCCTGCAATGGACCCTCAAAGTTCTCCATAAGGTATCCACCACCAGGATTTGCTGGCTTCATCAACTCTGACACCTCTGGCAACGATGTCACCGCAAGGAATCCAACAACCACACATCCCAATGCCGCTAAGGCTGCCAGATAGCGACGATGACACGCCGTAAATACAATCAAGGCAAGAGCAAAGCCAAAGGCAAGAAGACCATATGTCGTGCTTATGCCCGAATAACTAAACAATGTACGCGATATAGGGGCACAAACAGCATCGAGAAAACCGTTATCGATGCTCAGTCGTATATTATACCAACCCAAGAAGGTGCTAAGCATAATCAGCACGCCAATAGCCATAAGAGTCGCACGCACCATCACTCCCCCACTGGAAGAGGTCATAAGCGTAGCGCCACAACGAGGACAACGCCTCATTAGCTCTGTGGTACTCTCACCACACTCAGAACAGAACTTTGCCATCGAAATAAAGATTTACTTAATCACTACACATATATAGAGCATGAAGTTCATAACAATCTATCATCGTGCCAAAAAATTATCATTTCACAATGCAGCAAACAATAACTCAGTGATGATCAGCACGGTAGGGATTTTAATAGTAGCCCCTCCGGGACTCGAACCCGGATTTAAGGTTTAGGAAACCTTCGTTCTATCCCTTGAACTAAAGAGCCATTGGATTTGCAAATATAATAAAATTTATGCAATAACTACTACTATACGGAGTAAATATGTATAATAGAGCAGTAATTCTCTACTATCTGCCAAAGAGACCCTTGGATATACCACGGCGCAGTCTTATCAGATAGCGCGAACGAGCCGGAGTATGTATTAAGCATAGGAGTAGTGTGACGCCCCACTTAGCGACCTCGGCAACATAGGCTCTCGATAGCCTACCAGCACGCTTAGCGCGAATACGCTGCGACACACCCACCTGATGGAATAGTCGCGAGGTGTAGTCGTCGGTGAGCTTATCGCTACCTATACGGTGATATATCGCTGCTCGTGGCACATAGTATATAGGCATATTATTAGCATACATACGCTCGAAGAAGTCGCACTCCTCGCCACCTATAAGCCTCTCGCCCGTGCGCCCCAGCTCAGTGTCAAAGGCTCCAATGCGCTCTATCACCTCACGACGCACCGCCATATTACCACCACCAGGGTGCTTGCCTCGCGGAAACTTTCGAACATAGTCGCCATAGTCGAGCGGGTTGGCTATCGGCAGGGCGACATAGTGGGACATCCACTTTGGCTCGCCCGAGATATACTCAGGCACAATACGACCACCAGCAGCCATCGCCTCGGGGTGCGAGTCGAAGAGGGCGACATACTCTCTGACGAACTCCTCGACGATAGTCTCATCATCATCCACAAAGGCGATGATATCGCCACGACTATGCGCTATACCGCAATTACGAGCATGCGACAACCCCTGCTTCGTCTCGAAGAGGTATCGCAGATTTAGCCTTTCATGCTTCGCGATTATCTCCTCCACCCTCTTGCGCGTATCGTCCTTGGAGTTATTATCGACGATGATGCACTCCCATTGCAACGCATCAAAGCGCTGTTTAACAACACTTTCAAGCGTCTTCACGATCTGCTCCGAGCGGTTATATGTGGGTATTACTAATGATAAACGTATCATGATGCAAAGGTAGCAAAAAAAATTATTTTTGTATATTTGCGCCATGAAATATTCATTAGTGATATTCGACCTTGATGGCACGCTGCTAAATACGATTGGCGACTTAGCAGCATCGGTGGACTATGTCATGCGCAGTCGTAACCTACCCGAACACACCGACGCAGAGTATAGAGCAATGGTGGGCGGAGGCATCAAACGCCTGGTGGAGCGCGCACTACCCGCGCATCTTGCTGTGGATGAGAACTATGTAGAGGAGTGCGTAACGCAATTCCGCCACTACTACGTAGAGAACATCGATCGCTACACCACCCCCTACACAGGCATCCCCGAGCTGCTACATAGGCTCAACGCCGAGGGTGTGAAGGTAGCCGTTGCTTCAAATAAGTTTCAGCATGGCACCGAACGACTTATCGCCAAGTTTTTCGGCGACGTGGAGTTCATCGCCATCGAGGGTAATCGTCCTGGAGCACCTCTGAAGCCCAACCCCGAGATTATCCACAACATACTACGCATTGCCGATGTCGACCCCTCGCAGGCAATAATGGTCGGCGACTCGGGCATAGACATTCACACCGCCGCCGCTGCAGGCATCGCCTCTGTGGGCGTGGCTTGGGGCTTCCGCTTTGCCGATGAATTGTACGCTGCAGGTGCCACACACGTAGCAACAACCATCGAGGAGCTAAGCGCCGCCATCACCGACTAAGCGTGGCAATAGAGGCGCACGTTATCCGCCGTAATACGCTCATCGCTAAGGATTATAAGTCGCTCAACAACGTTGTGCAACTCGCGGATGTTACCCGTCCAGCGACAATGCGAAAGGATGTCTATAGCATCATCATCGATATGCTTGATATCCATCTCACGGCGCGTACATATCTCCGTGATGAAGTGGTCGACAAGGAGGCTTATATCCCCCTGCCTCTCACGCAAGGGCGGCACATCTATCTCGATGACACTTAGGCGATGATACAGGTCCTCACGGAAGTGCCCTAAGGCTATCTCGTTGTGTATATCCTTGTTCGTTGCCGCCACAACACGGACATTTACCGGGATATCCCTATCACCACCTACGCGCGTTATCTTATTCTCCTGCAAGGCTCTGAGCACCTTCGCCTGAGCAGCCAACGACATATCGCCAATCTCATCCATAAAGAGTGTGCCCCCATCGGCAAGCTCGAACTTCCCCTTTCGCTGCTTCACTGCCGAGGTGAACGACCCCTTCTCATGCCCGAAGAGCTCGCTCTCGATAAGCTCGGATGGTATAGCGGCACAGTTGACCTCAACGAAGGGTGCATGGGCGCGATGGCTCTTGAGGTGCAACCATCGAGCTACAAGCTCCTTGCCTGTGCCATTCTCGCCCAACACCAGAACCCTCGCATCGGATGGCGCTACACGACTAATCATCTCTCTAACGTGCTCAATGGCCTTGGAGCAGCCGATAATGGGCTGTGTTGTGGCACAATTCGTGCGTCTACTACCTGAGCGCTGCACGGTAGCTATTTTTATGGGCTCTTCGTCACTCATAATATCGATACTGCGCAGCCGCCACATGAGGCGATTCATGTCGATGGGTGTGCTTAGGTAGTCGATAGCGCCACTGCGCACAGCGGCAAGCGCCGTCTCCATATTTGGCTCTTGACCGATTACGATCTTCGGTAGGTCGATGCTATCTAGCGATATGTCGCTGCCGACAATCGCAGCATCACACGGCGTTGTGCTACATATCTGCTGCGCTGACTCCTCATTGTCAGCCTCGACAGTAGCGAAGTTCTCAAACTTAAGCCTCTCAACCAAGGAGTTGCGAATACTTTTAGAGTGAAATAGAAGTAAAATTGTAATCATAGTTTGCTTATGTGAAAAAATTGCATTTACTTTGTAGGGATAAACAGAGTTTATCCGGGCTCAACTCCCCGACAACTACATGAGTAGCAGATAGGGAAATAATTACGAGGTAAAGATTCTATCTTTTAAGCATTGGTGCAACCATGCACCACTCATTTGAGCCTTGAACAACACGTATATTGACCATTGTCACCAATTTATAGTTTATCGTCATATTCGATAAGTATATGGAAATGAGAAAAAATTATAATTACAAGCGTCGCAAGTTGTACCTTCCAGAGTATGGTCGCCATATTCAGGAGATGGTCGACTCGCTGCTGCTCATCGAAGATAGACAGGAGCGTACGCGCCAAGCTAAGGCTGTGATTGCCGTCATGGGCAACCTCAACCCTATGCTCCGCGACACAGAGGATTTCAAACATAAGCTCTGGGACCATCTATTCATAATGTCGGACTTTCAGTTGGATGTCGACTCGCCATACGCACAACCATCACGCCAAGATCTGATGATTACGCCTCAAAAATTGAGCTATCCTCAGTCTCGCATCACCTTTAAGCACTATGGCAAATACACCCAGGAGTTCGTACGCTCGATAGTCAAGGGCAAGAGCAGCCGCCACACAACAGGTAGGATCGTTGACATCGCCCGCTATATGCGCTCCAAGAGCTTTGAGTTCAACAACGAGCACCCCAACAACGAGGCTATAATACGAGATATACGCATCATGTCGGGCGGGGATGCCGAGATCGACCTTTCGGCAATTAGCAATATGCGCAGCGACTATCACGCCTCTGCGCAGGGTCAGCGCAAGCCCCAGCGTAAGGCTCAGTCACAGCACCCCAACAATAACCGCAAACAGGCGAAGAATACGAAGGGTGTTGCGCGACACAACAACCACAAATAGATAGGCGCAACAAAGTAATAAAACAATAATTTAGAATGAAGAGACTATTTTGGATAATTGCCGTGATGTCACTCGCCATCACCGCATGTAACCACAACGATAAGAGCAACAAGACAAGTGACACTGAGGCTGCCGCAGGTAGTTCGTCAGCAGATAGCCAGGGCATGGCTACAACGACTGTTAGCGGTCGCTTTGTTGGCAGCGGCGTAAATAGCATAACATTGGTATCGATCACTGACGACTTCAGCCAAGTCCAAGAGATTGGCTCCCATGAGCTAACGGCTAATGGTGATTTTAAATTTGAGTTTAAGATCGAGAAGGGGGCGTCGCCACGCTACTACTGCATTGAGACAGAGGGTGAGGATCTCCACCTTCCACTCATAATTGCGCCGGGCGACAATATCGTGCTACGTTCGGCTGGAGATATTGGTCTAAACTATGAGGTGGAGGGCTCTGAGGAGTCGCAGCTACTACGCGAGTTTCACAACTCATACTTCGACTACTACAATAAATACACAAAAAAGTTGGAGTTTGGCGAGTGGAGGGCTGCGACAGAGATAGCCATGACAGCACTCCGCATGCAGATTGAGTTTGTCGTAAAAAATGCCGATAAACTTGCAGCGATATATGCCTCTCAGTTGGATCTCTTCGAAAGAGAGTTTCCTGATTTAGCATCTAACGGCGTAAACTATATGCACCTTGAGGGCATCTGTCAGGCACTTGCAAAGAGCTATCCATCATCGCCATATATCGCTATGCTCGAGCAGCAGATAGAGATTGCGAAGATGATTGATAATGCCCCAGAGGCTCTATACCCCGACATATCGCTCACGGACATCAATCGCGTGACACACAACCTATCCGACCTACGCGGTAAGGTAACGCTGCTATGCTTCTGGTCATCGCAGGACTCGATGAGCAATATCTTCGTTAGTCAATTCAAGGAGCTATACAAGCGCTACCACGACGCTGGCTTGGAGGCATACTTCGTATCTGCTGACATGGACCGTATCGCATGGATAGATATGGTACAGAAGCAGCAGCACCCATGGGCATCTGTATTTGGCGGCGACAACCCAAAGGTATTCGACGTCTACAACATCCAGGTGGTGCCATACGCCTATATCATCGATCGTGATGGCAATGTGAGCTATGCGCCATTGAACACTGCAGAACTTGAGAGAGTGATTAAAGAGCTCCTATAAAGCCTATTCTACGATGTACTATATTGTCTCGGACATACACCTTGGCGCCGGCGGTGAGCAACACTCGAAGCGTGCGGAAGATGCCTTCTGCCGTTGGCTCGACATGGTAGCCACGGATGCAAAGGCGATATACCTCTTAGGAGACATCTTCGACTTTTGGTTCGAGTATCGCCGTGTAGCACCCAAGGGGCACGTGAGGGTCCTTGCACGCTTAGCGGAGCTGACGCGCAAGGGTGTCGATGTGGTCTTCATCACCGGCAACCACGATATGTGGTGCTATGACTACTTCGAGCAGGAGTGTGGCGTTAAGATATTCCGCAAGCCACAGGTGGTGGAGATTGAGGGTCGAGTGCTTCATTTGGCACATGGCGACAACCTCAATATCAAGGGCAAGCCAATGCTACGCGCCATGAATGGCTTCTTCCGCTCGTCGGTGGCACGCTTCCTCTTCAGCTGGCTCATACACCCCGACCTCGCACTACGCTTCGGCAGATGGTGGAGCGGCAAGTCGCGCAAGTCGCATAAAGGCTTCGAGCCATCGCCCGAGTCGCTAAAGTTCCTTGTGGACTATGCGCGTGAGCACCACGCCGCTAACAAGAGGGTGAGCACCTACTTCTACGGACATATGCACTATCCATACATCCATCACGACGAGGGTTTCGATGCGCTCTTCCTCAGCGACTGGTCGGGCAAGGAGGCTATATATGGCGTGATTGATGAGAGCGGCGACCCACAACTTAAAACCTTTGTAATAGATGAAACAGTATCTTGACCTATTAGATAAGATATGCCGCGAGGGTGTTGTTCGTGGCGACCGCACTGGCACAGGCACCAAGGGTATCTTCGGCTACCAGATGCGCTTCAACCTCGCCGAGGGCTTCCCTCTGCTAACGACCAAGAAGGTATTCCTCAAGGGCGTTATCCATGAGTTGTTGTGGTTCCTCAGGGGCGAGACCAATATCAAGTACCTTGTGGAGAATGGCGTTCATATCTGGGATAGCGACGCCTTCCGCTACTATAACGAGCTGTGCGTGAAGCATGGCGTGCTGCCTGTGGATATGGATACGTTCCTCGCTGCTGCGGGCATAGAATCGCCTATCGAGGGCTACAAATTTGGCGACCTAAACCACGTTTATGGTCACCAGTGGCGTAGCTGGGGCGGTAATAATGGCGAGGCTATCGACCAGATAGCATCTGTCATCGAGACACTCAAGAGCAACCCTACGTCACGCCGCATGATCGTCTCGGCATGGAATGTTGCCGATGTGGGCGACATGGCACTACCACCCTGCCACACGATGTTTCAGTTCTTCGTTGCCGAGGGTAAATTGTCGTGCCAGCTCTATCAGCGCAGTGGCGACACCTTCCTCGGTGTGCCATTCAATATAGCATCGTATGCTCTGCTTACGATGATGATAGCCAAGGAGTGCGGTCTCGAGGCGGGTGAGTTTATCCATACGTTGGGTGATGCACACCTCTACCTAAACCATATGGAGCAGGCGGCAGAGCAGCTACAGCGCACACCTCGCAAGCTACCAACGATGCACCTAAATCCCGATGTTAAGTCCATCTTCGACTACAAATATGAGGACTTCACCCTCGAGGGCTACGACCCACACCCAGCAATCAAAGCACCGTTATCATTTTAGCATAATATAGATATGGTAAGTATCATCGTTGCCATCGCACAGAATGGCACCATCGGAGATAAGAACTCACTACTGTGGCACATTAAGGAGGATATGCGTTTCTTCCGCACCACGACATCGGGTCACGCCGTGATTATGGGTCGTAAGACCTTCGAGTCGCTGGGCTCTAAGCCGCTGCCCAAGCGCACCAATATCGTCATCACACGCTCCGACGTGGCGTTCGAGGGGGCACTCACGGCACACTCCCTGGAGGAGGCTATACGCATGGCTGGTGACGACGAGGAGATCTTCATCATGGGTGGCGCGCAGATTTATGGTATCGCCTTGGATATTGCCGATAGGATGTATATCACACGCGTGGAGCGCGATTACGAGGGCGACACCTCGTTCCCCGAGATTGACTATTCGAAGTGGACGTTGGTTGCCGAGGAGCGCCACGAGAGGGGCGAGGAGTACGAATCGCCCTTTGCCTTCCTCACCTACGACAGGGCGAGATAGGTCGACATATTGATAGATAAGGGACTACCGTAGGATAGTACACATAGTACTACCTGCGGTAGTCTTAGTTTATGCCGTGCGAACGGCTATACTCCCACACCCACTCGGGGATATGGTCGTGGGGCTTGGTGGTTGTTGATGTTGAAATGTTGAATTTCCCTATCATTTTCAACTTTTCAACAACAACATCCCTCGTCCAAGGGTTATCAGTAAAGTATTGTATATGTAATACACATATCAATATATATACTCTATCATTGATATATACATCTATATATAGATATAGATATATATATTATTATATGTATCAATGTTACGTGTAAACGATTGTTTGCGACCACACTGAGGACAAGTATGACGAGTACTACGCCCTCTATATATCTCAAGCTGATATCTATAATTACTCATATTGATATACTATTACGTGGTGTTGTTGAATTGTTGAAAACAATAGGTATTTTCAACAATTCAACATCAACATATCTCACTACAAACTCGCCCTCTTAAGTATCTTACATATAGTCGAGCGGTCCTTATAGCCAAGAGCCTCGGCTATCTTGTTGGATGGGTGGTTGGTTGGTCAAAATCATAGGGGAAATAACCAACCAACCAGACTACCTCTCATTCTTTCGAATTAATTCCAATACCGAGGCATGGCGCTATCACGACATCAATCAGCGGGAGGGTAATTTCTCGATAGAAGGCTGCAGATACAACGCTCGGCAAAAAAAATACGGATGGGCTGTACTTTGGCGTACTGCCCATTCGTATTTATTTTTGTTAGCGGCAGTAGATGTCTGCCTTATCTCGAGAAATTAGAAGTTGTAAGTACATGTAATACCCACATTCGCAAATCCGAGACCACGGAAACCAGCGGCAGTATGACCGCCACCATATACGAAGTCAGGAGCGATCACTGGAGTGTAGTCTACAGAGAGGCTAACAGGAGCCTTCTTGAATGTGAGACCAAGACGAGCCATACCTGCAACACCGACATAAGCATAGTGGCTAGCACCACCGACGTTAAGACCAACACCAGCGTCGAAGAACCACTTACCAGCCTTAGGAGTCCAATCCATATCGAGGATGTGCCAGTTGTGAAGAACTGTAAGGTCTGCAGTTACGCCACCAAGCCATGCAGCACCGAAGCGTGCCTCAATATAGTCGTTGCCGTTATATTCATACTGACCAACAGCCTGGAAACCTGAACCCACACGACCACCGACTGACCAATCCTGTGCCATTGCACCTGTAGCAAAGATAGATGCTACCAATACGAGTAAAAACTTTTTCATAGTTGTAATGATTAATGATTAATAGTTTTATTTTCGAAAACAAATATACGATATTTTTTTTAGTCTTCCAATAAAAATCAACCGAATTTTCTTTTTTATTGTTCAAAAGATACTCACACAAAAAAAATAGAGACCCCAGGCGGAGTCTCCATTATATATAATGTATAGGTATCCTACTTTGTAGAGAATGGCTCAAGCTCGATGAACGACACACCGCCATCCATATCCTCAACCTTGATACACATGGTATATGAGGTGCCATAGTTGAGGTAGTCCCACTTGTAGTCGTACTGCGACTCGAGGAACTGACGCATAAAGTCGTGGCTAAGACCAGGGATGAGCGATAGCATACACTCCTCATAGCTACTATAACCAGCTATGGCATACTTACCATCCTTGATTTCCTGGAGGTTCGAGGTCTCCATCATTGCCACATAGCAGCACCATACGTTGTCGTCAAAGATGCAGTCAAAAACAATGTCATTCTTATTAACCTCCTTGATATTTACCTCTACATTACCTGTACCCTCAGCCTCAGCCTCGGTATGCACCTGCACAATCTCAACACCACCGAGGAGGCTATTCTCCTGACCCTCGCTATAGTCCATCAACGCCGCCAAGATGAGGTAGTCGGTAGAAGATGTAACATTCATCTGAAGGCCTGGAACGTGCTCACATATCTTACCATTCTCCCAGTTGAAGGTTAGAGGACCCTCAAGCATGAAACCATAGGTGACAACCCATGCACCAGGGTTAGACTGATACTGATCGTAGGTGCGCTTATCGACCACCGAGCAGCGCCAATACTGACCCTCCTCAGCATTAATTCTAAACTGGAACGATGTAGAGCCTACCTCCAACACCTCGATAAGCTCCTCGGAGCCATTGTCGTCACCCGCAGGTACTGAGGCACCAGAGAGGATGCCGTTGTAGTAGCCCTGGATAGTCTTTGACACGCCCTCCTCCTCGTAGGTGAGCATCATATATATTGCATAGTAGCCATTGACAACATCGACAGTTACATAGCCATCGGTGAAGAGATAACCCTCACCATCGGCGCTCTTGCCAGCAGGGATATAACCCGAAGTCTCGCTGTGGATGGTAAATGGATGGTAGTTCGTAGCAAAGGTATACTGACCATATGGGAAGTAGGTACTCATGGTCTCATCAAGGGTATAGAAGTCCAAGATGATACGGTCACCATTGTCGCGCACGAAGGTTACATAGTAGTTATATGGCTCATACCAACGACCATCCTTAGTCTTGGTGATGACGATATTCTCCACGCCCTCAATCTCTGGGAGCTCGAAGTTATCGTCGTTGCCTCCATTCCCTCCATTATCGTCTTCGTTGCCGTTGTTGCCACCGCCATTGTCGCCAGACTCCATAGTCTGCATCATCAGCGTCTTCATGGTAGTGTTATTACCATTGCGCGCTGCGACAGCAACATAGTACTTGGTATTAGCCGCAAGGTCGTTGATTGTGATGACGCCACTCTCGATAGATGTGCCCTCCGCGAAGATCTTATCAGCGCTGATATTCTCGCCGTCGTAGAGCATATAGGCGCACTCATCGGCTGCGGCGTTGACTACAAAGGTGATAGAGTTTGCCGTAGAGTCCACGGCAGTGAGCTCAAGCGATGGGGCTGTGCCACCCAGATTGCTCTCGCATGCAGCGAAGCCGAGCATCGCGGCTACAGCCACAACAAATAGTTTAATATTACTTCTCATGGTTAATAGTTAATAGTTAATTGTGATTATGAGTGCAAAGATAATCAAATTATGGTAAAAACAAAAATGGGGACATTCGTAATGAACACCCCATGATATTGATATAACGGCTATTACGAGAAGTTGCCACGCGCCACAGTGTCGGGCGCCTCCATCTCCATCTCGGTCTGGAGGGCGATCATCTCAACAATGTCGTCAGCACGCTCGGCACCTCCGATAGAGACCACCATATTCCAGTTTATCTGGATCTGCATTATGCCATTCATCAACGACAGAGTGCCCATCACCCTATTCTCGGGTGCGAGGATAACCACGCCGTCGACATCGGTATACTGAGCAAAGAACTGCGTTGTGATTGCCACATCGTGCAGTGTGGGCACGGTGCGCACCAAGATATTCTCTGGCTGACATCCCAACGTCGCAAACCTCTCGATAAGGGGCATCAGGTTGTCGTCGATAAACTCCTCATAGCCACGTACAATGATTACACCAAACTTCATGTTTGCAGCCGACATATTGATTGTATCGCCCATGTGTAATCGTTGTTACGTTAGGTTACAGTAATAGAGAACTGTATTCTGCTGGATAGCTCTCCAACTCAGGATACTTCTCGAAAATTGCGTTGTAGCAATCCATAGCCTCCTGTGCCTTGTCCATCTTAGCGTAGAGGCGAGCCAACTTCTGGTTGAAGTATACGAAGGTGAACTTATCCTCGCTCTTAGTCAAGGCATTCTTGAACTCAGCAACAGCTGTCTCATAGTCACCCTTCTCAACAGCGATATCACCACGAATACCACAAGCCTCAGCATTGATCATGTTAGTGAGGTATGGGAGCTCACCACCGTCGATATCCTGGTAGTTTGCGATGAACTGTGCAGCTGCATCATAGTCACCCTCCTTCACGAAGCGCGCAGCAGCCAAATAGTTAGCGAAGTTCTCACCCTCAGTGCCATCGTACTCCTTATTCTCAACAAAAGCCTTAGCCTCATCTGCAGACTCGCTAATAACCAAAGCTGTTGCATCCTTCTTTGACTTAGCGATACGCTCCTGCTCCTTAGCATCTGCATGGTTCTTGTAGATGAAGTAGCCTCCAACAGCTACGCCAACAACTACCAATGCACCAAGAATAACCTTACCATACTTCTCAAAGAGAAGCTCCAACTTACCCTTTGCGTCAACAATAACGTCAGTCTCAGGGGTGTTAACTTTTTTTGTCATAGTTACTTATGTTTTTAATTATTTATATTTCGCACTTACATAGCGTCATCAAATGCGCTATTCAACCTACAAAGATACAATAAAAAGTTTGAATTGAGAAACATATGGACTAAAAAAAATGCTTAGTGGATGGTTTTGTTGCAGAAGCGAGAAAAAATTGCTATCTTCGCACAACGAATACCGGCAAATGGTGGTGTGAGATTATATGAAGTACTTTAGCTATATAGCTCTGTTGTTTAGTGTGTTGCTAACGAATGTGTCGTGCGAGATTATCGCCGATGAGCTGCCGACATACGAGGAGACATCGATCGTGAGGGTGGGCGATGAGGCGCCCGAGTTTACCATTGAGTCGATCGATGGCGAGTGGTTAGCCATGCCCTGCAATGAACCCACACTACTCATCCTCTTCTCGCACACCTGCCCCGACTGCCAGAAGTTGATGGGCGACCTGCAGGAGTGGCTCAACGAGGACGACGAAGAGCATAACATTATCGCCATTTCGCGCGGTGGCACAACCGAGGAGATTGTCGCCTTTAGGGATGAGCACAAGCTCGGATTTAAGATTGCTGCCGACGAGGATGCTGAGATATACTACAAATATGCAACCATGTATGTGCCACGCTGTTACGTTGTCAACAGCAACGGTATGGTTCGCCTTATGACATATGAATACCAAAGTGGCGATGTCGAGAAATTGATGTCCGAACTAAAAAAGTTATATTAGGAGTATGACCCTTGACACACTATCCATCATAGGCTTCAAAAACATCCGCGACGAGAAGCTCTCGCTATCGCCCGGCATCAACTGCTTTGTTGGTGACAATGGCGCTGGCAAGACCAACATCTTGGATGCCATACACTACCTTGCGCTTGCCAAGTCGATGTACACCATCACCGATGCACAGAGCATAACGCACGGCGAGGAGTTCTTCATGGTCGATGGAGCCTTTCATAGCGACGAGGAGCGCCCAGTGCAGACCATATGCTCCTACTCGCGTCGCACGGGCAAGGTGCTCAAGTACAATGGCAAGGAGTATGACAAGCTCTCAGAGCATGTGGGTCGCATACCCATTGTGATGGTATCGCCCGCCGACACCGCCCTTATCAGCGACTCAGCCGAGGAGCGCCGCCGCTACCTCAATAGGCTTATCTCGCAGATGGACAGGGGCTATCTCACGGCGCTTGTGAAGTACAACACGGCGCTGCAGGAGCGCAACACGCTGCTCAAGTGCAACCCCGCGGAGGATATCCTCCTCATCTACGACTCTATGCTCGCCGTGCAGGCGGACATCATCTTCCGCCGCCGCAGCGAGGTGATAGAGAGGATGAAGCCCCTTGTGGCGAAGTACTACGCCATGCTCTCGGAGGATCGCGAAAGCGTAGGCATGGAGTACCGCTCGGAGCTGCAGCGCGCATCGCTCGACGAGCTGCTTCTCGCCTCACGCCAAAAGGACTTCGTCAATGAGCATACCACCGTGGGCGTACACCGCGATGAGCTAACAATATCCATCGGCGACTACCCTATCCGCAAGTATGGCTCGCAGGGACAGCAAAAGTCCTTCCTTGTGGCGCTCAAGCTTGCAGAGTACACCCTTCTTGCGGAGCACGGCAACGAGCGCCCCATGCTACTTTTGGACGACCTCTTCGATAAGCTCGATATGCGCCGCGTAGCGCAGTTGCTAAGGCTGGTGAATGGCGACATCTTCGGGCAGATATTCATCACCGACTGTAACAAACATCGCCTTGAGCGCACCTTGGGCGAGGCGGAGGTCGACTATAAACTATTCACCATAAACAACGGCACGCAGCAATGAGACGCACCAAGACACAACCCATAGGTGAGCTGCTCAGCGAGTTCTTCCAGCGCCCCTTTGTTGCCGCCAAGCTCGCCGAGGGACACCTCCCCGACTACTGGCGCATGGTCGTAGGCGATCATGTTGCCAACCTCACGACCGACATCAACTACGTCAATAAGGTGCTCTACATCCGCATGGCATCGAGCGTACTTCGCCAGGAGATCTTCTATCGTCGCGACGAGTATGCGCAGCGCATTAACGAGCTTGCCGGCATGCAGTTAGTCAATGTGATTATCGTGAGATAAAGGCGACCTCGACACACAGCACAACGTCAACACAAAATAAATTGCCCGAGTGAGATCTCACTCGGGCAATTTGCATATTCGCGTTACCTACGGATTACTCGAAGTAAGCAGGGAAGTTATCAGCATTGAGTTCCTCCTCCTCGTCGGTAGTTGGGTTGTATACGAATGGCTCGTGGAAGTTTCCATCCTCACCTACCCAAGTAACGTAGATACGGTGCTGACCCTTAGTACCATAGAAGTATGAGTTATATACACCTGGAAGATTATCAATGCGATGCTCTACCCACTCGTCCCAATCGATACGACCATCGCCATTGAGATCCTCCATCTCCTGCCATACATATGAGTAACCATCCTCAGAGTACTCGCACTTGTGGCCACACTCACGCTGACCGTTATCACAACCAGCAACGATGTATGCGATAAGCTTCTCAGGAGTATTTACGTTAGTGCCAAAGTAGTCGTTCTGAAGGTTATCTGGGTGATCGGCCATAGAGTATGCCACATAGCCCTTCTGAGGAGTTGTATACCATGAGAAGTTGAAGAACTCAACCTCACCAGTATCACCAAGGGTGATTGTAGGCTTACCATCTGCCCAGTTAGCATCTGTGCGCTTAACCATAATACCGATGTTAGCGATAGGCTCGAAATAGCATGTAGCAGGCTTAGATACAACGCCATTCTCATCTACGGCTACACAAACCAAAACATACTCTGTATCGGTATTAAGACCAGTAAGGAAGATGTTACCCTCCTCAGTAAGAGGCTCATTGTTAGTGTCGTGAACATCTGATGAGTTAGGGTTCATGATGATATACTCACCGGCCTTCTTAGCTGTGCCGCCATATACCTCCTTCCACTTGCTATCGCTGAGCGAGCAGTATACATACTTAAAGTGTGACGAGCCTTCGCAAGCTACGTTGATAAGGGTGTTGTCAATCTTATAGTCACGAAGCGATAGGGTCACAGCAAGGTCATTATATACGAAGTCCTTAGTCTTAAACTCCTGCTTCAATGGCTTACCAATCTTACCCTCCTTGTCGATAGCTACGGCGAAGAGTGTTACATCCTCACCTGGCTCAGTGCCCTTATAGTGAGCAGATACTGCGCCGTCGGTGATTGTGCGAACGCCCTCGTTAAGGAGCATATTTACGATGTATGAGTCATCAGGGTATGCAGTAGCCATGTATGAAGGCATAGCGTTGTAGATAAGCATGATATGCTCACCGTTAGAGTTAAGATCGAGGTAGATATCCTTGTACTCAACAACTGGCTCGCCAACGATAGCGACCTCAAGCTCGCCACCCTCAACGAAGTCTGCAGTAGTGAATGGCCAGTAGAGGATGTTATCCTCAAGGATTACGCGCTTGTTGTTAGCTGCGATGTAGTATACGACATACTCTGTGCCGTTCTCAAGCTTCTCTGAAGACTCCATAAGCTCAAGGAATGAACCTTTGTAGTTTACGTCGCTGCGTAAAGCGTTGAGGTAGTCGTAGCTCTCGGTGTAGTATGTTGCCAAGGCTGCAGCATCGAAATTCTCAGCCTTCTCGAAGCCGAGCATATAGCCTGCAGAGCCCGTAACGTCGAACTTAACATCAACATCGAAGAACGAAGTGCTGGTCACCTCGAATGAAGCCGAGCTGTGAACATAGGTCTCAGCAACGAACTCGTTAGCATCAACATAGAGACCACCCTCCTCATTATTGCGAGGTGCTACATACCAGAAGATATACTCGTCGCCAGCCTTGAGGCTTGATGAACGAAGCTCGCTATAAGGGATAAATGTAGACTGTGTCTCCATGAATACTACCTGGTAGATACCAGACATGGTGCTACCGTCAGCAAGAATCTTGTTACAGTTTGTAACGTATGTATCGAGGTTGAAGTTCTTAGAGCCGATGATACCGCAAAGCAAGTAGTTTGTACCATAACCAGCCTCTACATATACGCCATCGAAGGTGAAGAATACCTCAGCAGGGCTTGTAGAGAGCTTGATAGATGCGATAGCCGATGAGCCATTGTTGAATACAACCATAAGCTTAGCAACGCCCTCAGCAACAGCCTCACCAGATGCAACCTCCTCATAGGTAGGAGCATGGAAATTAAGAGTCATGGTGCCCATCTTAACATTGTGCTCAACATCGCACTCCCAACCACGAGGTGTGGTGTGGATGTAGTCAGCAGCGTCGGCAACCTCGAGAGTGAATGGCATATCCGAGCCGTAAGGCACGAAGAGCATATCGAATGGAAGCACCATCTTACCATTCTGCATACCCACCTTCACGATAGAGCCATCAGCCATGGTGATCTCGCAGTAGAGAGCTAAAGGATTACCCTCAGCATCGGTCTGCCAATCAGAGTAAACAACCTCGATGTCTACGATGATGCTATCGGCAACAGACTCGTTGTAGCCTGTTGTAATCCATGTCTGACCGCCATCGAACGACACCTGGATAGCGCCATCGACAATCTGTGTCTGTGGTGCTACGTCAGCAACAGGCACCTTCTTGCCACTAACCAAGATAGGCTGCACATTACCAATACCGTCGTACATAGCCCAGTACATAACGCCATCCTCAGAGACTACAGTTACGATATTCTCTGGCACGTCTGTACCCTTAGGATATACGGTAACCTTTGTACCGTCAGACAAGACGATAATCTTGCTACCATCGTTCTGCTGCTTAACCTCGGTTACAGTAACCTGACCATTTACCAAGTTCTTAATGGCGTTAAGCTCCTCCTCAAGCTGAAGGCGCAAATCGGCGAGCTCCTGCTTGATGCCATCAATCTCCTCCCAGATAGCCGTATCGTCATACTGACACGATACTGATGAGAAGGCAATAAGTGCGGTTGTGGCCATGAGAGTCACAACAGACTTAATGTTCATAAAAAATCGTTTCATAAAAGTTTATTAATAAATGTTTGTATTTTGTTTACTATTATGGTTAAATCGCTGAAATACAACGACACTTTACCCCTACAAAGGTACACTTTTTTTTAGGAAATCCTATACTCGCAACACATTTTTATGGATATATCTGATTATAAAATAGGCGAGGTGCCCTGAAAAAGAGTTCGGACACCTCGCATATCATCTTGCAAATGCACCCTACGGGGCACTACTATCGCTTTGGCGACTCGCTCTTTAGGCGAGCAATCTCGGCCTTAGACTGCGCCACGTTGCTCTTATGCTCCTCTATTACGCCCTTGGTACGCGCCTTGGCGGCAGCTATCTCCTGCTTGCGGCGTATCTTCTCCTGCTTATATCTATTCTTCACCTCATCACGCTTCTCACGCGCCAACTCGACACGACGCTTCTGCGCCTCAATAACACTCTTATACTCCTCGATCGCATCGTCATACTCATCCTTAACCAAACTAAAGCGCTTATTTGCGGCATCAATAATACGACGCTCCTCATTACGAGCATCCTCCACTGCCGTCTTCTGCTCCGTGATGGCCTTATCATGAGCTATCTCCGCATCAGTAATGGCACTATGCGTCTCCTGCGCCGAGAGTGTTCCAACGGCAAAAAGGGCTACAATCATCAAAGTTAGTTTCTTCATACCCAACAAGTGTTTTAGGTTTGTATGCACAAATATATATCATTTTTCCATAAAAAACAAATAAAAAGGCATTGCAATACCAACATAGTAATGCAATGCCTAAATAAGAGGCGCTATGGCGACTATCGCTCAAACTCTATAACGAGCGCGGTCTGCGGTGCTACAACTACCCTATCCATCGTAACCTCTTCGCCTGTGATAACATCCTTACCTACAGTGAGGTTTGAAGTAATCTCGCTATAGCGTGACCATGGCACGATACGCTCGCTATCGCTATTATTCACATACACAAAGACAACATCCGTATCGTTATAGCGGAAGAAGGCATATGTATTATCACGGTCAATGAAGTGCAAGGTCTTACCCGAGTGGATAACCTCCTTCGACTTACGCCAGTTCATAAGGTGACGCGTATAGTCGAAGAGCTCCTTCTGATCGCCACTCTGCTCCTCTCGGTTGAAGAGGTTGACGCTATCACCCTCCCAGCCACCAGGGAAGTCCACACGCAGGGTTGGGTGTCCCTTAGAGCGATCCGTAGAGCGGAACATTAGCTCGTCGCCATACAACATCTGTGGCATACCACGCATGGTGCATAGCAAGGTATGAACGATCTTCATCTTGCGCACATCGCCCTCGCAGACATCACCAATACGATCGGTATCGTGGTTAGCAGCCATGATCATCATGTTCGAAAGGTCGTGGTAGACGAAGTCGTGCGACAATACATCGTAGACGCGTGTCATACCCTGACCCCAGCCGGCATGGTTGCCACTCTCGGTCATAGCAGCGCGCAGAGCGTCATGCAATGGGAAGTCCATGATAGACTTCAAATTAGAGTTGAAGCCATCCTTATTATAGTTGCCACCCTGCCAGTAGGCGAGCTGTGGGATAGACGATGTCCACACCTCACCAACGATATTGAAGTTGGGATACTCCGCCATGACTGCCTTGCACCACTCGCTCATAGGACCCTTCTCGTTATAGGGGTAGGTATCCACACGGAAGCCATCCAAATCGGAGTACTCGACCCACCATACCGCCCACTGCTTGAAGTAGTTGAGCAAGAATGGGTTGTCGAGGTTCATGTCGGCCATCGAGCGATCGAACCAACCACTCTCCATCTGATAGAGGTCCGCCACCGAAGCGTTGAAGTCCATATTCGTAGAGAATGTCCAGTTCGACTGTGTATACTCATCCCACTGGTGCGTCCAATCCTTGAAGGGCTGATCGTCGTACCACCAGTGTGTTGTCGAGCTATGGTTAGGCACGATATCCATAATCACCTTCAAGCCACGCTTATGGCACTCATCGACATACTTCTTATACAACTCATTAGTACCAAAACGTGGGTCGATGAGGTAGTAGTCACTACATGAGTAGCCGTGATACGATGCACCATTCTCATCATCAAGGAGGAGCGGTGTAGACCAAATGGCTGTAGCACCAAGGTCGGCAATATAGTCGAGGTGGTCAATCATACCCTGAAGGTCACCGCCATGGCGAAGCCATGGCTTTGTGCGGTCCGCCTTCTCGGCAGTATCCTTTGTATTATCGTTCGACGCATCGCCATTAGCAAAGCGGTCGGGCATAATGAGGTATACGAAGTCGGCATTTGTGAAGCTCTCACGCTCGCGCGAGCCCTCACGGCGCTCCTCAATCATATACTTCACATCGCACTTCGTACGACCAGATGTAAAGCGCAAGGTATACTCACCTGCCTTGGCATCATCGGCAATCGCGACATCCACAAATAGGTAGTTGGGGCTATCAGCCTTATGGATAGCTGTCACCTCCACACCCTGACCCTCAGGCAGAATAGCCACATCATACGCAGCGACGCCCTCGCCATTTACCATGAGCTGCAGAGGGGTGTTCATGCCCACCCACCACGATAGTGGCTCTACGTGCTCTACCTTAAGTTTTGGCTTAGCAGCCGTTGCAGTAAAGGCAACAGCCACAAGCATTACGATAGAAAATACTCTTTTCATATCTTAGTTTTAATCTATTTAACCAATATCTGATAGCACCAAGGGGCGATATCGCGCTCAACGTGTGTATCGAGCACTACCCTCTCGCCAGTCATTGCATCAAGGTAGCTACCAGCATATATACCAGTATTAAAATCGGCATGTATCGTATAGGGCGATAGGTTCATAATAGCCACCACACGGCTGTCCTCCACCTCTCGCACGAAGGTCATCATGCAATCCTTGGCGTTATTCTCAATCTCAATCATCTCGCCGCCACGCTCGCCTGCAGCCAATGCCTGCGAGCTATGCTTCAAGGCAGACAAACGGCGATATAGCTCCGAGGTGCGGTTTTCCACGTAGTTCTCCGCGGGGATAGCATCCCTCTCGAAGAACTCGAACGAGTGGTCGTAGCCCACCTCCTGACCCGTATAGATAAGGGGCATTGTCGAGGGCATGAGGAAGGTCATTGCCGTCATCACCTCCAAGGCGGCGCCAAAGCGCGACTGCTCCGAGCCACTCCACGAGTTCTCGTCGTGGTTCGAGGTGAAGCTCATGCGCATAGCCTCGCGTGGGTAACGCGCGCGCTGGCTGTGTATCGCACCACGCAAGTCCCATACACGACGAGCTCCCTTGGCTATATCGACCATGATATGGTGTATCTCCCACTGGTAGCTCATATTGAAGGCCCTATCGAAGAGGTTATCCTCCTCGGCCTCCGCCAACATGAAGATATCGGGCTTAATGCGGTGTAGCTCCTCGGATGCCTCCTGCCAGAACTCGATAGGCACGAGCATCGCCATATCGCAACGGAAGCCATCGACACCAAACTCCTCGACCCAGTAGCGCATGGCATCGATATGTCCGCACCACACGTCGTGGTTAGCGTAGTTCAGCTTCGCCGTGTCGGTCCAGTCCCAGGGCACCTTTGCCACACCCTGTTCATCGCGCTCATACCAATCTGCCGGTTTCTGAGTAATCCAGCGTGCATCGCGCGCCGTATGGTTAGCCACCCAATCCAACAGAACCTTCATACCCAAGGCATGTGCCGCGGCAACAAAGGCGCGGAAGTCATCCTCCGTACCGAACTCCTCGTTTACCGCCTTATAGTCGCGAATTGAGTAGTAGGAGCCAAGCGTTCCCTTACGACCCTCGATGCCAATAGGATATATTGGCATTAGCCACAGCGCATCGACACCTACCGAGCGCAAGAATGGCAAGCGCTCGATGGCGGCACGAAACGTACCCTCGGCAGTAAGCTGGCGTATGTTCATCTCGTAGAGCACCGCAGAGTAGCTCCACTCTGGATTCTTATACATCATCTGATATTCATATAGATGCAGTACGCCACCCTACATAAGGATAGCGTACCGCATATTATATCTTACTTTGAAAGAAGCATAAAGCCCCATGCTGCGAGCTCAACCTCGTCACCAGCCTTGAAGCTCCTAGCCTCGCCGCAAGTACACATATAGTCGTCAGCAGCTGACTCGGTGATAGTCACCTTAGCAGGCTCTGCTGAGAAGTTGAACATACAGAGTACCTTGTTGCCATCCTTCTCACGTGTGAATGCCAATACTGTCTCAGGTGCGCCATCAACATATACGATAGGTGCTACATTCTCGCCAGCAGCAAGTACCTTGTTAGCGTGGCGGAAGGCGCAGAGACCCTTGTAGAACTCGCGATACTCCTTGCCATACTCCAAGTCAACGAGCTCTACGATAGAGTCCTTCTCGAAGAACTCCAAACGGCGGTTTAGAGCAATCTCCTGACCTGTGTAGATGAGTGGCTGTGACTTAGGCAATACGAATGTGAGGGCTGCGAATGCCTTGTGAGCATCACCCATACGCTCGAACTCAGTACCTGCCCATGAGTTCTCATCGTGGTTAGAGGTGAACATAAGACGCATTGCTGGTGCTGGATACTTAACGTCGTCACGCTCGAGGTACTCCTTCAAATCCTTAACATACTTAGCGTCGGTCTTGATAGTACCATCGCCAGCTACGTTCTTAGTCTCGCTGCCGCCCTTAGCCATAGCGTTGAAAATGTGGTGGAGCTCCCAAGCATATGTAGCCTCGAATCCGCTCTCATGCAACCATGACTCCTCGCCCTCAGCCAAGAGGTATACATCAGGGTTAATCTTGCGAACCTCAGCCCATGCATCTGCCCAGAAGTCGCCAGGAACGTTCATAGCAACGTCGCAACGGTAGCCATCAACACCCATCTCAATCCAGAACTTAAGTGCATCAAGCATTGCTGCACGCATCTCGACATTCTTATAGTTAAGCTTTGCGATATCTGTCCAGTCGTACTCTACGATAGGCTTGCCAGTGTTGTAGTCCATAACGTACCAATCCTGCTTGCCCTCGTTCCACCACTTAGCATCGCGAGATGTGTGGTTAGCCACCCAGTCGATGATGACCTTAAGACCGAGGTCATGAGCTGTGTTAAGGAAGCTCTGGAAGTCCTCCATAGTACCGAACTCAGGGTTGATAGCCTTATAGTCGATAATTGAGTAGTATGAGCCAAGTGTACCCTTGCGCTCCTCAACACCGATAGGGCTCACAGGCATAAGCCATACGATGTCAACGCCCATGTTCTTCAACTCAGGCAAGTACTTCTCAGCAGCTGCGAAGGTACCCTCCACTGTTGCCTGACGGATGTTCAACTCGTAGACTACAGAGTTGAACTTGTCAAACTCATAAGCCACCTGTGACTCTGCCATAGGCTCATCCTGAGGCTCATCCTGTGACTCTGCCTGAGGCTCTGTCTGAGGCTCTGCCTGAGCCTGCTCCTGAGTCTGCTCCTGAATCTGCTCCTGCTTCTTCTCTTTCTGATTACCGCCACAAGCCACTAACATAGCAGCGAGGGCTACAAACATAAATAATCTCTTCATAATTTTATATCCTGGTTATTCGTATTCTACTTTCTGTTCATATATATTGCATAGCCATATGCTGGAACATCCATCTTCACACCAAAATCCTGGTGACGGTGAATCTTAGCTGTGCCGTTTGACGACAAAGCGGTGGTCATATTTGATGGGATGACCTGGAAAAGGAAGTTGTCGAGTGTCAAGTTACATACTCTATCCTCGCCACGGATGTTGATAGCCACAATAGCTACATCGTCCATATAGTGGCGCATAAATACCCAGATATCGTCGTCGGCATACAAGGTCTTGAAGTTACCATACATCAACGCCATAGATGAGCGGCGGAGGTTGAAGAGCTCGCTTGTAGCCTGCAACTCACGCTCCTGATACTCGTTCTCAGCCTTGAAGGTCATCATATCGCGATTATCGGGGTCGTTAGCACCAGGAACACCATACTCATCACCCTGATATACGCAAGGGACACCAGGAATGGTAGAGATGATAGCCTTGAGCAACTTCATACGAGCATAGCCCTTATCCATATCGCCTACGCCGACCTCACGGTGCCAGCCCTCAGCCTTGTCGTCGTACCAGCCCAAGGCCATATCGCCACCTGCCAACGAGATGAAGCGTGGCTTATCGTGGTTACCGGTGATGTTACCCATGGTGTGGTGCGAGCCATACGCCGCCTCGGATGTCTCGATGGTGCGTACAAGGTCGAGCATCGAGCGTGACTCGTCGATGATGATATCACGAGAGTCGTGATATACGTTGAAGTCGAATTGTGCGTCGATCATACCCGACTTAACGTATGAGCCAATAAGCTCGGGATCGCCATAAGTCTCACCAATCTGCCATACATCACGGTTAGGCATCTCAGACTTCATCTTATGGGTTAGCATACGCCAGTAGTCGAGTGGAATATGCTTACAAGCGTCGTGGCGGTAGCCATCGAAATCGAAGTTACGCACCCAGTAGAGAGCCGAGTCGGTCATAGGGTCGCACACCTCAACACGCTCAAGGTCGAGAGTTGGGATATGCTCATCGAACCATGTGGTAAGGCGTGTCTCGCCATCCCACTGACCGATATTCTTACGACCATCGGGCAAGTAGAGATCCGTAGTCCAGTCGGGGTGCTCCTGCAATACTGGAGAGTTGATGTGGAGGTGGTTAGCCACATAGTCGAGGATGACATTATGACCATTATCGTGAGCCGTAGCAAGCATAGTGCGGAGCTCCTCGTCGGTACCGAAGCGCTTGTCTACTACGGTGCTATAGATAGGCCAGTAGCCATGGTAGCCCGAGAACTTGGTATCGGGGTTTACGTTCTGACCCCACGCATCGTATGGATTCTGCGTGATAGGCGAAATCCAGATTGTTGAGATACCGAGGCGAGTGAAGAAGCCATCGTTAATCTTCTCAGTGATACCTGCGATATCGCCTCCCTGGTAGTCAACCTTGTCCAACACCTCTGGAGAGTTAAGCTTCCAGTCGTTAGACTTGTTACCATTGTTGAAGCGGTCGATCATCAACGAGTACAACACCTGTGAGTGCTTATCCTGGCGCATAAGCTTGTTTGCATAAGATATCTTATAACCCTCGTCGAGTGGAATTAGGACATCGTTGAAACGACCATCCTCCTTAGCGGCAAAGATACGCACATAAGAGCGCTTATAGTCGTATGCATTCTCGGGAAGAGTGTAGTAGATACGATCATCATCCACCTCCACACTCTCAACACGCTGGTTCTGCCACATTACGACAGCCTCGCCAACACTCTTGTTTGCGCACACCTTATCCGTGCTGAAGGCAGACATGAAGTTATCCTTGTTGCGCTCACCACCAAGCACGACGATAGATAGCTTCGACTCGCCATGCCATACGTCGATGGTCGAGACGAAGTTCTTGGCTGGTGTGGTCACCGAGAACTCTGACCAGTCATCCTTGAGAGGTGTCAACGTTAGGCGCTCATCGTCGGTAGTCACCTTGTCAGCGCCCACCCACTGTGGGTAGTAGTCGGTGAGGTAGTGGGTTGTTGTGCCCACCTTAACATACATAGGCATCACAAGATCCTTGTTGCCCAACTCGAATGTCTTTGCAAGATCCTTGTTGCTCTGCGCCTCACAGCTATCGCTCTGCTCTACTGCGTTGCCCTGCGCCTCACAACTAACGCTCTGCTCTATTGCGTCGCCCTGCTGGTTGTCGCCCTTTTTCTTCTGCTCCGAGCCACACGACGAAAGAAGCATCGACATAGCCAGAGCGGCTACTGTTAAGAACTTAGTTTTCATATTGTTTGTGTTTTTAGTTTGTTTCTTGCATTACTCAACATCCATCATCCAGTCGATACCCTTGTGGAGGTTGTTATCGTTGGTGAAGTCCCAATAGGAGTTATTCTCCCATGTTGAGCCGTAGCCCCATGCCGCAGGATAGGTATACAATCCGAGACCGTGACCCTGCGCCTTACCCTCCAAAAGGTCTGGCAGAGACTCGGTGCCCCATGTTATAACGCCGATGCCACCACCAGCCTGAACATCCTTGGCGAGGGCGAGAAGCCACTCACGCTGCTTTGCAGGGGTGTAGTTTGTGGCGTTTGTGGCGTCGTTCCAATCGGGGTAGTTATATGAGTTATCGCACCAGTCGCCCATCCACTGACCGCTAACTGTGCCTGTAGTGAACGAGTGCGCCGTCTCAAGTATCATAATGCGCTTGCCATGCTTCTCGAGCATAGCCTTACCCATAGTCTCGAAGTTGCTATACGAGCCCATAGAGTGGCCTATGTTTGTGCCTGGATACCACGACAAGGCGATGATATCGTAGTTGGTACATCCCGCCTGCTTGTATGTCTCGACATACCCTATTTTGGCTGGGTTGGCAATATGGAGTGCCGACAATACCTCCACGTCGCAGTCGCGAGCATAGTCGCGCACAGCATTATGTCCATAGTTCAACAGGCGCGCCGAGCGTGCTGCATCGTGCGAGCCATTGAGCAGAAAGCCGATGTTTACCTCGTTGCCCACCGCCACAATCTTGGGATCTATACCCTCGTTATGCAGTGCCACAAGCGTGTCGTATACCCAATTATAGAGCGAGCCTCCGAGGGTCACTTCGTCCATAGACTTCCAATCCTCCGGAATGTTATTGTGCTGCGCTCCCGTAGAGGAGTATTTGTCGTAGTCGGGCTTTAGTGTGAGCATTATATCGAGGCCCTCGGCCTTTGCGCACTTGGCATCCTCCAGGACACGCTCCCACTGTTGCCAGTCTATAGTTACGCCATTAATCTCCGGGAAGGCTACCCTATCGAGCTGCAGACGCACGATATTTGCACCATGCGCCTTAACCGACTTATAGGGGTTTGTCACCTCGCCACCCTCGCGGTACACCAAGCCGAAATCTACGAGGTAGTTGGCAAACGACATTGTCGTACCCTTATAGAATGTCTCAACCTCAGGCACAGGCTCAGGGTCTGGCTCAGGGTCTGGTTTAGGCTCCTCCTTATTTGGGTTGTCGGGGAAGATAGGCTCATCATTGCCACCACACGCCACCAATGCCACCATCATCAATGGCACGATGCCCCAAAGAATCTTCTTCATACGCTCTGTAGTTTTAATTAGGGGTCGGGAAGCCGATCAAAGCCGCCCGACCAAAGGGATACCACGCGCACGTGTGTACGCGTGGTATTAATTAAGTATTAGATAGCGGGTGTTGTACCAGCCTCTACAACATAGACATTGAGGTTTGCACCGTCAATGTAGATGTCGTAAGGAGTGTCGAGTGTAACATTCATAGTGATGTTATCACCAGCCTCAGATACTGCGATAGCATCGCCTACGTTGTGAGTACCACCTGCAGTTGAACCCATCCAAGTGCCATTCTTAAGCACCTTGAAGTTAGCGCCCTGGCTCCAAGAGTCCTGGAATGTTACGTTCTTAGCAACGTACAAACCATCAACGAGCTCAGTTGCAATGTCTGATGTCCACTGTGTGCCGTTAACGTCACCCTTGATAGTCCAAACATCATCTGTTGGCTCTGGTGCTGGAGTTACCTCAGGAGCAGTACCCTCAGTCATAACATAGAGAGTAAAGGCTGCTGGGTAGAAGTAGAGATCGTAAGTACCAGAGACTGCTACCTTCATATCACCGCTACCACCACTTGTGATAAGTGTAATAGCCTCGTTGATATTTACAGTACCTGCAGTTGCAAGACCATAGTTCTCTGTATCATCCCATACACCATAGAGACGTACCTTGAAAGCATCCTCGGTTGTCAATGGCTGACCCATAAGAGTGTAGCAGCCGTTGCCAGCATCGGTGAACTTGATATCTGGTGAGCCACCCCAACCTGTGAGTGAACCTACCAAGCCGTACTCCTTAACAGCAGGAGGCTCTGGAGTAACAGGAGCCTCACCGTTGATAGTTGCGTTCCACTTGCCACCTGCGTTATCAGTAAGAGTGATAACTACATCGTCAGAGAGAACAACACCAGTGAGATCTACAGTCTGATCACCCTCGCCATTGCTGAAGATAACATTTACTGTAGCACCCATCAACGATGCAGGAACATTCCATACATAGTAATCGCCCTCCATAGAGAGAGCCTCACCTGGCCAATTGCCACCAGTGTAGTTTGCGCTAGCATCCCAAATCCAAGCGTAGCAAGCTGTCCAGCCAGTAGCTGATACATCACCATAGATCTTAACAGTCTTAACCTCAACGCCACCAGGAGTCTCACCCTCAGGCATTACCCACATCTTGAAATCAGCAACATTGAAGTAGATGTCGTATGTGCCAGCAGGAGCTGAGAGGTTCTTACCATTTGCAACAAGTGTCATCTCCTCGCCTACAGTAACTGCATAAGGCTCAACATCGCCAGCAGCACCATAGTTGATGTCCCAACCATTGTTGAAACGTACCTTGAACATATCAGTATCGGTAACGGTAACACCCATACGAGCATAGAGGTTCTCGCCTACCTCGTTCATATAGAGGTCAGGAGTTTCACCCCAGCTGTTGATAGTACCTACGACACCCCAACGGTTCTCCTCGATGCCTGGCTGTGGCTCTGGCTCTGGAGTTGTACCACCATTAGCGCCAGTATCCTCCTCAGTGCCGTAGTTCTTTGCGTTGAACTCAAGAATACCTGCTACTGGGTTGAAGTATACACGATACTTACCAGCTGTAACCTTGATATTACCATCGGCATCACCCTCAAGGCCAAATGCAGCAGCGCCCCAGTTGAGATCCCAAGCTGCATCAGCACGGAACTTCATTGTGCCATCAGCAGTAATATCAACATCAGCATAGAAGCGAGTCCACTTAGGATTGTACTCCATAACGATATCAGTCGCCCAGTCGCCGTTCAAGCCGATGATACCGATCTGATCAGCACCCCAAGACTTCTTCAATACCAAAGTAGTCTTGTCGAACTCGAAGCCGTAGAAACGCTTAGCGTAAGCCTTGATATCCTGTGAGCCACCACCTGTGATAAGCTGAAGTGATGAAGCCTCAGCCTCAGCAGATGTGTTATCCTCCAAGCCCCAGTTGCAAGTGTCATCCCAAGTAGCAACACCAGTAAGCTTGAAGCCATTAGCAGCCTTAGATACACCCTCAGCATCTGCGAAGTCTACAACACCAGCGAATGTAGTGCCTGAAGCAGTGTAGTCGAAGAGGAACTGAGTCTTGCCGTGATCCCAACCGCAGTAGTCACCGATTACCCATACCTTATCGAACTTCTCAGTAGGCAAGATGTCAGCAACGAATGACTTGAAGGTAGCCTTAACAACATTTGACTGAAGCTCAGTGCCTGCTACTGCAGCACCCTTATCAGTGTTAAGGTTAGCAACAATTGCGAAGTACATATCAACCTCCTCGCCTGCAGCAGCAAAGTCCAAAGCAGCGATGTTGATGTCAGCCTGAGTCATTGTGATAGTAGAGTCGCCGAAGGTAGCCTTAGCCTTCTTCATATCGGCCATATCCTCTGACTTAGATACGTAGAGGGTGTGTGACTGTGCTGTAGCTACACCAAACTCAGCCTTGGTGTACTCCACAACGATGTCAGCACCACCATCCTCGAGTGCGCAGCCCTGGATGTCGCCCAATACTGGAGCAACAGCATTCTCAGGAATGTACTGCACATCGATATGCTCCTGCACACACGATGTAGCAACTACACCCGCAAGAGCCAAAATGCTATATAATAACTTTTTCATTTCCTGTTAGTTTTATTCGTTTTACGGGACTAACTAAATCTATTAGTAACCAGCGTTCTGCGTAAGGTTGCTGTTAGCGTTTACGTCTGCTGGTGGCAATGGGAAGAGGTTACGGTGGTCAGCAACAGCTGCGCCCTCCTTAGCTGCACCCTTGTACTCCCAAACATAGTCAGCAGTTGTGAACTGGCCGAAGCGGATAAGGTCTGAACGACGGCAACCCTCCCACAAGAACTCGCGTGAACGCTCATCAAGAACATCCTGAGCTGTGAAAGATGTTACTGCTTCAAGACCTGCACGCTGACGAACTGCGTTCAATGATGCAAGACCCTTAGCATTGTCTGCCTTACCACGCGCAGCACACTCAGCCAACATAAGGTGAGCATCAGCAACACGGAACAATGGGAAGTCGGTATCTACGAAACCTGTAGTCTGCGCAGCAGAACCATCGTGGTTAACGTTTGTGAACTTCTGTGACTTGTAACCACCTGATGTGAAGGTGAAGATATCAACGATCTCAGTGCCGTAGTCGGTGAAGAACATAGCACGAGCATCGCCCTCAGCGTAGCGCTCAGCAACCTGCTTAGTTACTGACAAACCACCCCAACCAGAAGAGATACCAGCAGCAGCCGCGTTCATGTCGCCACCTGTACCAGCGAAGATGAGGAAGTTAGTACCACCGTAAGAGGTTGTGTTGATACCATCGTGAGGAACAGCGAAGATAATCTCGTTGCTTGCACCGAAAGTAGCATTAGCAGTCTGAAGGTGGTTATCTGCGCAGAACAACTCAGCGAAGTTTGTGTGGAGGTTGTACTTACCTACGAGATCCTCGCAGATAGCAGCACACTCAGCGTAGCGGTCCTCACCGATGTAAACCTCAGCGTTGAGGTACAACTTAGCAAGAATCATCTTCACGAAGCCCTTGTCGCAGCGACCGTATACGTTAGTACCCTCAGCTGCGAGGTCGTTACCTGCGATAAGCTCCTTACACTCCTTCTCAACATAGTTGAAGAGGTCGGCACGGCTAATCTGACGTGGGCCAGTAGCGCCTACTGCATCGTTCTCAGTAGAGAAAGGTACGTTACCGAACATATCGATAGCGTGGTAGTAAGACAAGGCACGAAGTGCGCGAGCCTCAGCGATAAGAGCGCCCTTGTTCTGGAACTCAACACCTGCAGGGTTATTGTTCACCTGGCGGATAAGCTCGTTGCAGAGACCTACCTGGTAGAAAATACGGTAGTACATAGCAACGATAAACTGGTTAGATGCCTGCCAGTTCATGTTGTGCATATCTGGAAGACCTGTATCATTCCAGCAGCAAGTAGCCTCATCAGTAGTCAAGCACTGGAGGTTGAAGTAAGCACGAAGGTACTGACCGAAACCACCGTCAACACCGTTAATATCTGGACCACCGTTAGCGCCATCGGATGATGAGCAAGCAAGACCCTGGTAGCACTTTGCAAGCAAAGCCTCGAATGCTGCCTCATCCTTCAACACGTCCTGTGGAAGCTGTACGTTAGGATCGATTGGAGTAGTCTCCAAGTCGTTAACGCATGAGCTCAAGCCGAGTGTAGCCACTGCGACAAAAGACATCATTAAAATTTTGATATTTTTCATAATACTAATTCGATTTTAGGCGATTAGAAATTGAACTTCACACCAAGGATATAGGTGCGAGGACGTGGGTACATATTGTTGTCAATACCGCCAGCAATCTCAGGGTCGATACCCTTATAACCAGTGATAGTAGCAACGTTAGATACAGTACCGAACAAGTCGAGAGTGAGGTCACGCTGGCAAGCCTTACCAAGGTTGAAGCGATAGCTCAAAGTGATGTTATCAAGCTTCAAGAATGATGCGTTGCGAACGTAGTAGTCAGACAAGTACTGACCTGAAGTACGGAAGTTGGTAACAGGAGCAGTAACAACACGGTTGTTAGTGAAGTTGTTTGTCCAAAGGTCGGTCAAAAGCTCACCATTTGAAGAGATGTTGTCGTAAACGTAGTTACCGATGTTAGCGTGAGCTGCGATAGCCAAAGTAAGGTTCTTCCAAGAGAGCTGAGTGTTGAAACCAACAGTTACATCTGGAGCTGCCTTCTTGTAAACATACTTATCCTGCTCGTTTACAGTACCATCACCATTGCGGTCAACATACAAGCCCTCGATAGGACGACCATTCTCATCGTAGATCTGCTGGTATACGTAGAATGAGTATGTAGGCTGGCCTGTCTGGTGTACCTGGCAAGTACCACCAACACCACCTGAGTAACCACCAGTATCAACACCGTAGTAACCCTCAGCCTCGTCGTCGTTAGTCAAACGAGTAATCTCATTCTTATTCCATGCTACGTTAGCGCCGATGTTCCAGTACCAATCCTTAGTCTGGATAGCGATAGCGTTCAACTCGACCTCAACACCGATATTCTTCAAGTCACCGATGTTTGCATTGAGGTAGTTTGTAAGGTTAGCACCTGCAGGAACTGGAGTAAAGTTCAAGAGGTCCTTAGTCTCACGATAGTAGAAATCAGCACTTGCAGTCAAACGACCATCCAAGAAACCGAGGTCAACACCTGCGTTGTAGGTAGTTGTAGTCTCCCACTTAAGGTCGGCGTTGTAACCAACAGGCTTGATAGGGAAGATCAAACCAGCACCCTCACCATAACCACCGAATGGGTAGTATGAACCGAGTGTATTATGATAATAGGTAGGAAGTGCATCGTACAAGCCACCAACATCCTGCTGACCAGTCTGACCGTAGCTCAAACGTACCTTCAATGCTGATACAGCGTCAACATCCTCCAAGAATGACTCATTCTTAGCGTTCCATGCCAAAGCTACAGATGGGAAGATACCCCACTTGTTGTTAGCAAAACGTGAAGTACCATCGGCACGCAATGTAGCAGTGATAGAGTAACGGTTTGCATAAGAGTAGTTAGCACGACCGAAGAATGAAATGAGGAAGTACTCACCCTTAGATACCTTAGGCTCTGCTATCCAGTAGTTAGTAGCAGTTGAATCCAAAGCTACATAAGGCTCCTTAGAGTCAACATCCCACTTAGACACATCAGCTACACGGTACTGAGCGTTGTAGTTCTGATAGTAGTAGTGCTGCCATGAGTAACCAGCCATGATGTCGAATGCGTGGTCACCCCAAGTGTGAGCGTAAGCAGCGTAGAACTCCAAAGTCTGGTCACGCTTAAGCTGCGAGTAGTCAGTGTGGTAACCTGAACCAGCCTCTGCGGTAGCGTGGCGTGACTGCTCAGCACCAGGAGCTACGTCAACAGTACCGTTTGACTTCGATACGTCAACACCGAGGTTCAAGTTAAGACGAAGATCCTCGAAACCGTGGATCTTATAGTCGATCTGAGCGTTACCTACGAAACGCTTAGCGTTCGAGAGGTCAACCTTATCGTTAAGCAAAGCTACTGGGTTCTGGTTAGCCATTGTGTTGTGCTTACCATCAACACCACGCCATGTGTAGTAGCCATTGATGCCACCCTCCTCGTCTGCGAGGAATACTGGCTTAGTAGGATCGAACTGAACAGCCTGTGATACCGCACCAGTGTTAGCGAAGCGGTTGTCCATAATCATACCCTTACCGTTCAAGCTGATAGTAAGGTGGTTGTCCAAAAGCTGTGGGTTAAGGTTAACCGAGAGAGTGTGACGAGACATGTTAGATGTCTTCAAAGTACCATCCTGGTTCAAGTAACCGTAAGAGACACGATAAGGAAGGTTGTTCTTAGGACCCATCTTAACGTTACCAGACAATGCTACGTTACCCTCATATGACTGAGCAAGCTGATAGATCTCGCGTTGCCAATCGGTGTTAACGTAGTTACCATTAGCGTCAAGATACTTAGTTGCTGAGCGGTAAGCATCAGTATCCTGAGTACCGTAGTACCACTCCAAAGCCTGACGCATCTCGTCGCCGGTCATAACGTCAACATACTTAGCATTCTGGCTCAACGATGCAGTGAAATCAACCGATACCTTTGGCACTGCTGAATCGTACTTCGAACCCTTCTTAGTAGTGATGATGATGACACCGTTAGATGCACGTGAACCGTAGATAGCTGTAGCCGAAGCATCCTTCAATACGGTGAATGACTCGATATCCGCTGGGTTGATAGATGCCAAAGCATTACCTACACCAGAGATACCAGAGTTAGAGATTGGCAAACCATCGACAACTACCAATGGTTCGTTAGATGCATGGAGTGATGAACCACCACGGATACGGATCTGTGCTGCTGAACCAGGAGCACCATCACCAGAGGTGATAACAACACCTGCAGACTTACCACGAAGCAAGTCGGTTGGTGAAGTTGCAAGACCCTTGTTGGTCTGGTCTGCCTTAACGGTAGAAACCGAACCAGTAAGGTCGTTCTTCTTCACGGTACCATAACCGATGACTACAACATCCTCAATCATCGCTGAGTCCTCCTCAAGGACTACATTCTGAAGATTGGTTGATGAAGCCACCAAGCTCTGAGTCTTGTAACCGATAAAGCTGATTACAATGATAGACTCTTGGCTCTGAACCTTAAGTGTGTACTGACCATTGAGATCAGTGGTTACACCATTAGTGGTACCCTGCTCAAGAACAGTGGCTCCAATAACCGGTGTACCGGTAGTATCAACTACCACACCCTTCACCTCGTATTTGCTCTGGGCAAACACTTGGACGGGAACTGCCATCGCGAGGAGGGCAAGACCCAAACACATAGTTAAGAATTTTCTCATAGTGTTTTAGTGTTAGTTAATAAAGTTAGTTAATGTATGATTTGTATCGATTGTTTCTTAAATCTCTATACTCGAGTCAACTCGGAGCTCCGAGTCGACTCGGTTGTTACTACTCCTTGCGGCGTGTATTAATGCCAAATACGGCAACTGCGCCAAGCAAGAGTGCTATACCAGCGATGATGAACATGTTAATCTGACCGCTTGTTCCCTTAGGCATGATAGCCATCACGTCGTGGCTCTTAACCATTCGTGTCTGCTGCTCCCCGCAGTGAGGACACATAGGCAATACATCACCATACTCATTCAGCACAGACTCTTTCACACTGATATTGAAGCCACATATAGGACACTTGGCAAGGATACTTCCTCCGTTATTCCATGAACTCTCCATAACGAAGAGGCGATCGCAACCTGGGTAGAAGTATACCGACACTACGTCATCCATCTCTACCTTATCGCCATTATCATTCTGCTTCTCGACATGAATATCCTTAATCTCGGCTTTGCCCGTAGTGGCAGTCAAACCGAAGGCCTCGTTAGGGCTGATACGCGAGGTGGCAGCGCCAGCCTTAGTACCATACTTCACCTCACTATTGTTAGCCTCGATATGGAACTTACCCTCGATAACAGATGCATCGATATTCTCGCATACGTAGCGCTTGTTCTCCTTATCATACGACATAGGATACAATATAGGCGAATCGGCATCCTTATTGTTCTCGGCCACGATATTGCAATTCTCAACCTTCACACTCTTGGGGTAATTCAACTCGTTAACGTAGCTCTCAGTACCCACCTGCTTCATGACAAACATACCGACCAACGCTGCGATAATCTGTGGAAGACAGATTGTGCAGTTGAATAGACCCATATAGGTACCGAGCGACTTACCAGACAACGAGCTTGTGAGCATCGCAAATGGGAGTGCCAACATTGCAGCCCATGCGCAGCCGATAAGCAAGAACGATACGAAGAGTGCATACTGATCGGTGATAAAGTATGTCGAGATGAAGCCCAACGCACCAAGCACAAGGCTTAACGAGTAGGCCATCTTTACACTCTTGAAGCGTGGCAACGCCATGGCCCACAAGATTGAGCCAACAGCCTGAACCGCGAAGAGCACACCTGTCCAGTCACCTGCATCCTGATAGTCGGGGCTATTAGGATCGATAGTCTGCCATGCTGTGACGTTCTCGGCAATACCACCAGTGGTGTATGTCCACATAAAGAGGAATGCGAACCATGAGAAGAACTGTACAAGGCCGATCTGCCAGAAACTCTTAGGAGCATTGACAAGGAGCTTGAACATATTGGTCTTCTCCTCCTGCTCCTCCTTCTTGATGTTGTTATACTTAGCGTAGTCCTCAGGATTCCACTCCTTAACCTTCGCGCCAGTATAAAGAACGCAGAGAATAAGGATAGCAGCGCCAATGTAGAACGACCATGTCACCGATGGAGGGATAACGCCCTCAGGAGCAATATTGCTTACGCCAATCCATGTGAGGCAGAATGGCAACAGATAACCCACAAGCGAGCCAGCATTACACAACAGACTCTGGATAGAGTATGCCTTGGTCTTCTGCTCGTCGTTGACCATATCGCCCACCAACATCTTAAATGGCTGCATCGCCATGTTAATTGAAGTATCGAGCAACATAAGCATAATAGCACCAAATGCCAGCGCTGCCTTGATTGTCATGTCGAAGCTACCAGAGTTTGGCAACAATGCCATCACGATGATAGCCACAATAGCGCCAATGAAGAGATAGGGCTTACGACGACCCCACTTACACCAAGTCTTATCGCTCATAGAGCCTACGATAGGCTGGACAATCATACCCATAAGCGGAGGTAGCACCCAGAAGATGCTCAACGTATGGGGATCGGCACCCAACGTTGCAAAGATGCGGCTGATATTGGCGCTCTGCAAGGCGTAGGCAATCTGCACGCCAAAGAAACCAAAGCTCAGATTCCACATCTGTCCGAATGAAAGATTAGGTTTTTGCATAAAAGTAATATTTGTTTATTGTTTCTTAACTCTGCTTTCAACAATGCTCAAAATGCATTATTAAAAAATTTACATAACTACACAGTTATATCACTACAAATTTTACAAAAAAATTTATAATATCCAAATTAAAACTACCCAAAGGGTAATAATTCTTGACGAACTGCACGATATTTGACCCGAATGGTAAATTTTACATCCGAATAGCCCAATACAAATAGTTCGCAGATAGAGCTACGTATCATAGATACGCCCAGCGGCACACCGCCATAAAAGGCTCGAAATTTGGCATTTTGATAATTTCTTGCTAATTTTGCAGATTATGGCAAAAATCAACTCCATAAACAACACTATGCTGGTAGTGCTCTTCGCCCTACTACACTTCGCCGTTGCCCTCGTAAGCCGCATAATCGACTACTACGATGACATACCCCTAACTGTGCTAACCATAACCATGGTCATGATCATCTCCATACGCAACAACATACGCTTTGAGATGATGGCAGTACTCACCCTCGCAGCCACGATATTTGGCTTTTTGGTGGGTCTATGGCTATGGCACCCAATTGCCATATTGATCTCCAACAACATGTTAGCGCCCGCCATATCTACCCTACTCATCACCACAGCATCGGGATTGGCTATCAACTCATTCACCCTCAGAGCGAAGCGCTATCATGCCGACAACAACGCATGGCGTCCATCGGCACGACACGTGGTCATCATAGCCCTCTCGATACTCATCCTACGAGTAGGCTACATCATACTCTCGCGCACCGATGTATTCACCGATGGCGAGCTGCTAACGACAATGTTGACGATATTGGAGAGCACCTGGGCGATGCTCACGCTAATAGCGGGTAACATCCTAATATACATACACATACCGAGATGGAGATGGAGCATCGCAAGGCGATACCCGATGTTCATGATATTTGCGATATCCACGATCATCCTCCCCCCATGTACTGCGGCAATAATACACCTCAAAATACCCTACTTCACAGCCACGACGTTCGACAGCTTGGAGTTCGTCGCCACGCTGCTTGTTGCGCTTCTTCTAAACCTAATTATCGTAACCGCCTGCATCCTTGTAAGATACTCAACATCAACACGAAAGGAGCTACGCGAAGAGCGCGAGCTGAAGCATCGCTCAGAGTATCAATATGAACGTCTTAAGCAGCAGATAAACCCCCACTTTCTGTTCAACTCATTGGGCATCCTCGACTACCTCGTTCAAGAGCATGAGACCGAGCGTGCGAGTGCCTTTATCCGTAAGCTTGCGAACACCTATCGCTATATGCTCAAGAACGACCAAAAGCCGCTTGTCACGGTGGGCGAAGAGATGGAGTTCACGGGGATGTATATCGACCTTTTGAAGGAGCGCTTCACCTTAGGAATGGTTGTTGAAATAGAGATTGACGAAGAGCTAAAGAGCAGACAAATCGTTCCCTGTTCAGTCCAACTTTTGGTAGAAAATGCCACTAAGCACAACATCGTCTCTGCCGAGCAACCACTGACCATACGCATAGCCTCCGAGGGCGACATGATTGTGGTGCGCAACACACTGCAACTACGCACCCATGGACAGCCATCGACACACCTCGGACTAAAGAGCATCGAGCGCCAATGCATAGATATTACGCACCGAGATATTATCATAGAAAAGACTGATACTGAATTTATTGTAAAACTCCCAATAGTATGATTAAGGTACTCATCGTAGAGGACGAAATCCCTGCTCAAATAAACCTCAAGAAGCTAATCGAGCGCTGCTGTCCAGATAGTCAAATCGTGATGACACTAACCTCCGTGGCCGCCACCACACGATGGCTCGAGGAGAACCCCGAGGGCGCCGATGTAATTTTTATGGATGTCGAACTTTCGGATGGCATCTGCTTTGAGATCTTCAAGCGCGTTGCGATAAATGCTCACGTCATCATCACAACCGCCTACGACAACTACGCTATTGAGGCATTCCGAGCAAAGAGTGTCGACTACCTGCTCAAGCCAATTATCGAGGAGGAGCTGAAGCGCGCTTGGGAGCGCTGCCGCGAGCTGATGGAGGCGAAGAGCAGCTCCAAGCTCGAGACCCTTCTCGACATGATCTCAAAGGCTGGACGCGCTCAGGACAAGGTGTACAAAAAGCGCTTCATCGTCAAGGCGGGCGAGAAGATTGTCATCACCCCCGTAGACGATATCGCCTACTGCTACTCCGAGGATAAGAGCACCTATGCCGTGAGTCGCAATGGCTCTTGCCGCCTACTCGACTACTCGCTCGACACCATTCAGGAGATGCTTGACCCACGCATATTCTTCCGTATATCACGCAGTTACATTGTGTCGATAAACTCCATCGAGAACATATCGAAGCATCTGGGCACGCGCCTTAAACTCCAACTTATCCCACATACGGAGGCTGAGGTCATTGTGAGCCGCAGCCGCACATCCGACTTTTTGGAGTGGTTAGATAACAACTAAAACCGCTGTTCACACGACTCTCGCAAGGGGCGAAAGATCGTACAATCGCATTAATTATGCGGCAAAGAGGCGATATTTGTAATAAAATATGTATATTTGCACGATTTATGCGTATACAAGCATATTTGTGTGATACGAACAAATATTGTGCAACAATAAAAATTGAATTCAATGAGAACTATAAAGCTATTATCATTGGTGATGGTAATGGTGCTTTGCGCCTGTTCAACACAGCAGAAGATTCTCTATCTACAAGATATTGAGAGCGGATCTGAGGTGACAGTTCCCGATAACTACATCATTCGCATTAAGCCACTCGACCAGATTACTGTCGTGGTCAACAGCCAAAAGCCCGAGCTTGCGGTGCCATTCAACTCTGCCACAAGCTACAACTCGCTGACTGGCAGCACAATGCAGACCACATCGAGCAACAATCTCCAGGTGCTAACCGTAGATGAGGAGGGCTATGTTGAGATTCCGATTATTGGCAAGGTGATGTGCGCCGGCATGACACGCGAGCAGCTCGCCAAGAGCATTGAGAAGAGCATCGTCGACAATGGCTATCTGACAGATCCTCAGGTAAATGTTCGCTTTGCCGAGCTCACCATATCTGTCGTTGGCGAGGTGAATAAGCCTGGTCGCTACAGCATCAACCGCGATCAAATAACCATCTTCGAGGCGTTGGCGCTTGCTGGCGACTTGACAATCTATGGTATGCGTGAGGATGTTGCCGTGATACGAGAGTGCGATGGCAAGAATATCGTCACCAAGTTGGACCTACGTTCAGCAGATGTTCTCGAGTCGCCATGCTACTACCTTGAGCAGAACGACGTAATCATCGTAAGCCCCAACAAGTACAAGGCTGCCACATCCGAGATCAATCAAAACCGCTCGTTCTGGATCTCGATAGCCTCGACGGCTGTTGCGGTGGCGACACTCGTAATCACTGTAGTTAAGAAATAACCCCTTTAGGGAGGTTCCATACATCAAAAATAAGGAGCACAATGGCTGAAACAAAAGATAGAAACGAGAGGGCTACATCGAGACCACGACTAACGTTTCACGACTTCCTACACCTAATACTCTCCAATTGGTATTGGTTTATACTATCGTTAATAGCGTTTGGTCTATGCGCGGAGTACTATCTTCGTCGCACGCCACCCCTATATCAGCGCGAAGCATCGCTTCTGATCAAGGACTCGCGCAAGGGTACGGGTGCCGAGCTGGCTGCATTTAGCGATATTGCAGGTATCATGGGTCGACACTCTGTCGATAATGAGATCTATGTGCTTCAGTCATACACGCTTATGGAGCGCGTCGTGGAGAAGTACGACCTTGCAACAACCTACACCACCAAGGGCAGAATACGCACGTCGGATATGTATGGTCGTGAGCCTATGACGGTGCACTTCGTCGACATATCACCCAAGAAGAGTGGCTCGTTCAGCTATACGATGGATAGCGATGGTAATGCCCACATCGGCAGCTTCTCGAACGGAAGCTTCACTGCCACCGTCACTCCTGGCGACACGATATCTACCCCATTGGGTCGCATCGTGATGACCCCAACGAAGTACTACAGCAAGTATAAGCACCTCAAGGTCAATGTATCGCGTAGCACCAAGAACGACGCTATTGAGCGTTACCGCAACAAGCTGAAGTGCGAGATTGCCGATAAGCAGTCATCGGTCATCAACCTAACGATGAGAGACGAGGTGCCTAAGCGTGCCGAGGATGTCATCAATGGCGTTATCGATGCCTACCACGAGGATGCCATAAAGGATAAGCAGAAGATCTCGGATGTCACCGAGCAGTTTATCAACGAGCGCTTGGCGATACTCAGCCAGGAGCTTGAGATTGCCGACAGCGACGTTGCTAACTTCAAGCAGAACAACCAGCTTTATAGCCCCGAGAATGAGGCTACGATGATAAGCAGCGAGATTGCCCGCCTCAACGAGCAGTCGATAGCTCTTAACGTCGAGCTATCTGTTGCCGAGTATATCCTCAGCGCCGCAACACAAGAGCAGTCGACCTATGAGCTGATGCCTATCTTCGACATCGCCAAGGGGGGTAATGCCACGGCTATTGCCAACGAGATACAGACCTACAACAAGGGTATTCTCGACTACCAGCGACTCAAGGAAGAGGATGCTGCCAACAACCCTATAGTTGTGAAGCTCGAGTCTCAGCTCGACTCCTTCAGGGCGAGCATCATTAAGACGCTATCTACACATATCGATGGTCTTAAGCTGCAGATCAGCAACATAGACAAGGAGTTGGACAAGGCGTATAGCACCATGAAGGGCTCGCCAACCAAGGAGAAGGACCTCATGGCCATCATGCGCGAGCAGACCGTCAAGCAGGAGCTATATATGTACCTGAAGACCAAGGCCGAGGAGAACCAGATTACACGTGCTACAGCCGAGAGTAACGCCCGCACCATCGACCGCGCACACGGCAGCAACCAGCCCGTAAGCCCCAAGAAGATGCTTATCTATCTGCTCGCCATCGTAGCCGGTCTCTTAGTTCCATTTGCGATACTCTACATCCGCGAGCTCCTAAATACCAGGGTGCGCTCACACAAGGAGGTCGAGGAGGCGCTATCGGCACCATTCATCGGCATCATACCTCGCCACGAAGGCAAGGTTCCCCCAGGAGGCATTGTTGTACGTGAGGATGGTCGCGACAATATCTCCGAGGCATTCCGCATCTTGCGTACCAACCTCAACTTCATGTCGGTGGACAACCCTATAAAGGTTATTATGCTCACTTCGTCTGTGCCTCATAGTGGCAAGACCTTCGTGACCTCGAACCTCGCCATGGCGCTTGCCACCGCAGGAAAGAGGGTGCTTATCATCGACCTTGACCTACGTCGTCGCACGCTTACGAAGATTATGGGACACCGCAACGATCGTCGTGGTGTAACAAGCTACCTCACCGGCAGCATCGAGTCCATCAAGGATAATATCACGACAAGCGAGCAGGATCCAAATCTCGATATGATGTTCACGGGTCCTCAGCCACCTAACCCAACAGAGTTGCTGATGTCGAAGCGCATGGCAGAGCTCATCGCCGAGCTACGCAATATCTACGACTATATTATTATAGATAGTGTACCAGCCCTCGCCGTGGCCGACGCGATGGTCATCGACCGCTATGTCGACCATACGATATATGTTGTGCGCCAGGGTAACCTCGATCGCCGCCAGCTGCCCGATATCGAGGCGCTCTACAGCGATAAGAAGTTCCATAATATGAGCATCCTATTCAATGGTGCGACCATCAATAAGCGCTCATATGGCTATGGCTACACCTATTATGGTTATAGCGATGAGCAGTCGGCATGGAAGCGTCGTTGGCGCTCGTTTAAGAAGCTCTTTAAAAAGTAGTTGCAGGAGTTATGGCAAAGGGAAATAGCATGATTATCGCCGTCGACTTCGATGGCACATGCGTTGAGCATGAGTACCCCAATGTGGGTATGGATGTGGAGGGCGCTGTGGATGTATTGCGCCGTCTGAATGCCAAGGGACATCGTCTGATACTCTTCACCATGCGTTCGGGCGACAAGCTCACCGCCGCCACTAAGTGGTTCAAGGATCGCAGGATAGAGCTGTGGGCGGTGAACGAAAATCCCGAGCAGAAGGAGTGGACATCATCCCCCAAGGTCTTTGCCGACCTCTATATTGACGACTCGGCTGTGGGATGCCCCATACGCTTTATCGATGGCGTTCGCCGACCAGTGATCAACTGGACGAAGATAGCCTCGATGTTGGAATATGATAAGGTACTATAAAAGTAAAGAGAGTTGGCCACTGACCAACTCTCTTTACTTTTATTGATAACTTCCTACTTTTCTAACTCATCAGCCACCTTCTCCGACTGCGCCTGTGGCTTCGGCACATTAGGATTGAGCATTATCGCATCCTCATAGCTCCTATCCATGCGCTCAGCGTTCTTGACCTTCCACTCCTCCATAAAGCGATCAGCAAGCTTCTGCTGCTCACCATCGAGCTCAGCTTTCCACTCCTCCATCTGCGCCATCACCACACTAAAGGTCTGAGCATCACCATTCTCAAGCGCCGACTGCACCATCTCGCAATAGTTCTCCACGCGCTCCTTGATCACATCGCTCTGAGCTTTAGCATTATCCGCCCTCTCTGTGGCGCCTGCCGTCTCGCTTGATGCCTTATCACCACTCTTATTGCCACCCACGCAGGCTACTAAGAGAGTGCCCAATATCACAATTGTTAATACCTTTTTCATAATATAACTCTTTTTCATAATATAATCCTGTGCAAATATAGATATATTTTCGGAATTATCTGCTAAAGTATTAGATAATATGCGTCGCAGAGACCATACTTTTCCCTTTTCACTTTGGCTTGATAATTGCATAACGTCTAAGGGTAATAGGGCTTCGCATAGCACGATATTTGGCACAATTATCAATGAGCTATATATACCAATTATCACCCATTTTAGAACTGCAAACAGGTCAAGATATAATAGTATTATTATAAAAAAATTTCCTCGCACGTTTTTTTGCAGAAAAATGTATATATTTGTAGATACCGTACTAGTTTTCTCTCCAAGATATGGGGGTTAACAAAGGCGGTAGAGGGGCATTGAAACGCAATGCACAGACAAGCAAACAGGCTGAATAATAATAATTTATAATTTATATTTAACACAACTATGACAAAGAAAAGCTTTTTTTCGCAGGAGTATGTAGCTCCTGAGATGGAGGTTATCTCAACTATTGTTGAGCGTGGCTTCGAGCTCTCTTCAAGCATCGAGGATGTCACTGAGGAGGATTATGGTGATTTCTAAAAACTATTGCAACGATGAAAAATTTGTTTAAGAATTTGATGCTTGTTGCAGTAGCTGCAATGGCATTCACAGCATGTACCGAGGAGAACAACGAGGTTAACGCTGTAGCTAAGAAGACCGTTTTGACATTCACTGCCTCTATCGACAACGATGGCGACGAGACACGTTCAGGTTTCGTGGGTTCAACAACCGAGGAGGGCGTCACTAAGTATCAGTCAGCATGGGATGGCACTGAGAAGCTCGCCATCTTCGATATGAGCACTAACGGTCTCATCACCGACGAGACTACCATCAACAAAGAGGGTAAGTTCGACGTTGAGTTCGAGGGTGACCACATTCCAGATTTCATCTATGTTTGCTCACCAGCAAGCGCATGGAGTGACCCAAACACATATACAATCCCTGCTGAGCAGACTCCACTTGCGAACTCTGTAGACCCAGCAGCTCATATCCTTAAGGGTTATGTATCAACAACAGGCAGCACATTTAGCATGCAGCACCAGACTTCTTACGGTAAGATGACTTTGAAGGGTGTTGATTTCGATATCGACCACGTAGTTATCGACCTTAATGGCTCATGGTATGGTTATGACAAGTCGCTTTCATACACTATCAATGCTGACAACGTAGAGGAGAATGTATTCTGGTTCTCTACTGATGTTATTGAAGTTGCTTCATTCACCGTTACTGCTTACGACGCTGAGGGCAACGCTGTTGCTAAGACTGTTGATGTAGCTGAGGCTGGCAAGACTTTGTCATTCAACTTCAACGAGGTTTCTACATTCTCTGTATCAGATCTTGATGAGTATGTAGCTCCTGCTGAGAAGTTCGACTCAACTTACGCATATGTATATCAGGACTATGGTTCTACTGATAAGGAGATTATGTTCGTAGCTGAGGATGGTCGTGGCTTGCGTATCGATTTCTACAACGTTTACGACAGCAACTGCATCGTTCCTGGTACATATACATTCTCAGGTTCAGGTTATATGTATCCTAACTGGTGCTACTACTATGATAATGTAGAGAATTACTACACATCTAAGCTTGATGGTGGTCAGGCAGTAGTATCTATTGAGGACGGTCAGTACAAGATTGTATTTACTAACATGTCTCTCGGTGGTACTGTTTATGTTGAGCAGTTCACGTTCAAGGGTCAGATTGATGGTCTTGATATTTATGATTCACGTACACCACTCGCTACACCTGAGGTAACATACGAGTTGGATGGTAAAACACTTACAGTGTTTTGGACTCCTGTTGATGGTGCAGTAGGCTATTATGTTCACGATTATTACTATGAGGTTGATACCACAACTACAGATACTACTCTTACTGTAGAGCTCTCAGAGTACAAGTGGTACTATATCTATGTAACTGCTATTGCAGCGGCTGACGATGCAAACTTTAAGAACTCGGCTAAGGCTGAAATCTCATTCGAGTTGAGGGATCCACGTACTGTTCTTTCTGCTCCAACAAACGTAAGAGCTACTATTGATGGCCGATATGCAACAATTGAGTGGGATGCTGTTGAGGGTGCTGATTACTATACTCTTAGCTACTATCTTAACGGAAATCAGGAGATTAGCGTAGAGGGTACATCACACACTATCGATGTAGGTTTCGATGTGTCTGATCTATGGGTATATGTATTTGCAAAGGCTAACGATGATAACCCAAATTATCTGTCGTCAACATCTTGGGATGCTAATGTGGTAGTTAATACTGGTAGTGATCCAAGCATTGTGCCTATAGCCTTTACTACATGTGAGCTTAATGAGTATATTCCAGCGCAGTGGCGTGTGTCATACAACTTCTCTGACGGCGCTAACAATTCTATGACATTGTGGCTAACAACAGATCACGGTGCAAATGATGCATCGCTTGGCGGTAATCAGACCTATAATCAATTCTACAGCTCACCAGGAAGCGTAGGTAACTACTATCGTTTCTGCCCTGTAAATGTAGTTATTAATGGTGAGTCTAAGACCGTTACAGGTGGTAATGTTAAGATTGAAAATCTTGGCACTTCATGGGATGTGAAAATGACGCTAACAATTGATGATGGTAGCACGCAGATATTTACATACTCTGGTGGTGTAGGTGTTACTGGAGGCGACGATGATGGCGGTGATGATAGTGGTGAGTTTACACCTGATTACACTATTACATCATTCTCATACGTACAGATGAGTACAAACTATTACACTTATCAGTGGAGTGTAAGTACAAGCAATGGCTTGACGTTCAACCTTTATACACCATATAGCCAGGGAGCAGAGCTTCATGAGGGTACTTACACTTATTATAGCGGAAGTGGAAATACAAATGGTGACTTTACTTTCTCAACTCGTACGTTCTCACCTGCTCCAAGCGCTGGAACAATGGTTGTAAGCAAGGATGGTGATACATATACTATCAACCTTACAGTTGTTGTAGGTGGTACAACTCAGAAGTATCAGTATGTAGGTACATTGTAGTATATACAAATGATTTTCCTTTTCGGAGCTTCCTTTTCGGGAGCTCCGATTTTTTTTTGGGGGGGGGTACAAGAGGTATTAGGGGTATTAAGGGTATTAAGGGTATTAAGGGTATTAAG
>JAZOLM010000031.1:0-15448 GCA_045652985.1 Alistipes sp. | reverse complement strand
GCACGACCAAACAGTGGCTCGTGATAGTGCTGAAATATCTTTGTCATCAACGAGTAGATAGAACCACTAACTATGAAGTTGATATGTGTCTTTAAGCGATACTGGTCCCAATAGTTTTGTATATCGCTATAGACACTTGGGGTGATATTGAAGAACTCCTGAAACTCATCAATAACAAGTGTAAAATGTCTTGTCTCACCCTGCTGCATTAGGAAGAGAAACACCTCCTGGAATGAGTTCATAACAGGGACAAACACACCCAACTTTGAGGCAATCTCCTTACAGTAGCCAGCACATAGTGACGACTCGTTCTTGCGACCAACGAATAGATATATAAACTGCTCATCACCCATTGCTTTACCTATGAGTGATGTCTTACCAATACGACGACGACCTGTTACCACAGTTAGTCGTGAGTGGTCATTGTATGATAACTCTCGAACCTCTTGGAGTTTTGCAATTTCGTGTTCTCTGTTGTAGAATTTCATATCGCCTTGTTTAATTATTACCGCCGTAAATTTTACCGCCGTAACAAAAGTAGTAATAATCTATCGAATATGCAAATAATAGACCACTAAAATCTAATCCCCATCCTTTTCAGACACTATTCAGGGGGGATAGATTTGTGGATATTTGTCAGACTATCAACAACTTTCTGCACCAAATTGCTATCAGAAGTATAGTATAGCGATTGCTATCAGGATAATTTGGTGCAGAAATAAAAAAAAGACATCAATAATCTATCAGATTATCAATGTCTTTTGTTATTTTTGAAGGGGATTTTAACCCTTCAAAAGTGGAGGTGGCGGGAACTGAACCGACCCTCCACTTTTGAACGACTTGCGTATTTAGCGTAGGTCGTTTTTTTGTGTCAACAAACGAGAAGAAATCTGAGTTGTGCGTAATGGATATTGTATTAAGGGGTGTTCTAAGCCTTTTTATCAAATATCACCTATTATACATTTTCAAATTCACCATTGCAAAAGATGAAAAAAATCATCAATATGACTATTTTTTTATCAAAAAATTTGGTTCAATTGGAATAAAATACATATATTTGCAAAGAAAATAAACACAAAAACAACAGGCTAATAACTAATAATCTAATTATCAATCAATTATGAGAGTTAAGCATTTATTTTACGCACTGCTTGCAATGGTAACATTCGTGGCATGTGACAAGGAGGTGGAGCCCACCCCACAACCAGATCCCAAGCCAGAACCTATTATTCCATTAATAGAGATTACCGATGTTGTTATTAACGACACCACTGCAGCTATCAGCTTTGCTGCAACCAACGCTACAGAGGTTAAGGGCATAGCTGTAAAGGCTGGCGAGAGCGTAGAGGCAGAAGCAGTACTTAGCAATGGTATTGCTGCCGAGGGTGATACTATCGACATCGAAGGCTTGGAGTACAGCACGGAGTATGACTTCTATGTAGCTGTACGTTCCGAGGATGGCAACACTGCACTTAGCGAGAAGGTCACTAAAAAGACTGGAGAAGCTAATGCTATATCCATTACCGATGTTATTATTAACGACTCCACTGCAACTATCAGCTTTGCTGCAACCAACGCTACAGAGGTTAAGGGTATAGCTGTAAAGGCTGGCGAGAGCGTAGAGGCAGAAGCAGTACTTAGCAATGGTATCGCCGCCGAGGGTGATACTATCATCATCGAAGGCTTGGAGTACATCACGGAGTATGACTTCTATGTAGCTGCAATGTTTGAGAATGGCGAGACTGCACTTAGTGAGAAGTTCACATGCTCAACTGATTATGAGCCTATGCCAGCAGGAGACTACACAAAAGTCATATATGCCTATGGCTATAGTTATGATGGTTATATATCACTTTATCAAGTATTTGATGATGGTGGTGGAGATGTTTCTTTGAAAATGGGTTTTGAAGGCATTCAATATATCATCCCTGAAGGTGAATATTCTATAGATAATGGTGCACTTATGGGTAACTCCACTGCTAATAAAGAGGCATTGGTGGAAGCTAATTTAAAGGTTACACATCTTGGTGACCAATATATGTTTGAGCTATATGCAAGAACTGAATCTGGAAAAATTTATAGTTCAAGATGGATAGGTCGTTTATCTGAAGGTGACTTTTCCCGCACCCTTAATCCAGGAGATGAACTACCAAAAGTAACAGATAACAACCTCACTACCATAAATAGGGCATATGGTTACTACCATGATACTTACATGGAAGTGTACTTTGAATTTGAGGGGGGATACGTAGTTTCGTTCAAATTAGCTACAAATGAGCCATGTAAAGTAATTCCTGAAGGAGAGTATAAGTTAAATGATAATTTATGGAATACATCTACAGTAATTGCCGGACCATATAGATATGCTTTTGAGGAAGCTACAGTAATTGTTGGGTATAGTGGCAATGAGTATAGCATATCGATAGATGCTAAGGATGAAGCCAACAATACATTTAAAACAAATTGGATTGGACAAATGGAATACACTGGTTTGGATATTTGCATATTAAATCCTAATTCTTAGTAATTAATGAGGCTGACTGAAGAGTATATTCGGTCAGCCTCTTTTAGTAGTTATCTATTCTATTTGCAATGGAGCAGATAATTTATTATAAGGCTATATGCAGATTATGCCAAGATATAGATTATGCTAAGCATAATATTTTTATATAAATATACGCGCCGTTTCAATTTTATTTGTATCTTTGCCCAGCATTTGCAAAACTGTAGAAACAAGTTCATAATATGTTGAGTCGAAGATTACTCCGTGTGAAGGTCACCAAGTGCCTTTATGCCCATCTTAAGTCGGGTTCTGATAGCCTCAAGGCATCGGAGAAGAACCTCGTGGAATCTATTGATAAAGCCTATGACCTATACCTTTTGATGATGTCGCTCGCTGTCGACGTTGCGCGCTATGCCGAGAGCCGTCAAGAGCTCGCTCGTCAGAAGAAGTTGCCAACATACGAGGATCTAAATCCAAATCGTCGTTTTGTAGATAACAAGGTTATCAGCCTATTGGCAAACTCGGACGCTGTGAATGATGCGCTTGCAGCACGCAAGCTATCATGGGCACGCCACGCAGATATTGTCAAGGAGATATATGGTCGCATGATTGAGGCTGACTACTACAAGGAGTATATGTCGGCATCGATATGCACATTCACCGACGACCGTAAGTTCTTGGAGACCTTCTACACCTCGTTGGAGGAGGATGAGGCATTGGCAGAGACGCTCGATGAGATGTCGCTATTGTGGAACGACGACATGAGCTTTGCTCTATACATGACCATCCGTACCCTATCGAACCTCAAGCAGAGCCACACCGACGTGAAGCTACTGCCTAAGTTCAAGAGCGACGATGATCTTGAGTTTGCAAAGACCCTGCTTGTTAAGTCTCTCGTGCAGTATGACGAGAACCAGGAGCTTGTCGACAAGTACACGCAGAACTGGGATGTTGAGCGCATAGCATTCATGGACAACCTTATCCTTACCATGGCTATCGCCGAGCTCACATCATTCGAGAGCATACCTGTGAAGGTGACACTCGACGAGTGGATCGACATTGCCAAGTTCTACTCATCACCAACAAGTAGCAACTTCGTAAATGGCGTCCTCGACAAGATTGTTGCCGAGCTTACGGAGAGTGGTCGCATTAAGAAGAGTGGTCGCGGACTACTTTAGCGATGAGAGTATTTGGTTCGATTGTTGCAACGCTGATGCTTATTGTGGCATCGTGCAACACACTCCTTGCCAAGGAGCCTAACGATGCTCTATCGGCAGAGCTCGCCGAGGGCAGTGTTGCTGAAGTATTGGTCGATTTTGGTGATGTAAAGTACTCGGAGTGTGTTAGCCGCACAATCGTTCTTAAGAACACAACTAACTCCCCTATCGTACTTCTCAGCTACGAGACTACGTGTCGTTGCACATGGTTGGAGCTACCTAAGAGGGCGATAGCACCCAACGAGAGTGGCGAGGTGACGATTACCTTCGACTCGCGCGGCGAGTGGGGATCAGTGGGCAACTACCTCAGCATTGAGACATCGAACGAGAAGTGCAATGTGGCGGTGTGGATGTGTGCCGAGATAGTAAGATAACGATATTAGATAGTATTAACAATTTAAAAGAGAGAACATTATGTGGATTATGATTATTGCGATGATCGCAATCATGTACTTTTTCATGTGGCGTCCAGAGAGCAAGCGCCGCAAGCAGATGGAGCAGTTCCGTCAGGGCTTGAAGGAGGGTGATAAGATCATCACTGCTGGTGGTATTTACGGTACTGTTAAGGAGGTTGGCCAGACAACACTTCTTATTGAGGTTGATCACAACGTCACTTTCCGTATTGACAAGGGCATGGTTGTTGGCGATCCTTCGCAGAACGCAACACGATAACAGCCAATACAGAGCAATATAGACACTCCACTGGGGTGTCTATATGTTTTATATGGGCATTATCTATTCGAAAGGAGTATTAATTTTGCGAATACAATAATTTATACTACATTTGCGCTTCGAAGATAATTAATTAACAATTAAATTTAATATAGAATATGGATTTACTTTATGTTGCCCCACAGGCTGAGGGCGAAATGTCAGATGTTAAGGAGATAGAAAAGGCTGATGTCACTGTCGCTCCTCAGGAGAACAACGTCCCAGCTTCTAATTCTAATCCTGATGATGACACTATTAATCCTGCTGATGCCGGCAATCCTGATGCTAAGGCTAAAGAGGGCGCTGATAGCCTCTCTAAAGATAAAAAGGGTTGTAATACAGGGCTGAAGGGCAAGGAGGCAGAGACTGAGGCTCAGCAGCAGCCAGATAGTAGTCCATGGTCATTCTGGATTATGATTGTTGCGATGATCGCTATCATGTACTTCTTCATGTGGCGTCCAGAGCGTAAGCGTCGCAAGCAGATGGAGGAGTTCCGCAACGGTTTGAAGAAGGGAGATAAGGTTATCACCGCTGGCGGTATCTACGGTACTGTTAAGGAAGTAAACGAGAATTCTCTTCTTATCGAGGTTGACGGCAACATCACTTTGCGTGTTGACAAGGGCATGGTTGTTGGTGACCCATCAAACGGCACAGCTCGATAATCACAAACAACGAACAAAAAAAATAGAGGTGGTTCCGATGAAACCACCTCTATTTTTGCATTATGCAGGCACTATTCGCAGCTCAACAAAGCGCTTTTAGGTGCACTCTTTGGAGCAGCAGCCATTAGGCTATTAGCATCAGCCGCGAAGAACTCCTCGGCAGGTGAGCAACCAGCCCTTGGTGAAGGTTATCTCCTTCGATGACCACGCCTTTGTATAGTTGCCATCCTCATCCTCGGCATGACGAGGAGGCGCAAATCAATTAGTAAAGAGTAGTGAGAAATTAGTAATAGTTGAACACCATCAGCGCTCATAAATTTTGTTACCAATTACTAATTAACAAATTACTAATTTTAGATAAGTCTACCGCTGTTTATAGACACTGCCAATGCAGAGGGTAATCTGTATCAGCGGTGGCAAAACACAAAGGTAGATTGCCACAGAATTGCATAGACCGCCATACGTATCAGTAAAGCTCTTAGATGCAATTCCTCGCAATGACGATATTTTATATGCGTCGCAGAGACCACACTTTTCACCTTTCACTTTTCAGTTTTGAGTTGCTCCGATGGAGCAATCGGGATGGGTATTTCCGCTGCGCTCTGGGGAATTACCCAGCCTACCCAGAGTGCGCCATGCGCACGGCTCTACACACCCTACCCAGATATATTCTTATCGTCACTTTTTTCTCTCCTCTCTTGCTTTACTCATATTTTTTTTATATCTTTGCACTGATATTGTGGCGCGGAATTGGCGTCGCAGCAATGTAACACCAATAATAACAACAATATGGACGATGGCTATCATTCCAAAAATAACAGCCGTATCGTATCTCAATACGATACCATTCGTCTATGGACTTCAGCACGCAGATAACATTCGTGCCGAGTTGTTGTTAGCTCCTCCAGCCGATTGCGCAAAGAACTACATAGAGGGTAAGGCAGACATCGCCCTACTCCCAGCAGCCGTTGTTCCCGAGCTTACAAATACCAACATCGTAACCGACTACTGCATAGGCGCGGTGGGTGCTGTGCGCACCGTGGTTGTCATGTCGAACGTCCCTATCACTAAGGTGAAGCGCATATGGCTCGACGCACACTCACGCACCTCGGTGCAGCTATGCGGATACCTCGCGAAGCACAAGTGGCACATAGAGCCCGAGTGGCTACACATGGCGGACTACACCGTAGTGGATAGCGCCAAGGAGGATGACGCCTTCCTATTCATTGGCGACAAGGTATTTGGCTACGAGGGCAAGTATGCCTATGCGTATGACCTCGCCTTGGAGTGGCGTGAGGTGACGAAGCTACCCTTCGCCTTTGCCGTATGGGTGGCACGCAAGGGTGTATCACACGAGATTACAGATGAGCTACAGCGAACCCTGACGTTCGGCATAGAGCACACATGGGAGGCTGTGGCAGAGTCTAAATATATGGGTAGTGACAACGGCATCACCGCCTACGACTATCTGACGCGCAACATCGACTTCATCCTCGACGAAGAGAAGCACAAGGCTTTGAAGAAGTTCTGGGATGCAGGCATACGCATAGTTCCCCGATCCTATTAAAGAGGTCGAGCGATAGGCATATAGCGCACAACATCGCACGACTTCTTACCTCCGACCTATGGGGCGTTCATTGTATTCCGCCCCAAGTAAAGCCCAGCGAAGGGCAAAGTTGAATAATAAAGAATAAAACTTAGAGGAGGAGATATGATCACCATCTATCTTAAGCAATACAACAAGATCATCCGCAACGCCGACACCGAACTCTTCGAGGAGCTCGGCTTCGACGACATCCTTTGGATCGACCTATTAAACCCATCTATCAAGGAGCAGAAGGCCGTTGAGAACTTCATGGAGCTGAGCCTACAGACACGACAGCAGGTGGAGGAGATCGAGTCGACATCAAAGTACTCAGAGACCGAGAATGCCATAATCTCGAACTCTAACTTCTTCGTGCCCCAGGGCGAGACATTCACCGTAGAGCCCGTATCGTTCATCATATCTAACGAGGGTGTGCTCGTCTCGATGCGCCAGGCGGAGTTCCGCACCTTCCGCGAGGCGGAGAAGCGTCTGCAGATGAACTATCGCTCATACTCGACAGGATACCACATCCTCATATCGCTGCTCGAGGTGCGTATCGACTACGACGCCGACCTTGTGGAGATGGTGGGCAAGCAGGTAGCAGCCGTGAGCAAGGAGATAAGCAGTGGTCAGAAGATCGACAAGGAAGTACTCTACAAGATTAACGCCTTGCAGGAGAATACCATGTTGCTCCGCGAGAATATCTTCGATAGGCAGCGTGTACTATCGAGCATCCTGCGCTCGGAGCGCTTCCCAAATGATATATACCCACGTCTGCAGCTCATGCTCAAGGACGTCAACTCACTTATCAGCCATGCCGACTTCAGCTTCCAGCGTCTCGACTATATTCAGGATGCGGCGCTTGGTCTTATCAACATCGAGCAGAACGAGATAGTCAAGATCTTCTCGGTGGCTGCCGTGGTCTTCATGCCAGCGACACTCGTGGCGAGTATGTATGGTATGAACTTCAAGTTTATGCCTGAGCTAAACTGGGAGTATGGCTACATATGGGCAATAGCCCTCATGCTCCTAGTATCGGGACTTACGTTCTGGTACTTTAAGTTTAAGAAGTGGCTCTAAAATGAAATTAGTAATTAGTAAAGAGTAATTAGTAATGGTGTTGCTCCTACGGAGCAATGGGGTTAGGGAGATTAAGGAGTTTAAGGAAGTTAAGGAATTTAAAGCAAAATGACTAATTTCCTTAATTTCACTAATTTCCCTAAATTCATTAATATCCCAATCGCTCCTACGGAGCGAAACATTACTAATTACTCTTTACTCTCTACTAATTAATGGCGTATTACTCCTCCAATAGTTCGTGGAGGATGGCAACACACTTATCGGTAATATCATCTGCCGAGGCTGTGACACTCACATCGTCAACCTTGATACCCTCCTGGGCTGCGGCGGCGCGAATATCCTCAGCAATAGACAACGACACATCACTCTTATATCTCTCAATAGCGGCTTGTGTCTCCTCCTCGAGCGTCTGGCGATTTACGCCGTCATAAATACGCAGAGCGATACACTCCTCGTCGACCAAAGCGATATACTTATCGGTAACCTTATCGACAACGAGGTCGTAGGCAGTGGGTGCTGGAGTGCTACTTGGGGCAGCAGCCTCATCGTCATTGAGCAGGAACAAAGCGCCCAACAATATCACCATGACACCGACAACCGTAGCGGTGATGACACCCCAGCGTCGGCGGATAGGTATCCTCACATCATCATCCGAGGTGTCTACCCTATTAGAGGCGCAGAAGCCGCTCCAATCCTCATAGCCGACATACTTCGCCAAGGTCGTGAGCACCATGAGTCGTGGTGGCACGGTAGGCTTACTGCGTGAGAATAGCATCTGCAAGGTGGGCATATCGATACGCACGCCAACGCTCTTCTCCACGGCATCGGAGAGGGCTGCACAATCATCGGCCGACGATATGCTACGTCCATACTTCTCTACTACTAACTGCTTAATCTTAGCAATATATTGCTCTTGTGTTGTCATCATTTTTACGCTATAGGGGTTAATATTCTATGCTATAGTCCTGTAAGACGCTTAATCTCATTTAGTTTATTCAGTGCCTCGAGGGGCGTGAGCGAGTTGATATCCAAATCCTTAATCTGATCTCTGATCGACACCAACACCGGATCATCGAGCTGGAACATGGATAGCTGTATGTTGTTAGCACTCTCGGCGGCAGACTCTGCCACGCGGCGCTTCGAACGCTTCGACACGCTCTGGCTGGGGACAATCTCGCCCGAGCCATATACCTTCTCGAGGTTTGCGAGGATATCCTCAGCACGCTGCACCACGCTACGCGGCATACCCGCCATGCGAGCCACATGGATACCGAACGAGTGTTCCGTACCACCACGCACCAACTTACGCAGGAAGAGGATGCTCTTGTCGACCTCCTTGACCGAGACGTGGTAGTTCTTCACGCGCTCGAGCATATTCTCCAACTCATTGAGCTCGTGATAGTGTGTGGCAAAGAGGGTCTTAGCCCTACCCTGCTGGTTGTTATGCAGGTACTCAACCATAGCCCACGCTATGGAGATACCGTCATAGGTGCTCGTGCCACGACCAATCTCATCTAAGAGAACGAGGCTGCGGTGCGAAATATTGTTTAGGATGCTTGCCGACTCCAACATTTCGACCATGAACGTCGACTCACCCTCCGAGATATTATCCGAGGCGCCGACACGCGTAAATATCTTATCCACAACGCCAATATGCGCCGACTCGGCAGGGACAAACGAGCCCATCTGCGCAAGTAGGACGATGAGTGCCGTCTGACGCAACAGCGCCGACTTACCCGACATATTGGGTCCCGTGATGACGATTATCTGCTGCTTCTCGCAGTCGAGCATCACGTCGTTGGGTATATACTCCTCGCCGATAGGCAGGAGGGTCTCGATCACAGGGTGGCGACCCTGCTTGATATCTATCACCAGCGAGTCATCGACAACGGGGCGCACATAGCGGCGCTCGACAGCCAACTGAGCCATAGACTGCAGACAGTCGATAAGCGATACTATCTGAGCATCGCGCTGCATGATGGCGAGGTGCTGCGCAAGAAAGGCGACAAGCTCGGCATATATCTGAGCCTCAATCTGCAGGATGCGCTCCTCGGCACCCATAATCTTCTGCTCATACTCCTTCAACTCCTCGGTGATATAGCGCTCAGCACCTGTCAGCGTCTGCTTGCGAATCCAACTCTCGGGCACCTTATCCTTATGCGTATTGCGCACCTCGATATAGTAGCCAAAGACGTTGTTATAAGCCACCTTGAGCGATGGGATGCCCGTAGCCTCACTCTCGCGCTGCTGCAGAGAGAGAAGGTACTCCTTGCCGTGGAGAGCTATGCGACGTAGATCGTCGAGCTCGGCAGAGACACCCGAGGCGATGACACCACCACGCTGTATCTGGTTGGTCTCAGGGTCGGGGTATATATCCCTCTCGAGGCGCTCACGCACAGCAACAAGGGGGTCTATCTTATCGGCAATGCGATGTATGGCATCACTCTCGGTGGAGTGCATCAACGCCTGCATAATCTCGACAGCGCCAAGTGCGTGCTTGAGCTGCACAAGCTCACGAGGTGTCACACGTTCGGCAGCAATACGCGAGGCGATACGCTCCATGTCGCCAATAAGCGACACCTGCTCACGCATAGCCGAGGCGAAATCTCTATCCCCCACAAATAGCTCGACAACATCCTGGCGCATAGTAATCTTCTCGACACTCATCAGAGGCATCGCCACCCAGCGGCGCAAGAGACGACCACCCATAGGCGTTAGTGTGCGGTCTATGACATCGAGGAAGCTACCCTTATGCTGCACGCCATTGGTATGGAAGAGCTCAAGATTGCGGATGGTGAAGCGGTCAATCCACACGGCATCCTCGCGGTCGATACGCTGGATGGAGGATATGTGACCGATGCGCTTATGCTCGGTGAACTCGAGGTAGTACAATATGGCACCTGCGGCAGAGATACCAGCGCCCATACTATCTACGCCAAAGCCCTTCAGTGTGCTGACGCCGAGCTGCTTGAGGAGCTTGTCGCGGTTGACATTCTCGGCAAAGACCCAGTCGTCGAGGCGATAGGTATAGTGCTTCGTGCCGAACGTATCGTTGAAGTGCTCCTCACAACCGCGCTGATAGAGTATCTCCTTGGGTTGCAGGTTGCTAATGAGCTTATCGACATATGAGTTATCGCCCTCAGCGACGTAGAACTCACCCGTTGAGAGATCCAAGAAGGCGACACCCGTAGTGCTCTTGCCGAAGTAGACCGCCGCGAGGAAGGTGTTCTCCTTGCCTGCCACGAGGTTCTCGCCCATGACAATGCCAGGTGTCACCAACTCAATGACGCCACGCTTAACCAAGCCCTTGACCAACTTAGGATCTTCGAGCTGCTCGCAGATGGCTACGCGCTGACCAGCACGCACCAGCTTGGGCATATAGGTGTCGAGGGCATGATAGGGGAAGCCGGCGAGCTCCACCGAGGAGGCTGCGCCATTGGCACGCTTGGTGAGCGTAATGCCGAGAATGGCACTCGCCTTGATGGCATCATCGCCAAAGGTCTCATAGAAGTCGCCCACACGAAACAGGAGTATGGCATCGGGATGCACAGCCTTGATTTGGTAGTACTGCTTCATCAGCGGCGTCTCGACATACTTCTTCTCGACAACTCCCTGCTGAGGCTTGTCTATCTCTATTTTGTTCTTTGTTCGTGGGCTCATATCGATGTTGTAATATCCTACAAAGGTAGGATAAATCTTTGAAATTTCAAAACTCTACTCGAAGAATCGTTCATCGAAATTAATCAAATAGACATGCTCCGTGGCACGCGTTATGGCGGTATAGAGCCAGCGAAGTATATCCTTGGACATCGGCTCGTCGCCAAAGAGGCATCTATCGACGAAAACTCTGCGCCACTGACCACCCTGAGCCTTATGGCAGGTCACCGCATAGGCGAACTTTACCTGCATGGCGTTGAAGTGGTCATTCTCGCGTATCGCCTTGATACGCTTGCTCTTAGCCGTTATATCCTCATAATCCTTCTCCACCTCGTAGAAGAGCCTTCTGCTCTCATCGCGTGTCAGTGATGGCGACTCCGAGGCGAGGGTATCCAAGAGCACCTTGCACGACATCTCGTAGTCGTTGTAGTCGGGAAACTGAAGCACGGCATCGACGAAATGGAAGCCATAGAACTCCTCGAAGCGACGTATGCGCTTCAGCAGCGCGACATCGCCATTGGCCACGAACGACATCGGAGCCTCCTTATCGCGCTCGGCATAGTGGTAGTTGTTCTTCACTATCATCAGCATATCGCCACTCTCAATCTGCTCCTCGGCCGAGAGGTTATGGCGACGAATACCCTCGTTATAGCGGTTAGCACGCTTGTTGGAGCGCGTAATCACGATTGTATCCTCGCGTCCATATCTATCGTAGGAGTCCTGCAGAAGTTCCAACAATTCACCACCGCTGATGGACTCAAAGTCGGGGTAGGACATATCGAAGTGAGGCACCTCGTATATGCCATTCTCGAGCATACAACGCAGCATCGTGGCATTGAAGAGAATACCCGAGTCAACCGACTGACGCACAACCTCATCCATCGTTGCATACTCAACCTCGCCATAGCGCTCCACGATAGAGGGCTGAAGGGCAGGGCTGAAGTCATCGCCCACGGGAGGCAGCTGCGCATCGTCGCCCACGAGCATCAGCCTACACTGCTTGCCCGAGCGCACATACTGCACAAGGTCGTCGAGCAAGTTTCCCGAGCCGAAGGTGGCATCCTCGGAGGAGCTTATCGAGAGCATCGACGCCTCATCGACGATAAAGAGGGCCCCACGCTCGCGGTTGTAGTCCAGCGAGAACTTCGACTCGTAGCCGCCCGTCGTACGCTCCCTATAGATACACTTGTGTATGGTGTAGGCATCCTGCTTGGCATACCTCGAGAGCACCTTTGCAGCACGTCCTGTGGGGGCGAGGAGTATCGGTTTGACACCCAGCTCCTTAAGTGCCGCAACGAAGGCTGCGATGATGGTCGTCTTACCCGTACCGGCGTAGCCATTGAGCAGAAAAATGCGCGAGAAGTCATCATCCGAAATCCAAGCAGCGAGTTTTTCTATTATTTTTTTTTGGTTATTTGTTGCTTCGAATGATAATTTTGCGTAAATTTGGTGCGAAATATGGGCATTAAGCATAGTGCGCTACTATTTTATGTTTTAATAACGATACAAACTTAATAACAAATAATCAGAAATGAAAGGTTTTTTTAGAATTTTATCAATCCCTGCAGTTAAGTACAGCTTGCTTGCTATCTTGGTTGCAGGTGTAGGTGTTCTTCTTTACTGGAACTACGGCATGATTAGCGAGAACGTAGCAGCCCAGGAGCACATCCAGCAGCGTGAGACTGCCGTAATCGAGCAGCAGAAGGCTATCAAGGAGATTGTAAAGTTGTACCGCGAGGTTAATGGCAGATACCCTGGTAGCATGGACGAGATCATCGAGTTCGCGCACAACGGCTTTAAGCTCGAGGAGGGCAATGTATACGACCCTAACAACCTTGGTAAGGTTAAGGAGGTACGCCCAGGTGCTGGTAATATCGACGAGAAGTATGGTAAGTTCTCTCCTGATACCATCTGGGAGGTACCAAGCTACCACGTATTGATGGCAGCAACATTGGATACTCTTCCAACATTCGACAATATCAAGATTGATAAGATCTACATTCGCGACATCGTCCTCGATAGCTTGTCAACAGATGAGATTAACAACTTGCGCTACATCGCAAACTCAGATAAGAAGGAGTTCCAGATTGACACTGTCAATGGTCGCTTCCGCTGCCACGCTCCTTATATCGATTTCATCGACACCGAGACCTATAGCCAGGCATTCTGGAACCATATCGAGGCTAAGTTCGACAACTTCGTGAAGAACACTGAGGGCTACGACGATATGCGTAAGAAGATGGCGGCTGATGGTGCATACACAGCTATCACCTCTAAGGATGAGGAGGGCAACGCTAAGTACCACATCGGCGACGATAAGAACGGCAATCGCATCGACATCGACATCGAGTACTTCGGCGTAACAGTAGGTAGCCTCGAGAAGGTTAGCCTCGATGGTAGCTGGGAGGATCAGCGTTCAAAGCAGTAGCGATGAGCCCAACAAACAAGAGCTATGTGTCCATTCAACTACCGTTGGGTGGACACTCTTTTTCAGGCGCGGAGCTTGAGAAGATAGAGGTCGATGGTAGCACCCATATCCTCGCCATTGTGGATAGCGCCAAATGCGTCGTCGCGCCTCGCGAGCTACTCAACGAAGAGAGCCTCGACGTGCACCTGCGCGCCATGGGCGTGATGATGGAGCGCGATGAGGTTGCCGTGTGCAGCGATGAGGGCGATATTGTCGCCGTCATGGCACTCAACAGAGGGTGCTACGATATGCTGAAGGCGAAGTTCGCGGGTAGAGTGCACTTCACCTCGCCACTGCTCGCCACCCCACTGCCCGAGCACGGCTCAGTACTCCACCTTAGCGGCAACAACCTCTACGTGCGTGTGGTGAACAACACTCTGCAGCTGATGGATGTGGTGAGTGTCGAGAGCGATGGCGACATACTATACACCCTGGAGCAGATAAATAGCGTGCACCACATATTTAATATGTACGCGCGCGCGGAGGGCGACACCCAGCGACTACTCAAACTATGTAAGAAACAGTTCAAAAACTTAGAGGTATGCGAATAATAAGCGGTAAATATCGCGGTAGGACAATCACCCCACCACGCAACCTGCGTGCACGCCCCACGACCGACTTTGCGAAGGAGAACCTCTTCAACGTCCTTGGCAACATCGTCGATTTCGAGGAGTGCGACGTTCTCGACCTATTCTCGGGCACTGGCTCGATAAGCTATGAGTTCGCCTCACGCGAGGCGCGTAGCGTAACGTCGGTGGAGATAAATAGCGTGCACCACAACTTCATTCGCAACACGGCACGCGAGCTCGGCTTTGAGAATTTCTACGCCGTGAAGGCTAATGCCTTCCTCTATTTGAAGAGCTGCTCGAAGCAATTCGACATAATCTTCTCGGATGCACCCTACGATTTGGAGGGCAGCGCAGAGATTATCGACCTTGTGTTTGGGCAAAACCTCCTCCGCGAGGATGGTTTTCTTGTTTTTGAGCACTCTAAGGAGTATAATTTCTCGGAGCACCCAAAGTTCTGGCAGCAAAGGAGTTATGGTAGTGTGCAATTTAGTTTTTTCAAAAAAGATTAATTTTTTTGAAAAAAAGTTGCGAAAAAATTTGCAGAATAAAAAAATTGTAGTACCTTTGCATCGCAATCAAGAGATAAAGGGTTGCAAGTTCTTAAAATGGTGCGTTAGTTCAGCTGGTTAGAATACGTGCCTGTCACGCACGGGGTCAGGGGTTCGAGTCCCCTACGCACCGCCAGAGAGGATGATCGAGAGGTCATCCTTTTTTTGTGTTTGTAGCTGAGGGAGGGGGAAATAATTTAATTAGTAATGAGTAATTACTACTGGTGCGATAAATTTTATTAAAATAACTTTTGTTCTTTGACATTTTGGTTTTCGGTTGTTGATTGAGTCGTTTCTGTAAGCAATTCCCTGATTGGGACTTTGGCAAGGGCAGATACCCCCAAGATGCGAGATACTTCTGTAATGCTATATGGCGTTTGCATTTGCACCTTTATCTTTGCCATTAGAAGGTATGAGATAATTGCTGTCCATAGGTGTATCCTTACTGC
>JAZOLM010000030.1:0-1766 GCA_045652985.1 Alistipes sp. | reverse complement strand
GCACCGTACTTTGAACGACGCTGACGACGACCGTCTACACCTGCTGAATCGAGGGCACCACGAACCAAGTGGTAACGTACACCTGGGAGGTCCTTAACTCGACCACCACGAACGAGCTCGATTGAGTGCTCCTGCAAGTTGTGGCCCTCACCTGGGATGTAGGCGTTGACCTCCTTGCCATTAGTCAATCTTACACGTGCAACCTTACCCATAGCCGAGTTTGGCTTCTTAGGAGTTGTAGTGTACACACGAGTACAAACTCCACGGCGCTGAGGACACGCTGCGAGTGCTGGTGACTTTGACTTCTCCACCATGCTAACTCGACCGTTTCTTACTAACTGCTGAATAGTTGGCATTTCTTAAAACGTTTTTGTCCTTTAATTTTTGTTAATAAATTCAATTCCCATTTGCGAGAAATTGCCCGCAAAGATACTCATTTTTTTTGATATACACTATATATAGCAGCTTTTTTCGCACTGATTTGTTGAAAACTTGTAAAAAGTCGATAGAATTTGCTTATTATTTTTGCAAAGTTATAATCTTCAATTTATGGATAAAATGCTATATTATTGATTTACTGCATTTTATATTTTTTTAGCGTTTTTCGAGATTCGAAGATAGGCCCTCGGAACACCAATATTAGAATTTATACCAATATTAAACCATATTACCAATTAGCTACGGATTGACATAACAAAAAGGCGGAGCCAAATGACTCCGCCCTATTACGAATTAGCAAGGTGTCTTACTTATGCAAAGGCACCAACTTACCCTCTGCAGTCACACCCATAAGCATAACATTGGGCGATGCCTCATACTTCTCGATAAACTCCTCGATAGGTCGTACATCTGCCTGCGTCCAGTTCATTGGCTCTGACATCCACATAGGTGTCACGTTACCCTTGTAGTCGAAGGCTGCGGCGCACACGTAATATGGCGAATAGTCATAAATGATGTCCGATATCTCCAACGCAGGACAAGTGTCAATAAGCAGGTCATAGAAGATTGTGTCGTAACCAGCCCAATCGTAGTCCATCACAGCAAATGGACATGCGAAGATGTCTGTTGTAGGCTCGCTTGTCTTCACCTCGATGGTAATCACACCGACTGATGTGTCTGGCGCGTAGTATGGTGCATAGTACTTAAACTCTTCAGAGTCATAGGCATATAGCGCCGATGGTGCATAAGGACCACCTATTACCACATCGGTAATTTCGAGCTCGCACTCGCCCTCCTGCTCAGTCTTAAACAGCTTTGTACACACCTCTGTTGTCACCACGCCACCGCTATAGCCAAATGCCACAACGATATACTCCTTATTAGGATATAGTGTATTGAGGTGTGTTGTCACCTCGCCCTTGAACTCATAGGTGTAGTAGATAAACTCACCCAAGGCCATATCCAAGAGCACCTCATCGTCGTAATCTGAGGGGAGATACTCGGTAGGAGTAATGAGAAGGAGGTATGTCTCATCGGGGTTAGAGGGGGTAATCTTAAGGTCCGCAACGCGCACATAGCAGTTCGAAACCTCAATGTTAATATCCATATCAGACTGCTGAACCTCCTCGGTCGAGAAGCTGATATATGAGGGCTCTGCCACCACCTGCACAAAGCCGTCGTGCTCGGCCACAGGGTAGATAAGCGCTGTGTATAGTGTATAAGAGTCGAGCTGAGCCTCTATGAGCTCCTCGCCCTTGTAGCATATAGCCTCGAGTATCTCGTCGAGGGTATGATGCGCGCTGAGGTTCGAGTCGAGCACCGACACC
>JAZOLM010000029.1:0-1095 GCA_045652985.1 Alistipes sp. | reverse complement strand
TTCCTTAAGCTCGCCAGTGAAGTAGTCGAACTCAGTCTGTACATATGTGAAACCGTTGATACGAGCGATGATCTGAGCTGCGTCCTTACCGAGACCGTTGAGGATCACGCGGAGAGGCTCCTTACGTACCTTGTCAGCCTTAGCTGCGATCTTGATAGCACCCTCTGCTGCAGCGAATGACTCGTGACCTGCGAGGAATGCGAAGCACTTGGTCTCCTCACGGAGAAGCATCGCTGCGAGGTTACCGTGGCCGATACCAACCTTACGGTCGTCAGCTACTGAACCAGGGATACAGAATGCCTGAAGACCGAGACCGATAGCCTCAGCTGCCTCAGCTGCGTTCTTGCAACCCTTCTTGATTGCGATAGCGCAACCTACTACATAAGCCCACTTTGCGTTCTCGAAGCAGATTGGCTGAGTCTCCTCACATGTCATATAAGGATCAAGACCATACTGGTCGCAGATTGCGTTTGCCTCCTCGATAGAAGAGATACCGTTCTCATTGAGATCTGCGAGGATCTGGTTAATACGACGATCCTGGCTTTCGAATTTTACTTCTCTAATCATTGTCTTTCCTCCTTATTATTCGTGACGTGGGTCAATGTATTTAACTGCACCAGCCTCCTCAGTGAAACGGCCGTATGTACCTGTTACCTGCTTGAGAGCCTCGTTAGCATCTACACCCTTCTTTATGAGGTCCATGAAGCGTCCGAGGTGTACGAACTGGTAACCGCAGATCTCGTCGTTCTTGTCGAGAGCAAGAGTCTTGATGTAACCCTCTGCCATCTCGAGGTAACGAGGACCCTTTGCGAGAGTACCGTAGAGTGTACCAACCTGTGAACGGAGACCCTTTCCGAGGTCCTCAAGACCAGCACCGATCATAAGACCACCCTCAGAGAAAGCTGACTGAGTACGTCCGTAAACGATCTGGAGGAAGAGCTCGCGCATTGCAGTGTTGATAGCGTCGCAGACGAGGTCAGTATTAAGAGCCTCAAGGAGAGTCTTGCCAGGGAGGATCTCAGATGCCATAGCAGCTGAGTGAGTCATGCCTGAGCAACCGATTGTCTCTACGAGAGCCTCCTGGATGATACCTTC
>JAZOLM010000028.1:0-1041 GCA_045652985.1 Alistipes sp. | reverse complement strand
CACTATCCATTGCGCAATGGCGATGTGGATAACTGGTACGAGGTAACGGATGTACTCCGTGAGCATAATGTGCAATGTGTGATGGGTGGTCACTATCACCGCAATTTGATTTTTGACTGCGATGGTATTACGGATGTGCTCAATCGCTCTAACCTCCGTGGCAATGACACAATCAATGGCTATTCCATCATCTCTGTCACCGATTCTATCCGCTTCTACGAGCGCACTCCTTCTCCATTAGGCGGTGAGGCTATAGGCGATAGGCTAGAGGCGAAAGGCGAGGGTCAAACCTCCCCTTCTTTCAGGAAGGGGTCGGGGGTAGGCTGCTGGCTCACCCTCCCTTATGGCACGAAAACCTATGGTCCATCTGACCAAACCCTTCGTCCTGATTTCTCGGTTAATAAGCAATATCCTAAGGTTACTCGTGCATGGCATAAGTCCCTCAAAGGTGGTTTGTATTCTACGCCAGTAACGGATGGTGAGAATCTATATATTGGTGACGATGTGGGTATGTTCTATTGCTTAGACCTCCATACGGGTGCTACCAAGTGGACTTTTGATACCGGTATGCGTATTGTGGGTTCGCCTGCGGTAGCAGATGGGGTAGTGGTCTTCGGTAGTGCTAACTACAATATCTATGGCTTAGATACCAAGACGGGCAAGCCACGATGGACTTTTACCACCAAGCAAGCGGTCATGGGTGCTGCTACTATCCATGAGGGAGTGGCGTATATTGGTGGTGGCGATGGTCGTATGTTCGCTTTTGACCTCAAGACAGGCGCTCTCAAGTGGTCGTTCAATGAGTTGAAGAACTATGTCCTCACTCGTCCGTTGGTGTATAATGACAAACTCTATTTCGGTGCTTGGGATACCTACCTCTATGCCCTTCATCTCAAGGATGGCTCTTTGGCATGGAAGTGGAGCAATGGCAAATCCAATCCCAAACTCTCTCCTGCATCGGTATGGCCTGTGGCGGCGGATGGCAAGATCTTTATCACGGCACCTGACCGCTATTTCACTTGCCTAGATGCTGAGACAGGC
>JAZOLM010000027.1:0-11080 GCA_045652985.1 Alistipes sp. | reverse complement strand
GGATTCAACAGTTTACAAGCTTACTGGTGAGATCACTCGTGTTGTTAACACATCATACGGTAACTTCGATATCACTGATGCTACTGGTACTGTTTACGTTTACGGTCTTCTTACTCCTGATGGTGAGCCGCAGAAGCAGTTCGCAGCAGCTGGTTTAAAGCAGGGCGATACAATCACTGTTTATGGTACACGCACATCATACAATGGCTCTCCTCAGATGAAGAATGCAACATACATCTCACATGTTGCAGGCGAAGGTGGCAACGAGGGTGGCGACGATCAGCCTAACGTTCCTGCTAATGGTATCTACGAGTCTGACTCAGCTTTCGTTTGCTCAGCTGACGACTCTACAAATGCTGTTTACACACTCGGCGCAACTACTATTGGCGGCGAGGCTGTTACAGGTTTCAAGTTGGGTAAGTCAAAGCAGGCTGGTAAGTTCACCTCTGGTGCTGTAGGCGTAGAGGGCGCTAAGTACCTCAACTTCTATGCTCAGGGCTGGAAGGGTGGCGATGTTACCTTGTACTTCCGTGTTAACGGTGGTGCTACACAGTCAGTGAAGCTCGCTTCACACGACGGCGTAACAGGTAACCCTCCTTTCACTGCTCTTGCATTCGCAACTACTGATCACTATTCATTCTTGCTCGAGGGCTTGACTGCATCTTCAAAGATTGAGTTCTCTACAGATGCTAACTTCGCACTCACTTCAGCAGACTCTACAATGGCTACTGCTCGTGCTATCGTGTGTGGCGTTAAGCTTACCGACGAGGCACTTGCTCCAGGCGAGGGCGGTGGCGACGAGCCAGTAAACCCAGAGCCAGAGCCAACCCCAACTCCTGGTGACACAATGACTATCGCTGAGGTTTTGGCAAAGGGTCAGGGCGCAACTATCGGTGGCACTATCGAGGGCGTTGTTATCTCTAACCTCGATTTGAACAACCTTACTTCTAAGAAGGGTATGTATGTCCAGGATGAGACTGGCGCTTTGCAGTTCTACCTCTCAGCTAACCACTCATTCGCTTTCGGTACTAAGGTGCGTATCGACCTTACAACTGCAACTCTTGGCAACTACAACGGCGCTGTTCAGGTTAGTGGTGTAGCGTTGGATAAGATTACTGAGGTTTCAACTGGTAACACTGTTACTCCTAAGACCGTAACTATGGCTGACTTCCTCGCTAACAAGTACGAGGGTCAGTATATCGCTTTGGAGGGTGTCCAGGTTGCTGATTCAGACCTCTCAAATACTTGGGTGATGGGCGGTGCTCACACATCTATCAACATGGTGGATGCTAACGGCAACAAGTTCGTTGTATTCTCATCTAAGTATGCTACTTATGGCGCTCAGACCGTAGCTCAGGGCTCAGGTGTAATCAAGGGTATTGCTTCAATAAACAACGGTAATATTCAGATTATCTTCGCTCAGTTATCAGACTTCGCTGGCTTGACTGGCGAGCGTTTCGGTGACAACGGCGGTGAGCAGCCAGGTGGTGGCGAGGAGCCTACTCCAGATCCAGAGCCTACACCAGGTGATGGTGAGACTGCAACCATCTACTTCAACGATGTGACTTACCGCACTACATACACTACTGAGCAGCAGGTATGGCAGCAGAATGGTATTACTGTAACTAATGATAAGGGTGCTTCAACAAACAATGTGGGTGATTACTATAACCCTGCTCGTTTCTACAAGGGCTCAAATGTGACTATTGCAGCTGATAAGGCAATCTCTCAGATTGTTTTCAACTGTAATGATTACAAGAATACCTACCCAACAGATTTGCAGAGCTCTATTAGCAGCGGCAGCGTTTCAGTAAATGACACTGTAGTTACTGTGACATTGAGTTCAGCAACAACATCATATGCTATTACAAACCTCGCTGGTCAGGTGCGTGTAGATAGCATCACAGTAGTTTACGCTGAGTAACATATTTAACTCTTTCGCCAAGTATTCGGGTGGGGTAGTCCCACCCGAGTGGGCGAGAGAAAACTTCGAAAAAACTTAAGCTTAAATTTATGCTAAAGGTAGCAAGTAAGATATTCTTCGTTTTGTGTTGTGTGGTAGTTGCAGTGTTGTGCAGCTGTGAGGAGGTGTCGGTTGATATTGTTAAGAGCAATGCCTATCTAAAAACTGAGGTTGTAAAGGGTGATAGCAAGAATTGCGCTGTGGTGCTAAATGCACAACAGGGTAAGTCTTATCAGATGACCATTAAGTCGGAGGGCGATTGGGCATACTTCTCTGATAAAACACAATCTATGGGGGGTAAGATGGATGCCGAGACAAAGATCGTCTACATCTACTTCTCGAAGAATGCATCGGGCGAGAGCCGTGAGGCAACAATCGATGTGACGTTGGGTGCAGATGAGTTCACTCTGACATTCACCCAGGAGAGCTACGACAGCACTATTGCATTGAGTCGCGAGTGGGCAGAGTTGCCAATATGCAAGGAGGAGAATAACTACATCTATAACTACCACCTTGGTGAGATGGGTTCGAAGAGCAATGCGCGAAACTATACCTATTGCTTCGACCCTAAGGTGCGTGCAGCGTTGTGGGTAGCATATCCATTGCATAAGTCATATACGTCGGGTAGTGGTAATAGAAATTATAGTGACTTTGGCTACGATCCTAAGGTTGATGATGAACTTCAGGCAAATCTTGGTCGTGGCTCATATAACGGCTGGTATGACCGCGGTCACCAGCTTCCAGCGGCGGACCGCAAGTGCTCGCAGCAGATGATGGACCAGACATTCTACGCAACAAATATGACTCCTCAGCAGGCGAACTTCAACCAAAATAAGTGGGGCGTATTGGAGGGTAGAGTGCGTAATATGGTGTGCTCAGATACACTCTATGTCGTTACGGGTGCATACTTCGAGGGTGAGCACGACTCGTCGATAGCGGATAGAACTACCGACAAGTCGGGTAACAACTGCCCAACGCCTACATACTACTACAAGGCGTTGCTTCGCACCAAGAAGGGTAATACGGGCAAGCGTATCGACGAGATTACCGATGCTTCGCAGGTGCGCGCAATAGTCTTTTGGTTGAAACATGCCAATACGGGTGATGATACGAATATCACCTCGGCGGATTGTATCTCTGTGGCTGAGCTCGAGGCAAAGACTGGCTTCACCTTCTTCCCTATGCTTGACGATGCTATCGAGCAGGAGGTGAAGGCGACCGCTGTGCCTTCGGAGTGGGGTGTAAACTAATCGATGACAAGATATAAACTAAATTATAAGAGTATGAAAAGAAAAGTATTATTGCTATGTGTGGCGCTCTTATCTGTTGCGACAGTATATGCGCAGGATAAGCCATACATGGTGGCATTCTGGAACTTGGAAAATCTCTTCGACATCTATGATGACCCTGAGACTCACGATGAGGAGTTTACCCCAGAGGGCGCTAAGCAGTGGAACGAGATTAAGTATCAGAAGAAGCTCTCGAATGTCGAGCGTGTGATGTTCGACATGGCGGCAATTCAGAAGGATTATCCAATCGTAATCGGTGTATCGGAGATTGAGAACCGTTCGGTATTGGAGGACCTCGTATCGCAGCCTAAGCTAAAGGGTGCTAACTACCGCATCTGTCACTTCGACTCTCCCGATGCTCGTGGTGTCGATGTAGCATTCTTGTATCGTGCCGATGTCTTCAAGTTCGAGGGCTCGGATAATATCAAGCTCGAGGTGGAGGAGTTGCCCGACTTCCGCACTCGTGACTTTGTGGTTATGTGGGGTACTATTGAGGGCGAGCCATTCTACTTCCTCGTATCGCATTGGCCATCACGTCTTGGCGGCAAGGAGGCTTCGCAGTTCAAGCGCGATGCTTGTGCAAAGCTGATTCGCGAGATTAAGGATTCGTTGCTCGCCGAGAACCCTGCAACAAAGGTTATCGTCATGGGTGACTTCAACGACGATGCTACCGACGCCAGCCTTGTAAAGGTGATGGGCGCTAAGGGTAAGGAGAAGGATTTGCAGAAGGGCGACTTCTTCAACCCTTACTTCCAGATGTTGCGCGCAGGTCTTGGAACACTCGCTTATCAGGATATGTGGAACCTCTTCGATAATATCTGCGTTACGGAGAATATGATAAATGCCGAGGAGGGTAAGCTAAAGCTTATCAAGGGTAAGAAGTTCTATGGTAACATCTTCAAGAAGCCATATATGCTTCAGCAGGAGGGTCAGTATAAGGGCTATCCATTGCGTACGTTCGTCTCTAACAACTTCCAGAACGGCTTTAGCGACCACTTCCCAGTATTTATATACATAGGTAAGTAATTAATATCTATATAATATGAAGAAATTTTTACTAACTATCTTATGCGCCACAATATCGCTTGCTGCCTTCGCGCAGATGGGCGGTATGAAGGGCGTTGTTGTCTCTCGAGAGGGACGTCAGCCAATTGGCAACGTCGCAATCTCGATTGATGGCGTAGCAGTGAACACTACAACAAACCAAGATGGTGAGTTTATCATCGAGGGTCTTGAGCCTGGTCAGTACCTGCTAACGTTTACTGCTCCTGAGTTTGAGGATCTCAGCCTTATGGTGCGTGTCAAGGAACTTGTACACGATATGCAGCAGGTAGTGATGATCCCTGCACATGTTGTGGAGGTTGATGACTCGGCATTTGCGGAGCTCGATACCGATGTTGAGTCGGCAGGTGATATGCAGTCAATGCCTGGTGCCCTGTCTGCATCTAAGGACCTCTTCAACAACATCGCATCGTATCGCTTCTCGGAGATGCGCTTTAATGTGCGTGGTTATGACTCACAGTATCAGGATGTATACCTCAATGGTATCCGCTTCAACGATGCGCTCACAAGCTATGGTCCATGGTCATTGTGGAGTGGTCTTAACGACGCTACACGCAACCAGGAGATGACCTCAGGTTTGCAGATGTCGGATTACGGCTTGGGCGGCGTTGCTGGTACTACAAACATCAATGCCCGTGCATCGCAGCTTCGTAAGGGCTTCCGCGCAAGCGTTGTTAACTCTACACAGCTCTATCGCTTCCGTGTTATGCTTAGCTACGCTTCGGGTCAGCTCGATAATGGCTGGTCTTATGGCTTCTCATTGTCAACACGTCAGGGTGGTAATGGCTATGTAGATGGCGTTTACTACAATGCTTATGGCTACTTCGCCTCTGCAGAGAAGGTCTTCAATTCACGTCATCGCCTATCGGCAACCATCCTCGGTGCGCCAACACAGCGTGGTGCTCAGCAGGCGTCAACACAGGAGGCTTATGACCTCTGGGGTGACAACTACTACAACCCTAACGTAGGTATGCAGAATGGCGAGATGCGTAACTCACGCGTACGCCGTATGCACGAGCCTATCGCAATGCTCAACTACAACTGGCAGATTTCTGAGAATACAAACCTCGTTGTAGCAACCTCGTTGCGCTTTGGTAAGAATGGTTACTCGGCTCTTACATGGTGGAAGGGTGAGGATCCACGTCCAGACTACTACCGTCGCCTGCCATCATACTATGGCGATCGTCTCGCTCGTCGCACAATGTTGAATAACTTTGCCGAGAATAACGACCTAACACTTCCATTTACAGATACCGACCTTGAGACCGACAAGATGAAGTATATCGAGTATCTTCAGAACTGGAATGGTTATATCGACTTCGACGCTCTCATCCAGGATAACAAGATGGGTGATAAGGACTCTCGCTATGGTGAGGGTCACCGTTCTATCGCCATGATCGAGGAGCGTCATACCGATCAGCTCGACTATAACTTCGCAGCGCAGCTAAACCACGTCTTCCGTGGTGGCTCTAAGCTCACCGCAGGTCTCCGTGCTCGCGTAAACCGTACGGAGTACTATAGCGAGGTTAAGGATCTTCTTGGAGGTGACTACTGGTTGGATATCGACAAGTTTGCTGAGCGCGACTTCGGTAGCAACGACCTCGCTTATCAGAACAACATGGCTTACTACCGTGAGCATGGTCAGGCACAGGCAGTAAAGGAGGGTGACAAGTACAACTACGACTACTATGCACATGTTCGTCAGGGTCAGCTTTGGGCTATGTACGAGGTTGCAGCGGGTGGCTTCTCAACGAATATCGGTGCTGAGGTAGGCTTCTCATCAATGTGGCGTCAGGGTCTTTGGGAGAAGGGTCTCTTCCTCAACGCTAATGCAGGTGACGACCGTGGCAAGACATCGTTCGGTAATTCAGATAAGATTAACCACCTTACATATCGTGGTAAGGTAAATCTTCGCTACCAGTTCAACGGCTCACACTCTTTGGAGCTCAATGGTATCATCATGCAGGGTGCTCCTAACTTCAACAACGCTTTTGTATCGGCTCGTACCCGTAATCAGATTACCCCAGGTCTTACAGCTGAGAAGACCTATGGTTTCGACTTTACATACAATTTGAATACTCCTTGGATTCGTGCTCGCTTGTCGGCATACTACACCCAGATGATGGATCAGTCGAAGGTTATCTCGTTCTATGATGATACTCAAGGCTCATTCACCAACTTCGCGATGTCGGGCATCGACAAGCGTTATATGGGTGTTGAGCTTGGCTTCAGCGTGCCTATCGCATGGGGTCTCTCATTGCAGGGTGCTGTGAGCGTGGGTGACTACATCTACACTTCAAATCCTAAGTTTACGCAGATGATCGACAACTCGGCTACCGATGTTGTTCATAGCACTGTAAACTGGAAGGGTATGAAGGTGGAGAGCACTCCTCAGACTGCTATCAACGTAGGTTTCAACTTCAGAGGTCCTAAGAACTGGTATGCATCGCTCGACTTCAACTACTACGACCACTTGTATCTCTCAATGAACCCAATGTATCGTACCGAGTACTTGGCTAATGAGATTAAGCGTATCTACGATTGGAATAACCTCGAGACAGGTCGTCAGAAGGCTGCTGTTGTGGGTGTTATCGACGAGATTCGTGCTCAGGAGGAGTTCCGCCATGCCTATACGCTCAGCGCAAGCATCGGTAAGAACTGGAGCATCAAGTATAAGTATACTCTTGGCTTCAGCCTCCAGGTGAACAACATTCTTAACAACCAGACAATCCGCACTGGTGGTTATGAGCAGATGCGACTCAACAAGCTCTCTGATCCTATCATCTTCCCTGACAACGAGGGCGAGATGAAGATCATGGCCAAGCCTACAACATACTCACGCTTCAACTCGAAGTATTTCTACATGAATGGTATTAACTATTATCTCAATGTTTACTTTAGATTCTAACAGCTAAAACAAGGAATATTATGAAACTCAAGAGATTATTTTTATTGGTTGCCGCAGCGTTTATGGCGGTAGGCTGTTATGAGAAGTATACAGATGTGCCAGCTCGCGAGCTCGTTGATAATGACGAGAGCTTCGAGGAGATGTTCCCCGAGGCTGAGCATATCACCATTGCTGAGCTAAAGTATGCCTATATCGATAAGTTTGGTGGTATTAGCAACAACGGCGTAAACAGCGGTTGGACAAATACACGATATGCTCTTATCGGTGAGGATATCTTCGCTGGACATGATGTATATATCAAGGGTAAGGTAATATCTGACGATACCGAGGGTAATGTCTATAAGTCGTTGCATATCCAGGATGAGACCACTGGTATTGAGCTTAAGCTAAACAACAATGTTGGCGTTCGCTACAAGAAGGGCTCATGGGTATATGTTCGTCTTACAGGCTTGTACTTGGGTAACTACCGCATGATGCTATCGCTTGGTGGCGCTCCATCGGAGTCATGGAACAAGGCTGGTGAGCATAAGTTCTATGGAAACTCAAACCTCGAGATTCAGGATGTTATCGACCGCCATGTCTTTGCAGGTACCCCTGCAGAGCTTAAGGTGGGTGAGCTCGACGAGTGGTTGCGTTATGCTCCAAATGTCGATATCATCAAGGTTACTCCTGAGAACTATGTGGAGGTTTTCGACCCTGCGAAGATTAAGATGGAGGGTAAGTTCTACGGCCAGGAGGAGACTGATGAGAATGGTATCACTCGCAAGCTCTTCGAGATCTCGCAGCGCGAGTTGATGTTTGGTCGCTTGATGCGCTTCGAGGATTTGGAGTGTCACTATGCAGGTGTTAAGAACCAGAATGGTGTGACAAACCCAGGCTTGAAGAGTGGTTCGTTCGAGAATATCTATCCAAGCTGGTTGTATACAGACCCTCGTCCTACAGTGTCGAAGGCTTGGTATCACTGGGCATTCAAGGAGGATATCACAGGTCGTAGCTTGTATGGCTCGGTATGCTTTACCTACAACCCTGAGGCTACAGTATGCTCTGAGAATGGCGTGTATGCTTTGCGCTCAAGCGGATATTCGCGTTTCGCACGTCGCAACGTATGTAAGGATGGCGAGAAGGCAACAATCACCGCTATCTATGGCATCTATGCTCAGAAGTCAACCTATGCAGGTAATGCTGACGATTATGCCTCATACCAGTTGACTATTAGCAGCTTCTCGGATATCGAGTTTGCGAATGGCGAGGCTGCGCTGCTTACCGATGAGCAGGTGGCGGAGCTTACCACTGAGGATATGAAGACCGTGCCTTGGATTGACGAGGAGGGCGAGTCAGAGCAGCTCTAAGATCTATTAACACCAATTTATAACAATACCTCGAAGGCTATGGCTTTCGAGGTATTGTCGTATATATGCCGATAAATAGTTGTATAATTGGGCTTTTTTGTATAATTTTGTAAAAAATAGTAAGAAGCTATGAAAAGGTCAATATTGCTAATTTGTCTGTTGTGTGCTACGCTTGTTGCTGAGGCTCAAAATATGACCCTTATCCCTGCTCCGCGCAGCTATACGCCCTCCGATAAGGGCTATACTATAACATATAAAACGACGATACGCTGTGATGAAGAGGTTGTCCCAGCGGCTAACTATCTCGCCGATAAGTTGGGATTACGCGTATCTAACGATGGCGAAATATACCTAACCATCGACGAGCGTCTCGGTAAGGAGGCATATCAGCTGAGCGTCTATTCAAAGGGTATTATCATCGTGGGTGGTGACTATGGCGGAGTCTTCAATGGTATCATGACGCTACTCCAGTTGCTCCCTGCGGAGGTCTACTCATCAAACCTAACCTATCCATGTGTTGTTAAGGGGTGTGCCGTGGAGGATGCTCCGCGCTACGAGCATCGTGGCTTTATGCTCGATGTGTGTCGTACATGGATCGAGAAGGAGGACTTGATGGCATATATCGACCTCTTGGCATATCATAAGATTAACTCTTTGCGCCTACATCTCACCGATGATGAGGCGTGGCGCATAGAGATCAAGTCTCACCCAGAGCTCGCAAAGATTGGCGGTTATCGCGGTGGTAGTAGCCCGATCAAGGCTCGCTATGGAAAGTGGGGCGAGAAGTGGGGTGGTTACTATACTCAAGAGGATATAAAGGATATTATAGCCTATGCGGCACAGCGTAACATTGAGATTATCCCAGAGATAGATCTCCCTGGTCATAGCCTCTGTTTAGCGACTCTCAAGCCCGACGTGTTGTGCAACTATACCCCTAATACAACTGCCTCATTTGGTCGCGATGTGCGCTCGGTGTTGTGTGCCTCGAAGGAGTCTAACTTCGCGCTTATTGAGGATATCCTCGGTGAGGTGTGCCAGCTCTTCCCCTCTAAGTATATCCACGTCGGAGGTGATGAGGTCGACTTCTCGCAGTGGGAGAAATGCCCCGATTGCAGTGCATTCATGCGTCGCACAAATATGTATACTACCGAAGAGCTACAGGAGTACTTCATGATGCGCCTATCGGAGATACTCGAGAATAATGGTAAGCGTATGGCGATGTGGGATGATGTGATTGGTGGTGATAATATGCCTAAGAGCACGCGAGTATATGGTTGGCAGAGCGTGGCGAGCTGCCGAAAGGCTGCTGCTGCGGGCTATAAAACAATCGTTATGCCTGGAGAGTATTTCTACTTCGACATGAAGCAGTCGGAGCACGAACCAGGACATGATTGGGCAGCTATCTTCGATCTAAAGAAGGTCTACAATTTTTCACCCTCGGCTGTTGGCTTTACTAAGAGCGAGCAGAGCAACATCTTCGGTCTTGAGGCATCGTTCTTCAGCGAGTTGTACGCATCGCACAACCCCGAGAGCCCTGCCTACCTCCACTACCAGACATTCCCACGACTCCTCGCCTTCGCCGAGGTGGCATGGATAGAGTCGGATGTGCGTAATTGGAATAGCTTCCATGCGCGTGTGGTTGACTATTACGATAAGCTCGACGCTATGGGCGTCTACTATCGTTTGGATCCCCCTAAGGTGGTCTACGATGGTGGAAAGCTATCTGCCGAGGTGGATGATGGCAGCACGATATTCTACCGCATGGATGATTCGCAGCGCATTTTGCGCTATATGGCGCCTATAGCTACGGATAGACCTGCTGCTTACCGCTTTATTAGCCGTCGAGCAGTGGCCATATCACCAACATCGGCCGTGGATGAGTACTTCGATGTTATCTATCCACGCTTCGATATTACATCCTCTATGGGCGATAGCCCCAAGTTCTCGTTCGATAAGGCGGAGGGCTATGGACGCATTGCTCGCACTACGCGTGCCGCGACTATCGGCGATTGGGTGACGTTTACCTTTGATGAGCCTGTTGTGTGCCGCAGTATGAAAGTGGCGACGGGTAACTTCCAGTTGCCTCGCTATATAATAGAGAGTGGTAGGGTATATGTGAGCTACGATGGCGAGACGTTTGACTATCACGGCGACTTGACGGATGGCACCTACACCATAAACAATCCATCGCAGCCAATCAAGGCGGTGCGTATCATGTCCACCTCGCGCGGTAATGGCGAGCAATGGATATCCATACAACCACCGACAATCTATCCAGTTATAGAGTAAACTATTTGCTATTATGACCCAACAGGAGTTTGCAGCACGTTATAGCTACGACCCGAAGAGCGATCAGCTCGGCTCAGGTGGCTTTGGCTCGGTCTATAAGGCTTATGACAATGAGGACGACTGCTTCGTTGCGCTCAAGATAGCGCATGTCGATATGCAGCACCCCGAGTTGCGCCTGCGCAATGAGGTTGCTAAGGCCGAAAGACTGAAGCATAAGAAC
>JAZOLM010000026.1:0-1552 GCA_045652985.1 Alistipes sp. | reverse complement strand
TTTGTAGTTACGTGTCTGTACCTTGATGTACTCATAGTTGAGCGGCTCCTTGAGGAGTTCGGGCTTCTTGCCTTCACCCTCATACTTCCAGCAGGCAACATATGAGAACTCATCGTCGCGGCGGAGTGCCTCACCCTCGGGTGTCTGGTACTCTTCACGGAAGTGACCACCACATGACTCTTCGCGGTTGAGCGCGTCGTAAGCCATGAGCTTGCCAGTCTCGATGAAGTCCCAAAGGCGGAGTGCCTTCTCGAGCTCGATGTTGAGCGAGTCAGCCTCACCGGGGATGCGGAGGTCGCTCCAGAATACCCTCTCAAGAGCTGTGATCTTCTCGATAGCGGTCTTGAGCGATGCGTCGGTACGAGCCATACCCACGAAGTCCCACATGATGTGGCCGAGCTCCTTGTGGATAGAGTCTACAGAGCGTGTACCCTTGATAGCCATGAGCTTGTTGATCTTGTCCTGAACCTCCTTCTCGGCCTGTACGAACTCGGGCAGGTCGGTAGAGAAGCGGGGCACCTGGATCTGGTCGCTGAGGTAGTTCTGGATGGTGTAGGGGAGCACGAAGTAACCGTCAGCAAGACCCTGCATGAGCGCAGAAGCACCGAGGCGGTTGGCACCGTGGTCAGAGAAGTTGGCCTCACCGATAGCGAAGAGACCGAGGATAGAGGTCTGCAACTCGTAGTCAACCCAGATACCACCCATGGTGTAGTGGATAGCGGGGAAGATCATCATAGGAGTCTTGTAGGGGTTCTCATCGGTGATCTCCTCGTACATATCGAAGAGATTACCATAACGAGCACGTACTACATCCTCACCGAGACGCTCGATAGCGTACTTGAAGTCGAGGAATACAGCGAGACCAGTGTTGTTCACACCGAAGCCTGCATCGCAACGCTCCTTAGCAGCGCGTGAAGCTACGTCGCGGGGAACGAGGTTACCGAAGGCGGGATAGCGGCGCTCGAGGTAGAAGTCGCGGTCCTCATCGGGGATATCGTTGGGCTTCTTGGTACCTGCCTGAAGAGCCTTAGCATCTTCGAGCTTCTTGGGCACCCAGATACGACCGTCGTTACGGAGCGACTCAGACATCAAAGTGAGCTTTGACTGCTTGTCACCGTGTACGGGTACGCAAGTGGGGTGGATCTGTGCGAACGCGGGGTTAGCGAAGTAAGCACCCTTGCGGTAGCACTGCATAGCAGCCGAACCGTTGCTACCCATAGCGTTGGTAGAGAGGAAGAAGGCGTTACCATAACCACCGGTACCGATAACTACGGCGTGGGCAGAGAAACGCTCGATCTTACCTGTCACGAGGTTGCGGGCGATGATACCACGAGCACGGCCATCGATAATCACGAGGTCAAGCATCTCGTAGCGGGTGTAGAGCTCTACGTTGCCCAACTCTACCTGGCGGCTGAGTGCTGAGTAAGCACCGAGGAGGAGCTGCTGACCGGTTTGGCCGCGGGCATAGAACGTACGGGATACCTGAGCACCACCGAATGAACGGTTGTCGAGCAAGCCGCCGTACTCGCGAGCGAAGGGAACACCCTGTGCT
>JAZOLM010000025.1:0-15280 GCA_045652985.1 Alistipes sp. | reverse complement strand
CTTGATATAGCCCGTGTTAGGGATATGTGGACCACGACATAGGTCGGTGAAGGCACCGTTGGTGTAGAATGAGATTGTGCCATCCTCGAGGTCGGTGATAAGCTCTACCTTATACTGGTCGCCCTTCTCGGTGAAGGTCTTAAGAGCGTCAGCCTTAGATACCTCGGTGCGAACAAGCGCCTCCTTGTTGCGTGATAGCTCCACCATCTTTGCCTCGATCTTCTCGAGGTCAGCCTCGGTGATAGCCACTGGTGAGTCTACGTCGTAGTAGAAACCGTTGTCGATAGCGGGACCGATACCGAACTTAATGCCTGGGTATAGAGCCTCAAGAGCCTCGGCGAGGAGGTGTGATGAGGTGTGCCAGAAGGCGTGCTTACCCTCAGCGTCGTCCCACTTAAAGAATTTGATTGTACAGTCACTGTCAATCGCGCGCATCATATCTACTGTTGCGCCATTTACCTCAGCTGCAAGTGAGTCAGCAGCTAAACGAGGGCTGATGCTCTCTGCCACCTGAAAGGCAGTTGTCCCTTTGGCAAACTCTCTAACCGAGCCATCAGGGAAGGTTACTTTAACCATGATAATTAATTGTTTTTAAATTGTTTATGTTTATGAGTGCCTTCGTAGCTCCACAATAACGAGACGGATTACTACTCAGCTGCACTCCTTGTCATCTACTCTTCGTTGTTATCTCTTCGTGCTAAGCACTTTGCATAGTACACAATCCTAACGATCGAGAATGTTGCAATAGCTATAGCCGTCAATGCTAATATCCACTTTTTGCTCTCTGCTGCCTCCACGCCAAGTTTTACTCCAACGGATAGAGCCACACCGAAAAGCACGATAAATATTATGGATAGTATCTTGTTTAGCATAGCCTCTATTGTTAGTCGTGATGCTCCTGCTCGGGAAGATCCTTGATCGATATGTCGCGGCCGCGCTCTCTCTCGAAGTGCTCCAGTGGACGCTCGTTCCACTCCTCCCACTCTCTGCGGCGACGCACAATGTCGATAGCCTCATATATCGCGTTGCGCATAGACTGCTCATCGGCGATACCCTTGCCAGCGATGTCGTAGGCTACGCCATGGTCGGGCGATGTGCGCACCTCTGTAAGCGAGGCTGTGAAGTTAACACCGTTGGGTGTCAAGGTCTTAAATGGCGCCAAACCCTGGTCGTGGTACATCGCAAGGATGGCGTCGTAGTTCTTATATTGACCCGAGGCGAAGAAGCCGTCAGCAGCAAAAGGACCGAAGGCGAGGATGCCCTGCTCGTATGCCTCGACGATGGCAGGCTTGATAATATCCTGCTCCTCGCCACCCAAAAGACCGCCATCGCCAGCGTGTGGGTTGAGCGCCAATACCGCCACCTTGGGGCGCACGACGCCGAAGTCCTGACGCATGGATGCGTTCATCTGCTTGATACGCTCAACGATAAGCTCCTTGTTGAGTGCCTCGGCAACGCGTGACACAGGAACGTGTATTGTCACAAGACCTACGCGCATAAGCTCCGAGGTCATGATCATAAGTGGCTCGCCGTCAAGCTCCTTGGCGAGGAACTCCGTATGTCCCGTATATGAGAAGTCGGCACTCTGGATCATCTCCTTGTCGATAGGGGCTGTGACCAACGCATCGATAGCGCCACTCTTCAAATCGTCAATGGCGCTGCGTAGTGCCGCTGCTGCAGCCTCGCCACCCGCCTTTGAGGGCTTGCCCGGGGTTATCGATAGCTCCTTAGCGCCGCACTCAACGAGGTTGACACGTCCGTGTTGTGCCTTATGTGCATTATCTATGGCGTGCAGACGCACCGCCTCGTACTCCTGCTCGCTCACCACCTTCTGATAGTAGGCTGCGGCAGCTGATGAGCCATAAACCACAGGCGTGAATAGCTCCATAAGGCGGTTGTCGGCAAATATCTTGAGTATAATCTCCCAACCAACACCGTTGGTGTCACCCTGCGAGATACCTATTTTTAGTCTATTGTTCATATTACTCTCTACTAATAGAGTACAAATATACAAATTGTTGGCTAATATGCAAATACTTACCCTCAAAAAAGTTATTTAGTGGCAATAACTCCTCTCAAGGATAGCGCAAAATAGGTGATATGTCGATATGTAGTGGGACTACATTCGGCGGCGGAACTCGGCGAGCACGATGCCCGTTGCCATAGCCACGTTGAGTGACTCCGATGTAGGGGTGTCGATAGGGTATGAGGGTATCAATAGACGGCTTGTCACCGTCTCGCGGCACTCTTCGCTAAGACCTCTGCCCTCGTTGCCCATGACGATTATGCCGTTGGGCGTAAGGCTCTTGGTGTAGATGTTCTCGCCATCGAGCAGTGTGCCATAGATAGGGATGTTGCGCTCGGCAGCCTCTCTGAGCGTCGCAGATAAATTGTTGGTATAGTGCACTCTAACACGTAGTATTGCCCCCATTGTCGCCTGCACAACCTTCGAGTTATATAGGTCGGCGCACTCCGCCGAGCAGATGATATCCTTGATGCCAAACCAGTCGGCAAGGCGCACGATGGTGCCAAGGTTGCCAGGGTTCTGCACTCCGTCAAGGGCTATCACAAGATTGTCGCTTAGCTGCTCTACATCAAGCCTATATCGTGGCTGCTCGACAACGGCAAGAACGCCCGTTGCGCTCTTAAGCTGCGATATACGCTCCATGCTCTTCGAGTCGATAACCTCGGCATTGGGGTAGGCGCAGTCGTGGCTTGTGGTGTATATGCTACGCACATGCAGGTTGGAAGCGATGATCTCCTCCACGAGTTTCGCCCCCTCGGCAACGAATAGGTGCTCATTGTCGCGCACGCGCTTATCGGCAAGCGAGCGCACAAACTGAATTTCTGCCTTTGTCATCGTATCTCCTTTATTGTAAATGTCTCTCCCTCATGCGCTACATGGGCATTGGGGAATATCTCTCGGCACTCCTCGGCGAGCTGCTCGAGCTCCTTGTATCGTGCTGAGAAGTGTCCTATTATAAGTTGTCCCGCCTCGGCCTTTAGGGCTGCCTTGGCGGCTTCGGTAGTCGTTGAGTGACCGCGTCCTGCTGCCCACTGCTCGTCGCGAGCGGAGTATGTAGCCTCATGGTACATGAGATCACACCCCTTAACCCTCTCGGCGGCTTTGGGTGAGTAGTTCGTGTCCGACAGATAGGCGTAGGAGCGTGCCTTATATGGTATGAATGCCACCTCGGCATTGGGTATCACCTCGCCATTATCGCGCACTATATCCTCACCACGCTTGGCGGCAACTATCTCGGCTATCGAGAGATTGTATCTCTCAATCTTGAATTTGTCAACCTTATGCTGTGGCTGCTTCTCCTTGAAGTGAAAGCCTGCCGTAGGCACGCGGTGACGCAGAGGCACCGACCACACCTCAAGGGTGCTATTCTCGAAGATTATCTTATGCTCCGTCGTGCGTATCTCGTGCCACTTAACCTCGTAGGGCAGGTCATCCCAGAAGTACTGGCGATGATGCTCCAATATGTCGCCCATAGGTGCTGGGGCGTAGATATCTAATGGGGTGCGTTTACCCTCCAACCCGAGTGTGGCGATCAGCGGAAAGAGACCATAACAGTGGTCGGCGTGCAGGTGTGAGATAAAGACAGCCCTAAGGCGTAGCGGACTTATGCCACGCCTTATGAGCTGATGTTGTACCCCCTCGCCTGCATCAACAAGGTAGTATTGCTCGTTGAGGTTTACCACCTGTGCTGATGGATGGGCATTAGGTGTAGGCTTGGCAGCTGAGTTGCCAAGTATGGTTACGCTAAATGCCATCTAAAGCATTACTGTGCAAGCAACCAACGCTCGCAGTCCAAAGCTGCGATACAGCCTGAGCCGGCAGCGGTGATAGCCTGACGGTAGTGTGGATCCTTAACGTCGCCAGCAGCGAATACACCCTCTACAGATGTCTTAGATGTGCCTGGAACAACCTTGATATAACCCTGCTCGTCGAGCTCCAACTGACCCTTGAATACCTCTACATTTGGGTGGTGACCAATAGCGAGGAAGAAGCCCATGATGTCCAATACGCGCTCCTCACCAGAGGTGCTAACAACGCGTACGCCTGTTACGCCATCCTCGTCGCCAAGAACCTCAGCGGTGTTATGCTCGAACAATACCTCGATGTTTGGGGTGTTGAACACACGCTCCTGCATAGCCTTAGATGCGCGCAAGTAGTTCTTACGAACGATGAGGTAAACCTTCTTGCAGATTGATGCAAGGTATGTAGCCTCCTCGCAAGCGGTGTCACCACCACCTACTACTGCAACATCCTGCTTGCGGTAGAAGAAACCGTCGCAAGTAGCACATGCGCTAACGCCCATGCCGCGGAACTTAGCCTCAGACTCCAAGCCGAGGTACTTTGCTGAAGCACCTGTAGCAACGATAACTGCATCTGCCTCGATCTCATGCTCGTGGTCAACAACAGCCTTGAAAGGACGCTGCGAAAGGTCGATATCTGTGATGATGCCCTTGCGTACGTCAGCACCAAAACGCAATGCCTGCTTACGCAAATCCTCCATCATGAGTGTGCCGGTGATACCCTGTGGGTAGCCTGGGAAGTTCTCAATCTCGGTAGTTGTGGTTAGCTGACCGCCTGGCTCGATACCCTCATACAATACTGGTGAGAGGTTGGCGCGTGAAGTGTAGATAGCAGCTGTGAAACCAGCAGGACCGCTACCAATAATCAATACTTTTACCTTTTCCATACTCTTCTTTGTTTTTTAAGTTATGTTTTAGTCTATCATGTTTATAATTTGCCTATTAGCGTGTTCTGAAGAAGTCCTCTTTGCGCTCCTCCTCGTTGCGGAAGTCGTAGCCATAGCCAATCATCATCGTCGTGCCCGTGTCGCGCTGGCGGTCAGCCTCCGTAGACTCGCGCATACGGCGTAGGATATTCTCCGAGGCGGCTATGACCTCATCGATGTCACTCTTCGAGGGCTGCTTACCCATGATGCCCCCCAAGATGTTATAGGCGTAGCCTGCCGCCATGTCGCGGTAGCTATCCATAGCCACGCGCAGCTGCGATGTAATGTCGTCGAGCGAGCTATCATCGCTCTGGGCAAGGTGGAGGATATGCTCGAGCTGCGTTGTCGATAGATATTGACCTGCAATATCCACCCACTCACTATGGCACGCCTCGTTGGACTTGGTATAGTCGCCCGCCTTAAGCATCGCGCCCAACGATGCTGCGATGGCGCTATTATATAGCTTGATGCCTCGCTGAAGCATCGTTGCCTTGATTGTCGTTCTATTATATGTGTAGCTCTTTGCCTCTGCATCCTCCGCCTCGAAGCGCGTGAGTATGTCGACACCTCGGAGCATCTTACCCGTGATGAAGGGGTTGAACTCGTCGAAGTGGATGTTGTCGTGCTTGAGCTTGCGCTTGTCGCGCGTCTGCCACTTCTCGGTGTCGCGCACCGTGCCGTAGCTCGTGAGGGCTATGGCGGGGATGAGGATCGACTGCCCACCCTCCTCGATGAGGTATGAGTAGGGCATATCCTGCGTGTCGTGGTGTCGCGAGTGTCTGCCGAGAATTACGGTATATGGACCCTCGATGGCGGGTGACATGACGTAGGCGTTGCTACCAAACTTCGAGCCTCGCTGGTGCACCGACTGATGCACAGCACCACTCTTGAAGAGGTGGTTCGACTGGTTGGTGCCACTGCCGGCGTTGAAGAATGAGAAGATACCGGCGATGAGCAGCGACGACTTATGGTGCGATACCGTGAAGGGACCGGCAAATATCGCTGCCGCCTCGCCATTCTCGCAGTGACAGTTGGCAAAGAAGAGCGAGTCGACGGCGGTGAAGCCATTGCCCAGGTGCGAGCACTCGCCCACGAAGCAGCGCTCGATGCAGGCGCCGCTATCCACCACGGCGTGGTTGTCGAGGATAAAATCTTTGGCGCGAACATCAACACCGAGTGTCGAGTCGCCCATGATTGTGCCATTCTCAATATGCGAGCTGCCCTCGATGGTGGTGTTTGGACCGATGTTAACCTCGCGGATGAACTTAACACCGAGGATTGTCACCCTGTCGCCGACCTTGCCTATCGTCGAGCGATACCTCTCCACTTCGCGCTCCACCTTTGCGGTGAGCTGCCCCACAGCGCGTGGGCGGTTGCGCATCATGGTCATGATGTAGGCTATTTGTGCTGTGAGTGTGGCATAGATAGGTATGCTACGACCACCATTCTCATTTACCGCCGCAACCCTCACGCCATTGCCAAAGGTCGATGCGTGGCGACACTCCATACGCAGCACGGAGTCTATGCGGCAATCATCACCAATATGGTAGTTGGCTATGGTCGAGAATGTTATATATGTGTTTGAGCCAATATGCACTTCGCCATAAAGGCGCACATTCTGGAGCTGCTCGACACGAAAGTCGTCAGCCACGGTGATATACTCCCAGCACTCTGCCGAGCATCCTCGCTGCTCAAGGGCGCGTTGCTCCTCTATGGTTAGATGTCTGCTCATCGTTCTCTAATCTCTCTTTGTGTACACCACACGTTTAGTCTCGAAAAATGGGTCGTCGAACATATTGCTTATGTCGTACACGTCCCACTTACGGCGTGTTGCAGCAAGCTCCTCGGCAAGATCACCTCCCTTGAGATAGAGGATGCCGTTGGGTAGTGAGCCCGCCTCGCCGCGACGTAGGATGCCCCATGCCCAAGGCATAAATCTTGCCATCTCCGTAACGGCACGCGATACGACATAGTCCGCCTTCACGCCAAGCTCCTCGGCACGGCAGTTTACGGCTCTTAAGTTCTCGATGTTTGCCCCCTCCTTCACACCCTCAACAACGCGTATCTTCTTAGCAATGGAGTCCACAGCGATAAACTCCACCTCGGGGAACATGATAGCCAAGGGTACTGATGGGAAGCCACCACCGCAGCCGATATCTACCACACGAGCGCCGCTATTGAAGTTGCACACCTTAGCAATTGCCAACGAGTGTAGGATGTGGCGCGTGTAGAGGTGCTCCATATCCTTGCGCGATATTACGTTTATGCGGCTATTCCAATCGCTATACAACGCCTCGAGCGCCTCATATTGGCGCTGCTGCCTCTCGGTGATATCTGGAAAATATCTCAATATAAGCTCGCTATTCATACCCTTTACTCCTTTTCTAAAATCATCTTACATACCGCAGCCTTAGCTCGACGTATCTGTGTCTTGACCGTGTTTATCGGTTTATTTAATCTCTCGGCAATCTCCTCGTAGGAGCACTCATCCAAGAAGCGCATCTCGATGATCTGTCGATAGTCCTCCGAGAGCTCGTTGAGCGAGGCGTCGAAGTGTGCCTTGCGCTGGTTGATTATAACACTCTCCTCGGGGGTGGGTGTTGTCGCTGCGGGCGCTCGGAATGTCTCGTCTATATGTACATCGTCGGAGCGTCGGCGCAGATGGTCTACCAAGGTGTTGCGCGCTATGGTATATACCCACTGTCCAAATGTGTAGTTTGACGAGTAGTTGCCTAAGTGTAGATAGACTTTGATGAAGGTCTCCTGCAGCAGGTCGCTCGCTATGTCCTTGCCCCCTGTGCGTTGTTCGAAGAGCCTCAATAGAGCCTCCTGATAGCGCGTGAAGAGGTGCTCAAAGGCGTGCTGATCACCCTTCGATGCGAGCTCCACAAGCTCTGCGTCGCTGGCAACAATATACTCCTCTATCTCCATACCTTAGCCTTGCCGTCGTGTCTCTTGAGTGATATTATATACTCTATAGCTGGTCCGAAAATGTCGAATATCCAGTAGCGCATGACAACGCTGCTCTCGCCCAACTTGCGTGCCGTACGGCGTGTCGACCATACGACAATCAGGTAGCGCAGGAGCAGAAGCACTGCAACGCCAATCTTCACCTCGAAGGGCATGATTGCGATTGCCACTAATGCGCAGAGGAAGAGTAGTAGTCGGCTTCCCTGCTCGCGACGAGAGTCCTGCTGCACACTAGTAGGATAGTAGCGTGTTGTGATGCTATTGTAGCGCATTGTGTTTAGCCACTCGTGCCAGCTATTATCGCGCTGTTCGACGATGGTTGCGCGACGTGTGAGTACCGCCGAGCAGCGTGACATGGAGGCTAATTGCTGCAGGTAGAGGTCGTTTTCGCCACTATCAAGATTTAGGTGCGAAAAGCCTCGTGTCGAGTCGTAGAGCTCGCGCGTAAAGCCGAAGTTGCATCGTGGGGCGTAGTAGGGCTTGCCACTCACGGCTGCTGCCATGGCATTACGCTGGCGGTGGAACTCGGTCATACGCATAAGGTAGTGCTTGAGCGTGTCGTCCTCAAACTTTGGGATCATCGGACCAATGACAATGTTGTTGCGCTCGAAGCCCTTCGCCATATAGGCTACCCACTCATTGCTGATGGGGTGCGCCCCCGTTGTAGTGAAGAGTAGGTTGTCATACTGCGCCGACTTGATGCCTATGTTTAGCGCCTGCTTGGTGGTGATGTATAGGCGGTCGTTGCCACCCAACTTCGTGAGGCGCATATTGGAGTAGTTCTCCTTGATGCGCTGAAGCTCTGTGTAGTAGTCGATGTCGCCACCCACATATACCACAATTACCTCATAGTAGCTATACTCTTGAGCCAATAGCGCTGGGCACTCATCTGTTAGAAACTGCTCATTCTCTCCACGTACTACAACAATCACCGATATTGGCACAGGGTCGTTGGTGCGGCTTTTTTGGCGCATTAGTCGAAAGCGTGATATGCGGTTATAGCGTATGGCGTAGTAGTAGAACTGCACAATGAAGAGCAGTAAAATCACTCCAATTAGTGCTGCGCCTTGCCATGTGTAGTGTTCAAGTATATTGTCTAAAAAGTGCATCGTAGTTATATAGTATATAATCGCACAAAGATAGTGAAATAAATCCTAAATCGCAATTCGAAGATAACAATTATTTTTCCACTCGTCTCAATTGCGAAAAAAAGATCGAATTTTTATGGTCGCTTGTAGTGGATATACGGTATAAAATAGGTCTATTTTACGCATGGATAATTGCGTGAAAATGGCTCTTAAAAAGGTCGTCTTGCGTGGGCGTGTTGAGAGTGTTGGCTGGTTTTGTGATGTATGGTTGTAATCCGCTGATAATCAATGCGAAGTTATAATAATCTCTCTATTGGTTGATTATTACATCGTTTTTTCGTATCTTTGCGCGTTATATATACTGATATGAAGTTTACGTTGCAATACACGGCGCCTGATAGCAAGGCGCGAGCAGGTCTTATTGAGACAGATCACGGTCCTATTCAGACCCCGATATTTATGCCCGTGGGCACGGCGGCTGCCATGAAGGGTATCTTTCATCGCGATGTGGAGGCTGAGGCAAAGGCGCAGATAATCCTTGCCAACACCTACCACCTATATCTGCGTCCCGGTATGGAGATTATCGAGCGCGCTGGTGGCGTGCACCAATTCTCATCGTGGACCAAGCCGATGCTTACCGATAGTGGCGGTTTTCAGGTCTTTTCGCTTGCGGCGTGTCGTAAACTCAAGGAGGATGGTTGCCATTTCCAGTCGCATATTGATGGCTCGCGCCACGTCTTTACCCCTGAGAGCGTGATAGATACGGAGCGTACCATTGGTGCTGATATCATGATGGCGTTTGATGAGTGTCCTCCGGGCGATGCTCCCTACGACTACGCTAAGAAGTCGTTGGCTCTCACCGAGCGTTGGCTCGATCGCTGCTTTAATCGCTATCATCAGACGGCGCCTAAGTGGGGTCACTATCAGTCCTTGTTCCCCATTGTGCAGGGTGCGGGCTATGCGGACTTGCGCGAGCAGGCTGCGCGTAACGTCTTGCAGTATGATGCCGATGGCTATGCCATTGGTGGCTTGGCAGTAGGTGAGCCTACCGACGTCATGTACTCTATGATTGAGGTGTGCAATGCCGTTTTGCCGAGCGATAAGCCACGCTACTTGATGGGTGTGGGCACACCTGTGAATATCCTCGAGGCAATAGATCGAGGCGTTGATATGTTCGACTGTGTTATGCCTACGCGTAATGGTCGTAATGGTCAGCTCTTCACCTCGGAGGGTGTCATAAATATTCGAAATAAGAGGTGGGAGATGGACTTCTCGCCTATCGACCCTAATGGCGTTACCTTTGTTGACCACCAGTACACCAAGGCATATCTACACCACCTCGTTGTATGTAAGGAGATGCTTGCAGCGCAGATTGCCTCGCTGCATAACACTGCCTTCTACCTATGGCTTGTTGGTGAGGCGCGCCGTCATATCATCGAGGGCGACTTCAAGAGTTGGAAGATGATGATGGTGGAGAAGTTGTCGCGCCGCCTATAATATTTGCACACTATGAAGCGTAGAATAATCCCAGACTTTCCTGGTTGCAGGACCATCGATAGGTATATCCTCGGCAAGTTCTTGAGGACATACATCTTCGGTCTTATTGCAATGGTGATAGTCATCGTCATCTTCGACTACTCGGAGAAGGTCGATGACTTCATGGAGAAGGGTGCGCCAACCGAGGCGATTATTTATAACTACTATCTCAACTTTATCCCCTATATCGTCAATCAGTTCTCGGCGCTATTCACCTTTATTGCGGTGATATTCTTCACCTCGAAGATGGCAATGCAGACCGAGATTGTTGCCGTATTGTCGGGAGGCGTGAGCTTTAGACGCCTGTTGTGGCCCTACTTTTTGGGCTCGTTGATAATCGCCGCCACCAGCTTAGCACTCAACCTGTGGGTAATCCCAGTGTCGCAGGGGGAGAGTAACGAGTTCTTGAAGAGGTATATGAAGAAGAATCCGCAGCTGCGATACGACCCTGTTGTTGTGCAGGAGATTGCGGAGAATGAATACCTTATCATCCAGGGCTATAACCCTGCCAATGAGCTTGTTCCTGCGGTCTATCATGAGGTATACGATGAGAATAAGAACCTGATTTATAAGCAGGAGGCTAAGAACGTGCGAATAAACGAGCAGACCGGAGAGTGGACTGCTGATCGTAGTAAGGTCTATACTAAAGTTGGTGAGAATGAGTACGCTATCGAAAATCGTATGTTCTACAACGAGAAGCTTGATATCGATGTCCGCGATCTCGGGCAGATAAAGCAGGTTGTTAAGACGATGACCATCGAGGAGCTCAACGAGTATCGTGAGGAGCACGTGCGTAGGGGCTCCAAGAGCGTTGCAATCATCGATGTGGAGCGTCATACGCGCTTCTCGTATCCGCTCTCAACCTTTATTTTGACAATCATAGGTGTGTGCCTATCATCGCGTAAGGTGCGTGGTGGTATAGGTGTGCACATTGGATTAGGTATTACGTTATGTTTCAGCTATATAATGATGGGTCGTGTCTCGGAGCAGATAGCAATGAGCGGAAGTATAGAGCCATGGATTGGTGTGTGGCTCCCCAACATGATATTTGCGGTCATAGCCATCTTCCTGTATTTTAAAGCACAAAAATAGTTATGCGAACGATTAATGAGATTTCCGATGCTGTGCGTCGTGGAGAGCGCATATCCACTGATGATGCCATTACGCTATGGCGTGAGGCTCCGTTGTGGCTACTGGGCGAGCTTGCCACGGAGCGTAAGCGTAGGGTGAGTGGCGATTATGTATTTTACAATCGCAATGTGCATATTGAGCCATCCAACATATGCCTTTTCAACTGTGAGTTCTGCTCGTTTAGACGTCGCGAAGGAGATGCCGATGCGTGGTTTATGAGCCTCGATGAGGTTGAGGCACGTGCCATGGAGCTGCAGTCGAAGGATATTACCGAGGTACATATCGTTGGTGGCGTGCACCCCTCTCACTCGCTCGACACCTACTGCGAGATGATACGCCGCGTGAAGAGCGCTTTGCCTCATGTCTCGGTTAAGGCGTATACCGCCGTTGAGCTCTTCTATATGATTCGCAAGGCGGAGGTTACCGTTGTTGAGGGCTTGCGTCGCCTTATGGAGGCGGGCATGGATAGCATTCCGGGTGGTGGCGCCGAGATCTTCGACGAGGAGCTTCGTAGTAAGATATGCCCTGATAAGTGTAGCTCGGATGAGTGGTTGGCAGTGCACCGTGCTGCCCACCATATGGGGTTGCATACCAACTGTACGATGCTCTATGGACATATTGAGAGTATCGAGCAGCGTGTAGACCACCTAAATCGTCTTCGTGAGCTGCAGGACTATGCCCCAGGCTTCGATGCCTTCATACCGTTGAAGTATCGTAGCCGCAACAATCGTATGTCGGAGATTGGCGAGACATCTGTTGAGGATGACTTGCGAACAATCGCCGTCAGCCGTATCTTCCTCGATAATATCGCCCATATCAAGGCTTACTGGGTGGCCTATGGAAAGGCTACCACGGAGATAGCATTGGCATATGGCGCTGATGATATCGATGGAACTATCGATGATAGCACGAAGATATACTCTATGGCGGGCGCTGATGCCTCTCCTTCGATGAGTGTCGAGGAGCTTGAGGCGTTGGTGCGTGATGCTGGCTTTGTGCCTGTTGAGCGCGATACGCACTACAATGTCGTCGACCGTGATGGTCGTTATGCCTCATTGCCTAATCTCGGTGTGGCGGCTGCGGGCGCTGCGCTTGTGGCGACGGCAGCTACGGCAGCAGCAGCTGCAACGGAGGTGGCAACGGGTGTTGCAGCGGAGGCAGCGGAGGCAGCGGAGGCTGTTGCGGAGTCTGCGGCGGATGTCGTCTCTTCGGGTGAGGCTACGCAGTGTGGCGCGGACGCCGCAGCGGCGGAGGCTACCGTGAACCTTAAGTCGGCAATGCTTGATGCCGATAGTGGTGATGAACAGAGTAGCGAGAATGTTGAAGAGGAGGAGAAGGTTATGACCAAGAAAGAGAAGTTTGTTGCAGGACTAAAGAGGTTTTGGCAGGGTGTGAAGCGCTCTTATAGGCATTTCCGCATATTGTATCATATGTTCTTCATAGCTATATTCTTGGTATGTGTCGGTGTTGGACTCTTCTTCGGCTTGAAGATAGGCACGCGCCACGGAGAGGCTATCGAGCTTCCTAATTTAGAACGCTTGACGTTGGATGAGGCACGCGATATTGCTCAGAGCATGGAGCTTGAGATTGTCATTCGCGATGAGGTCTACAACGAGCAGGTGGCTCCAGGCTTGATCATAGATCAGAACCCTAAGCCATCGAGCGTGCGCACCGTGATGGTTAAGCCGGGACGCCGTATATATGTTACGGTCAACTCTGCCGAGCCTGAGGATCTGCCTGTGCCGTATGTTGCGAGTCAGGGCTTATCGGCAGCACTGCAGGAGCTCACCCTCGCAGGCTTTGTCGTTGAGAAGCTTATCTATGAGCCTGGCGAGTATGGAAATATTGTTTTGAGGCAGGAGATTAATAAACGACCTGTTGAGGCCACGGATAGGGCGATTATGCCTCGCGGTACGGGTGTAACGCTATATCTATCTTACGACAAGAGGGCGCCATATACGGAGCTTCCTAACGTTCTCAACACACCGCTTACGGAGGCACGTACAAAGCTCTGGGAGTCGGGATTTTATGTTGGCGAGATTATTTACGATGGTAGCGTTGATATGCGTGACCGTCGCAATACGCTTGTCTATCGCATGGATGTAGCATCAGGAGAGGAACTCGCTTATGGTGCGAAGCTCAAATATGGTGAGGAGGTGACAATATATATGACTGCCGATACGAGTCTTGCGCGTACGTCATATGTTGAGGCTATAGATATCGTTAAGGAGAATCGTAAAAAGCCCGCCCCAGCCGTGCCTATCACCTACGAGAAGGAGGAGGGAGAGGATGAGTATGACGATGATTACTACAATGAGGAGGAGCCTGTTGTCGAGGAGTCACCTGTCGAGTTGTCGACCATCGAGGAGGTGACACCAGAGGAGGTGCCTATAGATGTAGAAAATCTTGTCGTTGATGATTCGGCAGATGAAGGATTCTTTATTTAGGATAGAGATATGGTAAACAATATAGATAATCGTGCTGCACAGCTCGATGATGAGCTTTTGGAGGATCTCGATACGCAGGGTGCCGATGGCGTAGTGGAGGATGGCGACGAGATGTATGAGCACTTCGCGGTGATGGTGGATAAGGGGCAGTCGATGATGCGCCTCGATAAGTTCCTCGTTACACGCCTCGAGAACACCTCGCGCAACCGCATACAGGCGGCTGCCGATGGACAGAATATCCTTGTCAACGGCAAGCCTCAGAAGTCGAGCTATAAGATCAAGCCCCTCGACCAGATATCTATCGTCATGCCCTATCCTCGCCGCAAGGAGGAGATTGTGCCCGAGAATATCCCATTGGATATTGTCTACGAGGATGACGATATCATCGTGGTGAATAAGGAGGCGGGCATGGTCGTGCATCCAGGTGTCGGCAACCATAGCGGCACGCTTGTCCACGCGCTGTCGTACCACCTTAAGGATCTGCCTATGTTCTCCGAGGGCAATGCCCGCGCAGGTCTTGTGCACCGTATCGATAAGGATACCTCGGGATTGCTGGTCGTGGCGAAGAACGAGAGGGCTCACGCCTCGCTTGCCAAGCAGTTTTTCGACCATACCATCTATCGCCGCTATATAGCCCTCGTGTGGGGTAACCTCAAGGAGGATGAGGGTACTATCATCGGTAATATCGGTCGTAGTCCCAAGGAGCGCCTTCAGATGTATGTCTTTGCCGATGGCTCAGATGGCAAGCATGCCGTGACACACTTCAAGGTGTTGCGCCGCTATGGCTACGTGACGCTCGTGGAGTGCCGCTTGGAGACGGGACGTACCCACCAGATACGTGTGCATATGTCGTGGCAGGGACACCCCTTGTTCAACGACGAGCGCTATGGTGGCGACCGCATATTGAAGGGCACCACGTTCCAGAAGTATAAGCAGTTTATCGAGAACTGCTTCAAGCTCATCCCGCGCCAGTCGCTCCATGCCCGCGCCTTGGGCTTCAACCACCCGACTACGGGCAAGTATATAGAGTTCGATTCGGAGCTACCGGAGGATTTCAAGGCGGTGCTGCAGAAGTGGGAGGGATATACCGACTCTGTGGGCTTGGATCTTGATGAGGTATAGATAATACATATATATAATATAAAGAGTTATGACCCAACAGGAGTTTGCAGCACGTTATAGCTACGACCCGAAGAGCGATCAGCTCGGCTCGGGAGGCTTTGGCTCGGTCTATAAGGCTTATGACAATGAGGACGACTGCTTCGTTGCGCTCAAGATAGCGCATGTCGATATGCAGCACCCCGAGTTGCGCCTGCGCAATGAGGTTGCTAAGGCCGAAAGACTGAAGCATAAGAAC
>JAZOLM010000023.1:0-1252 GCA_045652985.1 Alistipes sp. | reverse complement strand
TAAAACGAAGTTAAACACTTAATACTTAATAGATTATGACACGCAAAGAGAACCTTTTAGTTGAGATTTACAACCTTCGCAACCAGATTTCCGAGATTAAGGGCAACACGATCGTAAACATCGAGGAGTTTTGCCAGACTCACAAGTTTCGCGATGAAGCAGCAAGCTGGAAGGAGTTTGAGTTGAAGCTCCGCATCGAGGAGCTCAAGAAGAATCTCGAAAAGGCAAAGGTCGAGGCTGCACAGCAGGCGGCTGCCGATGCCTTCTACGCAACCGAGCAGGGTCAAGCCTTTAAGCGCGAGTGCGAGGAGAAACGCATCCTACTCGGCAGTGAGTACGATTGCGCAGAGAGTGCAACCCTCGAACTTATCGAGAGCCACCTCCAGGCTGCCCTTGGCAAGCAGTGGCGAGCTGGTCGCCTCTCAACAAGCTATATGGAAGTGACGGTGGTAGATGCCGAAAACAAACCAATCTTCGGTCAGAGCGTGTCGATCTACTACGAGCAGAAGTGTTGGCTCGGTAGCGAACGCTTCCAGATCAATGTAGGCACCTGCGGTAGCCATGACTTGCTCCCAGAGGAGCGCGGCTACACAATGGCTGATTTCTACATCGGCATCGGTAAGCTCCACGCAAACACCGAGCTGCTCGAAACAATCAAGGATGCACTTTTCTACTACGCAGAACGAATCGCAGATATTCAGAAAGAGGTACGCGAGTTGGACGAATTGATCAAGAATCCAACCCGCGCCTAAACGACAAACCTAACCCAGGTCTTGGCTGCCTACAACGCGGATAAGCAATGCAGGCAGGAGCCGACTTCGCAAGAGGTCGGCTCCACTCACTTGGAGTGTTGCAAAAAGTGCTTAACTTATTGAAAATAAAGGTAATAATACTTGCGTGTTCCGAATAGTGATGTTATGTTTGCACTACAACAAACAACTAAAACAGAGTGAGTTATGAAGACCTACAGATTGACAAAGACCGAGCTTAAAAACGGCAAATTCCTCTACGAGGTAAAGGACGAAAACAACAACACCATTTCGAAGCGCACCTCGACTCGCGGGCACTACATTGCCTGCACCATTGACGGGCAGTTCTACTTCGGACGAGTTGACTTGATCGGCAAGGGCATGCATGGGCAACTACTCAATCAAGCGATTGTAGCCAAGAGCTACAGCGTTGAGCAGTGGGAGAAGGATCGCGAAGCATACCGCAGGGAACTCAACAAGTGCATCGCCATTGAACGAAGCGT
>JAZOLM010000022.1:0-1117 GCA_045652985.1 Alistipes sp. | reverse complement strand
TGGGCTATTTTCCATTCCGATGAATATGTAACACCTTTTTTTGGCATAATTTTTGTAGATATTTTGGTATGATGCGTTATCTTCTTATATTTACTTTTATCGTGGTAGCTCTATTGGCGACTGCGCAGCATCACCATCCTCAACGTACGGCTACCGATATTGCTCGCAAACAAACCGAGATGTTAGTTCGAGAACTACAGATCACCGACAGTGTTTTGCGCGATACGCTCTTTCGAATGCATCTCAAGTATGCCGAAAAACGCCAGAGCGAAAACTATACACGCGCCGATGTGCTTCAATGTATGTTACTCATGCAAGAGGAACTCAAAAATATCCTTCCTGCAGAATTATACGAGACATTTATGAATCGCCAACTCAATCACGAGCCTCGAGCACCTCAGAACCCTTGCAACTGGATTGCTCCTCATCCGCATCATGGCGAGAGAGCACCCCAAGCATCAGAAGCACCTGATATGCCACCACCGCCATCAGAACACCAACCATAAGTCCACCCAAGATATCCGAGGGGTAATGCACCCCGAGATACATTCGACTATAGCAGTTCATAGCCACCCAAAGCATCAAGCCCACGGTGGCTATTTTGTTGCGCCAAATCAACGAGAACAGCAAGCCGCATGCCATCGTATTAGCCGCATGGCTACTCACAAAACCATATTGTCCACTCCTATAGCCATTCACAAGGTGCAACATACCTTCTAATTCGGGTACGCGCGTGGGACGCGGGCGCGCAACTAGATCCTTCAATATGCCCGATGCGATAAAATCCGCAGCACCTACCGCCAATCCTATCACCACAATTACCACCACGCAAACTGGCACTTTCTGTAGCCACTTCACACTCGTCATAGCAGGCTTGCGATAACGCCAAACCAACAATCCAACTAGCAACAGATATAACGGTATCCAGGTCGTTTTTGCCGATATGATCCACATCAACGTATCCGCCCATGGCGCATGCCAGCCATTGATAGCCAACAATACCTCCGTGTCAATATGTAATAGTTGCTCTAACATCTCTAAACTACAGCCCAAAGGGCGATCTACAACCTACAGGCACGCAGTGCCGATCTACAGCGTAGCGATCCATCATCTAATC
>JAZOLM010000021.1:0-15778 GCA_045652985.1 Alistipes sp. | reverse complement strand
GAGGGGGATGCGACTCCTCTCTTGGCCTCGGCTCTAAAAACCACGGGTATTATTTTTAATACCCACATCATGGGGGGGAGGATGCGGGTGGGGGAGGAGTGATGCTGTGGGGGGGGCGTATAAGGGGCTGAGGAATTTGTGGGGGAATGTGTGTTAAGGCGTGTTAAGGTGAGTCAAGCCGAGTTAAGGCGTGTTAAGGTAGAGTGTGTTAATATGGGCAGAGTCAATCGCATAGTAACCCAAAATAACTCATAGTAACACACCTTAACCCAAGAAACCCATCTTAACTCATAATCTACACTGAAACAAAAAAAGCGCCCGGCCGAAGCCGAGCGCTTATTGTTTGGCTATACTTTTGGATTATAGAGTAAATATAGCACGTGCAAAATAGTTATCCTTCAAAGGAGCATACTTGTTAATAGTCGCAAATGTACTATAGTTATAATCCCAGTAACCATTTAGGTTGAAGTACTTAACATATACACGGTTAGCAAAATATGCCTCACCCTGAGGGTCATTACCAATAGCATCAGTTGACGAGATATATAGAGCATACTTACCATCTGCATAATACTCATCCTCACAGAAAAGTGCATTCTCTGCGTTATCATCCACCAATGCATCGTTCAAAACAGAACGAACAGAGTGAATAGCATCCAACTCGTAGATTGAGGCAAGGCTCCAACCCTCGCCAAGATCCTCAGCCCAAGCTACAGCATCTGTTGCACTCTTACCATTGAGGTTCAACTCCTCTACAGATACAGCCTTAACGCCATCCTCAATGCTGAAAACTACAGCCTTCTGGCCACCCACCTCGACAATCTGACCAACGTAGTTACCTGCTCCCCAAGTTGCACCAATTACACGAGTAGCACCTGTAACATTCTCGTATGAAACATTTGTGATAGTAGACTTATCGCCGTAAGCACCTACTACGATACCAGTGCGTACATCGTTGCAAACAATGTTCACATTCTTCACAATTGCGCCATCGAGAGTCTGACCATCGATGATACCAGAGATACCTCCTACGCTCTTAACACCCTTAATAGTCAAGCCAGTAGCCTCGAAGTTAGAGTAGTTAGCTGTCAAACCTCCATTCATCTGAATATCAGAGATAACACCACCAACAGTTGTCTGACCATCAATTACAGAACCCTGGTCAGCTTTGATAGCGATATCCTTAGCGTCAACGCAACGACGAGTGTAAGCCAAAACGCCTGATGTGTAGTCGCCACCCTTGATATTTACCTTACCCTTAACAGTAACATTCTCAACTTTTGTATAGTATGGGTATGCGATAGCAGCAGCTACAATGTGACCCTCGGTAGAGATGTTTACATTCTCAATAACAAGGTTCTTGATGTAGTTCTGATTGTCCTTATCAGTACCCTCAGTTACACCGAACAAACCTGCGTAAACATAGCCGTCTGCATCAGCAGCAATATCAGTAATTGCCAAGTTCTTAATAGTGTAGCCATTACCGTCGAAGTTACCCATAAAGCCGTGATCCTGATATGCTGAGCCAATAGGAGTCCACTCCTCGTTGTTGAGGTCGATGTCAGCAGCGAGCTTCACGGTCTGACCAGCGAAAGTGCACTTGTTGCTGTTCACCATCTGAGCAAACCAGAACATATCAGCCTTTGAAGAGATCTCAATGTTGGCAATATCGTAGATGCCAGCCTTATCAGCGGTGTTGTACTTCTGAACGAACTCGACACCGTCGATAACAACCTTGCTACCAGCGCAGTTTGTAAGAGTGTAACCACGACCTACATAACCCATATAGTCGAGTGGCTCAGCAATAGAGCCATCAGAGTTCTTACCTGATACCTTACCTGTGTAAGAGCAGTTTGTAAGAGTGCAAACCTTAGTTGCGCCATCAGCCCAACCACCTGCGATACCACCTACGCGGTACTGGTCATGAGCGCGACCCTCGCGGCCTGCAACAACAGCGATATCACCTGTTGTGTGGCAGTTGATGAATGTCTGGTCACCAGCTGCAAGACCGATGATACCACCAGCAAAGAACTTGTTAACAGTTACGTCGATATTCGAAGAGCAGTTCTCGAATACAGACTTGCCCTGCAACTGACCCGCCAAAGCACCGGTGTTGTTGTTTGCGATAAGGTAGCTACCCTCGTTAGCGATAACGTGAACGTTCTTCATAGTTACGTTACCATAAGAGTTACCACCAGCAATAACTGCAACACGGCTTGCACCGTTAGCATCCTGTGTAGCATATACCTTAACGTCACCCTTAACGGTTACGTTCTCGATAGTAGAAGTGCCCTCCAACGAACCTGCGACAGCACCAATGTGGCCCTGGCTGTGGTCGATGTCCAAGCAAGGGATATTGATGTAAACGTTCTCGAAAGTAACATTCTTGATTGTTGCATCCTTAGCATAACCGAAGAAGCCGACAAATGCCTTACCCTCCTTAGCCTCAGACTCAACGAGTGCGAGGTTCTTGATAGTCTTACCGTTACCATCGAAAGAACCCTTGAAAGGATTTGCCTCAGTACCGATAGGAATCCAGTTGTTTGCAACAGCGCTACGAGTCATTGCAGCGAGCTGTGCAAGGTCGATGTCGCCGTCCAATACGATGTCAGCATCGGTAAACTCTTCGTTACCAGCATTAACCTGCTCAGCGATGTACTCCAAACCCTCAGTAGCTGTAACAAGGTACTCATCCTCCTCATTTACGCCAAGACCCTGTGCAACAGTCTCATAGCCATTAATCACAATCTTACCCTTGAGAGCCTCATAGCGATCACCACCAATGAACTTGGTATCGAACACACCTACGTAAGTTACAGGAGTCTGACCGTCAGTGGTCTGAGAGAAGGTGTTATTCTCAACAACGCAATTCTCGATGTTAAGAACCATGTCGTCCTTAGTTGCGATAGAGCCAATGAACTCAGAGTTAGCACGCTTACCGCTGTTAGAACTGTTGATTGCAACGATTTCAGAGTTCTTAACAGAAGAATCCTTGATGGTGTTAACCTTATCCTTGTTGCCAGTTGCATAGTAACCAATCAAGCCACCAACGCAACCACCATCCTTCAAATCCTCAGATGCGATGTAGCAATTATCAACGTGGCAGTTGTTGATGGTAATCTGTGTGCTTGAGCCATCGTGTGCGAAGATAGCACCAACCTTGTTGTTACCAGTGATTGTAGAGTTCTTAACAATGATATTATCAAAAAGAATGTTACCGTAGATAGTACCAGCAATAGCTGAAGCATAGCAGTCCTCGCCATCACCAGGATACTTGATATATGCGTTGTCAATCACAAGATTCTTAATCTGTGCACTACCTGCGAGAGAGCAGAACAAAGCAAATCTGTCGCCGCCAAAACGCTCAGTAACCTTGAGACCAGTGATAGTATGACCCTGACCATCGAAGATACCCTCAAAGTGCTTACCACCAAGACCGATAGGCTTCCAAGCATTTTCGCCAAGGTTGATGTCTGATGTTAGCTTGAATGTCTTGCCAGCGAATGAAGTAGCGGCAACGGCACGTGTATCTGGCAATGTGCCACTTACAGCAGCTGCCAACCAAGCAAGCTGTGAGCCAGTGTTAATCTCGTAAACACCATCAACCAAAATAGGCTCAGTCAATGTCTTACCGTCCCATACCTCTACATCGTACTGGTCATCTCCAGGATTCCAATTTGTGCCATTATCGAATGCTGGGTTGATAGTTACAGATACGTTGTTAGCATCGGTAAGGATAGGACCGTAAACAGTTGTAAGGTTGTTACGCTTAACTGGAATGTTGGTGTTGAAAGTAACCTGTGGAAGGTCGCGACCACCATTATCCTTAACGTCGAAAGTGAACATCACGCGGTCATCCTCAGCGCCGAAGAAGTAGTCAGCAAACAATGTCTGAACACCCTCCTGAGCATCCAAACCGCCAGTATATGTGTCAACACCGTTCTTCTGTGCATCCAAGAGGGTAACAGTCAACTCCTTGTCCTCACGTACGCCAGATGCTGTCTCAGCGAAAGCATCGAAGGTGGTGTAGAACTTAGTATTGAAGTACTTAACCTTAACCTCAGCAGGACGAATAGAAATCATCTCATCGATATCGTCAGTAACAACACGCAACTTAGCAAATGGACGTGTAAGTGTCATGTTGATAGTAGATGTGCTTGAGAAATTGTGCACGGTGAAGACATCGGTATAAGCATCGCGAGCCTCGATGATAGCATCCCAGTTCGCGTCAATAACCTGTACGTTACGCAAACCGCCATTATTGAGGTTTGTGTTGTAGTAAAGGTCATCACGTGTGCCCTGTGTTACGAAGTCAGCCCAAACAACAAAGTTGTAGGCGCGACCAGGAACAAGGCGAAGGTCGAAGTTTGCAGAGGTTGCATCGCTTGTCTGAACCATACGATCCTTTGCCAATACGCCATTCTCATCGTACACCTCAAGGATGTAGCGGATGTCGTAATCCTCACTCAAATCTACATTGCCGATACCGCCAAGGGCGCTATCAGAGCCTGCAGCACGTGTTACCTCCTCGGGAAGAGCCACGTTGATGGTGACAGCCTGCTCACCACCAGCATTTACGTCGAGATCCTGAGGATCTGTCTGACATGATGCCAATCCAAGCACCAAGGCAGCCAACGCTAAAAATCTTGCTTTCATAGTGTTTAAAATTAAAGTTAATATTTGTTTGTCAATCTATGTCTATTGTTTTGTATTCTAATTGTTTAGTAATAGTGCCAACAAACGACTTGAGATGGAGCGGTCTAACTCCCCCCCCCTCAAGCAGTTACGCGCTTGAAGTGCCTAAAATCGCTTGTTTTCAAGTATTTACGCACTACTACACGACATTGCAAATATACTCATTTTATCCTCAACGACCAAATATTTTTGTATGATTTTTCGGTCAAAATAAAAGATGGAAGCGAAAGGGTGAAGATTAATGAGTAAAGAGTAATTAGTAATTAGTAAATAGTAATGTTTCGCTCCTGGTGGAGCGATAGAGTTTTAGGTAGGACTGGGTAGCGTGGGTAGAGCCGTGCGCAAAGCGCACTCTGGGTAAACTGGGTAGTCCCCAGAGCGAAGCGGTAATACCCAGAGCGAAGCGGAGCTACTCATAATCCCCAGTTCTAAAGTGAAGGGTAGTTGAGAGTAGTTAAGGGTGAAAATTAATTAGTAATGAGTAAAGAGTAATTAGTAATGTTTCGCTCCTGGCGGAGCGATAGAAGATTAAAAATTTAGGGAGATTAGTGAGATTAAGGAAATTAGCGGTTTTGCTTTAAACTCACTAACTTCCTTAAACTCCTTAATTCCCCTAATCTCATTGCTCCACAGGAGCAACACTATTGCTAATTACTAATTATTCATTACCAATTGTTTAGAGTCCCATCTCCTCGATGAGCCAGCCAGCGCCGCCCACCTTATCTACGACGAATAGGACGTAGCGGATGTCGCAGATGATATTGCGGCAGAGGCTCTCGTCGAACTCGATATCCGACATTGTAGATAGCCATGTGCGGTCGAAGTTGATGCCGATAAGCTCTCCATTAGCGTTGATAACCGGAGAGCCCGAGTTACCACCTGTGGTGTGGTTTGTGGCGATGAAGCATACTGGCACGGTATACTTGCCATACATCTCTACGCCCCAGCGACCGTAGTCCTTAGTGGCGTATGCGTCGCGTAGTGCCTGAGGCACGTTATAGTCGTAGATCTCGGGGTTGTCTTTGGCGATGATGCCCTCGAGGGTGGTCTGTGGCAGGTGCCACTCGCCATCGGCATACTCATAGCCTGCAACCTTACCGTAGGCAACGCGCAACGTAAGGTTTGCATCGGGGAAGAAGGCGCGCTTCTTATCCCACCCCATAAGTGCCTTAACATAAGGACGATACCAGCGCTCGATATCAGGGATGTTGCTGAAGTTGCGGTATGCGTAGCCTGAGGCGTACTCGCGGATAGGCTCGATGGCCAATGCGAACTCGGTGATAGGGTCGTTCATCACAACGTCCATAGAGAAGCCATCAAGGGTGCCGAGCTGAGTGTTGTCGTATAGCCACTCGGCATATGCCTCGGCGCCACCGTGCTTCTCGACAAGCGCCTGAAGCTCCTCAGAGATTACCACGGCGTGCTCGCAGTAGGCGCTGATCATCGCCTTGGCGAGGTCGCGGTCAACGTTCACGTCGAAGTCCTTGTAGAACTGCGCGAGGGCTGCCTCCTTCTGCTCGGCGTCGAGTGATGAGTTGAGGGCTATGCGTGACACCTGTGCAAGCTCGATGCCGCGGAGCGACTCGTTAAAGAGCTCATAGGTGAAGTAACCCTCATAATTGCGCTCGTAAGCGGCTGATAGTGAGTCGAGAAGGTATGCCTTATCTGGGTTGTCCTTGCGGAAACGAGCCTCATAGTCGAGCTTCTTCTGGTAGGTGCCAAGGCGGTTGATACCCTTAACCTCGCCCTGCCACTTCTTCCACGCATTGGCGATATTTGCCTGCTTAGCAGCATACTGGATACGTGTCTTTGGCGACTTGGCCTGTGCTGCGCCGATGATGTCGAGGCGCTGTGTGCGAAGGTCGATCTTTGTAGGGTCAGAGATCTCTGCAACATACTTCACGGCATCCGAGGTGATATACTCCTGGGTGTTGCCAGGGAAGCCGTAGATCATGGTGAAGTCACCCTCCTTGACGCCCTTAGTAGAGATCTGGAAGTGGCGTGCAGGCTTATATGGCTTATTGTCAGCGCTATAGGCTGCAGGGTTGTTGTTCTCGTCGGCATAGATGCGGAAGATTGAGAAGTCGCCAGTGTGGCGTGGCCAGATCCAGTTGTCGTTGTCGGCGCCGAACTTACCGATGGTGGTAGGAGGAGTACCCACAAGGCGCACGTCGGAGAACTCGCGGTAGACGAAGAGGTATGCCTCGTTGCCATAGTACATAGACTCCACCTCTGCCATGTAGCCGATACCCTCGGCCTTGGCCTTAGCGACAATCTCATTGGCAGTCTCGCCACCAGCGATGCGCTCGGTGACATCCTCCATATAGACGAGGATATGCACCTTCAAGCCTGGGCATGGCAGCTCCTCGGCATTCGACATCGCCCAGAAGCCATTGGTGAGGTAGTCGTGCTCGACGGTCGAGAGCGCCTGGATGGCGTCGTAGCCGCAGTGGTGGTTGGTGAGGAGGAGGCCCTGCTCGGTGACAATCTCGCCTGTGCAGCCGCCGTCGAAGAGTACTACGGCATCCTTCAACGATGCCTGGTTAATAGAGTAGATATCCTCGGCAGAGAGCTTGAAGCCCTTCTGCTTCATATCCTTGATGCGGCTGGCGATGAGTGATGGCAGCCACATGCCCTTGTCGGCAACTGCCGAGAAGGCTGTCGCGAAGATAAGCGCGACGATGAGTAATGATCGTTTCATAAGTTATTTGTTTGTAATTAGTTGCGATTATAGGTAGCACGATGGCAGTGCCTCGATAAATGCCTCAATCTCGCGGCATAGGCGCTGCACGGGAAGTCCCATGACGTTGAAAAACGAACCCTCGATGCCCTCGATGCCGACATAGCCTATCCACTCCTGTATGCCGTAGCTACCAGCCTTGTCCATGGGGCGGAAGTTGTCGACGTAGTAGGCTATCTGCTCCTCGCTGAGTGTGGCAAAGCGTACCTTGCTAATAGAGGCGAAGGTGCGCTCCGCATCGCGCATGCGCAACGTGACGCCCGTGACGACGCTATGCTCCTTGCCGCTAAGCTCGCGAAGCATGACGCACGCCTCCTCCTCGTTGTGGGGCTTGCCCAAGACCTTGTCGCCCAAGACCACAGTTGTGTCGGCGGTGATGAGCAGGTCGTTGTATGCCAAGGGGGTGGGGTAGGCGTGGCTCTTAAGCGCTGAGAGATAGGGCGCTACATCTATGGCTGCAAGGGTGTTGGGGTACTCCTCCTCGCACTCGAACTTCTCGGCAAGGCGATATTCGATGCCTGTGGCGCGTAGCAACTCCCTGCGGCGTGGCGATGCCGAGGCGAGTATGACGTTGTATGACTTTAGTTTATCGTGTAGTAACATCTCTTAAATAGCTATTCCCCACAAAGGTAGTGATTTTATTTCAATAAACTATGGCCTTGGCGGAAATAACCGCTATGATGCATGAAATATGGTCAAAATATTTCGCGCTTGAGAAAAATAAGTTATCTTTGTATCGGTGAAGTATGTTGTCTGAGTTGCGTGGTGTGGGTGGCTGCTTGACCATATGTCGTAAAACATATAATAATTAAACATATAGTAAAGTAACATGAAAAAGCTTTTTTATCTACTACTTGCATTGCCACTTCTAATGACGGCATGCGACAACGACACCCCTATTACTCCTGAGCCAGACAATGACCCTTCATTGGAGCTTACATCGGCATCGACAATGGAGTTTGAGGCTGAGGGTGGCACGGGCGAGATTACCTATAACCTCGTGAAGGGCGAGAACTCTCAGGGTAAGAGTGATGTGCCAGAATCTTCTGAGTCACCTGTAAACATTAAGAGTGATGTAGAGTGGATTACAATAAACACAGATGAGTGCTATAGTGGCTGCGTTAAGTTCAGTGTGGCGGAGAATAGCCTCAAGGAGTCGCGCACAGGAAAGATTACTGTGGGTTATAGTACGAAGTCGTTCGATGTGGTTGTTAACCAGGCAGCAGCAACAGTTGTAGATACACCTGCATTCGAGGGCTGGGCAGTGGTTGGCTCAATGACCAATAACTGGGATGTCGCTTCGGGTATTGCCATGGAGGCTATCGACGGCTACTATGTTGCTCGTGGCGTGGAGGTTGCATCGACCGACTCTTTCAAGTTTGTCTTGGATGGCTCGTTGCAGAACTCGCTTGGCGGCAATGGTCAGGGTGCGGAGCGCGACTACAAGTATCCTACATCGAAGTATGGTAGCGACATCCGTGTTAAGGAGAGTGGCACATACGACCTATATCTCAACGAGGCGCTCGACACCTACTACGTGATGAGCGAGGGTAAGACCCCAGCGGAGGCCAACGAGGTGATCGCTCAGGGTGATGATATTTGGTACGTTAGAGGCATTGCCGAGACTCAGCGTATGCGCAAGTCGGGCATCTATCAGGTGGCTACAAGCGTGGCACTCGACGAGGATGGCTTCACTCTCTACCATAGCCTAACGGACCAGAGCTATGGCGCCGCTGAGGAGGCTACAGCCGAGCTTGGTGAGGAGATTGCAATCGAGGCAGGCTCAAGCCTTAACATCATGGCTAATGTGGAGAGTGGCAAGGTCTACGATATATACTTCAGCGTTGAGATGAGCACAGTGTGGGTTATGACTCGCGGCGACAAGCCAACAGTATTGCAGATATGCGACTATGCCGAGGGCGTGTGGTTCGATGGCAAAAACTTCCTGCTATACCTTGAGGCTGAGGGTCTTCGCATCTCTCTCGACTGCAACAGCGCAGTGGCAAACGAGAACGCTATAATCCCTGCTGCTACCTACACTGTAGATGGCGAAGATGGCAACGTAATCAATGTTAATCTCTGCGAGATTGCCAATGAGGATGGCAAGAGCCCTGTCGTAGGTGGCTCGGTGACAATCAGCCATATCGATGGTGGTTACGACATCTTGATTGATGTTCTCACAGTCAAGCAGCACCGCATTCTTGCGCAGTACACTGGCGAGGTGAAGTCTAACCCTTATATGGGTGGTTACATCACCAACCCAACATTGGGTGAGTAACATAAAGCATATCAACGAAGATATGATTAAGCGCGTTATAGGTATCGGTAATGCACTTACCGATATGCTCGTTAACATCTCGAATGATGCAGTCCTTGAGGAGTATCAGCTCGCAAAGGGCTCAATGAGTCTTGTCGATAGCCAGCTACAGACCGCCATATCGAAGTCGGTAGCTGGTTGTCCATACTCTTTGTCGTTGGGTGGCTCAGCTGGAAATGCAGTGCGTGCCATGGCGCGCCTCGGCTGCGATGTGGCATTCATTGGCAAGGTGGGCGAGGATACCACGGGAGAGTTCTATGAGCAGGCGCTGCGCAATATTGGAGTGACGCCATATATACTACGTTCCGAGGAGCGCTCGGGCAAGTGCGTGGCCTTGGTATCGCCCGATGGCGAGCGTACGTTCGTGACCCATTTGGGTGCGGCTATGGACCTCAGAGCCGAGGATATCGACGGCGCAATATTCGATGACTACGACTGCCTATATATCGAGGGTTACTTGGTGCAGGACCACAACCTCATCCGCTCGACAATCGAGAAGGCTAAGGCTCACGGCTTGAAGGTTGCTATCGATCTTGCGTCGTTCAATGTCGTTGCCGAGAACCGCGAGTTCCTCAGAGATATTGTTGCTAAGCACGTAGACATACTCTTCGCCAACGAGGATGAGGCGCGTGCCTTCACGGGTGAGGAGGAGCCGCTAAATGCCCTCAATAGCATCAGCCAGATGTGTGAGCTTGCCATCGTGAAGATTGGCACCAAGGGTGCTCTTATCAAGCGTGGCGAGGAGGTTATCCATGTGGGTATTATGGCTGCTGCTAAGCGCGTGGATACCACAGGCGCGGGTGACTTCTACGCTGCTGGCTTCATGGCGGGCTTGTGCGAGGGTTTGTCGTTACGCCAGTGCGGCACTATAGGTGCCATCACAGCAGGTAAGGTTATCGAGGTTGTTGGAACGACCTTTGGCGAGGAGGCATGGCAGGAGATATTCGCTCTTGTTGAGCGTGTCCGTCGTGAGCAATACCTATTCTAAGGCGAAAGGTGAGAGGTGAAAAGTATGGTGCGCTCCGCGCGAGTTTTAAATAGATCGTAGGAGCAATGGGAACAATAGGAGTAGTAGGATTGCTTGCGCGTAAGTTGTAGGGCTCTTGCTAACTATCGCTCCTATCAATTAAATTCAGCGTCGCAGACACCACACCTTTCACCTTTCACCTTTCACCTCTAAATGATACGTGGGTGTCCATTGTTGGGCACCCACGTATTATTTTATCTGCTCTTACAGCCTCTTAATCTCTATAAAAGTGCGCTGGAGTATCGCCTTGCCGTTGCGTAGGCGTAGGGTATCGTTGCCGTCGTTGCGTAGCGTCATGCCTCCAGTGTGGTCGTAGATCGACACACCTCGGCTATCTATCATGCCAAAGCCATTGTTGAATGTCCAGTAGCCAAAGCGTGATGTCGAGGGTGATGATATATCGCGGCTAAACGTAAAGTCGCTATGGTCGGCACCCAGCTGTGCAAGGAGCGTCGCGGCAAGGTCGGTCTGCGAGATATAATCCTCCACAACCCTCGGCTCGCTCACAGCGCCACCCAACCAGAGCATAGGTATGTGGTGTCGCTCTGGCGAGTTATATGTTATAGTGCCGGGGTATGGGAAGCCGTGGTCTGCGATGATGACTATAAGGGTGTTGTCCCAGTGCTTGCTATTGCGCATACGCTCGACGAAGGCGCCCACCTCGCTATCGGTGAAGGCAAAGGCGTTGAGAATCTCGTCGTCGAGGCGGTTGTATGGTACCTCCCAGGGCTCGTGGCTGCTTAGCGTGAGGATGACATCAAAGCTCTTCGCTCCGCTATCCATACGCTTGAGGATGGCGTTTGATGCCCACTTGAGAACTGCATCATCGGCCGATCCCCACTTCGAGCGGTGACCGCCGAAGTTTACCTCGCGCTCATCGGCAACCTCGTCGAAGCCTGTGCCATAGAGGTAGGCGCGTGTATTTGTGAAGTTGGCATCACCACCATATATAAATCGTGTGTCGTAGCCCTTGTCGCGCAGTGTGCGAGCTATGCCTGGTAGCTTCACCGCCTTGTTGGGGTACTTCATTATCGACATCTTGGGCTGGGCTGGAAAGCCGCTGAGTATGGCAACAGTGCCGCGGTCGGTGCGGAACGACGATGCATAGAGGTTCTCAAACCATATGCCCTCCTCGCGTAGGCGCTGCAGGTTGGGGGCTACCGCCTCACCATCGTCGGTGGCATCGAAGATGGGGCGTCCCATGCTCTCGACGATTATCAGTACCACGTTCGGGCGCTCGCACTTTAGCCACCTCTGGCTTGGAGCTCCTGGCTCGCCCTCGCCACGCATAGCCTCGTTGAATATCGCTATCGCCTCTTCGTCGCTGTAGAAGTTGTACTCGTTGAGGTCGTCGCCCTCGAAGAGCGTTGATATGAAGGAGAATACGGGGTTTATGGCCACCTGGTTGAGGAACATCTTGGGCGAGAAGTATACCTTCGATATGTTGGCGGTGGCGGTGCTGAAGCCACCACGCGCAACTACAAATAGAGCGCACGCCAATAGAAGCATTGTCAGCGTCGATAGTAGGCGCGAGTGTAGGCTCTGGAGCGATGGTATAAGCCTGTTTGTAGGCTCAAAGTGGGGGTCGAACCAGCGGCGTGTCACCCAGTGGAAGAGCCATAGGCTGACAAAGAGCGTCGCACCGATGTATAACAGTGCTGCTATGCCATTGGATAGCGATACGCTCGCCAACATCTCCTTGGTCGAGTATATCATCACTTGGGCATCGATGCGCGACTGCCACTCGCCAAACATGCCTATGTCGGCGGTCTGGATCAGCGCCACGATGGACATGACAGTAGCGTAGTAGCCCATGATTACCCATCGCCATATACGCTCGCCACGCTCCGCCACGGGAAGCCATATGGTCACTATGGTGGCTATTAGCGGAACCACGATGATGTAGCTCGCGGTGATGATGTCGAGCTTGAGACCGTAGAGCATGGCTAAGCATAGCTCACCGAAGCTACAGTCGGCAGCTAACTCGTGGTTGTAGATTATGAATACCAATCTGTTAACCTCGAAGAGTAGTACGGCTATGGCGAATACGGCTGCGAGATATTTCAGGCGTTTAAGCATAATAGTTGTGGTGTTAGTTGCTATATGCCCCTCATTTATAATCTGTTCTGTAGGAACAATGTCGTTGTCAGCTTCCTCTCTCTATCTCTTTGGACCTCGACTACTGCCGCCACGACTACTGCCGCCACCTCTATTGTGCCCCTTGGGTGCTGGGCGCTGGTCGCGGCGTGTGGGCGAAGGTCGTGGTGATGCTCCCTCCTCGTGAAAGAAGTAGCTCTTCTGCTTGCGCTTATCATCCTGCGAGCGTGCCACAAAGACCTTCTCGCCCGTGTATGGGTTCTCGCCCATGTAGAACATCGTCGATGACAGGGTCATAGGCGTTGGCGTGAGGTCCTGCACCTGCTCGAGGTTGAAGTGTAGCTTGCCCAATACTCGCTCCGAGAGCGCCTTCATGTCGCGCTCGGTGCATCCGGGGTGCGACGATATGAAGTAGGGTATAAGCTGATACTTGAGTCCCTCGCGACGACAGATGGTGTTGAAACGGCTATTCATGCGCTCGAACATCTCGAACGATGGCTTGCGCATAAGCTTCAACACATGATCCTCCGTATGCTCGGGGGCAACCTTCAATCGTCCCGAGGTGTGATACTTAACCACAGTCTCGAAGTATGGCGAGTCGTCGAAGAGGTCGTAGCGTATGCCGCTGCCGATGAATGCCTTTTTTATGCCCTTCATCTCGCGTATCTTGCGGTAGAGGTCGAGCAATGGCTGGTGGTCGTTATTCATGTTGGGGCATAGCTTGGGGTGTAGGCACGATGGGCGCTTACACTTCTTGCATAGCTCCTCGTTCTTGCCACGCATGCGGTACATATTTGCCGAGGGAGCGCCGATGTCCGAGAGGTAGCCCTTGAAGTCGGGCATAGCCACCACGCGCTTCACCTCCTCGAGGATGGAGCGCTCCGAGCGCGAGTTGATGAACTTGCCCTGATGCGCCGATATGGTGCAGAAGGAGCAGCCACCAAAGCAGCCGCGGTGTATGTTTATCGAGTGCTTGATCATCTCCCACGCAGGGATGTCGCCCTTGCCGTTGTAGCGAGGGTGGGGCGCACGCTCATAGGGTAGGTCGAATGAGTGGTCGAGCTCCTCGGTGGTGAGGGTCTCGTGTGGTGGGGTGATGACAACATAGCTGTCGCCCACCTTTTCAACGAGTGTTGTCTCGCACTGCATCATGTTGCTGAGGGTCTCGATGTGGCAGAAGTTATCGCCAAACTTCTTCTTGTCGCCCTCGCACTCCTCGAAGGAGTTGAGTACAATGGTCTTGCCATTGTATAGCTTCTCGACATACTCCTTGTTGGCAACAAATCCCACCTGTCGCAATCCGCGCAAGAGCTTCATGTTGAAGCCGTTGCGCATCGCCTTTGCCACCTCGCGTATGGGCTTGTCGCCCATGCCATAGACCAAGAGGTCGGCACCCGACGTGGTGAGTATCGACTGGCGTAGCTTATCTGTCCAGTAGTCGTAGTGCGTAAGACGACGCAACGATGCCTCAATGCCGCCGATGACTACGGGCGTATGTGGGTATAGCTTTTTGAGTATCTTCGTATATGTGTCTACCGTGCGGTCGGGGCGAAAACCAGCCTTGCCACCCGGCGTGTAGGCGTCGTTGGAGCGCAGGCGTAGGTTGGCGGTGTAGTGGTTGACCATCGAGTCCATGGCACCTGCCGACACTGCGAAGAAGAGGCGTGGCTTGCCGAGCTTCGTGAAGTCGCGGAGGTCGTCGCGCCAGTTGGGCTGTGGCACAATTGCCACCTTGTAACCCTCTGCCTCGAGTATGCGTCCAATGACTGCAGGTCCGAATGCTGGGTGGTCTATATATGCGTCGCCCGAGAAGATGATGACATCCAACTCATCCCATCCTCGCGCCGCAACCTCCTTTGCTGTTGTTGGTAGAAACATATTAAGGGATGTTCTATAAATTAGTAAAAAAGTTTTCGTTATCTTAGGGGTTTCTATTTCGGCTGCTTTTGAATTTGTTTCGGCATCTTTCTCATCTATCCTCAGTTACAATGCTCGCATTGCGCCTTCTGATGAGCTGAGAAATATCCTCGAAACACTCTTCAAAATCATCGCGACCTAATTTATAGAACCTCCCTTTATTTAAATGCTATTAATCACAAACTCGGCTACGTTGTTTGTGCACGCCATATCCTTACATGTTGTAGCACTGATATAACCTCTAACGGGAGTATCAGTTACCCTAATGGTGTAAACGTAGATCGCCCTATCATAGTAGTAGTATGATGTGCCATAGTCGTCTGTATGCTTCACTGGTGTTAGTGGCTCATAGACATCGCCAACGACCTCGGCATTTTCAAACTCAATATATGGGGCTGAGAAATCACTCATGGCATAGCCATGCCAACCCTCTTTGAAAGTACCAATGAAGTTTACTGTATACATATCGTCGGATAACTGCGCTGTAGTTATCTCCCACTCGATGTTACGCGATGATGACTCGTCATATACGACTGTGGCACAAGTGTCAAGGGTAGTATCCTCAACCTCATCATTCCATAAATCAGCAGCTGTAAACTCCTCATACTCAGCAGGTGAATCCATCTTAGCCTTAGCATCGTCAAGGAAATTCGCGAATGCCTTAATATCTGTATTGTAGCCACGTGGACCTGCAAGAACGCGCTCACCATCTGGCGAGAGGATGATATATGCAGGCTGTGCACTTACATTCCACTTCTCCTGTACCAACTTAGTGTTGATAGAGCCAAGACGCTTGCCATCAACCTTAGTGTTATCATCAACATAGAGGGCGCAGATTACGAAATCATCCTTGAGCTTTGGCAATACGAGGTCGCTACCCCATACCATTGTCTCCATCTCACGGCAGTTGTTACATGCGTGACCTGTTACGTCAACGAAGATAGGCTTATTCTGAGTCTTAGCATCCTCAATAGCCTCATCCAAG
>JAZOLM010000020.1:0-1103 GCA_045652985.1 Alistipes sp. | reverse complement strand
CGATTTTTGGCGAACTCAAACTCTTTGAGTATTAAACCCTTCACACTCCAATTAATTCTACCTTCATTTTACTGACTATCAGTTACTTTAATTTTTCTCACTTTTTCGCTAATAACGCCTCTATCTGGCGGCTGGGATTCTCCCTCAGAAGTCTACGCTTCTGTGCCATGTCAACATAGATTCTGGTAGTCGAGGAGTCGGAGTGTCCAAGCAAATCCTTGATGATCTCGATGTCCGTTCCCATCTCCACGAGCAGGCTGCCGCAGGTGTGGCGCAACGAGTGCGCTGTTATCTTCGGGTCGTTGATGCCGATAATGCGCAGGCGCATCTTCACTATCTGGGAGATCGTTGTGTTCAAGAGGCGTGTTGATGGTCGCCCAATGCAGTGGTTGACAATTAAAGGATCGTCCTGCTGGAAGTCTCGCACCGAGATGTAGTCTTCGTAGAGTTCCACCGTAAGCTCTGGCAGTGCCACCACATCGCGCTTGTCAAGGTGTCCCTTGCGCTGGATGTGTAGCAGCACACGATCCTCCACACGCTCCACATCGCCAATGTTGATGCGGCTAACCTCGCACGAACGGAGTCCGTTGAGTAGCATCAGGGCGATGATTAGTTTATCACGCTTGCCCACGATAGTCTTTGTTTCGATGGAGTTTATCAGCCGCTGTGCCTCCGCAACAGAGAGTGGGTGCTTGCAGTGTTCGTGCATACGGATGCTCGACTGCAGACCCTTGCCGATGTCCTCGTAGTAGTGCATCATAGCGCAGTAGCGATAGAATATCTTGATGACAGCCACATAGGTAAAGTAGGTGTACGGACTCTTACCTTGCTGCTGTAGGGCATGTTTGAAGCGCAGTATGTGTTCGCGCGTTGGCTCTCGCGGGTCAATACCCTCGGATGAGAGCCACTTAAACCACAAGCGTATCTTGCGCTTGTAGTCGGTCTTGGTAGCAGGCAAGCGGTCGCACCCTGCAATCCAATCATCGACTATCTGATTGAGTGTTAGTGTTGTTCTCATAGCTTTCAAAAAGTGGGTGGTGTCCCATATAGCAATCTGCCAATCCCTCCCATACATAATTTGTTGTTAGTGATTAATGATTCGT
>JAZOLM010000019.1:0-1475 GCA_045652985.1 Alistipes sp. | reverse complement strand
TGCGACAGCATCATCGTGGCTACGGATGCAGGGCGTGAGGGTGAGCTTATCTTCCGATACATCTACCACTACCTCGGATATACCAAGCCCTTCAAGCGTCTTTGGATATCCTCACTCACGGACGAGGCTATCCGTGCAGGTATGAGCAACCTCAAGGATAGCGAGGCTTACGATAGTCTCTACCACGCTGCCGATTGTCGTGCCAAAGCTGACTGGCTTGTGGGTATGAATGCCAGCCGTGCATTGGCTTTGGCTTCGGGTATGCCCAACAACTCCCTCGGACGAGTGCAGACTCCTACGTTGGCGATGATATGCAGTCGCTACAAGGAGAACCGTGATTTTGTTTCTACACCTTATTGGCAACTGCATATCACACTTGAACGCTTGGGCGAGTTCCGTCAGTTCGCACATTTCGAGGACTTCAAGAGTAAGGAGCAGGCAGAGGCGGCACACGCACGATTCTCGCCCGACTCAACGGCACTCATCACGAAGGTGGAGCGCAAGCGTACCTACCAGCAAGCACCGCTACTGTACGACCTTACCACCTTGCAGAAGGACTGCAACACACATCATGATATGAGTGCGGAGAAGACCCTTTCTGTGGCACAGGCTCTCTATGAGAAGAAGTATATCTCATATCCGAGAACAGGTAGCAGATATATCTCGCACGATTTGATGGAGCAGGTCTACGATTCTCTTTGGAAGATTGCCACCATGCCCGAGTTTAAGGAGTATGGCAAGCGTTTCGACTTCGAGCATCTGAATATGCATAGTGTAGATGATGACAAGGTGACGGATCACCACGCACTCATCATCACAGGCGTAAAGCCCGAGGAGTTGAACACCCACGAACAGATTGTCTATACGATGATTGCAGGGCGTATGCTTGAAGCGTTCTCGCCACGCTGCGAGAAGGAGTCATGGGTAATGGAGGCGATAGCCGAGGATATGAAGTTCCGTTCACGCTCAACTACCATCGTCAATCCTGGCTGGCGTGCAGTCTTCGCCCGCAAGGAGGATGCCGAGAAGGACGAGACCGAAGCCAACAAGGGTACGGCACGCTTCGCCGAGGGTGAGCAGATACCCGTTACGGGCTATGGCACGGCACAGCGAAAGACAATTCCGAAACCTCTCTACACCGAAGCGACACTCCTTGCCGCTATGGAGACTTGTGGCAGGAACATCACCGATGAGAAGGCTAAGGAGGCAATGAAGGAGCTGGGTATCGGAACGCCTGCCACAAGAGCCGCCATCATCACGACACTCTTCAAGCGTGACTATATAGAGCGTTCAGGCAAGGCACTTGTGCCTACAGAGAAGGGATTCTACATCTACGAGGCGGTAAAGGATATGCTGGTTGCCAATGTGGAGCTGACAGGCAGTTGGGAGAAGACGCTCCTGCAAATAGAGCAACATACTTTGGAGACACGCTCCTTTATGCACTCCATCGAGAGTTTCACCTCGCAGGTTACACG
>JAZOLM010000018.1:0-2253 GCA_045652985.1 Alistipes sp. | reverse complement strand
CTTAGCGTTGTCCATTACTATCCAGTTAGCGTCGGTAGAAGCAACCTTCAAACCAACCTTCAAGGTCTCACCCTCAGCGATTGTAACAGTTACAGTCACGAACTCTGCACCAAGGCCCTTGTTCACATCATTACGATCGATATTGATGGTATGAACGGCTGTAGACTCCTCATTGGCATAGAGAGAAACACCTGACACCTCGTAAGAGTCATCGTTACCTTGCTGGCATGCGCTTACATAAGCAGCGAAGGTATAGGTACCTGCGGGAAGACCTGAAATCTCCTGATAGAAGTCCATATCAGCGAGTGTACCAGGAGCGGGAGTCCACTTCTCTACGAACTGGTTATTTACGTTTGTCCACTTGTTGTGGTTACCTGTACCCATATCACCTGTCCAACCTGAAGTACCATTGGTAAAGTCACCATTGGTAAGGTTGTCTACAGAATAAGCATCAAGAGCAGCAACATAAGCATTCATAGCACCCTGAAGCACAGTAGCAGTGGTATCAGCCACAACACCCTGTGTATAGAGATCTTCAGCTGCACTTACGGCTGCTGCCAAATCGTCATTGCAGGGAGCATCAGCAATCTGCATTGCTGTAGCTCTCTTGATTACCTCAGCAAGAATAGCATACTGTGCTGCAGATGCCTTATAGTCTGCAATAGCAGCCTCAAGAGCTGTCTTAGCCTCCTGAACCTGAGCTGCAGTAGCCTCCTTAGCAACTGCTATAGCAGCAGCAAGAGCCTCAGCAGCAGCAGCGCTGCACTTGCCCTCGAGAGCCTCGGCCTCGGCGATGAGACCCTTGAGTGCCTCACCTGAGAAGCGAGGATCGTCCTCATCGGCAATCTCCCACAAGTAGAGAGCGTCACCCAAAGTGGGCTGGCCAGAAACAACAGCCAATGTAGCAGGATCGATGTTTACGAAGCAGTTGGCACCCCAACCAGTTCCGTTATTGTTTGTCAAGCGGATAGCATGCTTACCAGCTGCATTCTTATAGAATACCTGGCTCTCCCATGTACGACCAGCTGCCAAACCATTACCACCATCAACAGCCTCAGTCTTGATAGCACCTGAACCGTCAGAGTTGGCGGCGTTAGACATCAAGAATCCATTGCTTACCATGAAGCTTGCAGCACCGGCAAATGCATCGCCAGCAGATGTATTACCAGGAGTGAATGCCATGGTAGTGGGAGACTCTGTCAATGCCCAGTTATTTGTTCCTGCAGCGTGTAGGAAGTGTGTCTTACCCTCAGCGTCAGTGTAGAATACATAGTGGTTGCCCTCAGATACAGAGGTCAAGGTACCGTTGCCAAGGTAGTCAACATCGTTCTTCTGACCGAGGAACTCGAGACGGAAGTTGTCGAAGATCAACCAGTCGGCAGCTACGCTACCAGTCTTGGTTACACCCAAAGCGATGGTGTCAACACCCTCTTCGAGAGTGAACATGAATGAATGCTCATAGAGACCTGCGCTGAAGAACTTAGAAGCCTCACCCATTGAGTTGGGAGCCAAGTCAAAGCCTGTGTAACCTGCGTTACCTACGCCCTCAAGCATACCTGCGCAATCCAATACGCTCATCACGTCGATGCTGTCGCCGTTGGCGAAGAACTTAGCGTGGAGAACCTCTGTTCCATTGGTACGAGCAGCGGCTGCCTCAGCCATGCCACCCATACGGTAGAAGCCCTGGGCGCTCAAGCGATATACACCGTTAGGCATGCCGCGGAGTACCTGAGATACGGTTACGATGCCGGCATTCCACTTCTCGGCACAGTTGTTGTCATTCTCACCACCAACTGAGGGAGAGCCTGTCCATGCGCTGTTGCGACCATCGTTGCGGCCGAAGTTAGCACCTGAAATCTCGAAGGTAGCAGATGCAGGATTCAATACAGAAGCACCTGCATACTTGGCCTGACGCTCAGCCTTGGTCACGAACTGCCAGTAGCAAGCCTCGCTCACCTCAGCTACGTTAGCTACAATGTTAGTGCCGTCGTAAGCAACGTACATACCACCTACCTGGAGAGTATAGAGGTTCTTACCTACGGCCTTAACGGTTACCTGAGTAGCGGCACCATCGGTATAGGTACCGGTGAAGAAGTGGCTAGCACCACCGTTGCTGATAGGACCGTCCAAGGTGTAGAGATTGTCGGCACCTGAAACAATCCATTCGATACCATCGTTGAACGATGCCTGGGTACCCCAAGAGTTACCGGCACCGAGGAAGGCCTTAGCGCTGGCGTTGTATACATAAGCATA
>JAZOLM010000017.1:0-43822 GCA_045652985.1 Alistipes sp. | reverse complement strand
GCATCTTGGGGGTATCTGCCCTTGCCAAAGTCCCAATCAGAGAATTGCTTACAGAAACGACTCAATCAACAACCGAAAACCAAAATGTCAAAGAACAAAAGTTATTTTAATAAAATTTATCGCACCAGTAGTAATTACTCTCTACTAATTATTTAAAGTATATGTCCAACAGCTCCTTGGCGGCGATGAACGACGATAGCTTGGCGTCGAGAACGCGCTGCTCGACCTCAGCGAGGCGCGACTCAATCTCGGGGTTGTTATAGAAGCTCGACTTCAGGGTCTCGTTTATGGTCTCATACATCCAGTACTTATTCTGGCGGTTGCGGTTAGCCATGAAGTAGCCATTGAGCTCGATATGCTGCAAGTACTGCTCCACGCCCTGCCATACCTCCTCGAGGCCTGTGCCTTCGAGTGATGAGCAGGTGTAGACCTTAGGACGCCACTCCGACTCCGAGAGTGGGAAGAGCATCAATGCACCCTGATACTGCGCCTTGGCAAGCTCCGCCTTGTGCACATTCTCGCCGTCGGCCTTGGTGATGACCATCATGTCGGCCATCTCCATGATGCCGCGCTTGATGCCCTGGAGCTCATCGCCAGCGCCAGAGATCTGCAACATCATAAACATATCGACCATCGAGTGTACCGCCGTCTCCGACTGACCAACACCCACCGTCTCGATGAATATCACGTCGTAGCCCGCAGCCTCGCAGAGGACGATGGTCTCGCGTGTCTTACGCGCAACACCTCCCAGCGAGCCCGCCGATGGTGAGGGGCGTACGAAGATATTAGGGTTGTGGCATATGCTCTCCATGCGTGTTTTATCGCCGAGGATTGAGCCGCCGCTACGCTCCGATGATGGGTCGATAGCCAAGACGGCGAGCTTATGGTTATAGGATGTCACCATGTTGCCCACGGCCTCGATGAAGCTCGACTTACCAGCACCCGGAACACCCGTAATACCGATGCGTACCGACTTGCCAGAGTGGGGTAGGCACTTCTCGATAATCTCCTGAGCCTGAGCATAGTGCGTTGGGTTATTGCTCTCGATGAGGGTGATCGCCTGAGCCAGGATTGTGATGTTGCCCTCGAGGATGCCTGCGACATACTCATCGGTGGTCATCTGACGGCGCTTCTTGCGCACGAAGTATGGGTTGACAACGGGCTGGTCTTCAACACCCTTGGTCACAGCAAGTGCGCTGTCGTGGTGCTTATCGAGATACTCTTTCTCGTAATGCTCTATCTTTGTAAATGACATATGGCGTGGGTTTATTTTTGCTTACAAATGCTACTTAGTGTTCTGTTGTCGAGCTGCTGTATGGAGCCAAACCACTCTATACGTCGGCTCTTGGTGTTGTATATCACGGCAAAGGGCACGAAGTTGATGCCAAAGGCGCGATATGTATGGTTGTTGCGGTCGAAGGCAAGGGCGTCTACATAGCTGCCAAAGGCCGACGCGAGCCTCTCCTCCATCTCCTTGGTCTCGCTGGTGAGTAGTACCAGGGCGAGCTTGTCGCCATGTGGCGTTATTGCTTGGTGGAGTGCTGGTAGCGCCGTTACGCAGGGCTCGCACTGCGAGTGCATAAATACTATGCATGTATGCTCCTTGGTGACCATGCGCAGCTCGTCGCCGAGGGTCGACTCGACGCTAATCTCGGGGATCTTCTCACCGAGGCGTATGTTCTGTGCGCTGAGCGAGGCACAGAGCGATAGTGTTGCGATAATTATGAGGAATGCTCTCTTCATGTCAAAACATATTATTCTGCGAAGTTACGATTTTTTTCTGCAAATTCCAATCCTTATGTCGAAAAATTATGCAAGTGGTGCTAATTATCTCATAAAATGAGAGTGGTATGGTATGCTACGTGAAATAAATGGAAAAAAGAGTCGAAAATATTTCGTTGTTTCAAAAAGAAGAAGTACCTTTGGGTGATTTTTTAGGTATAAAAATCTAATTGTGATAAAGACAGAAACAATAAAAAAAATATTAAGTTAAACTTTATAAATACTAAACACTATGAAAGTATCACACATTGAGCATTTAGGTATCGCTGTTAACAGCTTGGAGGAGGCAATTCCTTACTGGGAGAACGTATTGGGTTTGAAGTGTTACGCTATCGAGGAGGTAGCTGACCAGAAGGTAAAGACCGCATTCTTCATGCTTGGTCAGACTAAGATTGAGCTTTTGGAGCCTACTTCACCTGAGTCAACAATAGCTAAGTACATCGAGAATAAGGGCGTTGGTATCCACCACATGGCTCTTGCTTGCGAGAACATCGAGGAGCAGTTGGCAGACGCTGAGGCTCATGGTATCCGTCTTATCGATAAGACTCCACGTAAGGGTGCTGAGGGTCTTACTATCGCATTCCTTCACCCAAAGTCTACACAGGGTATTCTTACAGAGCTTTGCGAGAATAAGAATAAGTAATATAATTTGGTTATTTTGGCGTTGCACTCCTTCTCGAAATCCTCATTTACGCAGAGTAAACTCAGGTTTCTCGAACTTCGCGCGCCTAAAACTAACTCAAATTCTATCACTTATTAACCAACCGGAGTGGCAGGCTCAGATGCCAATACACTCCACACAAACTGAAATTAACTAAAACTAAAAATAAAATTTCACTATGAGCGAAATTCAGAAAGCAATTGACAAGTTGATGGATAACCGTCAGACTGCACGCATGGGTGGTGGTCAGAAGGCTATCGACAAGCAGCACGAGAAGGGTAAGTACACAGCTCGTGAGCGTATCGCAATGTTGTTGGACGAGGGTAGCTTCGAGGAGTTCGATATGTTCGTTACTCACCGCTGCTACGACTTCGGTATGGACGCTAAGCACACCTTCGGTGATGGCGTTGTAACAGGTTATGGTACCATTGCTGGCCGCTTGGTATATGTCTTCGCACAGGACTTCACCGTGACTGCTGGTTCTTTGTCAATCTCTTTGGCAGATAAGATCTGTAAGGTTATGGATATGGCTGTTCGCAACGGCGCACCATGTATCGGTTTGAACGACTCTGGGGGTGCTCGTATCCAGGAGGGTGTTAACGCCTTGGCTGGTTACGCAAACATCTTCCAGCGTAACGTTATGGCATCAGGTGTGATCCCACAGATCTCAGCTATCTTCGGTCCTTGTGCTGGTGGTGCTGTTTACTCTCCAGCGTTGACTGACTTCATCATCATGCGTCGTGAGACATCTAACATGTTCTTGACTGGTCCTAAGGTTGTTAAGACCGTTACTGGTGAGGACGTAACTCAGGAGCAGCTTGGTGGTGCTAACATGCACACTACAAAGTCTGGTGTTGCTCAGTTCGCAGTTGACTCTGAGGAGGAGGGCTTGAAGCTTATCCGCGACCTTCTCTCATACATGCCACAGAACTACACTGCACTCGTTCCAGATCAGCCATGTACCGATGATATCGCACGTAAGGAGGACATCTTGAACGACATCATCCCTGATAACCCAAATAAGCCATACGATATGATGGAGGTTATCAAGGCTATCGTCGACAACGGCGAGTTCTTGGAGTCTGCAGCACCATATGCAAAGAACATCATCACAGGTTTCGCACGCTTCAACGGTCAGTCTGTAGGTATCATCGCTAACCAGCCTAAGTTCATGGCAGGTGTACTCGATATCAACGCTTCACGTAAGGCTGCTCGTTTCGTACGTTTCTGCGACGCGTTCAACATTCCACTCGTTACCTTGGTTGACGTTCCTGGCTTCTTGCCTGGTACAGCTCAGGAGTACGGTGGTGTTATCACCCACGGTGCTAAGCTCTTGTTCGCATACTGCGAGGCTACAGTTCCTAAGGTGACTGTTACATTGCGTAAGGCTTACGGTGGTGCTTACATCGTTATGTCATCTAAGCACATCCGTGGTGATGTTAACTACGCATGGCCAACTGCTGAGATCGCTGTTATGGGTGCAAGCGGTGCCGTTGAGGTATTGCACGCTAAGGCGTTGTCTGCATTCGAGAACAAGGAGGATAAGGCTAAGTTCGTTGCTGAGAAGGAGCAGGAGTACCGCGATAAGTTCTCTAACCCTTACAACGCAGCACGCTACGGCTATATCGACGATGTTATCGAGCCACGCAACACACGTTTCCGCGTAATCCGTGCTTTGGAGTCTTTGCGCAACAAGCGTTTGGAGAACCCTGCAAAGCGTCATAACAACATTCCATTGTAATCTTAAATATATATTAATATATGATGATGCTTGCAGTAAACTGGGGAAATGCAGCTATTGTGACACTATTCAGCATTGCGTTGGTGTTCGTAGTTCTCATTCTTCTTATCTTCATTTTGAAGCTCTTCGGAGTGGTGTTCGCTGAGAAGAAGAGTGCTGCACCCGCAGCCGTTGCACAGTCATCAGACGAGATTTCTGACGAGGAGGTGGCAGCCATCGCTATGGCTGTCAACCTCTTCTTCAATCGTCACGATGAGGAGAGCGACGTGCTTACATTCCGCCAGAACCACGATGTCTCTGCTTGGCAGGTTCGCAATATCCACAAGCAGCTTTAATTCCAAACACAAAACTTTTAGTAAAGATTATGCAGAAATTCAAGTTCAATATTAACGGCAAGAGCTACGAGGCTATCGTTGAGGAGACAGAGCGCAACACAGCGCGCGTAGAGCTTAATGGCAAGAGCTACACCGTTCAGGTTGAGAAGGAGGAGGCTATCGTATCTCCTAAGATTGCGGCCGTTAAGCCATCATCTTCATCGGCAGACTTCGTTGAGGCGCCACAGCAGGTTGTCTCTGGCAATGCTGGCTCTATCAAGTCACCACTTCCAGGTAGCGTAACAAAGATCAAGGTTCAGGAGGGTCAGGCAGTTAAGGCTGGTGAGGTTCTCATGACCTTGGAGGCTATGAAGATGGAGAACGAGATCATGGCTCCAGGTGCTGGTACCGTTAAGAAGATCTATGTTACCGAGGGTAAGGCAGTTCAGCAGGGCGAGGCTCTCATTGACATTGCTTAATTTTAAACTCTTAACCATTTGAAAGATGAAGAGTCTAAAACTATATTTTTCACTTCTCCTCACTGTTGTAATGCTCTCATCGGCATCTGCGGCACAGGCTTCTGAGGCTACACAAGATGCTCCAGAGGCTAATGAGCCACAGAAAGAGCAGACTGATGAGCAGACTCCTGAAGAGAAGATGGCCGACTGGGATAAGAATTTTGTCGAGAAGGGTGGCGTTAGCTATGCTTCTGAAAAATTTCTAAATGATTCAGGTTTTTCTAAGTTCGCAGGTAACGAGAAAATCGCTAATGATAAGGATCCTCTAACCAATGATACTAAGGATGCTCCTGAGGCTAATGAGCCACAGAAAGAGCAGACTGATGAGCAGACTTCTGAAGAGAAGATGGCCGACTGGGATAAGAATTTTGTCGAGAAGGGTGGCGTTAGCTATGCTTCTAAAAAATTTATAAATGATTCAGGTTTTTCTAAGTTCGCAGGTGACGAGAAGATCGCTAATGATAAGGATCCTCTAACCAACCCAGTTGACTGGCGTTGCGCAGTGATGCTCCTTATCTCATTCTTGCTTCTCTACTTGGCCATCGTCAAGAAGTTCGAGCCATTGTTGCTTATGCCTATCGCCTTCGGTATGTTGCTCACCAACCTTCCTGGTGCCGATATGTTCCACGCAGGTTTGTTCGAGGGCGGAGAGGTAAATTGGTCTGCTTTTGCAAGTCATGGCGAGAGTGGTAGCGCTGGACTTTTGGATTACCTCTACCTTGGTGTTAAGCTTGGTATCTATCCTTGCTTGATCTTCATTGGTGTAGGTGCCATGACCGACTTCGGTCCACTCATCGCTAACCCTAAGAGCTTGCTGTTGGGTGCTGCTGCTCAGATCGGTATCTTCGCTACCTTCATCGGTGCGTTGGCGCTTGGCTTCGAATACTGGCAGGCAGGTTCTATCGGTATCATTGGTGGTGCTGATGGTCCAACAGCTATCTACCTCACATCTAAGCTATCACCTGACTTGCTCGGTCCTATCGCCGTTGCAGCATACTCATACATGGCATTGGTGCCTGTAATACAGCCACCTATCATGAAGATGCTCACAACAGACGCAGAGCGTAAGATCGAGATGAAGCAGCTCCGCACCGTATCACAGAAGGAGAAGATCATCTTCCCTGTCATGATTACCGTTATCATTGCGTTGCTGCTCCCATCAGCAGCTCCACTTATCGGCTGCTTGATGTTTGGTAACTTGATGAAGGAGTGTGGCGTTACAGAGCGTTTGTCTAAGACCGTGCAGAACGAGCTTATGAACATCGTAACCATCTTCCTTGGTATCTCTGTAGGTGCTACAGCCACTGCTGCTAACTTCCTCAACACAAGTACTTTGAGCATCCTTCTCTTGGGTGTCATCGCGTTCTCATTGGGTTCTGCAAGTGGTGTGATCCTCGCTAAGGTGATGAACATCTTCTCTAAGGAGAAGATTAACCCACTTATCGGTTCTGCAGGTGTCTCTGCTGTGCCTATGGCAGCACGTGTATCTCAGACCGTAGGTCAGAAGTACAACCCAGGTAACTTCCTTCTAATGCACGCTATGGGTCCTAACGTAGCGGGTGTTATTGGCTCGGCGGTTGCTGCAGGTATTTTGTTGTCATTCTTCGGTTAATTTGCAGAGATAAGGCAGACATCTACTGCCGCTAACAAAAAGAAATGCGAATGGGAAATACGCTTAGTATGTCCCATCCGCATTTTTTTTGCCGAGCGTTGTATATGCAGCCTTCTATCTGCAAATAAATTTCTTGTGATAGCGGCGCATTAGCGGCGCTTCAATCAAAGCCTCGAATGAGCAGTACGTCAAGTACAGCCCATCCGAGGCTTTTTCATGTCATCGTCACTACTGCACCACTCTGACAATAAATTGGGTCGTGGGGCTAATAAGCAATTAGAGAATTTAGGAAAATTAATGAATTTAGCGAAAATAGCGAAACAATCACTAATTTCCTTATAATCCATAATCTCCTTAAATTCACTAATCTCCTTAACTCCCTTTTCCCTTTCCGCTTTTTTTCGTATCTTTGGCACACATATTATTGTATATAAGGTATGGAGCATATCGTAAATACCCCCTCGGAGCGCATAGCCGCAATCGTCAAGGCACAGCGCATCTACTACAACGAGCACCACACGCTCAACCTCAATGCGCGTTTCGATGCGTTGCGTCGTCTGCGCAGCGCCATTGTCGCCTATGAGCAGCGCCTCGCCGAGGCATTGTGGCTCGACCTGCACAAATCCTACGAGGAGGCATACCTTACGGAGATAAGCATCGTCCTTGCCGAGATCGATAATTTCATCAAGCACCTCAAGGGGTGGGTGGCGCCATCCAAGAAGAAGACGCCCTTGAAGCTCATGCCCTCTAAGAGTGCTATTATTACCGAGCCCCTCGGCGTGGCGCTTATCATAGCTCCATGGAACTATCCCGTGCAGCTATTGTTAAATCCCTTGGTGGGAGCCCTTGGCGCGGGATGCACCGCAGTATTGAAGCCATCGCCCTATGTGCCTCATGTGGCAATGGTCTTGGATGAGCTCATTAAGGAGACCTTCGACGAGCGCCATGTGGCAATTGTGCAGGGTAATAGGGATGTCAATACGGCGCTGCTTAAGGAGCGCTACGATGTTATCTTCTTCACTGGCTCGCCACAGCTTGGTCGTGTAGTGATGCACGCCGCAGCAGATAACCTCACTCCCGTAATCTTAGAGCTTGGCGGCAAGAGCCCCGTCGTTGTCGACCGCACAGCGGACATTAGGCTTGCCGCCAAGCGCGTGGCGTGGGGCAAGAGCCTCAATGCGGGTCAGACCTGCATCGCTCCCGACTACCTGCTTATCGACACGAGCGTCAAGGCACGCTTCATCGAGGAGTACCGCAAGGCGCTCGTCGAGCTTCATGGCTACGACGCCCAGCAGAGTCGCCACTATGTGCGCATGGTCAACGATGCCGCCTTCAGGCGTGTGTCATCATATATAGCTGACGGTAGGGTGGTCGTTGGCGGTAGGGTAGATGCAGATGATCGATATATTGAGCCTACGCTGCTCGATGGTGTGGCGGCAGATAGTGCCGTTATGCAGAACGAGATCTTCGGTCCTGTACTGCCAATGATAGATATTAGTAATGTCGACGAGGCTATCTCGTTTATCAACTCGCGCGAGAAGCCCTTGGCACTCTACGTCTTTGCCGAGAAGGGCGCTGCGCGCAGAGTTATCGACCTCACCTCGTCGGGCGGAGGGTGCATCAACGACACGATTATGCATATCGCCAACGAGAATATGCCCTTTGGTGGCGTGGGTAACTCGGGTATGGGGCGCTATCATGGCCGCGATAGCCTCTATGCCTTTTCGCACCGCCGCTCCATCGTGGCAACACCAACATGGATAGACACCCCGTTCCGCTATATGCCCTATCGTTGGTTTAAGCGCATCAAGCGATTGTTGTAAAAAAACATAAATATGTGATAACAAATAGTTTTTTTTGTTATATTTGCAACGTGAAATTGTGTGTACATGGTCATGGGCTGAAATATATCCCATATTTTTGCGTTGTTGCTATGTGTATCATGAGCGAGACATTTACTTTTTAACTTTTAATAATAAACAACAATGAAGAAGTTTTTTTCAATGATGGCAGTCTTGACTGCTATGTTCGCTTTCGTTGGTTGTGGTGAGACTACTGATGAGCCTACTCCAGAGCCAAACAAGCCTACAGGTGGTAAGCTTGCTACTCCTGAGCTCTCTGTAAAGGAGCAGACAGCAACATCTTTCACTATCGCTTGGAACGCTGTTACAGGTGCTGATTCTTACATGGTTAACTTCAAGGGTAAGAACTACACTGTAACTGACCTTGAGTACAAGTTTGAGAACCTTAACGCTGGTGAGTACACTGTAAAGGTACGTGCTAAGGGTGAGGGTTATGATGACTCTAATATGGCAAGCATCAAGGTTACCCTTACAGGTCTTACTGAGGCTGACTGGTTCTCTCAGGAGTTGTTCCTTGCTGAGGATGCGGAGAATGGCTATACTAAGTCTAACGCTGTATGGTTCACTTGGAAGGGTGAGGGCGTAACTGACATTGAGTATGGTTTGTTCGAGACAGCAAGCCTTGAGGGTGCTACAGATGCAGACATCAAGTCTGAACTCAGTAGCATCCCAAGCGATCAGCTTGGCGGCATCTTGCAGTATGTGAACGGCGCTGAGGGCTACACAGGCGTATTTAGCCCTGTTAGCGGCTCTTCATCTTACACTCTTTGCACTTTGGTAACTGATGCTAACGGCGTTGAGTACTTGGCTAAGAGCGATATCACAACTGAGGCTCTTGTATTGACTGATGATGCTAAGGCTTGGTTGGGTACTTGGAATGTTAAGTCTCACCATATCTACTCTATCGATGATAAAGGTAATGGTACTAAGTCTGCAAAGGAGGATGAGTTTACTGTAACCATCACTGCCGGCGAGTCTGCTTCTAACGAGGTTTGCATCGACGGTCTTAGCGTACTTGGTAGCGACTGGCCAACATATGGTATTGTTGCAGAGGATACTCTCTACATCTTGAATGGTATTTACCTTGGTTCTGATAACCAGTGCCACTACTACTGGGTAGGTTTCTACGACGAGCCAGTCGGTCTCACTATTAACGAGTACCCATCTAACGTTGCAACAATTGAAGCTGATGGCGCTACTGCTACCTCTACAAACAAGATCACTCTCCAGGATGAGAACGGTGCTGATCTCGTTGTCGAGTGCTTCTGCTCTGACGTTATGGGCGTAACAGATGATGGTTACATCCAGTTCTTCATCGATGCATTCCCTGCAGTATTCCGTACTGGTGATATGGAGTGGACAAAGACTGATGCTGCTACAGCTGCGTTGAGCACAAACGCTCGCACTGTTAAGTCTTCAGTTAAGACTTCAATCGTTGTAAAGTAATTTTACGCTAAATACAACATTATGGGTTGCGTCCTTCGGGGCGCAACTCTTTTTTTTAAGATGTCGCCAGGTGATAATTCTACAAAAAAATGTTGTTGTCTATTGCTTGTTTCGCAAAATATTTGTAAATTTGTAGTTGCAAAATGTGCACTATTATGGACTATGTAAAGGAATTAGAGAAGTATGCTCCTGCCCATACCGACGCGCAGGTGGCAAAGGAGGTGGCAAAGATTAAGATGGCGGCAAACCGTAACGGCAATATCGACGTCTATAAATTCTGCTACTCGGCAATCGACCTAACAACGCTCTCTTGTACCGACTCGCAGGAGTCTGTGCAGGCATTTGTGCGCAAGGCAATGGACTTCTACGAGAAGTATCCTCATATCCCCAATGTGGCATCTATATGCGTATATCCATCCTTTGTGGAGACCGTGGGTCTTGAGATTGATGGCACACCAATGCGCATCACATCTGTTGCTGGCGCCTTCCCCGCATCGCAGAGCTTCATAGAGGTGAAGGCTCTCGAGGTGGCAATGGCAATAGAGAATGGCGCTGACGAGATCGACATCGTCCTCAATCCAGGTATGATGCTCGCAGGTCACTATGAGGAGGCAATTGGCGAGGTGGAGTTGCTTCGTGAGGAGGCGCAAGATGTTGTGCTTAAGGTTATCATCGAGTCGGGAGCCCTCAAGACCCCTGAGCTGATACGCAAGGCGTCGCTCCTCTCTATGTTTGCAGGTGCCGACTTCATCAAGACATCAACCGGCAAGATCGACGTTGCCGCAACCCCCGAGGCTGCCTTCGTGATGTGCAACGCCATAAAGGATTACTACAACCTCACAGGTCGTAAGGTGGGCTTCAAGGCTGCAGGTGGCGTGAAGACCCCTGAGGATGCTGCCCTCTACTACACCATCGTAGAGGAGGTGCTCGGCGCAGAGTGGCTTACAACCGACCTCTTCCGTATTGGTGCGTCGTCAGCGGCTAACAATCTTATATCTGCAATAGAGGACAAAGACATAAAATATTTTTAATTGAAATTTGTTGAGATAAGGCAGACATCTACTGCCGCTAACAAAAATAAATGAGAAAGGGCAGTACGCATCAGTACAGTCCTTCCTCATTTTTTTTGCCGAGCGTTGTATCTGCAGCCTTCTATCAACAAATTAAATTTCTTGTGATAAGGGGTCATTCTCGACCTCACTCTCCACTACACTCAACTACTCTTCACTACACTCGCCCTTAACTACCCATATTACCTATTCCTCCTAAATTCCCTAAACTCGCTACATTTCATCTCTATCGAGATGAATAAAATCCCATAAATAGCGTCTACTTTGCAAATATTTTTATATCTTTACAACGTTATATATACATATACGTTCAAAGATATGAAACTCGATAACATAAAGCATGGCGTTCAGCGCCTAAATTCACTCGTCGACGGGTGGCAGACAAATGGCGAAATACCACGCATCGAGCGCGATATGGCACTCGATGAGCTTCGTAGATTATATGATCAGCTTCTTGATATAGAGGGTACTATTGCATCACATACAGATGTCACAGCACCCGCTGCCGTAGTTGCCCCAGTGGCTGCGGAGGTTGCAGTCGACACCGCGGCTGAGGAGCCTATGGCGGACGATGCGCAGGTGGAGGAGCAGATGGAGGAGAAGAGAGAAGAGCCTGTCGCAGAGCCTGTTGCAGAGTCACAGCCGGCGGAGGAGGCGGATGATGACGTCCTCGATATAGATGCCCTCTTGGGTCTATCATCGCCAGTTGCCACAGTTGCTGCTGCTACCGTGGCAACAACAGCAGCTGCAGCTGAGAGTGTTGTGGCTGAGAGCGTTGCAGAGCCAAAAGTAGAGGAGGTCGTAGCTCCCGAAGATGAAGTAGCTTCCGAAGATGAAGTAGCTCCAGAGGTGGAGCCAGAGGTGGAGCCAGAGGTCGCACCCGAGCCTATGTCGTCTAACGGATCGCTCTTTGACATGGAGGATATCCCTGTGGCTAAGAGTGGTGGTCGTAAGATATTGTCGCTATACAATACAGGTGCCATGGCGATGGCGTCGACCGCTGCAGCAGCCGAGAGTGGCGCATCGGTAGAGGCCGATGTTGTGGAGCAGCCCAAGCGTCTTATCGATGTACTGGGTAGCGAAAAGAGGGTGCTTGGCGATGAGATAGCCACAGACGATATGCCAACAACGCCGTTTAATCGTATCACCGACCTGCGTAAGGCGATAGGCATTAACGATAAGTTTCTTATGATTAAGGACCTATTCGGTGGTAATGCCGTGCAGTATGAGGCAACTATCGAGACACTCAACGAGTTCGACGACATCGACGACTGCATGATATATATTGCCGAGAACTTCTCATGGAATCCCGACTCGGAGGGTGCTAAGCTATTGGTATCACTCATCGAGCGTAAACTTGCATAACTATGGCACAGCTATTTGTCGTTCCAACGCCCATAGGCAACCTCGAGGATATAACCCTACGCGCAATTAACGTGCTTCGTAGTGTCGACTTCATTCTCGCAGAGGATACGCGCACCACATCGCACCTATTGCGCCATCTTGGCATCGAGAAGCCCATGTACTCGCACCATAAGTTCAACGAGCACGCCACCGTAGGTCGTGTTGCCGAGAGCATTGCTGCGGGCAAGGATGTCGCTTTGGTCTCGGATGCCGGCACTCCAGGTATCTCAGACCCAGGCTTTTTGCTCGTGCGTCGCTGCGTGGAGGAGGGTATCGACGTGGTGACACTCCCTGGTGCTACGGCGCTCATCCCTGCCGTTGTGCAGAGTGGCTTCCCATGTGATAGGTTCTGCTTCGAGGGCTTCCTTCCTCAGAAGAAGGGTCGCATGAAGCGTCTTCAGGAGCTCGCCATGGAGCAGCGCACGATAGTCCTCTACGAGTCGCCATACCGCATCGTCAAGTGCTTGGAGCAGATTGCCGAGACCATGGGCGAGGAGCGTCGTGTGGCTGTGGTGAGGGAGATAACCAAGAAGTTCGAGGAGACGGTGCGTGGCACTGTCGCAGAGTGCATAGCACACTTTAAGGAGCATGAGCCAAAGGGTGAGTTTGTGATGGTCATCGAGGGATATAACCCTAAGGGCTCGGTGCGCAATGAAGAATTAGAGGATTAATATGTCCAGAGATAATAATAGATATACGCTCACAAGGTGGCAGCGATTGGGATCAGCAACACTATATTATATATGTCGCTGCATAGCCATCATGCCACGTTTTGTGCGCTACTATATCCTTCAGGAGTTCATCTACTTCATTCTCCACTATCTGTTGCGCTATCGTCGCAAGGTGGTCATGGAGAACCTACGCAACTCCTTCCCCGAGAAGAGCGAAAAGGAGCTTAAGCATATTGCCAAGCGCTGTAGCCTAAACCTCGCCGAGCAGATGGTGAATATCATCAGCCTTGCGGGCATTAGCTCCAAGCGTAGAATGAAGATCTCGCCATTCCCTGGCGCAGAGCAATATATTAAGGCTACCGAGGGTAGCGATATCGTCTTGATGGGCGGTCACCAGGGCTGTTGGGAGTACTTCTCGACCGTCGCCTGCTATGATGATGGTCATAAGCTAATTAGCGTATACCATCCCTTGCAGAATAGCGTTCTCGACGACCTCTTCAAGCGACTACGCTATTGCGAGAATGCGGAGCTTGTGCCACGTGACGATAGCCTTTTGCACTTCTTGCGCGAGCGTGGCGAGGGCAAGAAGATGGCGTTGGGACTCATCGCCGATCAAAATCGTTATATGTATAGCGGAGCCCATTGGGTGACCTTCTTCAATCAAGATACCATCTTTGCCGATGGCGGTGAGCGTATCGCGGCGAAGTACTCAATACCGGTTTGGTTTATATACGTACGTCGCTTGCGTCGAGGTAAGTATGAGCTTCACCTCGAGGAGCTCTATGATGGCAAGGAGAAGATAGATAGAAATATCCTCACGGAGCGCTATGCTCGTCGCCTCGAGGAGGTTATACGCGAATGTCCCGAGATGTGGCTCTGGTCGCACCGCCGTTGGAAGTATAAGAGAACGGAGTAGCCATGGCACGACTTAGCATAGTGATTCTCAACTGGAACGGACGTCACCATCTGGAGCGTTACCTGCCGAGTGTCGTCGAGCATAGCTCGGGCGATGCCGAGGTTGTTGTGGCTGATAATGGCTCAACGGATGACTCGCTCATGTGGCTAAAGGAACACTATCCTGGGGTTAAGGTTGTTGCGCTTGATAAGAACTACGGCTTTGCCGGTGGCTATAACCGCGCCTTGAGGCAAATCGATACGGAGTACTGCCTGCTGCTAAACTCCGATGTGGAGGTCACGGCAGGGTGGTGGCAACCGCTTGTCGATGTGCTGGATAGAGAGGGTGATGTGGCGGCTGTGGCGCCAAAGCTACTTGCTGATAGAGAGCGCGATAGGTTTGAGTATGCAGGTGCTGCGGGTGGCTTCATCGACTACCTGGGTTACCCCTTCTGCCGTGGTCGCATACTCTCGAATGTCGAGCGCGACGAGGGTCAGTATGACGATGCACGTGATATATTCTGGGGTAGTGGCGCGGCGCTATGCTGCAGGCGCGAGGTCTTCCTCGATATGGGAGGCTTCGACGAGAGCTTCTTCGCCCATATGGAGGAGATAGACCTGCAGTGGCGTATGCAGCTTGCTGGTTGGCGTATCATGGTGGAGCCAAGGAGCGTTGTATACCACCTCGGTGGCGGCACCCTGCCAGCGTCGTCGCGCAAGATATATCTCAACCATCGCAATAATCTCGCGATGCTCTTCAAGTGCGCATCGCCCATGCAGCGCATGACGGTTGCCGTAGTGCGACCCTTTACCGATATGGCGGCTGCCGTGGCGCACCTCGTGACGCTACACCCTCATAGGGCGTGGGCTGTGGTGCGTGCCTGGGGAACTTTTATTGCTTGGCACCGTAGGCTTGGCGCAGAGCGTAAGAGGGTTAAGCGAGTGAAAAAGGTTGATAACATATACCGTTTCTCAATCGTCGTGCGTTACCTATTTGGTGGACGCCGCTTTAAAAATATGATGTGATGAGACGACTGATAATTATACCAACATACAACGAGCGCGAGAATGTGGTGAAGATGATTCACCGCGTCATGTCGCTCGACTTGGGCTTCGACCTACTCATCGTCGACGATGGCTCGCCCGATGGCACTGCCAACCTTGTCAAGGAGCAGATGACGACCTATCAGGGTAGACTGCATATCGTCGAGCGCTCGGGAAAGCTCGGTCTTGGAACAGCCTATATCGCGGGCTTTAAGTATGCCTTAGAGCACGGCTACGACCGCATCTTCGAAATGGATTGCGACTTCTCGCATAACCCCGATGACTTGGCACGCTTGGATGCCATGCTCGACGATAAGGATGTGGCCATCGGCTCGCGCTACTGCAAGGGTGTCAATGTTGTAAACTGGCCAATGGGCAGACTTTTGATGTCCTACTTCGCCTCGAAGTATGTGCGTATCATGACGCGTATGCCTGTCAAGGATGCCACTGCGGGCTTCGTGGGCTACCGCCGCGAGGTCTTGGATGCCATAGACTTCGACCGCGTGAAGATGAATGGCTACGGCTTCCAGATAGAGATGAAGTATACGGCATGGCGCTTAAAATTTAAGGTGGGTGAGGTATCTATCATCTTCATCGACCGCGAGGAGGGCACATCGAAGATGTCATCGGGTATCTTTGGTGAGGCATTCTTCGGTGTTATGAAGCTGCCATTCAGGAAGATACGACGTAAGAAATAAACTACTAAATATATGGATAGAAAAGAGGCTGAGATGGCCACCACGCGCCTTCTCGACGTTATGGATAGACTGCGTGCCGAGTGTCCCTGGGATAGGGAGCAGACCTTCGACACGCTCAGAAACAACACTATTGAGGAGACCTACGAGCTCGCCGATGCCATCACGGACAAGAATATGGAGGGCATCAAGGAGGAGCTTGGCGATCTATTGTTGCATGTTGTCTTCTACTCGAAGCTTGGCGATGAGCAGGGCGCTTTCAACTATACCGATGTTGCTAATGGCGTCTGCGATAAGCTCATCTACCGCCATCCTCATGTATATGGCGACATCCATGCCGACACCCCCGAGGAGGTGAAGCAGAACTGGGAGGCGCTCAAGCTGCGCAAGAAGAACCGCAAGGGTGGTACCTTGGGTGGCGTTCCCGTATCGCTTCCTGCTATGGTCAAGGCATTCCGCATTGGCGAGAAGGCTGCCGCCACAGGCTTCGACTGGGAGAAGCGAGAGGATGTTTGGGATAAGGTCAAGGAGGAACTTCGCGAGGTGGATGCCGAGATCGAGGCTAAGGATAGGGAGAGACTCACCGACGAGATGGGCGACCTCTTCTTCGCCCTTATCAACGCCTGCCGCCTCTATGGCATCGATCCTGAGGGTGCTTTGGAGCGCACCAATAAGAAGTTCATCCGCCGCTTCAACTATGTTGAGCAGCGTGCCGAGGAGCAGGGCAAGAGCCTCCGCGAGATGTCGCTCGCAGAGATGGACGCCTACTGGGATGAGTGCAAACGACAGGAGAAATAAGAGTTGCTAACTATTAATCCACATTTTATATGAAAGAGTTTCTTTTATTCTTTTTAGGTCCAGTATGTTTAACTGCAGCTGTATTTTTTATTATATTTTTAATTGGTAAACTTACATCTTCTAAGAAACAGAATGAAGGTAATACTGCAGAGGATAATGTGATTTCAGTAGAAAATATACCTGTTGCAAGTCATGAGAACACAGTACAGCAAACTGCCGAGTGTGTTAACACTGAGATTGTAGAAGAGACAGAAAAACAAATAGCTAAATTTGCTGATAGCTCAGATGATGACAAGCGAATTACTTGTTCGATTAAAGGTATAGGTTCGGGCTTTGTAATAGTTATACTTGTTGGTTTCTGTGTTTATGGGTTATATATGGCCTTTGGACGTCCTTATATAAAGTCTAATGAAGCCTATTTGGAATTGTTAAGTAAGGATAGAGATAGACTACTCGAATATGAGCCAATGGGTGAGATTAAGGCCTCAAGTGGTCGTTATTTTAATCTTTATTACAAGGAGGATGCGTATTATATTTTTGACAAGTATCAATTCAGGAGTTATAAGAATGATGATAGGGAACAGTCGCTCGTTGAATACGTCGACGCATTGAACCCTTATAATGTGAAAAAAATTAACAATACAAATGTGGTAAACTATAATGTTGAACATCTTGAAAGGTATATTAGGTTAACCCCATGTACCTATTATGATGATAGGGGAAACTATTATAACTACTGCTTCTTCAATGGAGAAGATAGAGTATATTTTAATATCTAAAGCGTAATAAAAACACAAAATACTATGGCATTAATTAAGGAGGTTCGTGGCTATAAGCCCGAGATTGGTGATGATACATGGTTGGCGGAGAACGCAACCGTCATTGGCAATGTGAAGATTGGCGAGCATAGCTCGATATGGTTTAACGCCGTGCTTCGTGGCGATGTAAACGCCATCACTATCGGCAATCACACAAACATACAGGATGGCGTGGTTATCCACACCCTCTACGATGGCTCAAAGAACCCATCACAGACACACATAGGCGACTATGTATCCGTAGGTCACAACGCCGTTATCCATGGCGCCATCATCGAGAACGACTGCCTTATCGGCATGGGTGCCACCATCCTCGACAACGCCGTTGTCGGTACCGGTACTATCGTGGCTGCCAACGCCCTCGTCCTCTCTAACCAGAAGCTCGAGCCCTACTCAGTATATGCAGGTGTCCCCGCTAAAAAGGTTAAGGATGTAACTCCCGAGCAGCGCGACGAGATTATTAAGCGTACTGCCCGAGATTATTATACATACGCATCCTGGTACCGTTAATTTATTGTGATAAGGCAGACATCTGCTGCCGCTAGCAAAATATGTCAGCAATGGGCAGTACGCTTTAGTACAGCCCATCGCCGTCAATTTTGCCGAGCGTTGCATATGCAGCCTTCTGACAATAAATTGGCTCGTTGGGCAAAGCCATCTGCTCGGCTCTTTTGAGATCTGCCTTGTCTGCCAAATGCTCATTTACGCTCAAGTAAACTCCGCTTTGTCAGCCTGCGAGCAGCTTCAAAATAGCCACAGTATATGACTTTGCGTGATAAGTGACTATATTCGGCGCTTTGCGCTACTATGCATAAGTAAATCGAGGAGACTAATATGAAGAAAAAGAGTAACCTTATGCTACATATGTTGATGGCACTGGCGCTCAGCCTTGTTATCAACTTCTCATATCTGCTAACGCCAATAATCACTGACCATGGCGTGGGTCAGCGTGGCGTCGATGCTCCCGTCGATGAGCACTCGTCGGGCGTGTTGCACATCGATCGCGACATGCATGGCTACATCGTATGCGATTGCGAGGTGCGCGATAGTGTCTATGTCTCGGCATGGCAGGTGGAGACACACAAGCTTAAGGATGGCGACCATCTGCGCTTCAGCACGCGAGAGATAGATGGTAGCAGCCTTAGTGAGGAGCAGCGCAGCAATGCTCATCCGCGCTTGGATAGGGTATATGAGTGCAATGGCGAGAAGTTCGACTTCGACACCCTCTACGACAGACCAAGCCGCACGGTGGAGTTCATATGGCAGATATTGTACTATGCCATCTTTGCGTTGCTGATGATCGTCGTCTTCAGCGCAGAGCCCAAGAGTGGTGTGCCACCACGAAGAGCATATCTATATAGGACGTTGATAGTCTTTGCTATAACTATCGTCTGCATCCTCTTTGCTCCGGTTATGGAGTTTAGAACGATGCGCATCGTATGCTTCTTCCAGTCTGACTTCCGCGGAAATGCCTATATCCTTGCCCTTACGAAGGCGATATTCACCATGGTGGTGACAATCCTCTACTCGCGAATCTTCACCCTTATACGTCAGCGTCAGAGCATGGAGGTGGAGAACGAACGACTGAAGAACGAGAACCTGTCGACACGCTACAATATGTTGATGGGACAGATTAACCCTCACTTCTTCTTCAACTCGCTGAACTCGTTGGCGATGCTCGTGCGCGAGAAGGACGACAAACGCGCCCTGGAGTATATCGATCAGCTATCCTACACCTTCCGCTACATCATCCAGAATGGTCAGAGCGAGCGTACAACACTCAAGGAGGAGATGGCATTTGCCGAGGCATATATCTATCTCTTCAAGATACGCTACGAGGATAAGCTCTTCTTCGATATAGAGGTGGATGAGAGCTATGCGAATTGGACACTTCCAGCATTGTCGCTGCAGCCGCTCATTGGCAATGCCGTGAAGCACAATAGCATAACGACGAAAAATCCGCTTCATGTGACCATCAGAGTTGTCGATGGGATGCTCGAGATAGAGAATCCTAAGCATCCGAAGCTCGACGTAGAGCCATCTACGGGCATAGGACTCGAGAACTTGCAGAATAGGTGGAATATAATCACCGGTAAGAGAATAGAGATTATTGACGATGAGAGACGTTTCTTGGTACGTCTTCCTTTAGAGCAACCCAAATAGTATGAGAAGAGTAGTAATCGTTGAGGATGAGACAGCTGCGGCGGCAAACCTGCGCCATATGCTGCAAGAGATAGAGCCTAATGTTGAGGTGGTGGATATCTTGGAGTCGGTGGAGGAGTCGGTGGAGTTCTTCAGCCAGCCCCATGAGGTCGATGTAGTATTCATGGATATACACTTGGCCGATGGAGACTCGTTCCGCATATTCCAGAGCGTCAACATCGATGTGCCTATAATCTTCACCACGGCGTATGATGAGTATGCCTTGCAGGCATTTAAGGTGAATAGCATCGACTACCTCCTTAAACCCTATAAGGTTGAGGAGCTTAGGGCTGCTCTCGAGAAGCTCGACCGCCTGACTGCCACGGAGCGCAGTATACAGAGGGAGCAGCGCGAGGCAATGATTGAGGAGCATAGTGTCGATGTGCTGCAGACAATGTTGGTGCGCTATAAGGATAAGATTATACCGCTGAAGATGAGCGATGTAGCCTTCTTCTACACCTTCGCCGAGCGTGTCACCGTGACAACACTCGCTGCCGAGAGCTACCCTGTGGATAAGACTCTCGAGACGCTGGCGCGAGAACTCCCTGCTGATGACTTCTTCAGAGCCAATCGTCAGTTTATCGTGTCGCGCCCTGCGGTCAAGGATGTCGCAGTGTGGTTTGGTAGCCGTCTGGCGCTTAATCTCAGCATCGAGACTCCCGAGCGCATCATAATATCGAAGGCGAGAGTGCCCGAATTCAAGCTTTGGCTGCAGTCGCTTCACCGCAAGTAATGGTCGCTTCAACCGCTGTGATGGGCGTTTGATGGCATGGTGAGGGCGAAAAGGTTTTTTTGTGTTGTACCTTTGTAATAGCTTTAAGAGCGAAACAGAGTATTAACTAATAAAACCTACTACTATGAAGCGAATGTTTTTGATGACCCTCGTGCTATCGGTGATGGCAATGGGTAGTGCAATGGCAAATGATGGCTCTGCAAACAGAGGTCCTATCAAGAAGAATAACATTGTTTTTGTCGTAAATCCTGGTGAGATAATCCACGACTTGCTATGCGGCGATTGCCACCACGACTGCCATAAGTTCAACCCTCATAATAAGGGGTGTGACCATCGTCACAATAATAGGGGTTGTGGTTGGAATAAGGGACATGACCATGGCAAGCATTCAGCTCATGGACCACACAACAATAATCGCCCACCAAAGAGAGGTCACGGTCATAACAATGGACCAAAGCCATCTCCTGGACACGGTAGAAGATAACAATTTTCAGGGGTCAGTGTCGACTGACCCTCTTTTTTTGTCATTTCACCGACAAATAGCATATTTTTTTAGCAAAAATATACTATCTTAGCGCGACGTATTATGTGCTAACATAATAGAGCTTGAAAATAAAAAGTGTAAAATATATGATTAAAAGAGTTTTTGTTACAATCTTGTCTATTTTGGCAATGGTGCCAGCTATGGCGCAGTCTGCAAAGGTGACAGCAAAGGTCATCGACAAGGAGAGCGGAGAGGGTATTGTTGGTGCCATCGTAGAGTTCGTGTCGGAGGATGATCGCCACCGCCACACAACATCGGGTGCTAATGGCGTGGTGAGCTATAGCACATTGCCATATGGTAAGCACACGGTCTATATCACCTACATTGGCTATGCCACATATACGACTAAGATCAACGTTAGTGGCAACGTCAACATGGGAACCATAGAGCTTGCTACGGAGTCAACAAAGATTGAGGCCGTGGTGCTCGAGGCTCATGTCATGCGTACATCGCAGAAGGGCGATACGGTGGCATATAACGCCTCAGCATTTAAGGTGGCAACCGATGCAAATGTGGAGGGTCTGCTTAAGAAGATGCCGGGTATCACAATCACCAATGGTCAGGTGGAGGCTCAGGGTGAGCAGGTGAAGAAGATCTTTGTCGATGGTAAGGAGTTCTTCGGCGAGGATGTGTCAACGGCAATTAACTCGCTCCCAGCGCAGGCAGTAGATAAGATTGAGGTCTTCAATAAGCTGTCGGATAATGCCGAGTTCTCAGGCATGGATGATGGCGAAGGCTACAAGGCTATCAATATCGTCACCAATACCAATATGCGACAGGGCGTCTTCGGTAAGGTTTATGGTGGATATGGCTACCAGCCCGATGATGTCGACGGTGTAACATCTAATCATAAGTACAATGTTGGTGGTAACGTCAATGTCTTCCATGGCTCAAGCCGCGTGTCGGTCATCGGTCTTTTGAACAACGTAAACCAGCAGAACTTCTCGTTTGAGGATATCCTTGGTGTCACCGGTGGCGGTGGCGGCATGGGCGGCGGCCGTGGTCGAGGCGTAGGTCAGTATATGGTCCGCCCACAGAGTGGCGTTGCTCGTGTAGGCTCTATTGGTGTTCAGTACTCCGATGCTTGGGGTGAGAACGACAAGGTGAAACTTAACGGTTCATACTTCTTCAATAACTCGCGTACTAAGAATCTAAGCCGCATCGAGAAGTGGTATGAGTATCCCTCACCAATTGATACCATGGAGCAGGAGGGCTACTCTAACACCCTCAATATGAACCATCGTCTAAATGTTCGTTTGGACTGGAATATTAACAAGAATATGTCGCTCATGTCGCGTACTAACTTCAGCTTCCAGGGCAACGATCCATATAGCTTTAGCAATGGTGAACAGTGGGGAGAGAGTGGTACTAAGCTCCTAGAGAGTGGCTCAACGGGCAATTCACAGGCATATCGTTTCTCGGAGTTCTTGCAGTATCGTGCTAAGTTGGGTAAGGATGGTCGTACCATCACCGTTGACGGTCGCTACGCTATACGTCGTACCCCTGAGGCGTGGACTAATAGCTACTCTACGCTCAAGACAGAGTTTAACGAGGATGGCTCGCCATACCCTGAGTTCCGTCATATCTCGGCCTTTGCTCCACAAAAGGAGAACGATCTAAGCGCCAATGTGACATACACCGAGCCTGTGTCGAAGTATGTGCAGCTAAGCCTTCAGTATCGCTTCGACTATGAGGATCAGTGGCTCGATAAGGTGTCATACCTAACACTTGCAGATTACGATATCACAGGCCTTACTCCCGATGATGACCTGTCGTCAACCACCGATAGCCGTTACATAGAGCATAAGGTAGGTCCTGGTGTGCGCTTTGCTAAGGATCGTAATAGCGTGGTTGCCAATGTCTTCTATCAGCACTCAACGCTCAAGGGTCTTGTTGATGCAGAGCCTATCAATCGCGGCTATAACGATGTCACCTACTTCGTTATGGGTAACTTCGCCTTTGACCAGCAGAACACATTGCGCGTATTCCTTATGTCGCACTCCGAGAATCCAGACATACGTCGCTTGCAGAGCATCTACGATGTGGCTAACGCACAGTATATCTCGCGTGGTAACCCCGAGCTTAATCCTGCATATACGCACCGTATGAATATGCATTACGTGCGTTCGAACGTAAGCAAGGGTCGTACATTCATGTGGATGATTCATGGTCAATATACACAGGATTACATTGGTCAGTCGGTGATATTCAATCCAACGGCTGCAGATATGCCGGGTCTTCCATTGGCAAGTGATGGCACACCATATGCTCCATTGCAGTATTCGACATATGAGAATATGGATGGCTTCACATCGTTGCGTACACACGTTAGCTATGGCTTCCCAATCTCGGCTATCAAGTGTAACCTTAACCTCTCGGCAGGTGTCAGCTGGACACGCACCCCTGCGAAGATTAACAACGAGCTCACCTATACCAGCAATATGGGCTACAATGCTTCGTTGTCACTCGGTAGTAACATATCAGAGAATATTGACTTCACCATCCAGTGGGACGGTACGTTCAACGACGCTACACAGACTATGGCCGATATGCGCGGTGTGCGTAACCAGTATTTCAGCCACGTTGCATCGGGTACTTTGAAGTGGGTATTCTGGAAGGGCTTCACCCTCACCGCTGCGGTTAACTACAACCAGTATGTGGGCTTCACTAACAACTATAATGAAGACTATCTATTGTGTAACGTGTATCTCGGTAAGAAGCTGTTTAAGAACCAGTTGGGTGAGATACTTATCGGCGTTAACGATATCTTTAATCAGAACACAGCCTTCGTTCGTAGCGTAGGTAGCGGATATACTCAGAACTCTTGGAATAGCGTTATCGGTCGCTACTTCACCGTGCAGTTCAATTACAACTTGCGCTACTTCGGCAAGAATGCGTCGAAGGATATATCGAAGTACGAGGGCATGGACGTTAAGGGTGGTCACCCAGCCTTTGGTCGTCCACCAATGCCACCACGTTAATACTCCTTATTAACCCTGAGAGAAGCTGTCAACAAGGCTACGCAGCGTTGCGATTAAGGCGAGAACAGAGATATGTTTACATGTTTTTGTCGAGCCGAAGCAACGAAAAGGGACTTAAGCCTAAAATTAGCTCTTGTTATACAACTTCAGACAGAATGGGGGTGTCCGCAAAACTTGTTGGACACCCCCTCTCTTTTGCTTGTCGGTAATTATAGCCCTGCCTCACGTACGTGTGCGCCCGCACAATAATCTTCTACGAAGATTCGTTATTTGAGAAAAAAAGCATATCTTTGCAAGATGAATATGAATAAACTACTACATATAGCCCTACTCTGCGTGGTATCGTTCACGGCTTGCAATAGTGCTCCCCAGGAGCAGAAGAGCGAGGCGGAGGTTGTTGTTGTCGATGGTAACGACAATATCTTGGTTGAGGTTGATGGTGCAATTCTTACACGTGAGGAGCTTCTTCGCGATATGCCCAATGGCTGGGTGGGTGAGGATAGCCTCACGTTTGCAAAGATGTATGTCGACAGCTGGGTACTCAAGCAGCTTAAGATGAGACGTGCGAACGAGGTGTTGCCAACGTATGAGGAGTCTATCGAGCGCCTTGTGGAGGATTATCGCCAGTCGCTCATCATGCGTCAGCTCGATCAGTATTATGTGGATGGTGACATCAACCATAATATCTCTGATAAGCAGATTGCAGAGTATTATAAGGCAAATAAGTCGCAGTTCAAGCTCAGCTACGACGTGGTTAAGGGCGTCATTGTAAAGGTGCCAAAGGATTTTAAGAATATCAAGACGTTGACAACAGCTCTTAGCGAGGCGCGTAGCAGCGGCAATATGACCGAGCTCATGGCATTGGCAGAGAAGCTATCGTTGAGCGTTACGGACTTAACTACGAAGTGGGGTACATATGGCGACTTCTTGGGCTATCTGCCAACTATTCGTACTCGCAGCTATGATAACCTGCTATCGAGCAAGGAGCCTCAGAGTATGTCGTCGGACGATGCAGTATTCTATTTTATCTTTACCGATGTGGTTCGTGTAGGCGGTATCTCGCCATTGGAGCTTGTTGAGGAGGATATTATGCGTCGCCTCTATGCTGAGCGTCGTACCGAGATAGTCTACAAATATGAGCAGGAGTTGCGCCGCGATGCGATATCGGACAATCGCATTATCTTCCATGGTAGTGATGTTGAGGAGTTGATGAACTACGATCTACGCCTCACATCGCAGGGGGATAAGAGCGAGATAACGGACGTTGTGGTACGCGAGGTAGAGGAGAGTGATGAGGAAGTGGAAAATAGTAATATAGAACATCCCTTAGATTAGGTCGTGATGATTTTGAAGAGAATTCAAAAGCAGTCGAAATAGAGACTCCTAATAAAACGAAAACTTATTTACTAATTTATAGGACATCCCATAATTAAGATATGATACGTAAGGTAATGATATTAGTAGCAATGGCAGCAGGTGTGTTTACTACATCCTCAGTTGTTGCGCAGCAGCCTCGCCGTCAGGTGATGCTTGACAAGGTGGTTGCAGTAGTAGGTGGCTCGTCAATACTCCACTCTGAGGTTAAGGAGTATGCTGATGCCTTGGTTATACAGCAGCGTCAGATGGGCTATACGTCAGATCGCGATCCTATGGATGAGGCCTTGGAGGCGCTTCTCGAGCAGAAGCTGCTTTACAACCAGGCGCTTATCGACTCTGTGGATATGATGGGCGGTAACGTCGTTTCTCGTGTCGAGGCATACGTGCAGTCACTCGTTGATGAGGCGGGTGGCATTCAGGAGTTCGAGCGCAGGGAGCATATGCCGATATTCAACTATCGCGAGATGGTGCGTACGCGCTTCGAGGAGCAGGCCTATGCTCAGTCCATGAAGAACGATGTTGTCAGCAAGGTGACAATCGTGCCTGGCGAGGTGGAGCGCTTCTATCGTCGCATAGATAAGGATAGCCTGCCGATGATTGGTGAGCAGTATGTCTATGCGCATATCACAAAGTTGCCAGCATCGCTTAAGGAGGCTCAGCAGCGTACGCGTGAGCGTCTGTTGGATATGCGTGAGCGTGCCATCACGGGTCAGACTTCGTTCTCTGTCTTGGCGCGTATGTACTCTTTGGATGGCTCGGCAATGTATGGCGGTGAGATGGAGCCTGCGCCATCATCATTCTTCGTAGCTCCATTTGCTGAGGCTCTCGAGAAGCTGAAGCCTGGACAGATCTCCGAGATCGTGGAGACGGAGTTTGGTTTCCATATTATTGAGCTTATCGAGGTTATTGGTGATAAATATCGTTGTCGCCATATCCTTCTTCGTCCTACGTTTACGCGCGAGGAGCTTATGCAGCCAGCGCGTGAGTTGGATAGCATTGCACGACTCATACGTCACGACTCGTTGACATTTGCTGATGCTGCCTTGCAATTCTCGGACGATGCTACAACAAAGCATAACGGCGGTATTGTGTCGAACCACGATATATTGGCACGCATGGGTGTCTATGATGGTGCTCGTCTAACTGCCACACGCTTCCTCAAGGAGGACTTCGGTGCACAGGGTGGTAAGGCTCTTGAGGATTATAGCGCGCTGATGGGTCTGAAGGTGGGCGAGGTCTCTGACTCATACCAGACAACCGACCTTATGGGTAATCAGATGAGTAAGATTGTGAAGTTGGTCGAGGTGATACCTGCCCATGTCGCCTCTTTGGAGGATGACTACATTCGCCTCGAGGAGATGGCTTTGCAACGTAAGCAAGAGGAGGCGTATAATGCATGGTTGAGCCAGAAGAAGCAGTCGATGTATATATACGTAGACCCCGATTATCGTAATGAGACCCTAAGAAGTAAGGGGTGGATTAAGTAACAAGAGCTTGATAGATGAATCATAAGAGTATACTCTCCCTTGTGGTGGTAATGGTATTTGCCGTGGCCCTATTGTCGGCTGCCGGCACTATCTTGTTTACCCCCGAAGAGAGGGTGAAGCATATCCAGGTTGATGATGATATCGTGGCATCGGAGCCTGTGCTTGCGCCCGAGAACGATGGCAAGCGCAAGGTGGACCTTCGTGCCGATGATGCATATTATATCAGTAAGGGCGATTCGACAATATTTATTCTCGTAGGTCATTTCGCGGCGCACCATAATGGCGCTGTTATCATGGCAGATAGCGCTGTGCGCTACTCTAACCAGAGCTTCGAGTGCTTCGGTCATGTGCTTATCAACCAGAACGATACCTACGTTTACGGCGACCGCGCGCAGTATAACAATCAAACGGCCGATGCCACTGTCTATTCAGACCTTATTAAGATTGTCGATGGCGAGGCTGTGATGTATACCTACAACTGTACCTATAATACAAGCACGGAGATTGGTCAGTTCTCGGGTGGATGCTATGTTGAGAAGGGCGCAAGCCTAATGGAGTCGCAGCGCGGTATATATAACACTAAGACTCACGACCTTACCGCCATTGACCGTGTAGAGATGCGCGACGATGTATATCAGCTACGTGGTGACTCGGTGATCTTTAATACCGAAACGGAGAATGCACAATACTTTACGCGTAGTAATATCTGGAACGACAAGGATGAGTATCTCTATGCTGATGCAGGTACCTATACCAAGGAACTCGACCTGCATCACCTCACGCGCAATGCCTATATTCTATCTCCCGAGCGTGAGATATGGAGCGACTCTATAGAGTACTATCGCTCGGAGGGTCATATTATCGGTCGTCGTAACATTCAGCTTCACGATATTGAGCAGAACATAAAGAGCTTTGCCGACTATGGTGAGTGGTGGGATGAGCCAGGTAATGCACTCTTTACGGGTCGCCCATCGATGATCAACTACGACGCTGAGGCTCAGGACTCTGTATATCTATCTGCAGATACTCTATGGCTATATACAATCGCTGTGGAGCCACCTGCGACCGAGGCTGCCGACAGCACAGCAATGAGAGCTGGTGCTACGACCGACGATGCGATGTCGGATGTGGCTGATGAGCAGATGACGACGGATAGGGACGGTGAGGAGAAGCGAGGAGGCAGTGAGGAGCGTCAGGAGGAGCGACGTGGCGAGGATGCTGATGGTGAGGCTGAGAGCTCGGATGGTGAGATTGAGGATGCGCTGGTAGAGTCGGATGAGGCTGCAGTTGAAGAGCCCGCAAATGGCAAGCACGCAAAGAGAGAGCGAAACAAGAGAGAGCGAGCAAAGAGGGAGAAAAACAAGAAGAATCGCAACAAGGAGACCTCAGTTAAGGAGGAGCCCGTTAAGGAGGAGACTGTTAAGGAGGAGCCAGCCAAGGATGAAAACGTGGTTGAGACACCACAGTCTGACGGTAAGACGACTTCAGAAGTTGAGGAGCGCAGAGAGGAGCGCAGAGATGTTGCTCAGGAGCGTCCAATGGATAGAGAGCGTCAGGCTGAGAGTGAGCGTCAGGCAGAGATGGCGCGTCAGGCGGAGAGTGAACGTCAAGCTGAGAGGGAGAGACCTGCTGAGAGAGAGCAAAATAGCGCAGCGGCAGCACAAGATGTGGCTAAGCAGCGTGAAACTCAGACAACCCAAAAGCCAGCTGAGACCCCAAAGCAGACTGAGACTCCAAAGCAGACTGAGACTCCAAAGCCTGCTGAGCTATCTCGCGATGATATGGTGATGCAGCCAGCGATGGAGAGTGAGGTGAGAATAGATACTGATACCATCGATCCATCCCAGTATAGAGATAAGCCATTGCGAACAATGACCCTTGCGGAACTCGCTGTGCGACAGAGCTATCTGCCCGTTGATGAGTATCTGAAGAAGAGAGAGGAGGAGCGTAATAATAGTAGCGCGGATAGCATTGCGCAGGAGGATACAACTCTGACAGCCAAGGATCTACGTCGTAGGGCAAAGTCGGATGCTAAGAGCCATCGCGATAGCATCAAGGAGCGCAAGCGCTTCGTGAAGGATTCGATAGAGGGCTTCGAGCGTACTATACGCGATTCGTTAGCGCGTGTAGCACGCATCGAGCGCGATTCGCTGAAGGCTATCGATCTCGCCATCAAGGACTCACTATATAAGTTGAAGTATGGCGAGCGCGACTCACTACGCCTCATCGAGCGTGCGGAGCGTGACTCGCTGCGTAAGATTGAGACCGATTCGCTCATAGCAAAGCGTCAGGCGCGTAGTGCACGTTTGGCTGACGAGGAGAAGGAGTATAGGGAGCGTATTGCCAAGAAGGTGCAGGACTATCAGCGCATGAGGATTGAGAAGGCTAAGGCGCGTGCAGCACGTCGAGGTAAGGAGTATAAGGGACCTGAGTTCGAGGATCTATTCCCCGATGCAGCAGATAGCCTTGCTCAGGGTGGTGATAGTCATGACCACGACCATGATCATGACCATGGACATGGTGATGACCATAGCGCAAGCGACTCGTTAGCTATGGGTCGCGACAGCTTGAGTGGCGATAGAGACTCCACCGCTGTTGCAACCAAGCCATTCCCTCAGGATAGTGCATATAAGATGGTTAAAGCGTATCGCAATGTTAAGATGTATCGCAGTGATTCACAGATGATATGCGACTCATTGGTAACGTTGAATACAGACTCTATTGTGCACCTGTATAAGACTCCAATCCTCTGGAACGAGTCTAATCAGATAGTATCTGACTCTATGGCGATATATACTCGTCGTCAGAAGATGGAGAAGGCCCACTTTATGGGTAATCCGTTGATGATTAGCGAGATTGACACGATGTATTACAACCAGGTCAAGGGTAAGGATATGACGGCACACTTTGTTGAGGGTAAGGTTGCTCGCAACAATGTTGATGGCAACGCCCAGACGATCTACTTTATGCAGGAGGAGGATGCTCCAGATGTCACTGGTTTGATGTATATCGAGAGTGCGGGTATTAGCTTCTATTTCGATAATGGCGAGATTGGTCAGATTGTATATAAGCAGAACCCTGAGTATGTGTTGTATCCTATGGATATGATCCCTGAGTCTCAGACACGCCGTCTGCCCGATTTCGCATGGCATAGCCAGATGCGACCTACGCGAGACTCTATACTTACGCGCGAGATACGCCCATCGCAGCGCGACGATAGGGAGTCACACGATAAGCCACGCTTCCGTATCACCGAGCGTATTAACTATGACCGCCGACGTCTTACGGAGAATAATATGTGGATAGACCGCATCGATGTTCTTCCTCCAGAAATTGTCGAGTGGCGTAATAGTCGACCATCCTATAAACAGCGTAAAGAGTAGTATATTATATGCTTAGACTTCTGAAATATTCATTAATGCCTATTGTCGCCCTGTTTGCTACATCGATAGTAGGCATGGCGCAGTCAACCTCAAATAAAGAGCTGCCACGCACACGTATCATACCATACCCAACGGCGGAGCTTGCTGCGGGGCGTGATCTTGCGGCGCAGCGTTATATGCAGCCTATCACCGAGTGGCAGCCTGTGGCAGAGGGGAGCTTGGAGGGTGAGTTTGTCTATCCCTTTGCGTGGATCGACCGCCGTATATATATACGTATAGAGGGCATGACTCAGCCCTACGAGGTGCTGATCAATGGGGTGAGTGCCGGTAGCACAACAAATGGATATGTGGCCACGGAGTTCGACATCACCAAGATTGCCAAGGAGGATAAGAATAGGGTAGTGCTTCGCCCTTTGGATAGAAGTGGCGTCGCGGCTATCGAGTGCTTCGAGAGCTTGGCACAGCAGCCTGTTGCCTATGTCGTATCGCAGCCGCGAGTGCGTGTGCGCGAGGTGGCGTGGAACGCCACACGAGGCATGGGCGACATTGTGAATGTCGACTTTGCCGTTGTCATGCGCAATGAGACGTATAACCCCAAGAGCTCGCGCCTGCACTATAATCTCTATGTTAATGATACGATACGTCTTACGGGTGGTACCCTCGACGTGAAGCTCGATATGCATAGCGTTGATACTATGCGCTTTGGCGCTACCATCAATGACTCGCTATTGTGGTGTCAAGGCTCGCCTACGATGATGAGCCTGCAGCTCGAAAATCGTATCGAAAATCGCAAGTCGGAGGTCTACGACTTTGCTGTTGCCCTGCGTGAGTTGCGTTTCGAGGATGGAATCTTCTATATCAATGGCGAGGTGACACCTATGGAGTGGTACGATATGAGTGCTACGGCAAGCGTTGCTATGGTTGAGCAGGCACGCGCCGCAGGTCATTGCGCCCTTAAGTTTGGCGCAGGTATGGTTGATGCTGATGTCCTTGACTATTGCGACGAGCAAGGTATCTACGTGGCGCTTACAGCGCCTATAAATAGCTCTTCGGCAGGTGAGTCACGCAAGCGTGGTGGCAACCCTTCGAACGACCCAGCGTTTGTCGACGAGTATGTTGCGCGCGTGGTAAATATGATTGAGACAACGGATCGTCACCCTTCGGTTGTTGCCTACTTCATGGCCGATGATAGCGCTAATGGCATCTGCCTCTACGAGGCGTACCTCGCTGCTAAGCGCGTTTCGGGTCATCGTCCGGTCTTCTATACCGATGGTGGCAACGAGTGGAATAGCGATAGGTAGGCTCTTGTGCGGTGAATGGGGGTGTGATGCGCCCAATAACTCGAAAAATAATAACTGTCTTAATCTATTGACTGATAGATAGATGATGACGGGATGCGAAAATAAGTATAATTTTTAAAAAAAAAGTCTGCAAAATATTTGGTGGATTTAAAAAAGTGTCATATCTTTGCACTCGCAATCGAAAAGATAGCAAATGCCTCTTTAGCTCAGTTGGTAGAGCACGACACTCTTAATGTTGGGGTCCAGGGTTCGAGCCCCTGAGGGGGTACAAGAAGACAATCGAGAGGTTGTCTTTTTACTTTAGCAAGTCGAGCATAGCTAAGATTTGCGCACTATCTTAAGATTGCAAAATGCCTCTTTAGCTCAGTTGGTAGAGCACGACACTCTTAATGTTGGGGTCCAGGGTTCGAGCCCCTGAGGGGGTACTTGAAGGGAGAAACGAAAGTTTCTCCCTTTTTGCTTTGTATCAGCGAGTTAGCACACCTCGGCCACACGCGTCTGTGGGGCGGTTTCCCCTATTTTGTCGCACTTTGTCGTATTTAGATGCGACACCGTTGCGACAAAAAAGGTGGACCAAATAGAGAACCATATGCGACAAACTGCGACATTGGTTCTCTAGCTCATGTACCTGGAGGCTGTTTTACTCAAAGTTTACTCACATTTTACTCAAAGTGCATATCTAAATCGGCCCTACAGCACACTCCAGTGCAGGTCAATTACTCATTCTTTACTCAAAGAGTACTCATTTTGCACTAGTCGCCACATTCCCTCCACGCTCACCGCTACAGCGTACGCCTAATATTGAGCCTCGCATTTTCTCTTGTTTACCTGAATAAGCAAGAGAACACCCTTTTAGAGATATCTCTGGCCGTTATTTTTGATATCTGAAAACCTGAAAAAGCAAGAGAAAAAACAAGAGAAGAATATCATTTGCCCTGGTTTTACCCTAATGTTTGAAATCTACGAATAACACTCGTAGATAGTCCGCAATTAACTTGATACTTCCAAACAGTGAGCTTATGTTTGCACTTGTAAACCGTTCATTGAGAGTGAGTTGAATTCATACTGTTAACCAATGTCGCATCGGTGACGCAACATTGTCGCAGATGTGTCGCAACATTGTCGCACGAATTATTCTTCGAGCCTTTTCAAGAGCGGTAACTTTGCACTGGGAGTTACAAACTTTAAATATTAAAGATTATGAGTGGACAGATTATTAAGGTGCATTTCAAATTGCACAAGGGTAAACCTAACAAGTTGGGCAGAGTGCCCATTATGGCGCAGTGGAAGATTGCTGGTGTGGTCAAGACAATATCGACCAAGCTGAATGTTCTACCCGAGCGATGGACCTTCGAGCGCACACAGGGATTAACCAAGGACGACAAGATGATCAACGCGGAGCTCGACCGCATACGCATAGCGATTATGGATAAGTATCACGAGATGCTCCAGCGCGGTGAGATCGTAACAGCAGAGAAACTAAAGTGTGCAGTCACTGGTAATGGTTACGAGGAGAAGCCTCGCTGCTTTGTCGAGGTCTTCGACATCTGGCTCGAGGACTACGCAAAGTCTATCGGCATCTCAACATCAAAACACACTTTCGACAAGTACATTCTCGTTCGCAATCGCTTGCAGCACTTCATCCAGGATCGATTCAATATGAGCGATATTCTGCTGGAGGATGTCAACCCGAAGTTTATCAATGACTTTGACACACACCTTCGCCAGGAGTATAAGGTGGCCCATAACCACGCTATGAAGATGCGTCAGAAGCTACGCACCATTTTCAATATGGCTCATGATAATGGTTGGGTTAGCAAAAACCCATTCTCGGCTACAAAGATACAATACCATCCCGTTGATCGCGAAGTGCTCACCAAGACAGAGTTAATCAATCTGATGCAAACAGATATGTACATCGATCGCCTGGAGCGTATTCGTGATATTTTCGTTTTCTGCTGCTTTACGGGTCTTGCCCATTGCGATGTATTAAACCTTAAACAAGAGAACATTGTCTACGATGGTTCTGGCCAGCCTTGGATCAAGACTAACAGACAGAAGACATCGGTGTCGGTCAATATCCCACTTCTGGAGATTCCACAGATGATCATTGCTAAGTATAAACATGAGAAGAAGGAGAATGGTGCATTGCTACCCGTATCGAGTAACGAGCGCACTAATGCCTACCTCAAGGAGATTGCTACCTTGTGCAGAATCAACAAGAAGCTAACCTTCCATATTGCCCGCCACACCTTCGCTACCACCGTAGCCTTGTCAAATGGCGTGCCTATGGAGTCAGTGTCGAAGATGCTCGGTCATAGAAACATACGCACTACGCAGATCTACGCGAAGGTTATGACCGATAAGCTTTCCGAGGATATGAATAGACTAGCATCTCGCATTTCTGGCGACTTTGTTACCGTCATTGGTAACTCGTCCACTCAAACTCCCAGAGCGCCTTACAGCGCGTAAAAGTTGCCAACAAATGCGAAAGCCGCTCCAGATAATGGGGTGGCTTATTTTGTGTGTTTCAATTGGTAGTCAAAGAGGCAATGACTGTTTTTTTACAAATATTGTTACCAAATTGGAGAAAATTCCTAACTTTGCAATAGAAAGCACAGAAAATCAAAGTTATGAGTAAATGCGAAGCTGGATATGTTTATATCCTAACTAACCCTAGTTTCAAAGAGGATTGGGTGAAAATTGGCAAGAGTTCTCGCCCTGTAGATGTCCGTTCTAAAGAATTGGATAATACTGCTGTGCCCCTTCCGTTTGAAATTTATGCAACACTTAAAACCGTAAAGTATAACGAGGTTGAGCGTCAACTGCACCGAATGATAGATCGTTTAACAGACTTGCGTATTCGTCAGAATAGAGAGTTCTTCAATGTTGAGCCAGCCAAGGCTCTGGAGCTACTCCGCGACTGCGCTATGGTACTTGACGATGCGGAGTTCTTTGTATCTGGCAATGCTTCTGAGTGTACAAAGAAAGCTCAAAAGGAAGAAGGCAATACTACCCGACACAAAATAAGAGGCAACTTTAAATTTAGTCTCATAAATGTTGCCATAGGAGAAACTGTGGTGTTTACACCGACAGGTATCGAGGTGAAGGTTGCAGATGACGATAAGGTAGAATACGATGGTCGTTTATACAAACTATCTCCATTCGTAGGTACATTTATGCCAATCGAAAAGCGCAATGCTTCTGGAGCATATCAAGGTGCAAAGTATTTCACTTATAAGGGTGAAGTGCTTGATGATATTCGCAGGAGACTAGAAAAGACAGATGCTGAGAATGAATAGCCGCCTGGTATAAAAAGTAGAATAGCCGTCCATTTGGGCGGCTTTCTTGTTGTATGTGCAAAGATAGAGAAAAATGCGTTACCCTGTATCGATGCTATGATACGAATAAACTTGCTATTCCCATCATATTTTGATGTGAATAGCTAAAATCACACTAACTGCCACCCTTTGTTAATGGCGATCATCCTTTGCTCTTCGGTAAGTTTCATGATATTGGTAGTGCCAATCTTGCAGGTCTTGTTCGCTCCAGGAGCTAGGGCATTGAGCAACGAGAGGAGGCTGGCAACGGTCAACTTCTGACAACCATTCATAGCGATATCGACATTGATCGTTCCTTTGAAAGATACATTCTGCAGCGATTTGCAGGAGGTAAAGGTGTCGTCAATCTTCTCGGTAACATTGGAGAAGTCGAGGTCGTTGTGGATGGTCACGAGTGATGAGCAGCCATGGAACATCTCCGTAGCCGAGGTTATTGAGTCGGTGTCGATACCATCGATATTTACCAGCGAAGAGCAGCCATAGAATACCCAGCGCAGATCGGTGATATTGGCTGTTCGCAGTTCTCCTACATTGACTAGCGCAGTACAGCCATAGCACATCTTGTAGAGTGAGGTGAGTTGCTCTACATCGAGGCCCGCAGGTATCTCTGTCATCGTGGTGTTGTTCATGAAGAGCTGGTAGCCCGAGCGCACATGCTCCATACCCGTTGGGATAGCGTAGATCTGATTGGAGAGTTCCGCAAAGGACATATCAGACTCTGCGTGTCCACCCTTATCATTTATGGCATCGACGATGTAGTCGCGCACCACCTGCAGTCGGTTGATAATAGTTCTGAAGTCTGCCATTAGCCAATGATGTCTGTTAGGGCATCTGCAAGTTCGTTGATGCCGAGTGATTGTTCTAGTTGATTGACAAGAGAGCTGTAGGTTATGGAGAATGCTCCGCCATTACGATCGATCTCCAAGCGATCTGTCGAGTAGAGAATAGATGTCTGCGTTAGTTGCGAAATGGTAACGCCCGTTGATGTATCAGCCATAGTTTATGTTGTTGAGAATGGTAAAGAAAAACATATCATTGAGTGGTGGCTCACGATCCACCAACACTTATCGGACGAGTAGACGCTCGGCACAGCAATAAATTGTATCAACCCTCCGAAGCATTCAAGTCTCTGTATTGGGAAATATGTGAGCATACTCTCATTGTATCCGAGGGAGCAGAGTATGCCCGACTCATCATCGTCAGTAGCGATGATAACATTCGAGGATGAGCGTGTGCGCACTGGGCAGTCGTAGATGTTTATGACACTACCGAGGTAGTCTGCAGATGTCGGCAACTTTATTGTGATAAGATAGGAGTCGAAGTTAACCTGCTGTGTTATGAGGTTGAAGTTCTTATTAACCGTATGGGTGTTGGTCGCACGATCGTAGTCCGTTCCCTCCTCTGATAGGCGTTTGAACGGCACGCGGGTGTAGCCACCAAAGACTCCCGTTCCCATCTCGACATGACCATCTTCGTATATGCGCGTTGTAGCGGTGTCGGCATTCTCGATGCCATCAGCACCAGCAAAGAACATCAGCTTGCCATGCTTCGGGTCGGTAGCACCTGACAATGCACAACCCGCCATACCCGCCACAACCTTCTGGTCCGACTCATCTTTAACTCCAACGAAACCAGAAAGCACCACTCCCGACTGCCCATCGAGATCTGTCGTTGCGTTCTGGAAGTTGTCTCGCAGGTAGTCCAGGTCGGAGGATGTCGAGGCTGCTTCGCGTAGCGTTTTGGTAATTGCTGCACGAGCCTCGTAGTATGCCCCAATATAAGCGAAGTCGTCATCGATTGCGATGTATTCGGGCGATTGTGCGGTGTACTTCTCCAAGGCCGACACAGCCAAAATATAGGCGTTCACATAGGTATCCCAATCATCGTTCTTGCTTACCACCTTGCGCACTCTGCCACCAGCCGAGCGGACCACGCCTCCCGCCATACGCAGATACTCCGCCACAAGGTAGCGGTCGGCATCAATGAGCAATGCTTCGTACTCGGCTCTGATGTCGGAGAGTCGCTCTCGAAGATAGGTCTTCTCTATGGGCGAGATTACCGAGTCGGAGTTCATCTGCGCCAGGCTCTCCTTGGTGCTCTCCACATCGGCTACGAGCGAGTCGAGGTCTGTTCCCTCCTCGGGGTTGGTGGGACTGATGCGTCCGAAGCGGAGCACACCATCCTTGTAGGATATACCGCATCCCGTTGATCGATTGTAGAGCTGAAGGTTGCCAGATACAGAGTCAAACCAGGAGTCGCCCAACTTGTCGGAGATATAGCCTTGTAGGTAGATATTCTTGATGTAGGCAGAGTATCCCTTCATGTTGAGTCCATGCGAGGAGAGGTTGCTCAAATCGCCAAACTGCGCAGCGATGTTTTTGAGCGTTATGCGCCAATCGTTCATACCCACCAGATAGCGTTCGTAGGTGCGGGTGACATAGCGTGATGTCTGGCGAGTGGTATCGGTAGTGTTACCAAAGGCCACGATATTCATTCCCGTTGTTGGGTGGTACGGGAAACCTTCTCGCAACTCATATTTCCACTCTCCATAGGTCGTAGTATTGAGGCACTCGACGAGCTTGAAATAGCACGAAGTGAAGCCTGCGAAGGTGCGATTACCGAAGGAGTCGTCCTGGTCCTCCGTAGGCTCGGTGTAGTTGCCCACCTCGGAGCTCTTGAAGATGCCCTTGCATAGGTCGTTCACTCGGAGCGAACTCTTCTCTCCCGACTCCAACTTGATGACTAGTCGGCAGGTCTGCGTATCGACCAACTCGATGATGCCCGCGCCAGGTGCTGACCACTGATCGCCCACGGTGGTTTCCACACGATTATAGCGAAACTCTGGCACCTCTAAAAACTCCTCCAGGCGGAGGTTGCGCATATAGGCGTTACCCTCGATAGAGAGGTCGCCCGACACTACGCCTCCCGTCTTGTCGAGCTTCTTTTCGAGCGAGGATTGCAAACCCTGCACCTCGGCTATCGGGTGCGTGTGAGCCTTGGGTGCTACACGCTCCTGGAGCTCGCTGCCTTTAATCTTCATCGACGCTTCGGCTGCGGGAACATCGACGATAAACTCGAACTCATCAAACTTGTCGAGCTGTCCCGTAGCAGAGGCTAACTCTTTAATTCTTATCTCACTCATAGACTTATCCTCCCATAATTGCTGTTTTGAAGTTCTCCTTGCCGAGAACATATACCAGATCTCGACCCTTGGCTGTTAACTGACCGCCAAGGGTTAGTTTTATATTCTGCCCTCCACCACTAGGTAGCATCGCCTGCAACTTCGACAGCGGTGCAATAACCTCGGGGTCGGCTATGGCATTAGGGTTATCGCCTACGAGGGCGAGTGTTTTGCCATACGCAAGACCTCCCGTTGCCAAGGCAGGCACGCTATCCTGGGCATTCTTATTGATGAGCGCGGTCATAATAGCCGCTGCCGCCACCATCGCAGCACCCACACCAATTGCTGCCCAGGGGTTAGCCAACACCGATTTGAGCGTCGTCTTGAAGGCGATGACCATAATACCAAACTCGATGAGCTGCGCACCGATATTCTTGAGGAAGTTGGCGAACTGCGTGAGGATAGCCTTCATCAAACCACCAAAGCCGAGGTCGCCAGCAATAACCTTACCCAGGGCATCTGCTGCCGCCACGATGGAGTCGGCCAGGAACTGCGACACCTGCTGGTCAAAGCGTTGCATCGTCGAGGCTACGGTCTGCGACACATGCTCAAGTGCTGCTGTAAAGTTCCAGCCTTTGGCGGTCAGCGCAGCGGTGTAGTTCTCTACCATCTCCACCGTTGCCATGAGGTTTTTGCCGAGGTAGGCACTAGTGTTGTCGGCCCAACCCATCAAACCTTCACGCACGAATGAGAATATCTCGCTCATCTGATTGGAGTATTCCGACACCGCGAGTTTTATATCCTCCATCTTTAACTTCGGAGCGGGGAACTCTAACTCGAAGTCCGAGGCGAGGATCGGCTCGAGCTTTTCTATCGGTTTGAGGTCCTCGGGTTTGATGTTTTGCAGGCGAGAAAGTTCCTCTCGCAACTCGGCAATCTTCTCATTCGTTGCTGCAATCTCCTCGACAGTCTTGGCATTGCCCAGCGACTCCTCCAGAGCGCGTATCTGTCGCTGTAACTGCCCGATTAAGCCATTTGCCTCCGCAGCACCCGTTGTTGTCTGCTTGAGCGAATTGTTATACTGCTTCTGCATCGCTGCTGCATCCTCGGCTGAACGCTTGCGCTGTGTGCGGACATCGGTAATGGCAAGGCGCGTCTGGTGGAGAAGGTTGAGTTCTTGCGCCTGGGCGGTGGTTAGTTCCTTGTTGCCCTTCTTGTATTGCTCACGAAGTGTGGACCACTGCTGGGTTATCTCTCGCTCCTTGGCCAGGAGGTCAGCATCGCTATAAATAGGTCGCGAATACTCGTTATAGGAGTCGTTGTATGCCTTATCCTGCGCCTCTTGTCGCGCTTGTTTCGCCTGCTCGGCCTGCTGTCGGGCGAACTCGGCTTGCTGTTGCCTGGCACTAACGAAGGCTGCACCTAGGGCCACAAGGGCCGAGATAACGATACCAATAGGGCCTGTCATTGCGGTAAAGGCAGCCTTGATCATCGGTAGCATCGCCAGGAGCTTACCTCCTACGATGAGCACTGGACCGATGGCCGCAGCAAGCGAGGCTATCACGACGATAACCTTCTGCGTCGTTGGACTCAAGTTCTGAAACCAGGTCGCCAGGTTGGATACCCAGCTCACGATCTTCTGCAAGATAGGCAGGAGGATAATTCCCAACTGCTCGGCAAGGTCGCCCAGCTGATTCTTGAGCTGCTTCATGCTACCCGCACCCGACTGTGCTGCGGCCTCGGCATATCCCTTGTAGTTTTGGAGGATATACTGCACTGCCTCGCCACTCTTGAGCTGCTCAACGGTGAGGTTTTTCAGCGCAGGGATGCTCTCTCCCAACTCGCCCGTTAGACCTCCGTATGTCTTTGCAAGGTTTTTAACTGCCGACTCGAGAGTCATTCCCGTTGCAGTAGCAAGCTGTGCCGATGCCTCGATGACATCGTTTATCTGTCGCTCGGTCATTCCGAGAGAGGCAAGGTATGCTTGCTGGGCGATAACCTGCTCATCTCCGAAGGTAGAACGCGACTGCAGTTCAGCCGCCTGCGCCATAAGTCTGCGCTGTATGTCCTCACGACCTTGCAGGGCGGTAAGCAGGCGAGCCTCGGCCTGCAACTGCGTGTCGGCCGCCATAACAGATGCAGTGCCGAGAGCTAGGAGTGGCAGAGTGATAGTCTTGGAGAGCGTCTTACCTACGGAGGTCATCTTCTTCTGAAGACCCTCCAGAGACTTCTCCACCTGCTGTGTCTTCTGCTGGAACTCGTAGCTGTCAGCTCCAATCTTTATGAGTAGGTCGGCAATGCGTCTGGACATAGTTCGTTAGGTTTAAGGGCGGTAGCGGGTGTAGAGATTCCAGCCTCGAAGGACATCGTCGACATTGGCTACGCGACCATTCTCGACACGCGACATTGCGGATACGAGGATCACCATCTCGTCCTTGTTTGTGATATCGATCTCCTCATCGGCCGAACGGAAGCAGATAGATGCCACCTGCTGGATGTAGCCTTCGGTGTTGTTTTCCGAGGCTGGTGCGTAGCGCGAGATGATCTGGCGGATGGTCTTCAAACCTCGCTTGCGGTAGTAGTGCTCAATCAATACGAACATCGCACGATATCCGTAGTCTATCGACTGAAACTGCTTGAAGGCGGAGTCCTGCGAAGGCTGTACCTCGCCCAGGTACTTGGTTGATGATTGGCGAATGTTGCCAGGGTTGTTGTTGCGCAGACCGCGCGGTAGTTTTTTCTCTTTGTTGTTACACATAGGCATTAGGGTTTAGGGTGATGTTTATGTTTGCGGAGGTTATCCATCTCCACGCGTTTGAGGAGTACGGGACATTGCTCGGGCGGTGTAGAACACTTGTAGGCCTGGCGGATGATGATGCGGTCGCACTCGAGCTGCACATCCTTCTCCTCGATGATGATTTCGAGCTTGTCGACCTTCTCTTCGAGCTTCTCCACGCGCCCATCCAGGCGGGTTATTTGTTCAGACTGAATGGCGATGACCTTGTCGGTGTTTTCGAGCTCTGCACCATCAGCCTCGGCATTCTCCTTGCGCCTTTTCTGCTTGAAGAATATGAGCGTTCCTGCCAAGCCGCTGGCAAGTACGAAATTGAGAATAATGCTGATCGTTTCCATAGTGTTAGCTTTGAGGAACATACTTGTAAATTGCTGTTTCTCTGATGATATATAGCTCTCCGTAGATGAAGAACATGCCCATTATCGATTCATCCTGACCCTCGATATTCATAATGCCTTTGAGCTCCTGCTTGCGGATGTCAAAGATGAAGGGCGAGTCGTAGCACACCGCTACTTCCGATAGCGTATGATCGCAGTGGTATGTATGTCGGCCGATGCGACATACCTGCTCATATTCGGTTATCGAACTGCGCTTGTAGAGCCAGCACATATCGTCAGCATTTGAGATAATGAAGTTGTCGGAGATACTGATGATGCTGTGATACTTCTCAAAGAATGTGAAGGTGGCGAAGCTATGAAAGCGCGGGTCGCTAAATCCCGAATTCTGCGTGGTATTTACAGCCAGCGCACCATCTGAATAGACCAGAGCATTACCTAGTGGATAGCCATAGAACATCGAGTATCCTCGGCCTCGGTAGAAGGAGGAGTCCTCACGCTCGGGAGGAGCTTCAGGACGAACAAGATAGATGAATTCGTGCTCCTCCTCGCGGCTATAATAGTAACCCTTGTAGAGGAATATGAAGTATCCTCCCTGGTAGGTTGCCCAACCGAGATATCGTTCAGCGTTGTAGTCCTTGTAGATCTGCTTAATCGTTCCTCTGTGGTCGCAGTAGTAGAATACTCCTCGCTCGAAGCGCACAAAGCCATTCTCGGCAGCGAATATCTCAAAGTCGTAGTCCGAGCGATATATCTCGCGCAGTGTACGCGATATGCTATCGAACACGACGATACGACCCTCGCGGTCGTGTAGGAGAAGGAAGTTCGCACACTTGATTATGCGCTGCAACTCGAAGTTGAACGATGCAACCTTGATGCAGTCATCTCCCTCGGCAGGCTTGTCGTTAGTGATGAAGCGTGGCATCTCCGTAAGCTCGCAGTTGTAGGTGTCTTCCAGAGCCTTGAGCTCGATAGAGTTTACCGAGTAGGCAGCGTGGAGATACTTATCGTCCTGCAACACCGTATTCATATCGAGGTGGGCCGAGGTAAAGATATCGCCCGTTAGTCGCTTGCTCGGCAGCTGCTTATAGCGTAGTGCCGATTGGGCGATATGGCCTACCAGGGTATCGTAGTTGTTCGCACCGCGTGTATGCCACAAGCGTGTTGGGTTGCCATCGACATCGAGGTAATATAGAGCGTACAAAAGATGATCGTTGGGGATAGCGGGGATATCACTAATCGGCAACGAGATCGACATCTCGACATTGTTCGCAGGGTTTACAAGCGACTCATATCGTAGTCCCTTGTCATAGCTGTCGCCCGCATCGATGGTCATCATCATCTGCGAGAATGTAGCGTTCTCCTGGTAGCCAGAGGAGTATTGACCACGATTGCTTTCGTAGTAGGATATCTTGCCCTTTAAGGTTTGTCGGATAAAGAACTGCAATGTACCATCCGCAGGGAAGCCATTGATCTCAATCTTGATACTTTCGGGCGTTCCCGTTTTAACCTCGGTGATGATGGCAGTATCTGACTGCGACCACTCGCCAGAATCAGTAAGGTAGTAGCTCTTGCCCGCAGCAGTGATGCGGATGCCATAGTGTACATTTACCGCATAGTTATCAGATGGCGGACTATATACATGAGATGCCCATTCTCGGTAAAAGGTCGAGATTGAGAACTCCCAGGATATCGGGAAGTTGCACTGCGCCACCTCCACTCCTTTGAAGTATATTGTGGTGTTCTTAAGATCGTCTTTGCCACACAAGCAGAGCGATGTTCCATCCTCGTCGAAGTCAAGCAGAGTGTTTGGATCGTCCCAGGACTCGGGGTTAAAGAAACCAAGGTGGTCCGCCAAGTTCTCGATGCTCTTATTCTCGACATCAACCGTTACGGAGCGTAGTGCTGGCACAATATCGAGTATTGCATCGCCCATCACATAGATGCCCGAGGACCACATATCATCGACGACATCGCGGCCCGATGATGTAACAACCTCCACGCCCTGCTCCGAGATAAGGTGCGTTCCATTGTCGTCGGTAGTTACCTTGCCAACGGGGAACTCCGAGCCAATATCGTAGAAGGTTACGGGACGAGCATTCTGGTAGAGCGATACAGCTCTGCGGATATGTAGCGCACCGCTGGATTGGAAGATCTGTCCTGCAAATGGAAGCAGACAAAGCTCCAGGATTTCGCGGTAGGTAGGCTCCTCGTAGACATAATACAATCGCTCCAGGTCAATATATGTTTGGCGCAAGGGCGAGACGCTCTCGTTCATTCCCTCGCCATAGAGGTCGAGCCAATCCGACACCTCCATATCGAGTTCCAGCAGATTGAGACAGCTTGTCGTTAGCTCCCAGAGCGATTTTCGGCCCGTTAGACCGATAGAAACCATATCCTTGAATATGTAGCTCTCGAGGAGGTTGAAGCCGTCAACAGCCTTAATAGTAACGGTGTAAGGTGGTGCTGTGAAGTTTTCGGAATAGAGGTCGGCAGTGACAAAGCCACGCCAATAGAGTGCGCCCGAACGATAGATCGAGACACGAAACTGACGAGGATCGGATGTAAAGAGTGAGAGGTAATGGAAGTTCTCTTTACAGAGGATGTTGATGGTCGTCTCGGAGGCCTTAACGGGTGCGTAGAACTCGTCACCACGCGCCTCCCAGGTTATGAGGATAGGCTCATCGCCAGCGAAGGTCATCTCCTCCGAAGAGCCTGCATAGCCGCGCTCAGCAATCTCCACGCGCCACAAGATGTTGTGGTGCTTGCTGCGCATCTCTGCATAGTATTTTAGTCCGAATTCTGCCATTTATCACATCTTTGCGATAAAGGTAGATTCTCATCGGGCGACAAGAGATGACCATAGGTCACCTATAAAAAACAAACCGAGACC
>JAZOLM010000016.1:0-12158 GCA_045652985.1 Alistipes sp. | reverse complement strand
CTATTTCACTCCGTTGTTAAAAAATAAAGTGTTGTGTGCTACTACTTTAAGCCTTTGTCGCTAATTACTTAACGAGCAACTGCTTGATCTTAGCCTCATCGGCAGCAGATACGATACCCCAATAGCAAAGGTTACGCTTCTGCTTCTTAGTCTTTTTGGTCAGGATGTGACTGTGATAAGCGTGCTTACGCTTGATCTTACCTGTGCCGGTGAAAGTAAAACGTTTCTTTGCAGCGGCATTTGTTTTCATTTTTGGCATGGTTACAAAATGTTAATTAGTTAATAAATAGCTCGCAAAGATAATCATAATTTTCCAAACATACAATAGTCCGATACAATAAAAGATGCTTTGTGTTAAAACATCTCAACCACAATAAATCAATGGGGTGGCTAAAGACTTTTTAACCACCCCACAACATTAAATAAATAATCCAATTACTTAAGATGTTTGTATGGATCATTGTAATATGTTGCTGGCAGAGTTTTTCCCGCCATATTCATGAGATTTTCAACCTCTTCAAACATTAACATATCGGCATTAGTATAGACATACTTTCTATTGCCGTTTGTCACAACATATAGTACCTCATATACAAAGACATTACCAGAAGGAGATAGAAAATCAAAACATCTCTCTCCTCCAAAGAAATCCCACGTAGGAGACTTTTCACCCAGTGTAATACCTATAATATATGAGGTCGAGCCATTACTCAATGTATATGAACCTGCTAAATTCCAACGTTTAAATTTTAATTCGCTTGATTGAGTCATCAATTTATTAATCTCTTTGTAGCAGTCTGGGTGTAATACGTCCATCATTTCGTCTGCATCTTGATTAACAACTGAATCCATAAAGCGTGAAATAAGGCTGTAGTCAGACTGTGCTGATGCAGTGTAACCTACGCCAAAAACAAAGGCGAATACAATAATAAGCTTTTTCATATTAATAGGTTATAAGAGTTAGTATAAAGTATTGATTTATTGCATTACTGCGTTGCAACTCATAGCAAAGGTAATAAAAAATAGTATACTATCCAATTTTTTTAGGAAAGTATGCAGAGGAATTCTCAATTCGCAACATCTCTATAACACTTTTTATTTTTGCTGATTGACTATTTTTTCTTACTTTTGTATGTTGTTAACTAATATCAGAGTATAATATGTCTGAAGAGAAGAATATCAATACCGGTGAGCCTACGCGCAAGCAGCGTGCCGTAGCGGAGCTTAAGCAGCGTGCCAAGGTCGTGGCAATACTCTTTGGCTCGGCACTCCTATTTGCCGTTGCTGCCTTCCTCGTGTTGCGTTCGTCGAAGGATGATGGCAGTGGCAATCGTGAGCCCGAAGGTTATCTCAATGGTTACCGATATGTCGACCTCGGTCTTAGCGTTAAGTGGGCGGAGGTGAGTGTTGGCGCCGAGGCGGATAGTCTTGCCGGCGATCTATATGCCTGGGGCGAGATAGAGAGCAAGGGGGAGTTCACCATAGATAACTACGATGCGCCCAGCGAGAAGATGCACAACATAGAGCGTAAGCGCCACCATGACGTGGTGACAAATAGCTTTGGCAGAGGTTGGCGAATGCCGACACGCAGGGAGGTTGAGGAGCTTGTAGATAGGTGTACGTGGGAGCCTGTCGAGACTGAGGGTCGTTGTGGCTATAGTGTGACGGGACCTAATGGCAACTCTATATTTATTGCTGCCGATACGATTATCCCAGGCGCAAAGCCATCCGTAGCCCTATGGTCGTCCTATGTGGTGACCGAGGATAAGAGCATGGCCTATGCAATCATGATTAATGATAGCCTTAGTGGGGTAGTGCCCACACCTACATATATCGGTCTTCAGGTGCGAGGTGTGACGAAGTAGTTAATAGAGTGTAAATGAATAATGGGGGTATCCACAAAATTTGTTGGATACCCCCATTTTGTCAGAAGTTGTATAACAAGAGCTAATTTTAGGCTTAAGTTCCTTTTCGTTGCTTCGGCTCGACAAAAACATGTAAACATATTTCTGTTCTCGCCTTAATCGCAACAATGAACGACAAAGTAGCCTTGTTAGACAGCTTCAGTTATATTAAGCCTCCAAAGCGAAACGCTTGTAAGCAACAACTGTAGCCTCCTTGTCAGCCTTCTGGATGAACTCGCGGATAGACTCCTTCTCGCCTACAACTGCCTGGTTAAGAAGTGTGTTCTCCTCGAAGAACTTACGCATCTTACCCTCAGCGATCTTCTCAAGGATAGCGTCTGGCTTGTTAGCGTTCTTAGGATCCTGCTTCATCATCTCCATCTGGATAGCCTTCTCCTTCTCAACAACCTCTGCTGGGCAGTCGTTCTCGTCGATTGAGAGTGGAGCCATAGCTGTAGCCTGCATAGCAACCTTGCGAGCAGTCTCCTCGTCGATAGCCTTGTTGAAGCCAAGGATAGTACCGAGCTTCTTGTTGAAGTGAACGTAAGCTACGCAGTAAGGAGCCTCGATACGAGCGTAGTAAGCGATCTCTACCTTCTCGCCAGTCTGACCTGACTTCTCAGTAGCCATCTCCTCTACGGTGATGCCCTCAGCGTTCTTAGTTGCCATAAGTGCGTCGCGGTCAGCGGCGTCAGCTGCAACAGCAACCTCCAACATAGCGTTTGCAGAAGCACCGAACTCAACATTCTGAGCTACGAAGTCTGTCTCGCAAGCGAGGCAGAGGATATATGCCTTCTGGTCAACAATCTTAGTTACAACAACGCCCTCAGAAGCGGTGCGGTCTGAACGCTTAGCTACAACGAGCTTACCCTTCTCACGGATGATGTCCTTAGCGCGCTCGAAATCGCCCTCAGCCTCCTGAAGAGCCTTCTTGCAATCCATCATACCTGCGCCGGTCATCTTACGGAGCTTCATTACATCAGCTGCTTTGATTTCCATATCAGTAAATTTTTTATTGTTAATCTTGTTTTAAAGAAACCGAGGCGAGCGGGCATGATGCCTACCCGCCCTCGGTAATGTTTTGGCTTAAAGCCCTCTTGGTGAGAATTACTCCTCAGTAGCCTCCTCAGTAGCAGCTACAACCTCAGCAACAGTAGCCTCCTCAGCATCAACAGCAGCCTTTACTGCCTTCTTGATACGTGGCTTTGCCTGCTTTGCGCCCTCCTGAGCCTCAGCCTCCTGAGCCTCCTTCTCCTTCTCGAGCTTGCGCTCCTCAGCGCCCTCAGCGATAGCACCGCATACTACATCAAGGATAGTAGCGATTGACTTCTGAGCATCGTCATTTGCAGGGATTACGTAATCGATGTCGGTTGGATCACAACAAGTATCAACCATTGCAAATACTGGGATGCTCAAACGCTTAGCCTCCTTAACGGCGTTCTGCTCCTTCTGTACGTCGATAACGAACAATGCAGCAGGAAGACGGTTAAGGTCAGCGATAGAACCGAGGTTCTTCTCGAGCTTTGCACGCTGACGTGCAATCTGGAGCTTCTCACGCTTTGAGAAATTGTCGAAAGTACCGTCGTTGGTCATCTTATCGATGGTAGCCATCTTCTTAACGGCCTTACGTATAGTTGGGAAGTTTGTAAGCATACCGCCTGCCCAACGCTCAGTAACGTAAGGCATACCTACGGCTGCTACCTTCTCGGCAACGATCTCCTTAGCCTGCTTCTTTGTTGCTACGAACAATACGCGACGACCGCTCTTAACGATCTGCTTCAATGCTGCTGCAGCCTCATCAAGCTTGATAACTGTCTTGTGAAGATCGATGATGTGGATGCCGTTCTTCTCCATGAAGATATATGGAGCCATCTTTGGACACCACTTGCGCTTCAAGTGACCAAAATGTACACCAGCCTCCAAAAGTGTATTAAAATCTGTACGTGCCATTTTTCTTAATTTTTTTGTTTTTAAACTCTTTAATCAACCTGCCAGTAACCTCCTATTATATGTTCTTGCAGGTTTAATCGCAATCGGGCAACCATCGTGGCAGCACACCCTGCGGTAGAAGCCTTTAGCAAGCGACTTCAAACCGCCATCGCCTAAGCGACATTGTAGCAATAGGTGTGGTCCTCGCAGTTTTGAACCCAGATTGTGCTTTTGCCGAAAGTAGGTCGTTGGGCGAATTAACGCTTAGAGAACTGGAACTTACGACGTGCGCCTGGCTGACCTGGCTTCTTACGCTCAACCTCGCGTGAATCACGCATAAGGAAGCCGTTCTTCTTCAAGATAGGACGCATCTCTGCATCGATCTGGCAAAGAGCACGAGCGATACCCATACGTGCTGCCTCAGCCTGACCCTTGATACCACCGCCTACGAGGTTGATCATAACGTCGTAGTTCTCCAATGTGTTAGTAACCAACAAAGGCTGCTTAACCTCATACTGAAGAATGTGCAATGGGAAGTAAACCTCAAGCTCCTTATGGTTAACTGTAATCTTACCTGTACCTGGCTTCACGAATACGCGAGCAACAGCTGCCTTACGGCGACCTACGGTGTTTACAACTTCCATCATTCTTACTTAATGTCGTTTAACTTAATCTCCTTAGGGTTCTGTGCAGCGTGAGGGTGCTCAGCGCCAGCATAAACCTTCAAATTCTTCATGATTGCCTCACCCAAACGTGTCTTAGGCAACATGCCGCGTACAGCGTGCTCAACAACGAACTGAGGCTTCTTGTCAGTTGTCAAGAAGTCAGCTGGAGTAGCGAAACGCTGACCACCAGGGAAACCGGTGTAACGTGTGTAGACCTTATCGGTCATCTTTGCGCCTGTAAGCTTCACCTTATCAGCATTAATTACGATAACGTAGTCACCGCAGTTAGTGTGTGGAGTGTAGCTTGGCTTGTTCTTGCCGCGGAGGATCTTAGCAACCTGCGAAGCAAGGCGTCCCAAAATCTCGTTCGTAGCGTCAATCACGAACCACTCCTTCTGAGCGTCCTCTGCCTTGACCGAGATAGTCTTGTAACTCTTTGAATCCACTTTGTTAAAAGTTTAGTTAATACTTAATTTATTGTAATCCAATTCCCGAAAACGCTTTTTCGGGCTTGCAAAGATACTAATTTTTAATAACAAACAAATTTTACCACTACTCTTTTTTTTAGAGAAAGTGTTAATGTGTTGATGTATAGATTGTTAACATATTTTGTGCCGGTCGAGCAAGGCTGGGTAGAGTGGGTAAAACCGTGCGCAGGGCGCACTCTGGGCAGATTGGGTAGGCTGGGTAATTCCCCAGAGCGCAGCGGAAATACCCATAATCCCCAGAGCAAGCCCTGCTTGCGGAACTACTCATCCCCTCTTGCTCCACAGGAGCACATCAAATCACTTTAATAAGCTATGGGCTGTCCAATCTGTTGGACAGCCCATAGTAAAATATCTTGTCGTAGCCTCTTACTTAGCCTTCTTAACCTCAGCCTTATCAGCCTTAGTGATGTTGAAGAGCTCAACCTCGAACTTAAGAGCCTGGTTAGGCTTGATAGTGCCGCGGTCAGCAGTGCCATATGCCAAGTCCGATGGGATCCACAAGGTGATCTTACCACCAACGTTGATAAGCTTTAGACCCTCAGTCCAACCCTTGATAACCTGGTTAAGGCCAAACGATATTGTCTCGCCACGATCGTAGCTTGAGTCGAATACTGTGCCGTCGCAGAGTGTACCCTTATAGTGTACTTCTACAACGTCTGTGTCGTCAGTAGGGTAGTCGCCATTACCCTCGCGCTCGATGCGGTAGAGGATGCCAGACTCGGTCTTCTGCACGCCCTCCTCCTTCTCGACCTCTGCGAGCCATGCCTCAGAGGCAGCCTTGTTATCCTCGCACATCTTCTGATACTTCTCCTGAGCCTTTGCCGTCATCTCCATATTGAGCTCGCGCATGGTCATGCCGATCTCCTCGGTGGTGATGATAAGACCTGCGTTGACAGCCTCGGGAGTGGATACATCCTCAAGGGCAAGGGCGTCGTCAATACCCTTGATGAACCATGGGTAGTTTAGGTTGTCGATATCCTTGATCGTTGCACCAAACTGGTTGCCAAGCATACGAGTGAGGTCTTCGCGTGTCATGTCAGCAGTAAATAGCTCTGGGAGCTCGGGCATACCCTCTGTTACGCCACCCTCCTCAAATGCCTTGCGCTGCTGCACAGCCTGGTAGTATGGACCGAACTTTGTATATATGAACATCTGCAACTTCTGGTTGTCATTCATAAACTCCTCTGACTCATAGTCGCCGCAAAGGTAGAAGTTACGCACATGGCGCTTCAAAAGGTCGATGTCGAGATTGATAGTCTCATGGACCTGCTTGAGAGGCATACCCAAAGTTACGCCCAACGAGTATGAGCGCTTGTCGACAACCTCGCTGAGTGGCTCGTCGTCAAGATCGCTGATAAGCGCCTCGAATTCCTCAAACTGAGCATCAATCGCCTCATCCTTGGCAGCAATCTCCTGCGCCTTAACCTCGTCGTCGACATTCTCCTCCACGAACTTAGGTGCATCCTCCTTGCTCTCCTGAGCCTCAGTCTCCTGCTCCTTGTTCTCCTTCTTTGTCTGGTTGTTGCAAGCCATAGCCATCACTGAGCTGGCCATGGCAAGTAAAAAGAATAACTTTTTCATTGTTGTTTATTGTTTGAAATTAAATATAAATTGTCGTTGTTATACTCCTATTGTAACGCTATACCTTATTATATATTATATTACTCGTCGATTATTCCTGCTCTTCGCTCTCATCGCCCAGGGAGTATATCGCTATCTCCTCGCCATCGATAAGGGTTACCGTATATCGGTTATTGCCACCATCGCTCTTTATCGTGCGGCTGTCGATGGTGCCTTGTAGTAACTCCGATATGGTTACAATGCTCTGGCTATTGAGGTCGTTGAACGACCCCTCCCAACGTATCGACACGCTACCTTGCTTAGGAACATATGCCTGGATGGTGAGGCTATTACTATGATCCAAGTCAAACTGACTACTCTTAATCGATAAGTTGCTTATATTGTAGTCGAAGGGGCATGTCGACCTATTATCAGCATAGTGTACCGTGCCATTTGTCAACGATAGGTCACCAATGGTGATAATCGCCTCGCTGGCGTCATCCTCATCGTCGGACGTTGTTCTCATCTGCTTGAGAACATCGTATATCTCGTTGTCGAGCTCTTCGGCCGGGGTCTCCACGCTAACATCCGTATTCTCGGGGAAGAGCCCTGTGAAGTTTGTTGTGCCGTCACTATTTAGGACAAACTCCGTGGTATATCCGTTAGCATAGAGGGTGTTGAAGCGATATATATCGTGCTCAATATTAATATTTTCGATGCTGCCGCTTATCTGCTCTGCATACAAGATATCCCTGTTGTGAATACCCCTTATCTTAGCCCCGCTTATGGTAAACTCGCCAGCGATGTCCATTGCCATGATCTCGCCAAAATTACCCACAACATGGGCATCGACCTCTGCTATGCCATCGATGCTCGATATGTTGAGGTGTGGTAGCCAATGTTTATATGTATCGGCGAGGTCGAAGTTGTCGATTCTCCCCTTGAAGTCGAAGTCCGAGGTGTCGTAGTTGAATGACAGCATACCCTCGACCGTCGACTTATCGTTGATACGAAGCTTGGTATCGAAGGTGCTCATGGCGTCATCCATGATGAGCTCATCGGTGTGTAGGTTCATCGCTGTTAGCTCCCAACGTTGGTCGATATTCTTGTCAAGGTAGATGATGTGACCATCCTCAAATGTCACGTTCTCAACCGTCACCACCCACTCATCATCATCTTCGCCACTGCCGCCACCACCGCCGCCGACCTGCTCCTCAATCATGCCGGGGAGGATATACTTCACGAAGATATACTCCACCATATCCGTGAAGTTGTATACGTCGCCATCCTTGATGATACTGAGGTATGGACGAGTGAGGTGTACGCGGGTAATGTGTATATGACCGCTAAATATTTCGCTCACATCGATATCTGCCTCCATGCGGTCGATGCTGGCAAAAGGGGTGGTCTCATCGGCCTCGTAGAGGATGATGTTGTCGGCCGTTGCCGTGCCATCGAATAGGCGTAGTCGGAGATTATCCATCTCGATGCGGCGACTCGTCAGCTCCTTGTCGTTGCGTTCTATATACCACTCAACGATAGGACCCATCCATATGATGAATATAGCAGTAAGTATCAATAAGATAAGAGCTATGATGCCGCCTATCTTAAGCGAACGACGCCACCACTTACGGCGTGGATTTGAGGGCGTTTCGACCTCGATATTTACGCTGTTACTCATCACTTATATTACAACGGATACCTTGTCAACGGTTACTAACCAGTTATCACCCTCATCAATTGACTCCATATATTGTTCGCCAATACGCTCTATGTCGCATCTGAGCGCTTCGGCATTGTTCAGATAGATACCTTCTCGGCAAGGTCTAACAGTAATCGCCTTTGTAATATGTAGATGATTATCAAATAATTGACTTGTCTCAATCTCTAAATATATGTGGTCCATGTATATGTATGGCGTTATGTCATCATCATCATACAAAACTATATTGTCCGCAGAGATCTCACCACTAAAGAGCATAATGCTTAGGTTGTCAACATCTATCTCATGACCAATATACTCCTGGTCGTTTCGCTCAAGACGTCGTTCGACAATAGGTCCCAACCAGATGATAGCAATCAAGGTGGCAACTATCAATAATACTATTAGTACACCCGTGCCAATTAGTGTGTATCTCACCCATTTAGGCTTCTGCTTAAGCTTCTCAAACATACTACTATACATTTATTGTTCATCTCTACTTCTGCCACTTCATGGTGAAGTTGCGCAACGGACGAATTATAAAGCCTGGAAGGTACTTGCAAATGGGTATCAGTAGGCGGAACCACCAGTCAGGAACCACCACTCTACGACCCTTAAACATAGCTCTTAGACCGCGACGCGCACAGCTCTTAGGGGTCATAAGAGCGCCAATCTTAACGCCCAACTTCTGCAGGTTCTTGGGTAGACCGTAAAGGTCGGTGGCGATACCCGCAGGGCATATTGCCGTTACGCTGACGCCCGTCTTGCGAAGCTCCTTGGCGAAGGCCTGCGTGAAGCTCTTCACATACGCCTTACTTGCGCTATATGCTGCAAGACCTGGGAATGGCATCCATATCGAATAGCTCGACATATTGAGAAGACGACCCTTGCCACGACGCACCATATCCTCGCCATAGAGACGACACATGGTCGTAAGCGTAAGGTCGTGCAACAATATGATGCGCTCCAAGCGCTCTACGGGAGTCTTCAATATGTCGCAGAACGAGAACATACCTGCATTGTTGATGACAACATCGAAGACATAGCCCTCGGCCACGGTCCAGTCGTGGAGCTTGTGTGCTGCATCCTGCGTTGCGAGGTCCATGACCTTTGTTACGCACTGAACGTTGTGTGCGGCTGCAATCTGCTGAGCCTCAGCCTCCACCTCGGGCCGGATGTCCACCATGAGGATGTTGTAGCCGAGTGCTGCTAACTGCTCGGCATACTGGCGACCAATGCCCACTGCCGAGCCTGTTACCAATGCCCAGGCTGAGCCACGCTCAACGGCACCTCTCTTACCTCTTCTGAAACACATATCCGCTACTTTATAGAGTTAATCTCCTTCCACAAACGCTCTGGGATGTGCTCCTTGCAGTTGTGGCAGCACTGCATATCCACTGAGTACATACGCGCCATGCAGTAGTCGCGGTGGTCGCAACCGCTGCGTGTTGCCATATCGCCCGCCTTGAGCTTATTCACGAAGGCTGGGTCGTTGACCAAGGCGCGTGCCATCTGCACAAGCTCGAAGCCCTCGTCCAACACCTTCTCGATGCCCTCGCGCGACACAAGACCGCCGACATATACCAATGGACCCTTCAACGCTGCGCGGAACTTCTTGGCATTCTCCAAGAAGTAGCACTCCTCGAAGTCGTACTGCTTGATGAGCCACTGACCGAAGAGCGACACAACGATCTTCTGCAACCACTCGTTCCAGCCCATGTAGTAGCCCATGGTCTTTGTTGGGATACGACCACGCATAACGGCCATAGGGGCCTTAGATACGAAGCCCGAAGAGAGTACGATGCCATCAACACCGAATGTCTCGATCTGCTTTGCTATCTCGATAGACTCTGGCACCTGAATACCGCTCTTGAAGCCATCCTCCATGTTGTGCTTAACCAAGACACCCATGCCATGCTTGCGAGCGTGCTCCATAACCTCCTCCAAGCACATATTCATGAAGCGCATGCGGTTCTCTAACGAGCCGCCGAACTCATCGCGACGCTTGTTGGTATATGGCGATAGGAACTGCGAGATAAGGTAGCCGTGACCAGCGTGCACCTCCACAGAGTCGAAACCAGCGTTATGTGCTGTGTCCACAGCCTTGCCGAAGTCCTTGGCGAACTCCACGATCTCGCGCTTCTTCATGCGACGGTGGAAGGTTGGCGAGTAGAGGTTAAAGCCGTTAGATGCCGATACGGGGAAGCTACCGGCTGTTGACCAGTGTGTCATGTTACCACAGTGACCGAGCTGAATACCAACGGCAGCACCCTCGTTGTGCACTGCATCGGTAAGGTCACGCAAGGCAGGCACAATCTCGTCACGAAGCCATAACTGCTTGTTGAACGATATACCGCTACGGTTGATTGAGGCATAGGCTACGGTAGTCATACCAACACCACCCTTAGCAACACTAACGTGGTAGTCCTTGAGTGCCTGTGTGGGGGCAAAATCCTTACCCATTGATTCGAATGCTGCCGAGCGAATAACTCGGTTGCGAAGCGTCACGCTTCCCAGCTTATAAGGAGTGAATAGCTTCGACTCCTCAAGTCTCTTCTTATTCTCCATGATATATGGCTTTTAGTAGATAAACGGTATAATACGCTTGCGCTTAAGCGATGTAAACTCCTCGCCAAACTCACGCTCATAACGCTTGTAGAGCGATGCTGAGCGAGGGCCGAGGTTTGCAAATGTCCATAGTGCGAAGACAGCACCCGCCCATGACCACGATGCCACAGCGAAGCCCACCCATTCCATGAACTCGCCGAAGTAGTTTGCCGACGACACATACTTGAACATACCGCCCTTGGGGATATAGTGCTTCGTGTCACCAGGCTTACGAAGATGGCGAATTATGTAGTCTGAGTGGAGGTTGGTTATAAAGCCAAAGAGGAATACTGCAGCGCCAATGTAGATGTATGGCTTAGACATCCAATCGGTGTAGTCGCCATAGTAGAATATCCAGCCACCCTGCATCACTGCATTCAAAGTGTTGAATATCGCACCCATGAGCATGATGCCTACAGGCATCTTTGAGTTGCCACGTATGAGCATTGGGAAGATAAACGAACGCTGGAAGTAGTGGGTCTGGAAGATGATGAAGAGCACGAGGGGTGCTGTCTCAAACTGTACTGGCGACATCCACCATAGCCACGCCATAGCGAAGAATACAGGGCACTCCATCAATACCCACGCAACTTTGTTGGGTACGGGGAAGCCAAACTTGGGGTTGAATAAATAACCATATCCCGCCTCTACGAAGTAAAGGGCGATGAATACCACAACAGCTGTAGCTGCCATGATAGCGAGTAGAGTGTTGTATGCCTCTAATGGTAGTATCTCTGCAAACATAATACGTTGGTATATAGTAGTTTATATTAATATTTTTTTTGTCATACGTGCGCGTATGTGCGCTATACGTGCGCGCGTATCGTGCAAATATAGATATTATTTTGCGAAAACCACCATAAAAAGGCTAAAAAGAGCAGATGTGTAGATGTTTAAGCGAAGATGAGAGCGACTTGGAGGAACAAGAGTAAAGGGTGATCGTTGTCAGCGACTTTTCGCTGGTTTCATGGTTGCCAATAGCCGTGACCATAAGACCATAAAGGAAATGCGCTATCATTATCGTTTTTTTTGATAGGGCAGTTAAGAGTAGTGCGCGGACCGAAGTCCGCTAAAGGGTAGTGAAGCGTAGTAAAGGGAGATCGCGCGTATAAAATCCACAAATACCCCATACTACTCTTTAGCGCCTTGAAGGCGCGAACTACTCTTTACTACCCAATTACACAAGATAGATCAACAACATTTGGGACCACTGAAAATTTCAGGTGGAGGGAGCGTCAACAAAAGCACGCCCAACCTTCCCCACTAATAAATCAAGTCATGCCGAGGAGGCGCAAATCAATTA
>JAZOLM010000015.1:0-6907 GCA_045652985.1 Alistipes sp. | reverse complement strand
TTCTCCTCGCACTCGCGCTTAAAGGCTTGACCCTGCTCGGTTGCGTAGAAGGCATCGGCAGCAGCCTGCTGTGCAGCTTCGACCTTTGCCTTTTCAAGACTCTTCTTGAGCTCCTCGATGCGGAGTTTGAGTTCGTACTCCTTCCAACCTGCTGCCCCATCTCGGAACTTGTAGCTCTGCACCAGCTCGTCGATATTTTCGTGGCTGTCTCCCTTTAGCACTGCTATCTGGTTGCGAAGGTTCTAAATCTCAACTAAAAGTTTCTCTTTGCGTGTCATAATCTATTCAGTATTAAGTGTTTAACTCTGCTTTATTGTAGTGCAAACATAACATCACATTTTGGAACACGCAAGTTAATTCGCGAGAATCTGCAACACATTAAGCACTTTATTTTCAATGTGTTAGAATAGTCGCTGTATGTTGTCGTAGTCGTCCATCTTTTGCTCGATTTGTGGGAATGTACGACCATAGACAAACCCCTCGGAACTCTTGTTCTCCACTTTCGATAGTATCTGCAATTCGTGCCATAGGTGCGGGTGTTTTTTGCGTAGGTCGCAGAATACGGGAATGCGGCAGTTCGGGCAAAACCAGCACCCTCCACGATGGGCGGTCTGGTATAATGGGGAGAGCAGTCCGTACTCCTCACACTTGCGCCAGGCATCGGCTTCGGTGTAACCATACTTCTCCAGCAGGCTGACCTTGCGGATATATCCCTTATCCTTCATCCTGGCGAGACGCCTTGGCTCGTCCAGCGCGATGCCTACATATTGCACCACACCTCTTTCACGATACTGCTTATAGTAGCGGTGGATGGGTTGCAGTTTTAGGTCGCGGTTGGCGTTACACTTGCCACCCATCAGCCACCCTCGCTTCATTCCTTTGTGCGTTCCACTCTGTATTATCGTGTGAAAGAGTGTCACATAATCCTTCTCCGAGCGAACAACATCTACCTTAACGCCCAGCTCGGCAAGGCGTGGTATGGCTACTGAGTAGACCCACTCGATGTGTTCGGGTATCTCTCCGCTGATGTTACGGGAGTGGTCAAACATCACTTCGGAGAATACCGCAGCATCGAGAGGCTCGCCATGTTCGAGTGCGAGGAGTATCGTGGCGATGCTATCCTTACCGAAGGAGCACGAGGCAATATAAACGGGATCATCGTATACCTTTGCCATTTAGTAGTTCGTAACAATCCACTCCTCCTGGCGTCTGCGTGAGGTCTTGGAAGCGGTGATGGTACGCTCGATGCGGTGGATCGTCCAGCCGCAACGCTCGACATACTCCTCGATCTTCTTGTGCGGGAACATCGTCAGCATAAACTTACCCTTGACCTGCGATAGCGTCTCGAGCAATTTTGAAAAGTCCTCCTCGTTGAATGCTCCGTTGTAGTGTCCGCAGTCTGTTCCCACATAGGGCGGATCGACAAAATGGAACGCCTGCTCGCAGTCGTAGCGTTTGATAAGGTTTGTGCCATCTTCGCACTCGATGGTCACACACTCCAATCTACCACACAACTCTTCGGTAAAGGCATCCTTGGCATTGCGGAGCTTACCAGTTGTTGTACCTGTGCGGTCGTAGCCGAATGTACCATCGAGCATCGAAGCAAATCCGAGCTTCGAGCATACCCACACTGCCCAGGCACGCTCTACGGGAGTGAAGAACTCGGGGTGCTGGTTGATATGCTTGGCGTGGGCATGTATCTCGCGGCTATGGAGCGTGGCATCGATAAGCTCTTTGAGGGCGGGATACTTGCGCTGTGCCACCTGGTAGAAGTTGACAAGCTCGGTGTTGATGTCGTTGATGACCTCACATTTTGCAGGCTCCTTGGCGAAGAGCACTGCGCAGCCACCGCAGAACGCCTCGGTGTAGAGTGCGTGTTCGGGGATCAGCGGGAGGATGTGTTTGAGGAGGGTTTGCTTACCTCCGTAGTAGGATATCGGTGTTTTCATTGGTTACTTGAATTTTAGGATTGCGATTATGAGTAGCAACAGAGCCAGGCAGCCTGCGCACCATTTGAGCCACGATGAGCCGCTGGTGTTCGGGGACTCTTCGAGCGAGGACTGCTCATCGCACCTGGCAGCAGTGTTTATGCGGCTGTGCGAGAGCGAGTCGGTATTGGATTTACTCTCTGTCCCATTCATCACTTCGGTCTTTGTAATGCGCTTGACCGCGCCACGCTGGGGCGTTGTCCTTCGGAGTGCGACCGCTTCGGGACTCTTCCCAGGCTTGGCAATCGGCTCTTCGGGTTGCGGAGGATAGAACTCCACCTCGGTCTGCGTGAGCGTTGTGATGCTGCGCTCAATCTCGGAGCGTATCAGCCTGGTAAGTGTTGAGTCCGCAATAATCAGCTCGGAGTGCTTCTCGGTGTGAGCCTCTTTCAGAGGTGCGCATCCCATCGTAATTGTGCCGAGAAGTGTTGCTATTGTTATTTTTCTATACATTTTAGCATTTCGTTTACGCGCTCTCTGCGCTCTTCGATTGTGAGTTCTGGTGTTGTTATGTCAGCCTTATCCCATGGCAGCGGGTACATCTCGTGCATAGGTTTGCGGTCCTTCTTGTCGAGCTGAATGGATGTCAGCACCCACGCCTCCCAGCGTGTTCGCTCCCAGGCTTGCTGCTGCAACTCCACCTGGCGGCTCGACCAGCCAACCCAGGCGTAGTAGAACTCGGCTACGGTCATCAACTCAAACTCCTGGGGACGCATTCCCATCTGCCCAACGGCAATGGAGTACCATAACTCGTAGGTTACTTTTGTCTCCTCTTGGTCGTTGGGCGTTTCGCGTTTTTTGGGAGCTTGCCGAGCCTCTCTGCCAGCGGTGTGATGCTCTCCACGAACATCTCGCTTACGATGAGTATCAACTCTGGCTCCTCCTCGAAGATGTCCCACACATCGTTCTCGGTAAAGCGGTGGTCGCTGCCAGCACGCTCTGCACCATCGTTCAGACCCATCACTGCCAGCTCGACAATCGCATCAAACGAAGCCAGAGCATTCTTGGCTGTAAGGATATCCGAGAACTCCTCGTTCCGCATTATGGCAAAGCGGTTGAGCGTGCGCAGTCCAAAGTGTATCGGGTAGGCTTTACCCTTAATAGTAATCTCTGCCATAGGCGTTAGGTTGTTGCGGGCGTGAGGTCGCCACTACCCGAAAGTGAGAAGTTGTAGGTTGAGTTATCGCCCGCAGGCGTTGAGAGCGAGAACGAAGTGATGTATCCCTCGCCAGAGTAGGTCTTCTTGAGTCCCGATACGGGCGACTTCAAGACCACCTTGACGAGCTTCTTGGAAAGCACCAGTGCGAGGACATCCTCCGAGGAGTGCGAGGAGGCGATTGAGGGGTCGATGACCACCAGACCATCGCCATCTACCGACCACGAAATGTCGCCAGGGAACTTCTCCTTGCCGTTGGTATCCTTGGTGCGGATATCCTTGAGTTCGAGGTCTACTTTGAGGTTGTGCGTTGTGGCGTGGAGCGTAGGCTTGTCGTCCAGGAGGATGATGATATCCTCGCCTTGCACAATTTTTCTGTTATCAGTTTCAGCCATGTTACAATAATTTTGGTGTAAAATTTGTTATTCTAAACAAAAGTGTTTATTTTTGCATCGTATGAATAGTCGAATTGAAATACTCAAAGGGTTACATCCTGGTCTCTATGTCCAGCGAGAGTTAAACAACCGCAAGTTGAAGAGTGGAAGCTTTGCTGAATCTATTGGCGAGCATCCACAGACGCTTAGTGCCATTATTCGTGGTCGTAGGTCGATGAATACACCTCTCTCCCTCCGCATTGAGCAAGCTCTGGGTCTTGATGAAGGTTTCTTGATGACCTTGCAAGTCTATTATGATATAGCACAAGAGAAGCGCAAACTTTCACAAGCGAATCATCCCGATCTTTCAAAGTACACGCACACGCTATTCTGGGATACTAAATTTGAGAATATCGATTGGAATGAGCATCGCAGCTATGTCATTAATCGAGTATTCGAGCGTGGAAGCGAGGAAGAGATATTGGAGACTATACGCTTCTATGGAAGAGATGTAATAGTTAACTCTATACGCATATCTCCGACTTCGCCTTTCGAGCACATAATTAGAAAGAACCTAAAAGAGTATTTACAATATGAAAGCTAAGAGATTACATTATCAAACAGTAAAGCCTATTCTAAAGTCCACATTAGAGCGACTGATGCAGATTGAGGAGTTTGCACCTTTTAGACTTGTGGGTGGCACTTCGCTTTCATTGCGTTATGGGCATCGTATGTCAGAAGATATTGATCTCTTTACCGATGCAGAGTATCGATCAATAGACTTTCACAAGTTGCAGGATATCTTGCGACAAGAGTTCCCATTCTGCAAAGGAGAGTGTGGCGACCTTGTAGGTTTTGGTACATCATACCTCGTTGGTAATAGTAAGGAGGAGTCCGTTAAACTCGACCTATTCTATACAGATCCTTTTACTTGTCCTATTGAAATGCACGACTCTATCCGTATGGCGTCAGTAGATGATATTGTCGCTATGAAAATGGAGGTCATTACCAATGGCGGACGCAAAAAGGATTTCTGGGATTTGCACATGCTCCACAACTCATACTCTCTCGAAGATATGCTATCTCTTTACGAAGCCCGTTATCCTTACGGTGCATCGCGTGAGGAGTGCCTTAAAGGTTTGACAAACTTTGATGTTGCGGACAAAGATCCAGATCCAATATGTCTGGAAAGCAAAATATGGCAATTCATAAAACTCGATTTTACAGATTGGGTTACACAATTCTAAATATCATCGTAGCACCATGTAGGTCGTAGTCGGGATAGTAGTCCGTAGTCGAGGAGCGATAGGTGCACACCTTCTCGCCCAGCTCCTTGCGTTCCAGGGCGGCAATCACTCTGTGGCGTAGTAGTTCGAGCGAAGCGATGCGCTTGTCGTAGAGCGACACCTCGAAGAGTGTCAGATAGCCAGCAATGCCACTCTTGGTGCGTATGGGTGTCTCTTCGGGCGTGGTATAAGCTGCAAAGGGCGTGGCTGTGCGTTCATCGACAGCTCCCGCCTGGATGCGGTCGCCCAACTCTGGAAGTGCTGTCTCCAGGATAGCGAGTATCTCGACTTTGAAATCGGTCATTTCTCTACGGGTTTGAAGTTTCGGTTTACAAACTTTTCGACTGCCATTGCGAGTTCATCTCCGAAGGATGCCACCACACGCTCCGAGTTCTCGGTGTACGCCTGCTCCAGGTAGGGCGTAGGACGAATGCCCTTGACGCTCTTAACAAAGATCTTCTCGCCCGAAGCGTTCTCGAAGACGAGTGTCTTTCCCTTCTTGCGTGGCACACGCGGGTTGGCTGTTCCTTCGTGGATAAACTTGCCATAGTATTGGTTGATCGCACCTTTCTTCTTGGTCTTCTCGAATACGGGCTTTACCGCTATCGATACCTCGGACTTGGGAGCACCACGATCGCGGAAGCGCACGATGCGCAGCTGGCGTTTGAGCCTACCTGACCTTACGGGTACTTTGCTCTTTGCGCCCTGCAACATCGGCTTTGCCGAGGAGCGAAGTGCCGCCAGGAGCATACGCTTCTGCATATTGTTCGGCAGCTGATCCAGCAGTGCCTTCGCCTCGCGGTAGCCTTTAACCTCAATCTTCAGCATCTGTCTTTGTGGTTTTAAGGTGTAGCCGCCACCTGCGTCCCTCCTCGTGTACGGAGGTTATCTTGCGGAGCGACTCCCCATCCTTGACGACCATTCCCGCCAGCAAGCCTGCACGATAACGAATGGTGTAGACCACCTCGTTCTCGTGGACGATGCGACCCGCATAGAGATTCTCCCTGCCGCCCGCCTCGGTACGCTGGGCGTAGCATACGGCTACGCGCTGCAACTCCTTCGTGCGGTCGTTGTAGGCATCACGCACCTCGCGGTACTCGTGTATTTCTATGCGGTGGTTAAACATCGTTCTCGTTGCTATAAGGGTGGACACGCCAAGGTTGGAGTAGCTTCTCAGCCGTAAGTGGTAGCTGCGCTACTGAGCGACCAACAACTACATCGGCTTCGTTGTCAAAAAGAGTCCCCAGGATCAGAAGAATCGCTGCTCGAATGGACGCAGGGAGGTTTTCCTCAGAGTAACCCTCTGTGAGCTTCCGATTCGTATAGTCTTCGGCAATAGCGAAAGCCATCTCCAGATACTGCTCGATAAGCGCATCGAGCGAGGTATCATCTCCAATGCGGAGGTGCGCCTTTGCGAGTTCTAATGAAATGGGGACTGACATAGTTTGCGATTTAATTTGCTGTTACTACTAATTGGCAGCGTGTACGAGCTTCTTGACGGGGTTTGTGCCTGCATCCAGGAGCATACCGTCCACGCGGGCGAAGCCCAACAGACCGATGGCGAGGTACTCTGCCAGAAGCTCGTTGAGACGCTTCACGCGGAAGGACTTGACCATACGGATCTTGTACTTCTTCAGATCGCCAAACAACACCGAGGCGTTGCCCGCGCCAATGTCTGCCATGTCATCGTTGACGATGTACGGCTTGCCGAAGAGTGTTGCGGGCAGACCATCACGCGTACCCTCCTGCCAGATGAAGCGACCAGTGAGGTCTTTGACACGCATCAGCTCGTAGAGCGTGTTGCGGTTGAACATGAACTTGCCGTTACGGGCGTATGCCGCATCCACCGACTTCATCAAATCGATGATGTTGTCAAGAGTGATGGCATTCGCAGCAGCCTTATCTGCACATGCAGTGGCGCAGGTGACGATGCCTTTAGGCTGTCCTGTTCCCGTACCGAGTGTGAGGTGCTCGTTGATACCTCTGCCGAAGGACTCGCTCATGAGGTTGGTCAGCACCGCATCGAGGTTGAAGGCAGAGTCCTGCATCAACTCCTCCGAGATAGGGATGGTCGGTGTGCGATAGGTGTGAGCCTTGAGCGTT
>JAZOLM010000014.1:0-1308 GCA_045652985.1 Alistipes sp. | reverse complement strand
ACGATATCGCGGCGCATCGGACCTTTGTTGTTGCAGCACCACAGTAGGCGTACCTGAGGCGCTACGGTGATAGGGTTACGCAGGCTAAAGGTGGTAGCACCGCCCAGCGTGGTGTCCATCACTACGATATAGTCTTCGGGTATGAGCATGTCATAGCCTTGTGCTTGCAGGATGGCACGAGCGTCTTTGTTGGTGCTAGCGCGGTAGAACTTCGTTTGGCGCTTAATCTCTTGGTCTACAAACCATTCGCGGATCTCTGTGCCGTGCTCTAACCAATAGCTCACTAGTTCCTCTTGTGTAGGGGTCTGTATGCGGCAAAGGGCTTGTGGGGTAGACCAATAGTCGTTCGACACTTTGGCTTTGAGTTGGGTATATTTCTGTGGATTGATGTCCACGAATAGGATGTTACGTGTGGGCTTGAACATATCGTCAAATTGTGCCTCACTCACTTTGGTCACGCGGAAGTATGGTTCCACTTGTGGCATGCATGGCATGTCGGCTGCCATCACGGCCTCGATGAGGTCATAGGTGGTAGCGATAGGCTTGGTATACCCCGATGCTTCGTTCACCAAGGATAATTTTGCTACCTCGTTAATTTGTTCTTGTGTGAGTGGTTCGTCGTTGATCACTACCAAGCATTCGTAGATCGAACCGGTTGCGGAGGTCAATGTACGTCCGGTACTCTTGCCGCAACTCATCATACTGATTGCTGCCAACATCAGCAGCATGATACGTGTCATCTTTTTCATTTTATCTTCTCTTTAAACATTAAACTCTAAACAGTAGCGAAGCGTTCACTAAACAGTAGGCGCTCTGCGCCGTTCACTAAACTCTAAACAGTAGCGCCTTTGGCGCGTTCCCTAAACAGTAGCGCAGCGTTCACTAAACAGTAGCGCCTTTGGCGCGTTCCCTAAACCCTAAACTCCTCGCCTTTCTCCGGAATGGCGACAACGCCAAACCCTGCCTCGTGCAGATGCGCTTTCATGGCCTCTTGTGCTGCGTATTCGCCGTGAACGATGAATACTTTCTGCACTTGCTTCGCATCTTGGCATGCGGTCAGGTATTGTATCATCTCCTGGTAGTCGCCGTGTCCGGAGAAGCCCTCCACTTTGGTCACTTGTGCGCGTATGCGGTGATCAAAGCCGAAGATGCTGACGTAGCGCAGATTGGGGTCTTGTATGCGTGCGCCCAGCGAACTAGGGGTGCAATAGCCCACGATCAGGATGGTGGTGCTAGGGTCGTCTATATGGTTCGACACATGGTGTTTGATGCGTCCTGCCTCTAGCATGCCCGACGACGAGATGATGA
>JAZOLM010000013.1:0-1060 GCA_045652985.1 Alistipes sp. | reverse complement strand
CAGGCTGGAGCCTTACCGAGCAGGATCCCTTCAACAACGTAGGCCGCACCTGTATCGAGGCTATGGCAGCTGCATTGGGTCACACCCAGTCGCTCCACACCAACGCGCTGGACGAGGCTATCGCCCTGCCCACCGACTTCTCTGCTCGTATCGCCCGTAACACACAGATCTATATCCAGGAGGAGACCTACGTATGTAAGAATGTAGACCCCTGGGGCGGTTCATATTACGTGGAGGCACTCACCAACGAGATTGCACACCGCGCATGGGAGCACATTCAGGAGATCGAGAAGCTCGGAGGTATGGCCAAAGCTATCGAGACCGGTCTGCCCAAGATGCGTATCGAGGAGGCTGCTGCCCGCACACAGGCTCGCATCGACTCAGGTGCACAGACCATCGTGGGTACCAACAAGTATCGTCTCGAGAAGGAGGACCCCATCGACATCCTCGAGGTGGACAATACCGCCGTACGCTTAGAGCAGATCGAGGGTCTCAAGCAGCTGCGTGAGAAGCGCGACGAGGCAGCCGTAGAGGCAGCGCTCGATGCCATCACCAAGTGCGTAGAGACTGGCGAGGGCAACCTCCTGGCACTGGCCGTAGAGGCAGCACGCGTGCGTGCTACCCTTGGAGAGATTTCATACGCTTGCGAGAAGATCGTAGGCCGATATAAAGCAGTAATCAGAACTATTTCAGGCGTGTATTCATCAGAAAGCAAGAAAGATGCAGACTTCGAGCGCGCATGCGCCCTCACCGAGGAGTTTGCCAAGAAGGAGGGTCGTCGCCCCCGTATCATGGTGGCCAAGATGGGTCAGGACGGTCACGGCCGCGGGGCCAAGGTGGTAGCTACCGGCTATGCCGACTGCGGCTTCGACGTCGACATGGGTCCCTTGTTCCAAACACCTGCCGAGGCCGCTCGTCAGGCCGTGGAGAACGACGTGAACGTGCTCGGTGTATCATCACTCGCAGCAGGTCACAAGACCCTCGTGCCTCAGGTTATCGAGGAGCTGGCCAAGCTCGGCCGCGAGGACATCATGGTCATCGCCGGTGGTGTCATCCCCGC
>JAZOLM010000012.1:0-1097 GCA_045652985.1 Alistipes sp. | reverse complement strand
CGTGCGGCCATTCAGCGCCATCGTCAGGAGGTTGAGGAGCTACTAGGTGGCGAGATCATCAAGCGTTATTATTACCATCGTGGCTATTATGCCTATATGCTTCGCTACGATGAGCAAGTGCGTCGTGCCATCGAAGAAATCTCTCGCCAATAACCCATAGCGCAGCGTCCATTACCCAATAGCCACAAAGTGGCGTCCCATAGCGCAGCGTCCAATACCCAATACCCAATAAAAAATAGGGCTCTCGCCCTATTTTTTATTTCAGTCTCAAGAACCCTATTCCAAATCGCTGAACAGCTGCTCGCTCCAGTTCTTCACGCACCGATGGATCGGCTATGCTGATGAGGGCTTTGGCGCGTTCAGCTAATGGTAGGTTGCGCAGATACACGATACCATGCTCGGTGGCAATGTATTGGGCTTGAAAACGTGTGGTCACTACGCCTGCACCAGGTGCCAAGTTCGCAACAATCTTACTTTGTCCTTTGCTGGTCATACTAGGCAATGCGATAAAGCATTTACCTCCTTCGCTCAATGCTGCGCCGTACATAAAGTCATGTTGTCCTCCCACACCCGAGATGATGGTCTCGCCTATCGAATCAGCACATATTTGTCCTGTCAGATCGACCTCAATAGCCGAGTTAATGGCCATCGCTTTGGGGTTCTGACGGATGTTTTGTGGGTCATTGGTAAAGGCCACGTCGCGAATAACAAAGTCTGGATTATTATCCATATATTCGTACAAATGTTTCGAACCAAGTACCAGACTACCAAGCGATTTGCCTGGATAAATCTTCTTGAGCGAGTTATCGATGATGCCCTTCTCTATCAACGGCAATACGCCGTCGGTGATGGCCTCGGTATGTAGTCCTAGATGCTGATGTCCACTCAGCGCATTGATAACGGCATTGGGTATACCACCCACACCAATCTGCAAGGTAGCTCCGTCAGGTATCTCATTGGCGATAAAGTTACCGATGCGTGTTTCTATCTCGCTTGGCACGGGCGTGGGCACTTCGATGAGTGGTTCATCGCCGCGACACATAGCAGCTATCTGACTAACATGTATCACCGGATCGCCAAACGTACGAGGCATATAT
>JAZOLM010000011.1:0-57958 GCA_045652985.1 Alistipes sp. | reverse complement strand
CGTCATTGCGAGGAATTGCAACTGAAAACTTTACTGATACGGATGATGGTCTATGCAATTCTGTGGCAATCTACCTTTGTGTAATAACTTTGCTGATACAATTGCCCTCTGTATTGGCAGCGCCTATAAACAGCGGTAGACTTATCTAAAATTAGTAATTTGTTAATTAGTAATTAGTAAAAAAATTTATGAGCGCTGATGGCGCTCAACTATTACTAATTTCTCACTACTCTTTACTAATTGATTTTAGGCCCCATCTTTTCTTATCTATACACCATATAACCCTGTTTTCTGACATCTATCATCGATTTCTAAACATCTCCTTTGTGCATATGCCTTCGGTGATTTGCTCCTTGGCTGTCACCATCTTCGACATTATCAGTGTCTGCCTTGTGTCGCTCTTAGTGTTATCCAGAATGTTAGGCGTTTGGGTGTCGTATGCCGCCTCGAGCTCCCATCCTCGCTCCGACATATAGTTGAGTACGTCGATAATAGAGTTGAAGTGTATGCCCTTGCCGCTATCGTTGACAAGCCAGTTGCGCGACATATCCTCCTGACCATAGTCGATGTAGGCATATCCTATTATCCGCGATGCAGTGTTACCCCATATCGAGCAGTATACCTTATAGGGACTCTGTGCCATGGCCGATACGGCGAGTAGCATGGCGATGAGTAGTGTAGTAGTTCTCTTCATAGTGTGATTGTTTTGTTTGCTATAACAAAGTTACTACACGCGCGAGTAAAAGCTATTTCACCCCTCCGCCAAACGACAATCTCGCGGGGTGAAGCGACTTATATATGGGGTGAAGTGAAAGGCTATATACAAAAAAAAGACACCTCGGTATTCCGAAGTGTCCTTGGTAGCGAGAGAGAGACTTGAACTCTCGACCTCATGATTATGAATCATGCGCTCTAACCAGCTGAGCTATCTCGCCATTGCTCTAAAAGCGAGTGCAAAGATAGATATAATTTCTATACTTGCAAACTTTTTGGCAACTTTTTTAAATATTTTTCTTAAAATTACTGAAAAATAGAGGAGCCCTATAGACTAACATCGCAGCCTATGGAGCTCCTTTATGATTGTTACTGATTAATAATTAGCCAATTACTAATTACTCTTTACTAATTACTAATTTGTCTTAGTCCTCCTCGATTACGCCTGTCCAGTTGCAGGTGATGTTGTTGCCCTTGTGGTCGTAGCCGTCGAGCTTAACAGTGTGAGTACCATCACCATTGTCGATAAACTCCGCAGTACCGCTCTTTATCATGGCGTAGTTCTTATAGCCACTTGCCGAGCCACCACCATACTCATAGAACCAGCTACCCACAGCCTGCGCATACTTATTGGTGAAGCCGGCAACCATAACCATCTTGCCAGGCTTATCCGAGATGGTGTACTTGCCCGCAAACTTACCATCGGTAGACTGGTTGTCGCAAACAAGGTCAAACTGCAGGGTGTCACCATAGACATAGCCACCCGACTTATTCATAATATATATTGTATAGTTAGAATAACCTGTCTGCCAGTAGTCGCCCTCGTAGCCCCACTTAGCGCGGTGCTCGCCATCGAAGGTCACATGACGGTCGTCGGTGAGTGTAGACTGCGCCTCACCATCCTGGCCACCTGTAACATCATCATCACCTCCATTATTACCATTCTCTTCGCTGACATCCTCCAACGCAAGATCACCCATATAGGTCACCATATGCACCTCACCATTGATTGTTGCAACAAGCGTAATAGAGTTTGCCGACACGGTGAGCGTAGCATCGGTCATCATTATCGACTCAGATGTCTCAACATTGTCAGTTGTGAGGATAAGCTGGCTATTGTTAGTTATAGAGTATTCCACACCGCCATTCGAGCCATCGTTCGAGCCATCGAATGTATATGTACCCAAAGGTAGTGATGTTGACTTTGTTGCGGGTGAGAAGCAATCGATATAGTAGTATGTACCGTTAGTATATGCCTGACCGCCATTATTTAGACCCTTATCCGAAAGGAAGAAGGCATAGCGGTCTGCGCCAGCACCATACTTCTCACCGTAGTAGTAGCCATCCATGCATGCTGCGCTGAACGTAACATCGGCATTGCCACCAATGTTAGTGCCGCTGCCCTTCTGGCGCAATATGATTAGCTTGTTGAAATCGCCATCGGTAGACTGAATATCAACAACCGCGGTGCGAGAAGCATCTGTTGTATTCGCCTTGACGTTGATAACAACAATGCCCGTAGCTGGGGTCTTGATAGAGCTGATGCACTCCTGACCCTCAATTACAGTGGCATTTACGCCGCTTACGCCTGTGTAGGTGACGTATACATCACCACCATTGGCCTCGACGATATACTCCGTGCCCGAGGTTATGACAAGACCCTTGCCCTCCTCGTTCGCAGTCTCGCAGGCTGCAAATAGAGCCATCATTGCGATGGCTGCAATACTAAAAATATTCTTCATATAGTTGTGTGTTTGATTGTTTCGCATTAACCACTGCAAAGATATATCAAATTTTCTCAACGGCAATACCTATAGATATAAAAAAGGCGGAGATCGTGATAATCCCCGCCCTGAAAGCTATTTCTGAATGCTACTTGTTCTCCTTGTAGGTGTACTCCGAAGCACTCTTATCGTCGCTGCGGTAGAGGTACATTTCCTCAAGGAAGAGCTTACCCCAGTTGCCATTCTTATCCTTGGCAACAGCCACAATGGTGTACTCCTTCTCGTACTCTGCAACGAAGTTGTATGTTGAGTAGAGGTTCACTTTATAGTGCTCCTTAGCCACGTCGCGCAACCATTCAGCCTCGTTGTTGTAGTAGTCGATAGGAAGTGTTGTAACCATGATATATACATCGTCTGAAGCTGTCACACCGCTGATTGCCATTGGTACTACAGCATAGCCGCTATAATCTACATAGTCAGCCCAGTGGCTGTCTACAGCTGCCAACTCAGCAGCGTTATAGTGCTCATCCCAGTTAATAGAGATGTTAGAGTTACCGGCAATGTCGCTCAATGTTGTAAACTCCTTCTTGAAGATGCGGGTGTTAGGTGTCTCACCATCAAGACCGTAGGCAAAGGCTACATATGTTGTGCCAGGGATAAGCTTAGTGAGGTTCATATCTGTTGAGCCAACAGCCTGGTAGAAGCCGTAGTCGCTCAGGCATCTCTCGAGTTTCTCCTCATCAGTTGCACCAAGAGCATCGAACTCAGCCTTTGTGAATACTGAGCGTGCGAACTTACCCTCAGGGTCGCTTGCTGTCCAGTATACGTTGGCTGTTGTCTGGAAGATATCCTTAACCTCGATCTCGATGGTCATGTCGGATGCGTGAGCCTTGTTTGTGCGCGCCTCCATGATGGTGATCTCAGATGCTGAGAGACCTGTCTCGTGGTCAACGGCGAAGATGTAGAATACGTAGTCGGTCTCGGCCTTAAGGTCGGTGTGCTCGATGACCTTGTCGCCCTTGAAGCAGTTCTGGTCTACAATCTGATATGGCTGGTAGCCGCTCTGCACCCATGCCATCATCTGTGCGTTCCACTTAGTAATCAAGGTCTCCTCCATAACGGCGCTGAAACCGTAGTACATGTAGAACTCCTCGACGCTCCAACGATATGTGTAGTAGTATACCTCCTTGTCGGCAGGTGTGATAGTTTGTGTCACCACAGCACCGCTAACCTCAAGCTTCATGTCAACGTCGAACTCTACAGCCTCAGGAGCTACTGTGCGGATAACCTGGCGGTAGATCTCGCTGCAAATCTCGCCTGTAGAGAGGTCAATGTGGTAGGCGTAAACTACGTAGTTGGTATCAGGGGTAAGCTTTGTGAACTCGATGTCGAAGCCCTTGCCTGTGTGTGTGATGTTCTGCAAGTAGTTCAACAATGTCTGACCTGCGTGGTAAGCCTCATAATTGATGGCTTCCAAGTCGTACTCAGCCAAGAGCTCATCCTCGTAGAGGTTGTTGAGATCGATATGAGCCTCGCTGTATGCGCGGCAGATGTAGGCTGTCGATAGGTCGGCAGGTGTAACGTTGAGAGAGAGGCGTGTAGGCTCGTTTGCCACAACCTCGAATGCAAATCGTGGCTTGTCGTTACCAGCCTGCTTAACCTTGATCTCGAATGTCTCGTCAAGAGCGGTGTACTGCACGGTGATAACTGCCTCGCGAACCTCTTCTGTGTAGTTAGGCATTACGTTGAACTTGATCTCGCCTACAGTGGCGGTGCTAAGATCCTTGATCCAGTTTGCCGAGCAGTTGCTGAGCACAACAGCGCCCTGCTGAGCATTTGTGATGGTGTAGTGCACCGACTGTGCGCCACCATCAGCCGATACCTCCAACTCGGTCTGGGCGAGCTGGAAGGTGGTTTTACCCTCGTTGTTGGCAGGCTTCTCGCAACCCATGAAGGCCACGGTAGCAACAAGAGCGATAAGTGAAAATAGTCTTCTCATAGTTCTCTATTATTTAGTTTCTGTTATTGCTTAAATGCCTGTGGAGTACCTGTCCACGTACCGGTGATGCGGTTGCGCATATCGTCCTTAACGTCGATGTCAACGGTGATTGTGCCGTCGCCATTGTCGCGAATTGACATGTTACCGCCGCGGAATGGCGCGAACTCGGTCTGCTCGGCGTTGAAGTACCAGCTGCAGAGGAGGTTAACGCCATCGGTCCAACCTGGGATGAATGAGTTGGTTGCGATGAAGTCCGACGATACATAGTCGCCGCAGAAGCCCTCATCCTTGGTCGCCTTGTCGGTGATGAAGTCGAACTGGAAGCAGTCTCCCGAAGTGCCGTTGTTAGGCTGGATTACGATCATCCAGTTGGTGAAGCCACACTCGTAGTAGTCGCCATAGCACTCATATATCAAGGTGTGGTCTGAGAGGTCTGCCTCGTAGTCGCCATCGAGGGTTGTGTAGATTGTTACCTCGCTCTGTGAGTCAGTAAGCGTTGTGTTGCCGATGTACTCCACGTGGTGTGCCTCGCCATTGACAACTACGTCGAGCGTAATCTTGCCATTCTCAACAACCAAAGTTCCTGAGTCGAAGGCTGTGATAGCACCCTCGCGCTTACCGTCGGTGTTTGTCACCCAGTGGCCGCTATACTCTGCGGTGAATGTGCCCACGGCGTAGGTGTTCTCGGGGTCGTAGGTGTATGTGCCGTTGGCAATAGGCACATTGCTCTCGTTGCCGTTGTAAGGTACGCCGTATGCGTCGATACGGTAGTATGTAGCACTTGGATATGCCTTGCCCTCCTGGTCGAAGCCACGGTCAGAGAGCCAGAACCAGTAGTTGCCAGCGCCAGGTGTGAGCGCATCACCGAGATACTCGCCACCCATGATCGAAGCCTTGAAGTTAGCCTCGCCATCGCCACGCTGCTTGAGGGTGATGTTGAACGACGCCTTGCCATAGCCGACGGTTACCACTGTCTCGCGCAATGCCTTTGTTGTGTTTGTTGCCACGCCAAGCTCCACGAAGCCATCCTTCATGGTGTTGATCGAGTAGATCCAGTCGGCATCGGTCTTAACGTAGATGTAGTCGGTAGGGTTGCTGTTCTCGAGCTTGTACTCGATCTGAAGTCTTGTGCCCATGCGCTCGAGAGTAATCTCCTCGCCCGATAGTGAGGTGATCTCTGGTGCCAAGGCATCGCCCGACTGGTTGATGATGGCTGTCGCTGAGCTGCCACCATAGCTGAGTGTCACAGCTGCCATACGACCGCTGCCTGTCTCGTTGTCGGCAACGGTGAGTACAAGAGAGCCGCTCTCGTGCTCCTTCACGCGTAGCCATGTCTCGTCGCTGATTGTAACGTCAGCCTCGACATCCTCGATACCCAAGATGTCGTAGTGGATGGTCACATCCTCGCCATACATTCCAAGGTCTACCACACTCTCCGAGGTGATTACAACCTTGATATCATCGCCACCCTGCTTGTCGCACGCTACAGTAAGCATGGAAAAGCAAAGAGCGATGAAGAGAAAAAGTCGCTTCATATAATAAAAATTTTTATAATTATAGTCGTGATTTGGACGCAAATATATTGCGCGAAATCTATATTTCCAAATTACCCCCTCACTAAAAATGGAACATTTTTTGCCCTTATTGCGGCGTAGCATATGCTCTTACGCACGATCAACATATTGACCCTCTTGGCAAGCCTTTTGCTCCTTGCCTCACTCTCGGTGGAGATTATCTACTCGAGCGAGCTTGCTCGTTTCTCGGTGGTCTACTCGTGGGCGATGTTCGCCGTCTGCATAATCTTTCTTGTCGACCTCTTTGCGCTGACGATAAGTAGCCCCAGACCATGGCGTTACCTCCTTCGTAATCTGCATATCCTCATCCTCTCGATACCTTACCATACGCTCCTCCCGCTACTCGGCATTAGGCTCGGTCATACGGGACAGATGGTGCTTAGTGGGGTAGTGGTGCTACGTGGTGTAATGGCGCTCTTCATCACGCTGCGTTGGCTTATCGAGCGACGCACAACGCGCCTCTTTTGGGCATACATATTCACTGTGCTCGTATGCACCTACTTTGCCGCCCTGATGTTCTATGAGTTCGAGGCACCCGTAAATAGTAGTGTCGGGGGCTTTGGCGATGCCATGTGGTGGGCATGGATGAACCTCACCACCGTTGGATCTACGATAACCCCTGTCACGGCATTAGGCAAGGTGATATGCGTCGTGCTACCCATCCTCGGTATGGCGATGTTCCCCGTCTTCACGGTATATATCACCTCGCTCTACGACGTTAAAGGTGAAAAGTGAGAGGTGAGTGTTGCTCCTTTGGAGCAAGTGGGATGGGGTCTGAAGGGGTTATGGGGTCTAAGGGGTGTTTTTTTGATAGTGGCTATATAGCCAGCCCCTGGTACCCCTTTCACCCCTAATACCCCTTGTACCCCTCACTCTATCGCTCCTATCAGGCGAAGCGGACCTATTAATCCTATTTAATAAACCTGCGTCGCAGACACCTTACTTTTCACATTATAAACCTCGTCATCCTGAGGAGGCGCAATCGAGAGGGTCTTGAGCAGTATTCGCTCTATGCGCCGACGTGAGGATCTACCGCTGTTTTTAGAACATTGCCAATGCAGAGGGTAACAGTGTCAGCGCGGTTGTTACACAAAGGTAGATCGCCACAGAATTGCATTGATCGCAACGGGTATCAGCAAGCTCTTTGGTTGCAATTCTTCGCGATGACGAAGTTTATAAACCTGCGTCGCAGACACCTTACTTTTCACCTTTCACTTTTCCCTTCGCCTTGGCACGAGAGTTGCTACTATACACGACAAACCATAAATTCTATAATGATGAGAAAGATTTTATCCTATGTTGTTGTGCTTACCATGGCGGTATGCATGGTTGTTGGCTGCTCCAAGCAGCGTGAGCGATGGAGCGATAAGGAGCGTGAGGCATTGCGTCAGGAGTTGGATGCCTACCGCGAGATGGTCTATCTTAATAATCTTGAGGATGAGGCGTTCGACGACTTCTCGTACGACGTGGTCGATGCCATCGAGGTGGACTATCCCGTGTATACCACCTTCGTTGAGATGCCTGGTAAGGGCGATACCATACAGGTATATGTCGTATCGACCATCATCGAGGAGCTGAGGGCGGATGCTCACAATATGCGTAACATATATCCCTATCCGCAGCTTGTTGCCGAGGGAGTGCTCCCCGCATGGCTTAACGCTAAGGCGCAGCGTGCCTTCTACGAGTGTTTAGCGCGTAAGGTCGATAATAACTTCTCATCGGTGGCTGAGTTCTTCAATGCCATAGTTGCCGATACGCTCCCAACATCGACCATGACACAGCTTCAAGGCGAGTGTGCCTCAAACCTCTTTGATTGGGATGTCGAGGTGGATGAGACCATCCTTTATAGTAATGATTGATAACTTTACCCATCGCATAGTTAAGTATAAAGTTTGTTGTGAGGGGGCTGCCACAGTGGGTGTGGCGGTCCCCCTTTTTTTGGGGCGAAAAATTTGAAAAGTTTAAAAAAAATATTAAATTTGCATCAAACTAACTCTAAAACACATTTAAACGTTATGGGATTTTTGAAGGAATTCAAGGAGTTTGCCCTCAAGGGTAATGTCGTTGATATGGCTGTCGGTGTTATCATCGGCGGTGCATTCGGTAAGATTGTGACATCGCTTGTTAACAACATCATCATGCCTCCTATTGGCTATGCGATGGGCGATAAGAAGTTCACGGACCTTAGCTATGTCTTTAAGCCAGGTACTCCTGCTGTTACGGGTGAGGATGGCACTGTTATCACCGAGGAGGTCGCAGCCATAGAGCTTAAGTATGGTCAGTTCATCCAGGACTGCCTCGACTTCGCGATCATCGCCTTGAGTATCTTCGTGATGATTAAGGTCATCAGCCGCCTTACCGAGCGTCGTAAGAAGGAGGCAGCAGCAGCTCCTGTACCACCTCCAGCACCAACCAAGGAGGAGACTCTCCTTACTGAGATCCGCGACCTTTTGAAGGAGAAGAAGTAATCAAATAGATACATAAACAATAAGAGGCATCTTTCGGGATGCCTCTTATTGTTTATGGGGTTTGCCGTAAAACCCTGGGAGGGTGAAAAAGTGAAAAGTATGGTGTCTGCGACGCAGGTTTATAAACTTCGTCATCGCGAAGAATTGCAACCGAGACCTTGCTGATACAAATGACGGTCAATGCAATTCTGTGGCGATCTACCTTTGTGTAACAACCGCGCTGATACTGTTACCCTCTGCATTGGCAATGTTCTAAAAACAGCGGTAGACTTATCTAAAATTAGTAATTTGTTAATTAGTAATTAGTAACAAAATTTATGAGCGCTGATGGTGCTCAACTATTACTAATTTCTCACTACTCTTTACTAATTGATTTGCACCTCCTCGGCATGACATGGTTTATTAAAGGAAAGAGTTTAGTGTACTTGTACACGATCCCTCTACTTTAAAATCCGACAGACCATTGTTTTACTCTATGGCTATCGCGAAGCCTCCGCCCTTGGCCATGCGCAGGGTGATAGTATCGTTGGACTTGATGCGTCGTTTCTCGACTACGTAGTCCTGAGGATAGCTATCCCAGCCAGCCTTGTCGCCATCGCGATATATCGTTATGTCGTAGCTCTTGCCTCGCTTTAGGAAGCCGAAGTCGATGACCACCTCGCGTGCCTCGCCATCGGTGATGCCTCCCACGAACCATCTGCCACCATCACGCTCCTTGCGTGCCACAACAACATAGTCGCCCACCTTGGCATCCAAAACCTTTGTATCTGCCCAGTCGACCGCCACCTTGCGGATAAACTCCAGCATCGCAGGGTGCTCGCGATAGTTCTCTGGTAGGTCGGCAACCATCTGTATAGGGCTATAGAAGACGACATACAGGGCGAGCTGATGTGCTATCGTTGAGTTGACAAAGAATTTGTAGTCGTGGCTCTCGTCGACGCGATACTCCTCGTTTGCCGCTGCGCTATTTACGGTGTTGTGGTAGCGCACATCGAAGATGCCTGGGGTGAAGTCCATAGGACCTGCCACATTGCGTGTGAATGGGAGTATGGTGTTGTGCTCCACCGAGTTGCCGCTATTCCATGCTTGCCACTCCTGACCACGCATACCCTCGGCACTCACCAAGTTAGGGTAGGTGCGCGATATGCCCGATGGGTGTACCGGCTCGTGGATGTCCACAGTGAGGTGGTGCTTCGCCGCCTCCGTAACCGTAAGGTTGTAGTGGTCGACCATCTCGCGGCTATTGTGTAATCTATCCTTTATTACGCCCACATATCCCGTCTTCACCGACCCCACGCCCTTCGACTCGTAGTAGCTATAGGCATCCGTCATCTGCGCCTCGTAGTTCTCCACATTGGCATATGTCTCGTGGTGACCAATGAGCATCACGCCGCGCTCCTTGGCGTAGTTGGTGATATAGTCGATGTCGAAGTCGGGGTATGGCTCGGTGTAGTCGAATCTCTCGCCCCAGCCCCAGCCTACGTTCCAGCCCTCGACAAGCACGCCACCGAAGCCATTCTCAGCTGCAAAGTCTATATATCGGCATACGTTCTCGGTTGTTGCGCAGTGGGGTGCGCTGCCGCCCATATCCCATGTAGACTCCTTGAGGTGCATCTCCCACCATACGCCGACATACTTCATAGGCTTAATCCACGATGTATCCTCCAGGGCGCATGGCTCGTTGAGGTTGAGGATCATCGTCGACTCCATGATGTCGCCTGCGCTATCGCCAACGATGATTGTGCGCCATGGCGTGGTAAAGGGTAGTGTGTTGTGGCTCTTCACCTCACCCACCGATGCAAGGTCCGTGGTGAAGGTGTTGCTCTCGGCATCATACTTAAGGCTCATCGCAGGGTAGTCCCATAGCGCCGCCTCGTGGATGGTGATGTGCGTGCCCTTGGGGGTTATCATCGTCACAGGGGTGTTCACCGCAGGGTAGGGTAGCTTGCGGTCGCCCTTCGACGATAGCTCCATGTTCTCGAGCGTAATGCCGCTGAGAGGTGTGTTCACATAGGCATACTCATCGTCATCGTAGCTGCCGGCAATCCAGAAGGTGTCGTAGTCGCCACATAGCGCAAATGAGGTTGCCTCGTCGAGAATATCCACCTCGTTGCTCTTATCGCCGCCCTCGATGCGGTAGCGCAGAGCAAGACCATCGTTGTAGAGGCGCATATCAATATAGAGGATAGCGGGGTCTAAATATTCCTCCCCCTCCGTAGTATGTAGCTTGATGGTCATGGCGTTGTAGTTGTCGCGTATACTCTCGAACTCACCCCATACGGTCTTCCATCTCTTGTCTGCCGAGCTATACTCCACATCGCATGGAATACCACCTCGCATATCCCACCTGTCGGTGAGTATGCCCAAGGATGCCTCCTTAATGATCTCCTCGCCATCAAACGAGAGTGAGTAGTATGGTCCGTTGTCGTTTATGCCAAACGTGACCTCGAGCCTCTTGTCGGGCGAGTAAAGTTTCCTCTTCTCGGTTGCAAAGAAGGCAGATAGGTTCTGCGTGATGAGCAGCGCCATTAGGATGAGTGTTAAACGTCTCATATTTCGCAATAATTATAGAATATCACTATAAAGGTTGTTAAGAACTCGTCCTAACAACCTTTGTGATGATTAGTTATTGTTCTTATAGCTTACGAGCACCATCGGAGATGACCACTGAGTAGACCTTAGGCTCGTGACCATACTTCTCTGCAAAGCGTGCCTTGGCAGTAGCGATGAAGCTATCGTAGAGCTCAGCCTTCACGAGGTTGATGGTGCAGCCGCCGAAGCCGCCACCCATGATGCGTGAGCCGGCAACGCCACACTCCTTAGCCACCGTAGCCAAGAAGTCGAGCTCCTCGCACGATACCTCATAATCCTTCGACATGCCCCAATGTGTCTCATACATACGAGTACCCACAGTCTCATAGTCGTTGCGCTTCAATGCCTCGCATACGTCCAATACGCGCTGCTCCTCGCCGATGACATATCGAGCACGCATGTAGTCCTCCTCCGAGATCTTATCCTTGATAGCCTCCAACTGCTCCATCGATGCGCCACGCAAGAACTCCTGACCGAGGACGGCTGCTACACGCTCGCACGATGCACGGCGGTCGTTGTATGGTGAGCCTACCAACTCATGCTTAACAACCGAGTCGAGCAAGACAAGCTTGTAGCCATGCTGCTCGGGGTCGAATGGGAAGTACTCGAACTCCATAGAGCGGCAGTCAAGACGCATCAGATGTCCCGCCTTGCCGAATACCGATGCAAACTGATCCATGATGCCACACTTCACGCCGCAGTAGTTGTGCTCCGTAGACTGACCTATGCGCGCAAGCTCGAAGCGGTCGATGCCCAACGCAAAGAGCTCGTTGAGGGCGTTGGCGAATGTAGACTCGAGGGCTGCCGATGATGACATGCCTGCGCCAAGAGGCACGTCGCCCGAGAATGCTGTGTCGAAGCCCGCAATCTTACCACCGCGCTTCTGTATCTCGCGGCACACACCGAAGATGTAGCGTGCCCAGCTCTCAGCAGGCGCATCCTCCTCGCGAAGACCGAACTCCGCATACTCGTCGAGGTCTACGGCATAGGCGCGCACCTTGTCGGTGCCGTTGAGCTTAATCTCCGCCACCATGCCCTTGTCGATGGCGCCTGGGAATACGAAGCCTCCGTTGTAGTCGGTATGCTCGCCAATAAGGTTGATACGTCCAGGCGAGGTGAAGAGCTCACCCTTGGTCGCAAACTTCTCCTGGAATTTCTCGTTGATAAGATTTAGGTTCATAGTATTTCGTTTTAGTATTTGCATATAATCCACAAAGTTATATTTATTATTCGGTTTTTGCAAAAAAAACGCTACCTTTGTAGTATGGAAAGACGTGATAAAGTATTTGCTTGGCTCGACAAGCATGGTATAACATACTCGTGGTATGAGCACCCTGAGGCTCCTACCATCGAGATTGCGCGCGAGTATTGGCGCAAGGATGGCTCTAAGCACTGCAAGAACCTATTCTTTAGAAATCATAAGGGCAACCGCCACTATTTGGTTGTCTTCGACTCGGAGCAGTCGATGGCTATCCATGACTTGGAGCATATCCTCCACCAGGGCAAGCTCTCGTTTGCCTCGCCCGAGCGTATGGATAAGTGGCTCGGCTTGTGCCCCGGCTCGGTGTCGCCCTTTGGACTCATCAACGACGAGACCAACCATGTGCATCTCTTCTTGGATGAGACGCTCAAGGAGCAGCCAGCCCTCAGCTTCCACCCCAACGACAACCGCTTCACCGTTGTTATCTCGCGCGAGGAGTTCGAGCGATATCTGACGCTCGTAGGTAATACCTATGAGTATATTAAGCTCTATTAGGTGAGTGCTATTAACGGCTCGGCAGATTGTGCAAATTAAGAAAAAATCACTATTCCACAATCGCTCCGAGGGAGCGATGGGTTAATATGGTTTTACTATGCGATTGACTCTGCCCATATTAACGCGCCCCTACCTTAACGCACCTTAACACATCTTAACCCATTCCCTATCGCTCCATCGGAGCGAAAAAAAGGGTCTGAGGGGTCTAAGGGGTGTTTTATTGATAGCTACTTGATAGCCAGCCCTTGGTACCCCAATTACCCCTAATACCCTTTGTACCCCATCCCCAATCGCTCAAGTAAGCACAAAAAAAGAGAGACTACAAATTGTAGTCTCTCAAAATTTGGAAGGTGATTTGGATTACTCCTTATCCTCAGCCTTCTTCTCAAGCTTTGCACGCTCCTCCTCAAGCTCCTTAGCCTTCTCAGTCACGAACTTCAGGACAGCATCAATATCCTCCTTGTTCTTCTCGTCCTTCATCCAAGCCGCATACTCCTCAACCTGCTTCTTAAGCTCATCCTCCTTAAGACCCTCAGCGAACTTGTCATAAGCAGCCTCAAGCTCAACGAACTTCTTAACGTCACCAGCCTTAGCAGCCTCAACCTGAGCCTCTGCGAACTCAACCAAAGTCTCAGGCGCTTTTTCTTTCTTGGTCTTGGGTTCATCATCTGCTGCAAATATACCAATGAGTGCTATAATAACGAAGATTATTATTGCTAATAAGCATCCTCTCCCTCTCTTCTTCTTCGGCTTGGTTGTGACGTTGGACGCCGATGCTCCACCCTGAGGTGTCGCCATCTGTTGAGCCGTAGATGATGGGCTCTCTGCATCTGCGCTCTGATGTATGGTCTTCTCAATTACGTCAACACCCACGATTACTGTCGCCTCATTTGTGCTTTCTGAGGCTTTAGCATGGGGTGTAGGCACAGTAACCTCCACGCCAATCATGCGTAGGCAATCCTCGGCATGTCTCACTCGCTGGTTGTTATCAGCAACCAAGCAGGCGCGAATAACGCTCTGCCATGGCTCGGCGATGTGCTCTATGCCTGCGGGTAGCTCGCCATTGAATATTTGTCTTAGCTGCACGGCATACTGCTCCTCGCTCGATAGTGATGCATCGCTTGAGGCGAAAGGCAACTCGCCTGTGAGCACCTGGTAGGCGATAACGCCGAAGCTCCAAAGGTCGGTATTCTTGCGTAATGCCCTCTCGCGTAGCTGCTCGGGTGAGGCGTAGGAGCGCGTGCCACCCAATAGTGAGTTGTTTACGAGCGAGCTCTCGCCGCTGTCAAGCTGCTTGGAGATGCCGAAGTCGGCAATCTTAGGTATATAGCGACCAGCATGGTGCACCATAAGCACATTCTGAGGCTTGAGGTCGCGGTGTATGATGTCGTGGCTATGAAGATATGCTATGCCCTCCAATAGTTGTGTTAGGATGTTGCTGCGCTCCTCATAGCTGAGGTTGCCTCTGCGTAGGAAGTTATCCAAGCTGCCATCCTCATAGTAGCGCATAACGGCAACATCTATATCGCCCGATAGCGTCGCAAAGGTATAGCACGTCTCGTAGCGAGCGATATTCTTATGGCATAGGTTGTGAGCCTTATCCACCTCGTTGCGTAGGCGTAGCTCTTGGTGCGTGGGGTCTACGGCAGAGATCTTGAGGGCTACATAGCTGTCGTTGATATTGTCGTATGCCTTATATACCGAGCCGAAAGCACCAGCGCCAAGGCGGTCGCTCTCGGGGTTGTAGATATATCGCGAGGTGAACTCTTGTTGGGTCATAGTCTTATGGGTTGTTCTATTAGTCAGTGTTACTCTCTACTACTCCACGAATATCTGGAAGAGGAGTGGGGTGTAGGCTGGTATCTCTGTTGAGGTTGTTGTCACCGTCACCGAGGTGTCCTCCGTAGAACCTGTATAGCCGTAGTAGTAGGGGTTATAACCGTAGTAGTTCTGGTTATACATACCGCCATAACCGTAGCCATAGTAGCTATTCATGTAGTTCATATAGTTCATGTAGTTGAGGTAGTCGTAGTAGGCGTTGTCGTTGCCTGTCGTTGTTGAGGTGTGCGAGCCTATCGAGCCCGCAATGCCGTAGCCATAGGTCGACACTGTGAGGATTGCTGCCCACTGACCCTGGCGGAGTGTAGGTATAGAGTAGTTCCAAGCGAGGATATAGTCGTTGTCATCCTTCATATTAAAGGATAGTGCCTCGCCCTTGCTCTCAACCTTGCCAAAGGCAATCTCCGCTACCTCGTCGATATTCGTATCGAAGATATAACCATCGAGGAAGCGACCGATGTACCACACCTTAGCCGTACTATTCTTCTTGAGCGAATCGGTGGTCAACACCTCATCGGTGGTGATACCCTTGCCGAAGCGATTGATTAGTGCCTCGTTGATGCGGCTATCCAAATCGCTATTGGCGTAGATGCTACCATGGGTGTATCTATTCTGATTAGGATACATGAGTGTGTCTGCGCCCAACACGTCGAACCTGATGCTCTTCTCGGGGGTGTATGAGTAGTTTACGTATAGCTGTGCAAGGGTGTCTACAGGCTGATGCCAGCGACCATCGTAGAACTCCAAAGGACGAAGTGAGTCTATCGCGTCCTTATCGCCCTCCGTAGTATCATCGCCACGAGTGTATATGCGGCGACGCATAGCCGTCTCTGCCTCCTCGCTCTTTTCGGTCTTATGCTCTGTGCAAAGACCACCATTCTCATTGGCAAAGGTGTTGACATACTCACCCTCGTATGCCACAGGGTTGTTCACATGTCCGAAGACCTCAATATCTACAATCATAGGCTTGTTGTCCGCCAACTCGAACTGACCCTCATAGCCACCATCGCTCGATGTGCTGCTGCCAACGATTGACGATGGGAGATACAAACGAAGCTTTGTACCATAGCGCACCGAGATTGAGTCGTCGCCAATCTTCAGCTTGTTAAATGTGGCGAGGTATGTGCCCTCATGTATGGTGTGGGTCTCCTTGCCGCTGAAGCGGAAGGCAGGGATATAGCGTGTGTGGTTGGTGTAGGTGCCGAGCTGCGTTGCCAACTCATAGCTACGCGTCTCGCACACATTGCCATCGAGGTCGCGACCAGTGAAGTTGTACCACAACCATACATCCTCGCCCGAGATTGGGAGTGAGTCTGCGCAACCATAGTCAAGGACCTCCACATAGTAGCCACCCTCCTCCTGGTAGTTGTTAATCAACTCGGGGTGGTACTTCTCGATCCACGCCTTTAGCGAGCGCTGCTCGATCTCCTCGAAGCTGCTTGTCGGCTCGGTTACGCACGACGCGCAAAGAAATAGGGTGGTTAGCGATAGCGCTACAATTTTCGATATCTTATTCATTATCTATCTGTTATCTTTAAATTATCTCGTTAATTGTGATTATCCACACTTGTGGTGAGCGGCTGGGAACATCACCTACATAATGTTTGCCATATGCCTGCTTGTAGGTCAGATATATCTCTATGGTATCCCCCTCGTGGCACCCTATAAGAGCGGTGCTTAGCGAGGCGAGAAGATCGTCACTACCCACCTTGACAACCTTAGGCTCGCTGCTCCACTCGTGCTCGGTGTTCAGACCCTCGTTCTTCAACTGCTCAATATATTGGGCATCGTTGGTGGCAAAGAGATTATCTATGTTTGGCTTGCTGCCTGAGAAGATATATGCCGAATAGGTGATGGCGATGCTATCGCCACTCTTGATCACGGGAAGCTCATTGCGTCCCTCGTCGTACATCGTGGTGATGTAGCGGAATATGTCAAGTCCCCACTGTGTGTAGTATTCGGGGTTCTCCTCGAGCGACTCGCCAATCTTCGACTCTGGTATTAGTTTTGGCTGATGCGAATTTTGGAGATACTTCTCTATGTTGCTCTGCTGAGAGGTGAGGGTAGTATCTGTCTCGTTGCTGCACGATACGACGAATGCTGCGGCACAAGCCACAACAGCACTCAATGCTATGTTTATAAGACGTCTCATAAGTATATATCGCGCAAATTTAGTAATTATTTTGCAACACGCCATATTTTTCTTTAGAAAAAACACTCCGTCGCACTATAATCGCTTCAAAGCAGCACGCACAGCCTCCTCCACGCTGATTGCTGGCGACTCCTTGAAGATGGCCGTCAGAGCCTTCTCCGATGCGCTCTTCTGGAAGCCGAGCATGGCGAGTGCCGCCAATGCCTCGTCGTAGGATTCGTTGCGCGCACCACGCTGTGTCTGGGTGAGCATCATGTCGCTTGCGCCAAGCTCTATCATCTTGCCCGATAGCTCGACGATAATCTTCTGTGCGGTCTTGAGTCCCAGGCCTTTAACATTCTTAAGCAGCACGGCATTCTCCGTGGCGATGATGTTCTGAAGCTCCTTCGAAGTGTAGGTCGAGAGGATCATTCTTGCGGTGTTGCCACCCACGCCAGAGACGCTTATTAGCTGACGAAATAGCTCGCGCTCGAGCTTCGTTGTGAATCCATACAACGACTGCTGATCCTCGCGTACGATGTAGTGAACGTAGAGCAATCCCTCGTCGAGTTTCTCGATGTCGGCATAGCTCTTGAGCGAAATATTTATGAAGTAGCCGACGCCCCCAGCCTCGATAACGGCATATGTTGGCGTTGCCTCAGCGATTTTTCCCTTGATATATTCGTACATATTCTTCGGTGTGTCAGTGTAAAATTATCTAATTTTTCTACAAAAGTAAATATTTTTTTTTACCTTTGTCATTCGTAACGAAAATTAATTAGAAAAAATAGAATAGAAGATTATGAAAAAGAGATTACTTTTTGCTGTAGTAGCTGCTGCTATGATGGTATCTTGTGGCGGCGACGATCAGCGTGTTAAGAAGCAGGGTGAGGATGCCCAGAGCACAGAGAATACCGAGACCCCTACGACTTTGAGTGATAGCACAAAGGTTAAGGAGGTTGAGTGTGTAGCAACTGGTGACGTGGTATACTTTGACCCAATTTATGTCATGTTCGAGAGTAAACTCTATGCTGCTGAGGGTATGCCATTGGAGCAGAAATTGCAGGATTTCCAGACTCGCGCGACAGCAGCACGTGCAGATTGGGCTAAGAAGGAGCAGAACTTGGCTAATGAGTATAACAAGTTGCAGCAGGATGCAGCTCAGTTGGAACAGGACTATGCTAAAGGCTTGATAACCACAATCAAGGCACAGGAGCGCGGTGAGGCATTGCAGAAGAGCGGTGAGTCGCTTCAGAAACGCATGGAGTCTCATCAGAAGACCATGCAGACTGAGGCTCAGAAACTTCAGGATGAGGAGTATATGTTGGCTGATGAGGACGCAAAGTTGCAGAATCGCTTCAATGAGCTTGCGAAGATGGCCATCGAGGAGATTAATAGCGACAACCGCTACAAGATGATTCTCAATGCGCAGGTTGTTATCGATGCAGATGAGACATTGAACATCAGCCCAATTGTATTGCAGACGGTTGATAGACTCTACATGGAGGGTGCTCTTCCAAGCAATACGCTTGAGAGCGTGAGTGAGTAATACTCCTTTATGAGCTATTAGCTTTAGAGAGGTTTTATAAATTAGTTTACACAATAATCTATAAGTTATAGATACATAGCTATTTATAAATTGTGATATGGCAACTAATTTATACTACCTCTCTTTATATTTGCAAGTCGGCATTTTTTTGACTATATTTGTGCAAAATTATAGGATTATAATCTAAGCCAGAGAGCAGATATGGGTTTCATACCATTTACATTTATCGACCTTATCGACATCATCCTTGTGTCGACATTGCTCTTTGCAATGTATCGAGCAATGAAGGGTACGAGTGCTCCATTCATCATGGTTGGCATCTTTGTCATCTATCTTGTGTGGATCCTTGTTGCAACCTTCAACCTTGTACTCTTCTCAACAATCCTCAGTCAGCTTATCTCGGTGGGTGTCTTGGCGATGATTATCATCTTCCAGCCCGAGATACGCCACTTCTTGCAGGTGATTGGTCGCCAGCAGGGACGCTTTGAGTGGCTAAGCCGCATATTCAATATCCGCAAGCGTAAGCATCAGGATGAGATAGACTTGCAGCCTATCGTCGAGGCGTGCATGGAGATGAGTAGCGAGAAGGTCGGTGCGCTCATCATCATCAAGCAGTCGAACGACTTAGGCGTTGTTGTTGAGAGTGGTATCACGGTCGATGCAAAGGTCTCTTCGGCGCTGTTGGGTAATATCTTCTTCAAGAATGCACCATTGCACGATGGCGGTGTTGTCATCAGCGGCGATAGGGTAGTTGCGGCTAAGTGCGTGCTGCCATCAACGCAGCAGGAGGTGCCCAAGTCCTATGGTATGCGCCACCGTGCGGCACTCGGTATGAGTGAGGTGTCGGATGCTATCATCGTTGTCGTTTCGGAGGAGACGGGAGGTATATCCATCGCCCACGACTCGGTTATTCGTCGTAACATCGAGCCCGACCGCTTGGCTGTCACAATACGTCGTATGATGCGTATCAACGATCGTCGTCGCGACGAGGCCGAGGAGGAGCAGACGAAATAGAAGTGATAAGTGACACATAATTATTAGGGGTTTGTGCAGTGGCGCAGACCCCTACTTTTTGTTGATTAGTAGCGAGTAGCGAGAAATTAGTAGTACTTCGCTCTGATGGAGCGATTGGGATGGGTAGTTCTGCAAGTAGGGCTTGCTCTGGGGATTATGGGTATTTCCGCTTCGTTCTGGGTATTACCCATTCTACCCAGAGTGCGCCTTGCGCACGGCTCTACTCACACTACCCAGTCCTACTCAGAACTCTCTTGCTCCATCGGCGCAACACCATTACTAATTACTCACTACTCTTACTAATTAAAAAAGGCCGCTACAACACTGTAGCAGCCCTCATTAAATTTATTAGGTGCAAATTACTTCTTTGCCTCCTCTACAGAAACCTTGCGGAAGTCCTTAAGGAGCTTAGTGAGCTCCAATGCAGCCTTACGTGCACGTGTGCCAGCAGCCTTATTGTTCTTCTCCACCTGCAAAGCAGCATTTGCTGCAAACGCCTCATACTGGGCATTGATCTTTTCAACTAAAGTCTTCATATAGATAAATGTTATTAGGTTTTTCCTCATGCAAAGATAGGAAAATATTTTTACTACGCAATTAAATTGCCAAAAAAAATGTCATAAGAGTGTGATTTTCCGATAAATCGAACCCTCGACAAGAGAATATCAGTGAGATTATTTTGTTGTTTAAAGGCAAAATCCCTATTTGTGGGGATTGATGCATTATGGTAAAATATCTATCTTTGTGCCAAAATAAAACTATATTACTATAAAATGCGATTAAGTGAACTAAAAACGGGTGAGTCGGCTGTCGTGGTCAAGGTGCTTGGCTATGGTGGCTTCCGTCGTCGCATAATGGAGATGGGCTTCGTGCGTGGTCAGCAGGTCACCGTGGTGCTCGATGCTCCGCTGAAGGACCCTATCGAGTATCACATAATGGGCTATGATATCTCCTTGCGCCGTAAGGAGGCGGAGATGATTGTGGTGATGACCCAGGAGGAGGCCGAGAAGATGAATCGTAGCGAGGATGTCTGCTTGGTGGGTGATGTCGATAATATGGAGGAGGCGTTGCGTAGTAGCGAGAAGCATATCAGCGTAGGTCTTGTTGGTAACCCAAACTCGGGCAAGACCTCGCTCTTCAATGTCCTATGTGGACGTAGCGAACATGTGGGCAACTATAGCGGTGTGACGGTAGATGCCAAGCGTGGCGAGCTCAAGTATAATGGTTATACTATAGAGATTACCGACCTACCAGGAACATATGCCCTCTCTGCATACTCCCCTGAGGAGGTCTACGTAAGGCAACACCTTATCGATAGTGAGCCCGATGTGGTGCTTAACACGGTCGTTGCCTCAAACCTTGAGCGCAACCTATACCTCACCACCGAGCTTATCGATATAAGCCCCAAGATGGTGGTTGCCCTAAATATGTATGACGAGCTGGAGCGTAGCGGTGCGAAGTTCGACTATGAGGCGTTGGGCGAGATGATAGGTGTACCTATGGTCCCCGTCGTGGCGCCCTCACGACGTGGCATAGAGCAGCTGCTCGACACCATCATCGCCGTGCACGAAAATAGGGATAAGCGCGTTAGACATATCCATATCGCCTATGGTAGTGTCATCGAGGAGAACCTCGCTGCGCTGCATGCCGATATGCGTGAGCATCGTGACGAGCTGCCTGTGTACTTCCCACCACGCTATTTCGCCCTGAAGCTTATTGAGGGTGATAAGGAGATTGTAGCGATGCTCGAGTCCTCTCCAAGCTATGAGCGCTGGCAGAAGATGGCATTGAGGGCACGAGCAGATATCGAGGAGGCGTTAGAGGAGGATATCGAGACTGCGCTGGCTAACCAGAAGTATGGCTTTGTGTCGGGTGCGCTGAAGGAGACCTACGAGGCTGTGGAGTATCGTCGCGATACTATTGGCGATAAGATTGATGCCATCGTGACGCATCGCATATGGGGTTTCCCGATCTTCTTCGCCATCATGTGGTTTATGTTCTATTGCACCTTCTCACTCGGTGCCTATCCTCAGGAGTGGATAGATATGGGCGTGGGCTGGTTGTATGATGCGGTGCATGGCGCCATGGAGGCTGGAGCGTTGCGCGATATGCTCACCGATGGCGTTATCAGTGGCGTGGGTAGCGTGCTTGTCTTCTTGCCCAATATCATGATTCTATACCTCTTTATATCCTTCTTGGAGGATTCGGGCTATCTGGCGCGTGCGGCGTTTATCATGGATAAGGTGATGCACCGCATGGGACTTCATGGCAAGTCGTTTATCCCGATGGTGATGGGCTTTGGCTGTAACGTGCCGGCAGTGATGGCGTGCCGAACAATCGAGTGTCGCACCTCGCGCATAATAACCATTATGACGGTGCCCTTCATGTCGTGCAGTGCGCGTCTGCCAATATATATGATGATTGTCGGAATCTTCTTCCCCGAGCATCCTGGCACGGTACTCTTCCTGTTGTACCTCTTCGGTATGCTTATGGCGGTGCTCACAGCACGTCTTATGCGTAGGTTTATGTTCCGCGAGCAGGAGGCCCCCTTCGTGATGGAACTCTCGCCCTACCGCGTGCCTACGGCGAAGACTACGCTTCGTCATATGTGGTCGAAGTGCTCGGAGTATCTCAAGAAGATGGGTGGTCTTATCCTCATTGCCTCTATCGTGGTATGGCTCTTGAGCTACTACCCACGCCCCGAGGCTTCGGGTGCTGAGGCTCAGACAACAAACTATGAGCAGTCCTACATGGGTGAGATTGGTAAGGTCGCAGAGCCGCTGTTTGCCCCCATGGATATGGGCTGGCAGTCGTCGGTGGCTGTTATCTCGGGAATACCTGCCAAGGAGATTGTCGTTAGCACGATGAATGTACTCTATGCCGAGCCTGGCGATGAGGAGCCCGAGAGCGACGAGGAGCTGTCGGCAACGGCGACCAACCGCATGGCAAATAGCATGAGCATCCCTACGGCGGTGGCATTCTTGATATTCTCATTGTTGTATCTACCCTGTGTGGCAACGATTATGGCCATTGGCTCGGAGCTTAGCTGGCGATGGGCGGTAGGCTCTGCCCTCTATAATACAGCTGTGGCATGGCTATTGGCGTGGATAGGATACCATATTGCACTACTATTAATATAGGGAGGATATGAGCTGGCAGGATATAATAGTTTGGATTGTTGCCCTTGTTGTAGCAATTGTCGTGGTGCGTAAGATATGGCGTTTCTTTGCGTGTCGCGATGCTTCGAAGTGTTCGTCGTGTAGTAAGGAGTGTAGACATAGGCATTAGAGAAACTGTCTAACACTCTTATTATACAATTTCTAAAAAATGGGGCTGTCCAGCAAATTTGTTGGACAGCCCCTCGCGCTATTATATATATTTAAGCTTATCGTTTGACAAACCTGTCGACTACCGCTGCGCATGCTGCATCACCCGTGATGTTCAACGTCGTGCGTATCATATCGAAGATACGATCCAAGGCGTAGAAGAGTGGTAGACCCTCCAATGGGATACCTGCAGCCACCAATACCGCCGCTGCAAGGAGCGTAGGACCAGGAACACCTGCCTGACCAATAGCTCCCAATGAGCAGACAATGACTATTGATACATACTCAGCCATGCCGAGCTCTATGCCGTAGAACTGCGCAAAGAAGATGGCGAGCAGAGCATAGTATATGGCATTACCCGACATATTGATAGTTGCGCCAAGTGGTAGCACGAAGCCCGATGTCTGCTTGGAGATGCCCATCTGGTCGCACGCCTCCATATTCACAGGGAGGGTGGCGAGTGACGATGCTGTTGAGAATGACACCACCTGAGGCTTCACCATCGAGCGGAAGTAGTGCTTCAAAGGCACGCGCGAGAAGAGAGCTACGGTGAGTGGGTAGAGACCCAGACCGATGATTGCTACAGCCAATAGGTCGAGCCACAATACATTTGCTATCTGAACGAGCATGCCGAAGCCGAAGGTGCCCGTAGCATCAGCGATAAGACCGAAGACGCCAAATGGCGCAACAATCATCACCTTGCCGATGCACCATATCAATGCCTCGAGGATGGTGTTCAGACCACCGACAACCTTGCGGCGCTTCTCCTGTGCGAGGGCGGAAATGCCGAAGCCGAGGAAGAGACCGAAGATGATTATTTGTAGGATATTACCCGTTGCGAGTGCCTCGATAGGGTTGGCTGGGATCATGCTAATAATCGTATCCCAGAAGCCCATAGGGGGTAGTAGCGTATTGTTGAATGTAGGCTTGGTGATCACCTGCTCGCCCTCCGTGGTGGTGGCTGCCACAACAACGCCATACTTAGTTCCTGCCTCAAGCTTGTCGATGGCAATCGAGCTCTCCTTCGAGAGGTCAATGTCGTTGCCCAGGGCTATAACCTCGTTCATCGATGGTGCACCGTCAGCCTCGTTGTAGGCGAGCCACTTGGCACTCTCTATGCCACTCGCCTCGATGTCGAAACTGAGGGTGTTCTCCGTAGCCTTGCCGCTCTCTAAGTCGATGAATATCTCCTTGTTGTTCTCGGCGACATACTCCTTCTCGTTGCTTATCAGAGCCTCATTGTCGAGACCCTTGCCTGGTTGGAATACTACGGCGAGGAGTATGGCGACGATGATCGATATCATAGTCGTTAGCATCATGTAGCCGATGCTTATGCCACCCACCAAGCCTGCCGACTTGGTCTCGCCGAGTGATGCCGCGCCGCTGATGATCGATACAAGCACCAAGGGCACAACGAGCATCTTGATAAGCTGAATAAAGAGGTCGCCCATAGGCTTGAACATAGATGCCTCAGGACCCATGGCGACGCCAACAAAGATACCTACAACCATGGCTATAAGTATCCATAAACCTAAATTCTTAAGTAGTTTTTTCATCCTAATACTAAATATTTTATCACAAAGTTAGCAACTTTGCATAAATTAGCAATCGCGTATCACATTTTTTCGTATCTTTGGCTAATAAAATACGTATCACATGAGACCTAAGATTGTTGTTTTTACGGGCGCTGGTGTCAGCGCCGATAGTGGTATCGCCACCTTTCGCGATGCCGATGGATTGTGGGCAAACTATCGTATCGAGGATGTCTGCACCCCCGAGGCATTGCGCAATAATCGTGCGCAAGTAATCGAGTTCTACAACCTACGCCGCAAGGAATCGCTAACCAAGAAGCCCAACGCAGGACACTATGCCATAGCCTCTATGGAGGAGTGGGCAGATGTCGAGGTGGTGACCCAGAATGTCGATAATCTGCACGAGCAGGCGGGCTCCACACGCGTGACACACCTCCATGGCGAGCTTATGAAGCTACGCTCGGAGCGTAATCCCGAGCTTATCTACGATATAAACGAGGGGTGGGAGCAATCACTCGACGAGCGAGGCGAGGATGGCGCCTTGCTGCGACCACATATCGTCTTCTTCGGTGAGTCGGTATCCATGTTCGAGCCGGCGTGTCAGATAGTATCCAAGGCCGATATATTGATTATTGTTGGCACCTCGCTCGCCGTATATCCCGCTGCGTCGCTTGTGCACTATGTTCGCGATCGAGGAGTGCCGATATATCTTGTCGACCCCGGCACTCCCGAGACTCAGCTGATACGCAACCCACTGGAGCATATCAAGGAGCGTGGCGCCGTTGGCGTGCCAATGCTTGTCAATCGACTACGCCATGAGTTTGAGAAGTAGGGTGGCGGATCGCGCCGAGGAGTTACTACACTTCTGCAAAGAGAGAGGGTATAACCAACATATCGCTCTCTTTGTCGATCTGTCGCGTCACTCGGGTAGATTGCGCTTTGTTGTGTGGAGCTTCGAGGAGCGTAGAGCTCTTTTGCAATGCCCCGTGTCACATGGTAGCGGATCGCCTAAATCGCACATAAGATCGGCATATGCTCGCCTATCGAACGAGGATGGCTCACACCTCTCGTCGGTGGGGCACGCCCTCATTGCCGAGCGATACGAGGGACGCTACGGTGTGGCATATAGGCTCGATGGCTTGGACGATACGAATAGCAACCTACGCCCACGATGTGTGGTGCTTCATGGCTGGGGGCATACCACCTCCTTCCCAATCTTCCCACTCGCAACGACGGGTAGCTGGGGGTGTCCTGTTCTCTCGCGAAGGATGATGCATAGGGTGGATGAGATACTAAAAAACGAGAGCCGCGTGGTGCTGCTCTCGTTCGTATGACGACGCTCTGTCGGTTTAGTGGCTGTGGCACTCGTGGTGGTCGCATCCCTCGCCCGAGTCCATCACAAAGCCGAGAAGATAGCCCTTGACAACGGCGTCGATATCACCCTTGCAGCCGCGTATCACCTTGATATTGTGGCTCTCGAGCTTGTTCTTAGCACCCTCGCCCATGTTGCCAGCGAGCATCACCTCGATGCCCATCTCCTCCATTACTGATGCGATGTTAGACTTACAGCCGCAACCCTCAGGAGAGTCGAGGCGTGAGGTTGCAACAATCTGCTTATTCTCAATCTCGAAGATGGTATAGTAGGCGCAGTGACCGAAGTGGTCATCCACATGTCCATCGCGTGTTGGTACAGCAAGTTTCATAGTTAGTATCTCTTAAATAGATAAAGGCAGGCATTATCGCCTGCCTTTGTTATTCTCATAGCGGTAGATATCCGCAATTGATTACAAGTTAGGGTTGATTGTTGACCACTCCTCAACAGCAGGAATGATACCCAAAGTTACCAACTCGTCACGCATCTTGCAGAGGTGTGCGTATGAAGCGTCGAGCGCTGCAATCTCCTCCTCAGTACCTACAGGCATCTTGTATGAGCAGCCGTTCTGGTCGAGAACAGTGTCCATAGCCATCATGATGTGGTTGTACTTCTCGTTAGATACGTATGTACCTGCAGGGAAACGGAAAGGCTCGCCACCCATCACCGAGCGAATCATCTCTACAGAGAGGTATGATGGGCTCTGGAATGATGAACGACCACGAAGCTTGATGATAGCTGCACCACCCTGGCATACAGCCTTCTTCATCTCTGCCCACTCCTCAGCTGGGAACTCCTCAGTGCCGATGATGTCGGTAAGCTTGCGATCAGCAACCTTCACTGCGCTGCCGAATACTGCCATCTGCTCGCCGTGGCCACCATAGGTAGCGCAACCCTCGATCTCAGACTGCATAACGTTGAACTTCTTAGCCAAAGCGCTCTTAAGACGTGTAGTGTCAAGACCTGCGAGTGTAGTCACCTGACCTGGCTTCAAACCAGAGTAGAGCAATGTTACAAGACCAGTAAGGTCAGCAGGGTTGAAGATGATAACGACGTGCTTAACATCTGGGCAGTATGTCTTGATGTTCTTACCAAGCTGCTCAGCGATCTCGCAGTTGCCCTTCAACAAATCCTCACGTGTCATACCCTCCTTACGTGGAGCACCACCAGAAGAGATGATATACTTAGCATCCTTGAACGCCTCAGCAACATCGGTAGTAGCTGTGATGTTCACATTGTCGAAGCCGCTCTGGCGCATCTCCTCAGCAACGCCCTCTGGTGAGAATACGTCGTAGAGGCAGATGTTAGATGTGAGGTTCATCATAAGAGCTGACTGAACCATGTTAGAGCCGATCATGCCGGCAGCACCAACGATAACGAGCTTGTCGTCTGTAAGAAAAGCCATAGTTTTAATCTGTTTTAGTTGTTTATATAATTTAATGTAATTGCCTTACGTGCAAATATCCTTGCAAAATTAGAAAACATTTCAACTATTTGCAAGTAAAAGCCCAAAAATAATTGCGCTACGAAGTGAAAAGTGAAAGGTGAGAGGTTAAAAGTAAGGAGCGCTTCGCGCGGGGTTTATAAACTTCGTCATCGCGAAGAATTGCAGCCAATAACCTTGCTGATACAGATTGGTGGTCTATGCAATTCTGTGGCGATCTACCTTTGTTCAACTACCTCGCTGATACAATTTACCCTCTGCATCCTCAACGCTATAAACAATGGTAGATCCTCACGTCGGCGCATAGGATGAATACCTCTCAAGACCCTATCGGATGCGCCTCCTCAGGATGACTTGGTTTATTAGGCGAGAGGTGTGGTGCGCTTCGAGCGGGGTTAAATAGAGCGTAGGAGCAATAGGATTGCTTGCGCGTAAGCTGTAAGGTTCTTGCTCACTATCGTTCCTGTCAAGCGAAGCGAACCTATTGTTACTATCACTCCTATTAATTAAATCCTTGTCTGTTAGTTTGTCTTCTAAATGATATTTCTTGATAAGCTATAAATGGATAATTGCGAAAATATTTGTTTTTATTTTCGATGTTTGCTACCTTTGTATATCGTGATAATTATTTTCGACCAATAAATAAACCATATAAACCATGAAAAGACTATTTTTTGCCATCACTCTTGTGGTTATATGTTGCTCTTGTGGCTCGTCTTCTAAGCAAGAGTCACAAAGCGACTCGGCTTCCAAGCCAGAGCCTACCAAACGTCACGGTTGGTATAATGCTCCGCTTTATGGAGATGTTGAGTCGGTGGTTGAGACAGAGTATGAGCTTGCAGATAAATTTGGAGAGGTTGTGCGAGGTGATATCAAGAGTTGCAATAAATACCTCTTTAATGAGGCTGGAGATGTGGTTGAGAAAACTGAATATGACTCAGATGGTTCGTTAAGATGGAAATGTATTTGTAAATATGATTCCGATGGAAATGGGGTTGAAGATGCTTGGTATAGGTCAGACGGCTCGTTGAGTTGGAAATATATATATAAATACGACTCAGCAGGAAATCAGATTGAGTGGGCTAACTACGATTCAGACGGCTCGTTGGATTGGAAGCATATCTATAAATACGACTCTGCAGGAAATATAGTCGAGGAGGATATACGCAATTCAGACAGCTCGTTGGATTGTAAGCTTATCTATAGATATGACTCCGAAGGAAATCTAATGGAGGTGACTGAGTACAACTCAGATGGCTCTTTGGATATGACGGAGAGTGGTAAATATGACTCTGCGGGAAATGTAATTGAGGTGGCTCGGTATAACTCCGATGGTTTGTTGGATAAGAAGTATACTTATAAATATGACTCCGAGGGAAATGTGGTTGAGACGGCTCAATTCAATCCAGACGGCTCGTTGGGTTGGAAGCATATTTATAAGTACGACGCCGAGGGAAATATAGTTGTGGAGGCTGAATATAAGCCAGATGGCTCGTTGGATTGGAAGCATATTTATAAATACGACTCCATGGGAAGTATGGTTGAGATGACTAAATATCGTGGTGAGGCGCTTTTGCCTATAAGCCAGACGGTTTACGAAATCATATATCGCAAATAGAGGGGCGTAGTAGCCTTGTGTTTTGGAGAGTTTAACAGTGTTAGGCTCTCCTTTTTTGTGGCTATGGGGGGGACTATGAAAAAGGACCGCCCAAAGTTGGGCAGTCCCTTCGCAGTTGTCGGCGGCTACTTCAAAGATCCTACATATCGATCTTTGTAAGTGCTCCACTCCTCAGCCTCCTTGTATTGCTCAATGCTCTCTGAGGGTACGTATATAGTCAGATCCTCTTTATCGCTCCCTAATCCAGCCCATTTGTAGATGTATCTTATTGCAAGGCGCATATTCATCTCCTCCTTGGTGGCATAGTACTCTCTGCCATCAGGCTCTAAGTGGTGGCGATGGAAGGAGCCTTTCTCTGTTTGTGGAGGTGTGGGAGCATTGCAATATACTGACTTTAGGTTTGGACATGCCAGAGCACCACTACCAATATGTTCGACACTCTCACCTATTACGATAGATGTTACGTACTCGCATCCGTTCATCACTCCACTCTCAATATATGTAACACCCTCTGGAATGGTGAATGACGTTGTCTTACATCTACACGCATATCCCGCAAGCCTATTGTCGAAGATAAGCGCTCGACTATCATCCGTAGCATACTTGCCGGTGATGCTCTCAAGGCTGTCACACATAGTTAAGATGTAGTGACCAATATGTGTGACGCTATCAGGAATGTCGATGGATTTAAGTGATTCGCACCCGAAGAATGCCATGTATTCAATGTCGGTTACACCCTCGGGGATGGTGACCTCTTTTAGTCTCGGACACTGATAGAATAGCTGCGCTGCAATGTGGGTGATATTTTGAGATAGCCTTATGTGGGCGAGATTTTCACAACGCATAAATGCCCCTTCCTGGATCTCGGTGACGGTGTCGGGGATATGGAGGTATGTGAGCCTATCGCATACGGCAAAGGCTCCACTCTTGATAACCCTCACGCTCTCGGGGATTGTGATAGATGTCAACTCATTGATACCAGCAAAGGCACCTGTGGCAAGGACCTTGATAGGGCGGTCAAGAGTGATTACACCACGACCGATATTGGGGTCGAACGTGTGGCTTATTACCTCGAAGTCACACTCTGGGTCTGCATAGTTCTTGTCGTATGGACTATGACCCTTGAGCTTGGGGCTAATCTTCTGTGTGGCAGTGTATTCAATGGTATACTTGCCATCGGGCGCAGACACCCTCGATGCGGTGTTGTCATGTGGCGAGGCGTAGCCTAAAATGGAGCTTGCGATAAATGCCAAAATCAGCCATACGCCCTTTATGTTAGGCGCGGATAGGCTATGCGTAGCCTGGTGTTTAGTCTCAGTCATATGTGTGTGGTTTTTATTGTTATCTCCTATTGCAAATGTACGCAGCATGATGCATATATACAAGCCCTCCTCGCGTTATTTTACAAACACGTGAGTTTAATGTATGAAATGGTCTATTTTCATGATATCCTACATCATTGAATTCTTCGAGATTTTAGCTATTAGGGCGTGGAATAATCATCGGTTTGTGGCTTTATAATCTTTGTTTATACCTATGTAAAAAATAAAAATGGCGATTGCTTTGATAATCTGAATAGTTTTTGTTACTTTTGCAAGTTATTATAAGAACGCATATGTCAAACGAAACGAAAAATATATTAGAGGAGCTCGAAACGAGCGATTATAAATATGGCTTTGTGACTGACATTGAGACCGATATGATTGGTCGAGGTCTCAATGAGGATGTCATTCGCCTTATCTCCGAGAAGAAGGGAGAGCCCGAGTGGATGTTGGAGCGCCGATTGCAGGCCTATCGCCACTGGCTCACCATGAAGCACCCACAGTGGGCGCACTTAGATATCCCCGAGATCGACTTCCAGGATGTGATCTACTATGCAGCACCTAAGCAGAAGCCAAAGTTGAACTCTATGGATGAGGTTGATCCAGAGCTGAAGAAGACATTCGACAAGCTTGGTATTCCACTCGAGGAGCAGATGGCTCTCGCTGGCGTTGCTGTCGATGCCGTGATGGACTCGGTGTCGGTGAAGACCACCTTCCGCGATACACTCGCCGAGAAGGGTATAATCTTCTGCTCAATATCGGAGGCTATCAAGGAGCACCCCGAGCTTATCAAGAAGTATTTGGGCTCAGTAGTGCCATATACCGATAACTTCTACGCCGCGCTGAATGCCGCCGTATTCTCTGACGGCTCGTTCTGTTACATCCCCAAGGGTGTGCGTTGCCCTATGGAGTTATCGACATACTTCCGCATCAATGCCGAGGGTACGGGTCAGTTTGAGCGTACGCTCATCGTTGCCGACGAGGGTGCCTATGTAAGCTACCTCGAGGGTTGCACCGCGCCACGCCGCGACGAAAATCAGCTGCACGCTGCCGTTGTGGAGATTGTCGTTGAGAAGGATGCCGACGTGAAGTACTCAACAGTGCAGAACTGGTATCCAGGCGATAAGGATGGCAAGGGCGGCATCTACAACTTCGTGACCAAGCGAGGCATCTGTCGCGAGGGCGCACACCTCTCGTGGACGCAGGTGGAGACAGGCTCGGCAATCACATGGAAGTACCCAAGCTGTGTGCTTCAGGGCGATAACTCATCGGGCGAGTTCTACTCTGTGGCGATGACAAATAACTTCCAGCAGGCGGATACGGGTACTAAGATGATACACATAGGCAAGAATACACGTTCGCGTATCGTGTCGAAGGGTATCTCGGCAGGTCGCTCGCAGAATGCCTACCGAGGCTTGGTGCGTGTGGCAAAGGGTGCGGACAACGCCCGCAACTACTCGCAGTGCGACTCTCTACTTATTGGCGACAAGTGCGGTGCTCACACCTTCCCCGTTATCGACTCCTACAACCCATCGGCGGTGTTGGAGCACGAGGCGACGACATCGAAGATCTCGGAGGATCAGCTCTTCTACTGTCAGCAGCGTGGTCTCTCGGCTGAGGATGCCGTGGGTCTTATTGTCAATGGCTATGCTCGCGAGGTGTTGGCAAAGCTGCCTATGGAGTTTGCAGTTGAGGCGCAGAAGCTGTTGGCTATAAGCCTTGAGGGCTCAGTAGGATAAAAACTCTTTGTGATAAGGGGTCATCTTTGAAGCCTTGCTTGTCTGAAAAATGCTCATTTACGCCAAGTAAACTCCGCTTTTTCAGCCTGCGGCAGATCTCCAAATTTGACGCCCTTCTGACAAAGAATTGAAAAATTAATTACGAATAAAAAACGAAAAATAAGATATATATGCTTAAAGTTGAAAATCTACACGCCTCTGTTGGCGATAAAGAGATTTTGAAGGGTATAAACCTCGAGGTTAAGGCTGGCGAGGTACATGCTATAATGGGTCCTAATGGTTCGGGTAAGTCGACACTCGCTTCGGTGTTGGCAGGTAACGAGAAGTTCACCGTGACGGAGGGTAAGGTTGAGTTCGAGGGTGAGAACCTCTTGGATCTCGCCATCGAGGAGCGCTCACGCAAGGGTCTCTTCCTCGGCTTCCAGTACCCTGTGGAGATTCCTGGTGTGACAATGGCTAACTTCATGAAGATTGCCGTTAACGAGCAGCGCAAGGCGCGTGGCTTGGCACCATTGACCCCTGCCGAGTACCTCAAGCTTATGCGCGAGAAGAGCGCCATCGTGGAGCTCGACGCTAAGCTTACGTCGCGTGCCGTAAACGAGGGCTTCTCGGGCGGTGAGAAGAAGAAGAACGAGATCTTCCAGATGGCTATGCTTGAGCCTAAGCTCGCTATCTTGGACGAGACCGACTCTGGTTTGGATATCGACGCTTTGCGTATCGTGGCAACAGGCGTAACACGCCTTAAGACCTCGGAGAATGCAACCGTAGTTATCACCCACTACCAGCGCTTGTTGGACTATATCGTGCCCGACTATGTGCACGTCTTGTATAAGGGTCGCATCATCTACACTGGTGATAAGACATTAGCCCTCAAACTCGAGAAGGAGGGCTACGACTCTCTTATTAACGACTATAAGGAGGAGTAGGCTATGGTTGTAGAGCGAATGATTGCCTCTCTGCAGTCGCGTCCGATGCCCGCTGTGGGCTGCATAGGCTCGGGCGTATGGCATATGGAGGCGGTAGCAGACCAGGATATTACCGTTGAGAAGGGTGGCGACGCGAGCCTGCTCATCTTTGATGGTGATGCCTCGGCAGAGATAAACATAGATGTTGAGTGTGGCGCTAAGCTCCGCATCCTCAATATAGTAAACCATAAGAGCGCCTCGACACTCTCTATTGCTGTGGCTGAGGGCTCGGAGTGCCGTATGACTCAGGTCGTATGTTCGTCATCTGACTCACGCGTTGTTGCGAGCCTTGTAGGTCGCGATGCACGCTTCGAGCTGGGTGGTGTCTTTGTGCTTACGGATGACGACCAGACCAGTGTTACGGCTGATGTCAACCATATGAGTTCCGACTGCGTATCGCGCATCATGGTCAAGGGTGTTGCCTCTGGCAAGTCGCATGGTCGCTTCTCGGGCTTGGTATATGTCGCGCCTGATGCACAGCATACCGACTCGTCGCAGACAAATCGCAATGTCACCATTGGCGAGGGTCGCATCGAGACGTTGCCACAGTTGGAGATATACGCTGATGATGTCAAGTGTAGCCATGGCGCTACGGTAGGTCAGATGGACGCGGATGCCATTCTCTATATGCGTCAGCGTGGTCTTAGCCTTGTCGATGCAAAGCGCCTGCAGATCGAGGGATTTGTTGATGATATAGTTCTCCATTCAGCCATCGAGGGTGATGAGGTTACAGATACTCTCACTACGATGCTCGCTGAGAAACTAAACTTGTTGTAAAGGTGCTATGGCATACGATATAGAGCTGATACGTGGCGACTTTCCTATTCTCGGTGAGCGCGTTAATAATCGCCCTTTAGTCTACTTCGACTCGGGCGCTACGGCGCAGAAGCCCCTCGCGGTAATCAACCGTATGGATGAGCTTATGCGTCGCTATAACGCCAATATCCATCGTGGCGTTCACCACCTGTCGGGTGTTATGACCGATATGTATGAGCAGTCGCGCGAGACTATACGCCGCTTTATCGGTGCTGAATATCGCGAGGAGGTTGTCTTCACCGCAGGCGCTACAGCCTCGATAAATCTTGTTGCGCAGGCGTGGAGCGCGAAGTACCTTCGCGAGGGCGATAATGTCGTTGTCAGCGAGATGGAGCACCACTCCAACATTGTGCCTTGGCAGTTGGCGTGCGAAAGACATGGCGCAGAGTTGCGCGTGTTGCCTTTCGATGAGCGTGGCGAGCTGCGTATGGATATGCTCTCAGAGCTTATCGATGAGAGAACGAAGCTTGTTGCTGTCACCGAGGCGTCGAATACTATCGGCACCATGCCCGACCTTGACGCTATCATCGCTGCGGCTCATGCTGTAGGTGCTGTTGTCATGGTTGACGGCTGTCAGGGTATTGTTCATGGTGGTGGTAGGGTGGCCGAGCGTGGCTACGACTTCTACGCCTTCTCGGGTCATAAGTTGTATGGACCTACGGGTATCGGTGTGTTGTATGGTCGTCGCGAACTCTTAGATAGCATGCCCCCATATATGGGTGGTGGCGATATGGTCGATAAGGTTACCTTTGCCAAGACAACCTATGCTCCGCTACCATTGAAGTATGAGGCGGGAACCTCTAACTTTATAGGTGCCGTAGCTCTTGCCGAGGCTATTGGCTATGTTGAGTCTATTGGCGTGGCTGCTATCGATGCCCACGAGCATGAGATCTTGCGTGCTATGACGGCGCGCCTTGGCGCTATCGAGGGCTTGCGCATCTATGGCGAGGCGGCGAAGAAGTGCCCCATCGTGTCGTTTACGGTGGAGGGTACCCACCCCTATGATGTGGGTATGATTCTCGATAAGCTCGGCGTTGCAATACGCACAGGACACCACTGTGCTGAGCCGGTGATGACCCATTTTGGTGTTCCGGGAATGTGTCGTGCCTCGATAGGTATGTATAACACCTTGGAGGAGGTTGAGGTGTTGGCTCAGGGTGTTGAGCGTGCAGTAAGAATGCTTAGATAAATTGATATAGCTATGTTTATAGTCTTAGAGGGTTTGGATGGCGCTGGTAAGTCTACGCAGATTGCCAAGCTAAGGGAGATGTTCCGCATGAAGGGTGTTGAGTCGGAGTATCTGCACTTCCCACGTTTTGATGCTCCTGTGTATGGCGAGCTTATAGCGCGCTTTTTGCGTGGTGATCTCGGCTCGTTGGAGCAGGTGAACCCCTATCTCGTGGCGCTGTTGTATGCTGGCGATAGAGCGGATGCCGCCAAAATGATACGCCAGTGGGTGGCAGATGGCAAGGTGGTCATTGTCGATAGATATGTCTATTCGAATATAGGCTACCAGTGTGCTAAGATGGCTGCTGGCGAGGAGCGTACGGCACTTCGCGAGTGGATACTACACACCGAGTTCGAGGAGTTTGCCATACCAAAGCCCGACCTATCGCTATTCCTCGATGTCCCCTTCTCGTTTACTGAGCGCAAGCTAACCGAGACCCGCGAGGGTGATGATAGAGAGTACCTTCAGGGTAATAAGGATATCCATGAGGCGTCGCTCGACTTGCAGCGTCGTGTGCGTGAGGTGTACATCGAGAGTGCCGCTGCTAATGGTGACTTGAAGGTTGTTGACTGCTCGACCGAGAGTGGACAGATGGCAACACCTGAGCAGATCTTCGAGCGTATCATGGCTCATGTAGCCCCTCTTGTAGATAGATTGTAGTATGGGAGCACGGGTGCGACATATTGCCACCATTCTCCTATCGTTGATTGTTGGTGGAGTCTTCATCTTCTCGGGCTTTGTTAAGTCCGTGGACCCTGTCGGCACCTCCATCTTCGTTGAGAAATACCTCGCGACATACTCGTTAGAGGCGCTCTCGCCCATGGCTCTCACCATCGCTGTGGTGCTTGGCGCCGTGGAGCTCCTGCTCGGCATTATGCTGGTGACGGGTGCCTATCGTTCGCGTGCTGCATTTGCGGCAACTATATTCTTGGCGCTATTCACCATCATTACACTCCTTAGCGCTACGATACTCCCTATTGGTGATTGTGGATGCTTTGGCGATGCTGTGAAGCCCACCCCTTGGCAGACATTTGCAAAGAACGTTGTGCTGCTGCCGATGGCATCGCTATTGTGGTGGCTTAGCCGCAAGGGTGGCTGTCGTCGATTTAGTCTTATGATAACTGTGGTGGCTCTGCTCCTTGCCCTGGGCGTTAATCTTATCGCCTTGCGCTTCCTGCCGCTTATTGACTTTATGCCCTATAAGGTGGGTGTTAATCTTCGAGAGCAGATAGGTCGGACCTATGTGGCCGAGGAGGTGTCGGTCAGAAGCGTGCTCCTATTCCGCGATTTGACCACTGGCGAGAGTGTTGAGTTTGCTGCCGATGCTGTGGAGTGCTGGGAGGATGAGAACTTGGAGTATCTCGATGCCTATACCGTGCACGATGAGGTGCAAAGTGCGACAACCTCAGATTTTAGGATTTACGATTGTGAGGGCAACGATGTTACCATGTCGCTTCTTGAGCGTGAGGGTAGTGTCGTGTGGCTATGCGTGAATGATGCCACGGCTCTTGAGGGTAGGCGTCTGGATGCTGCCATGAGGGTGGCTAAGAGTAAGCCAATAGTTGTCACCTCCGCTGATATCGAGTCAGTGGAGTCAATGCTTGGTCTGCCATGCTATGGCATGGATGCCATGACTCTTCGTTCGTTTATTCGTGCCGATGTGGGCGTTGTCATCGTTGATGATGGCGTTATTGCCCATAAGTACGATGTGCGTGATTACCAGAGTGCAATGTTTAGGATAAATATATTGATGTGATGAGCAGGAAGAAGTATGATGTATTTGTGAGTTATCGACGCACCTCGTTCGAGACAGCTAACCTTATAGCCACCAAGCTGCAGATGGCGGGCTACTCCGTATTTTTGGATGTGGAGACCCTCAACTCTGGTAAGTTCAACGAACGTCTATTACAGGTTATCGATGGGTGTAAGGATGTTATCCTCGTACTTCCGCCCAACGCCCTTGATAGATGCAGCGATGAGAACGATTGGGTGCGTATGGAGATAGAGTATGCACTGAGTCGAGGTAAGAATATCATTCCTATCATGCTTGCTGGTTTTGAGTGGCCAGCGGCGGATACTCTTCCCCTCTCTCTTCGCGAGCTGCCCAACTACAACGCTATATCGGCTACCGACCCCAACCTTTTCATCGAAAACATGGAGCGCCTTAAGCGTAGTTTCCTTAAGTCGCGTCCTGCATCAATATGGAGAAAGTACCGCATAGTTATATGTGCCCTTGTGGCTATTGCTCTTGGCGTTGTGGGCTATATCTCGTTTGTAAATAGCCCCACTAAGCCATCAAAATCCGACAACGGTGCAGCTGTTCAGAATACAACGTCCGACGATGTTATATATAAGCATAGATGTGCGAAATATGCATCCATGCTACTCGATGAGTATCTCCTATGCGACTATAATCTCAACATCCTTAATGTTGCCCAAGATGGCTGGCAGCAGTTTCTGAGAGATTATAGACGTGATAATCCCGAGGCGAGTATTGCTCAGCTCGAGGCTCTTATTGATGAGTGTAGAGCCGCCTTGCAGCAGCCTAATAATATTATAGTTGCCGATGAGGATGTTGCCATATTAGCCAATGGCGGTGCTAACCCAATCGATATTGAGGCCTATAATGATATGCGTGTGGGCTTTTACAATGAGATAAACACCCATTTTGATAATATATTGTATCTTGCCCAGTCGGGAAGCCCTCGCACATATAGCGGTTATCTCTCTTATGGGTGTACTTTGAATCGCTACTACTTGGAGAACCTCTATTACCATCTACTATATATCTTCAGCTCGATGCCTGAGTCCGTATATGGTGATATAGGCTTTGCCTCTGTTATGCTTAACTACCCAACAGATGTAGAGGTGGGATTATCAGCCGAAGAGTATGAGCAATTATCAATTGAGGTATACAAAAAGTACTTTGAGACGATGCAAGATATGTATGCTGAGATGCAGTCTATAGCATTAAACACGGCTGCCGATGAGGAGCATGAGAAGTATTTTGAGAGTGTGACATCCACCTATAACGCTATTCATGCAGAGATGCAAAGTGCTATACAGATGAGTATTTCGGACGATGATAATGAGGTGAGCGCGCGAAAGAAGATCGATTACTATACGTCAACTCTACATAACTACGAGAAACATTCGCGCACCTATATCGATATGCTTAGGGCTGAAGTTGGCGATGTTAGCGAACTGAAAAAGTCGATGGATACCGTCATAGTTGATTGCTACGACATCAGAGAGAATCTTATACAGGCGTATGAGAGTCGCTGGGGCGAATATAATTAGTGGGGGGGGTGATAGATTTCAGATTTCAGATTGCTCTATATGTAAAAACAGAGAAGTAAAACACTTATAATTTGTGCATATGAGAGTTATTAAGTTTATCCTTATGATAGTCCTTGCGGTGGTGATCAAGGTTTACACTATTAATAAAAATAATGAAAACTCAAATACCGATAGGATAAGTCGAGAAATCAGGGCATCTATACGCTCTGAATATGCCCATCTTACTGGGCCTATGGTTTTAGATACGGCTAAACTGCGTGCGAATGCTGCGAGAATACGGGAGATGCAAGCGATGCAAGAGCGCTTAGCTGAGAGCCATGAGAATATGAAAATAAACAGCGGGGCGCACGTAAAGAGGTTTGCAGAGAGCCAAGAGAATATGAAAGAAACCATCGAGGCGTACGCAAAGTGGTATGCAGATAGCCACAATTTAAACCTCACCCCACCCATAACTTTGGACACGGCTAAAATGCGTGCGGATGCTGCGCGATTGCAAGAGATTAAAAAGCACTTTGACGAGACTAATAAGATTTATGATGAGTCAATAGAGGTATTCAAGAAGGATAGCGAGGCAAGCCAACAACCATCACATGAGGAGAAACCGACACCCCAGCAGTCGTTACATGAGGTGAAGCCGGTAATCCAACAGCCGTTGCAAGAGGTGAAGCCAGTAACCCTTTAAGCGTGTGCGGATTTATGGAGTGTAGGGATAAAAATATGGAGCTCTCCGCGCATCATATCGAGGAGCTTGCCGAGGCTGTTCATAACGAGTGGGCAGATGAACGTAGGCGCAATGGCTGGAGCTATGGCAAAAGACGCAATGATGCGCTTAAGCAGCATCCATGCTTAGTGGCGTATGATGAGTTGTCGGAGGAGGAGCGAGAGTATGACAGGCGTACAGCCCTCAGAGTGATAGAGACTCTTCGTCGCCAGGGCTATAAAATAGTCGAATAGTAGTTTCACACCCTTTTTTACGCTCAGAAATATGGTGCTGTATAGTGTTTCCTTTAAAACTATTTCATCTTGAGTCTTGCTCAACTTGCGATAAATACCTATATTTGTAGGTGATAATCTTAAAACGAAATCTATATGAATAGCTTTATTTATGATATTCCCACAAGGGTCTACTTTGGCGAAAATCAGTTAGGTCATCTTGGCGCAGAGCTTAAGAAGTTCGGACGTCGCGTATTGCTTACCTATGGCGGTGGCTCTATCAAGCGCTCGGGACTCTACGATAGGGTAGTTGCCGAGTTGAAGGCTGCGGATATGGAGCTCTTCGAATTGTCGGGTATCGAGCCTAACCCTCGCATCGAGTCGGTGCGCGCAGGTGTTAAGATTTGCAAGGAGCAGCAGATAGATGTTCTTCTTGCCGTGGGTGGTGGCTCTACGATTGACGCTACGAAGTTTATGGCGGCAGGAGCGTGTGTCGAGCATGATGCATGGGAGTTCTTCGGGGCTAATGCGAAGCCTATCGAAAGAGCATTGCCTATCGTTACTATACTAACCCTCTCGGCAACGGGTTCAGAGATGGATACAGCAGGTGTTATCTCTAACCCTGAGACAGGCGATAAACTTGGTCGCCTTGCACCAGCGTTGCTGCCTCGCGTGTCGTTCCTCGACCCTACGCTTACCTATTCGGTGAGTAAGTATCAGACGGCGTGTGGTGCTGCTGACATCATGTCGCACATCATGGAGGTATACTTCAATACGCAGGAGGACCTCTATATGCTCGACTGCGCTATGGAGGGTATGCTAAAGACGGTTGTTAAGTATGCACCTATAGCTCTTCGTGAGCCCGAGAACTACGAGGCACGCGCCAACCTTATGTGGTGCTCGTCGTGGGCTATCAATGGCTTTATCAATGGTGGCAAGCGCAAGGCGTGGAGCTGTCACCCTATGGAGCATGAGCTATCGGCGGTCTATGATATTACCCACGGCTTGGGCTTGGCAATCCTAACACCTCGCTGGATGCGCTACTGCTTAGATGAGTCGAATGTGGGTCGCTATGTATCGTTCGGTGTCAATGTCTTTGGCATAGACCCATCGTTGGAGCCTATGGCAATTGCCGAGGAGAGCATCAAACACTTGGAGCATCTATTCTTCGAGGAGCTGGGCTTGCAGCGCACATTCACTGAGGTGGGCATCAAGCGCGAGGACTTCCCACTCATGGCGCGCAAGGCGTGCCGCTATGGCGATATAAAGGGCTTCAAGACACTCACCCCTAAGGATGTTGAGAATATCTTTGAAATGTGCTTGTAGTATAAAAGAGAGGGGGTGTCCAACAAGTTTTTTGGACACCCCCGTTTTGTCAGAAGTTGTATAACAAGCGTAACGACAAAGCTGCCTTGTTAGACAGCCTCTTTTTGTTAAGCCTTCGTCACTAGCACCACGGCGGTGGTCGATACTCCCTCCTCGCGACCCTCGAAGCCGAGACGCTCGGTAGTTGTCGCCTTGACCGATATGCGCTCCACGTCAATGCCGATAACCTCAGCCAAGCGCTCACGCATGGTGTCTATATGTGGGCGTAGCTTGGGGCGCTGCATGGCGATGGTACAATCCACATTGCCCACCTCATAGCCTTTGCTGCGAACTAACGCAACAACCTCCTTAAGCAGTAGGGTAGAGTCTATGCCCTTGTACTTGGCGTCGCTATCGGGAAACAGCTTTCCTATGTCACCCAAGGCGAGTGCACCAAGTAGCGCATCGCATATGGCGTGTATCGCAACATCACCATCTGAGTGGGCAACGCAACCCTTCGTATGCTCTATCTCCACGCCACATAGCACCAATCTAAGACCCTCCGCTAAGGCGTGCACATCGTAACCATGTCCAATACGAATATCCATATTATCTCTTTTTTCTATTTAACCATCGGCGCATAAGCGCTAAGGTGTACTGTCTAACGATGCGTGGCGTACATAGCCACATCTTCTCGCGCGTGCGCCACCACCACGAGGTGCAGCTTACGACGCGCCCACTACCGCGTCTTACATACTCCACAACGCCCACAATACTCTCGCGCGAACACTGCTCCCTGCCCTTAGTGTTACCATCGCCCATAAGGGTGACCACACCATCTTTTATCTCTCGTACGCGGTGAACAACGATATGCCCATCCCTTTCGCGGAACATCGCTATTCGCCCCATGATAGGCTCTGTGCTATCGGTGCGGCGCACGATGATGGTGTCGTTGCCACCTCCGAGTAGGGGTAGCATACTAAAGCCCGTAACCCTAAGCTCGAAGCTCTCGCCAACCGAGATAAGCTCCTCAATATTATCCAATACCCTACGCATTGCCCATAATAGTATTATACGACAATCGAGCTGCATCGCCATCGGGTAGGCACTCTAAGTGATAGACCCTCACCGAGCGTAGCAACTCACCCAAGGTTGCGCAAATGGCATCTTGTAGATAGTTGTCATGCGCAAATTGCGGTGGGCACGATGGTAGAATTGCCCCTATGGCGGCTATTGAGCGTAGGGGGCGTATGGCGTTATGTGGTGCCTGGCTAAGACGACATATGCCAGCAATGGGGTAGCTCAGGTTTTTGTAGCAAGGTGTCTTGCCGCTCCATGGCGAGCCATATATTCTTACTTCGCCATCCATAATGCGTAGTATCGGTGAGTCGTCGTTGAGCAGCGTTGCCCCCTCGATATTCTCGCGCCATAGTCGTGTGTGGGTACTCTTGCCCGTTCCCGACTCGCCGAGGAATATCGCTGCGCGATCGTTGCACGCTATAACCGATGAGTGTATGGCAATGCCACCCTTAGGCGCAATCACAACACCAAACATCATCCACAGACCAAAGCGTAGTAACGATACATCGAGCAGTGTGCGACAAACGATATTCGTGGAGATCGCCTTTGTTGAGGTATCTATGTGGAAATAGTAGATTTGCGAGTTGTTGTCTCTACTCTTTATTGAGTACAGATACCCCGTTGTTGTGAGCGAGAACTCACCGTCGGCATTGGCTTCGGCAACGTAGCTCTCGGAGAGTCGCTTGATGATTGAGAAATCATCTGCCGATAGTTGCTCAACGAAGCACAATGTGCAATCCGCGACATCTGCTTGCGTCTCGAACGGTCTAAATCCCTTAAGTCCAAGCGCAACAAGGTCTTTGTCGCTACTAATGGTTATGCCTGCTATGGTATAGTTGTAGTGTTGCATTACTCCATGGTTATTACTCTGTCGCAGTACTCTAACGAGCTTTCGCGGTGCGCTATGACCACGATGGTGAGCTCTCTGTTGGTTGCTCCAAGACGACGTATAGCTCTATTAATATTCTCCTCTGTCTGGTTGTCGAGCGATGATGTTGCCTCATCAAAAAGCAGGATGTCGCACCCCTTATAGAGCGCTCGTGCGATGCCTATGCGCTGACGTTGACCACCCGAAAGACGGCACCCCTGCTCGCCAATGCGAGAGTTGACGCCATTGGGTAGCGACGCGATAAACTCCTTGATGTCGGCAAGCTCGATAGCCCTGTTTAGTCGCTCTGTGTCAACATTGCCGCTATCGCACCCTAAAGCGATATTCTCTGCCAAGGTCATGTCGGCGATAAAGACGTGCTGCGAGACGTAGCCTATGCTATTCTTCCAACTGCGACAGGTGGTCTCGTCGAGCTCCACACCATCAATGAGTATGCGTCCCGATGTTGGACGGTAGAGACCCAGTAGCAGGTTGAATAGCGTTGTCTTGCCCACGCCCGATGTGCCACGTATGCCGAGACGCTCGCCTTTGCCAATCTCCAACGATAGGTTGTTGATGGTCGGTGTATCGCTATCCTCAAATTGGAATGTTAGGTTGTCGATGCAAATCTTGTCGTTGAGAGTCAGCTTAGCTCTGCTATTAGCTGTGTTAATTCCCAATATATCCTGCGCCTCACTCATGGTGTCGATAGAGTAGCCGTTAAGGCGTAGCGAGCTCCAGCTCGATAGGATGCTACGCATCGAGGGGATTAGCCTTACCGCCGCCACGGCGAAGATGCCGAATAGTAGGCTTAGGTTATCTGTTGAGGCGTATATGCTGATGATGAGGAGTGCCGATAGGGCAATGGCGATGCCCACCTCCGTGATCATCTGTGGGAGTATGGAGATTGTGGAGCTGCGCTTACGCAGCGTTACCACCTCATCCATGGCGCTATCGAAGCGCTTTAGCATCTGGTCGAAGGCTCCTGCCACCTCAATGTCGGCATAACCACGGAAACACTCCGAGACGATACGGCTCTTTGTGCGCTGAGCCTCGTTCTCCCTCACTCCTATGTCGTTGAGTCTACGTCGTACGGCAATATAGAAGAGTGCCATGATTGGTATAAAGACCACAATGGCGAGGAGTGCTGCCATTGGTGAGTAGCAGGCGAGAGCCACGATGAGTAGCGTGAGAAGCATCACCTCGGCAGCGATTGTGGCAATAGGCTTTAGTATGCCCGCCACGAACATGAGTGTTACGACATTGACGTTTCGTGTGAGAAGGGCTGAGTTGCTATACTTCATAAATGCAAGACCACGACCATAGTAGTTCGTGAAGAGTCTTGTCGAGAGAGTGCGATATAGTGAGTATATATAGTCGCGCTCAAAACGGTAAAGGAAGATTACGAGCAGGTTTTTAACCAGGATTATGGCGACAATAGCTGCACATACGCCACACACAAAGCCCTCATAGCTCGTAAATCCAAATAGGTGGTATAGGTCGTTAAACCACGGTGTCGTGGTGAGGCTATCCCTGTCAAGCATTATGACAAGTAGGGGTATCATCATTGCAATACCTATAAAGTTGAGTATGGCGCGAATAAAGATGGTTATAGCCACCCATATCGCACGTCGCCTATACTCGTGTGGTATACTATTCCAAAGCCTCTCTTTCATAGTGCAAAGATATACCTTTTTATTGAACAACCTCCACCTCACCGATAGTTATGTACCATATATAGCCCTCAACGTGTGAGTAGATGCCCATCTGATTGAGAATGTCGATATACTCTCGCACCTGCCTATGGTATGATTTACTCTTCGCTTGTCCGAATTTGTAGTCAACAACCACGGCGCGTTCTCCCTCTATCATCACCCTATCAGGGCGGCGAGTGTCGCGTGATGTGATTATCTCTGCCTCGGTCTTAATCTCATCCCAACGCTTTGTAAACCACTCCTTGATGGTATGATTTTGCATGGCGTCGTCAATGTTGGCGTGTAGTGATAGCGCCACCTCTGCATCTATTGAGCCATCTACCTCGAGCGCCTCTATTGCTGCGTGTAGCTCCTCGATGGTGTGGGCACGCTCAAATATGCGGTGCAGAAGTTTACCCAGCTCTCGCTCCCTTGTGCCAGCCTTTAAGCCCTCCTCCGCATAGCGCAACGATGGGATGTGAATACGTAGCTCGGGGTGGTGAGTGGGGTATTGGTCAAGGATGATATCCTCGGAGGCGGCTCCATGCTTTGTGGCGTGCGTGGCGACTCTCTTACCGTAGGCGTATACCATGCGCTCTCTGCCCTCCACGCCGTTGTATGTCTCGGGCTCAGGGCATATTGTGCCGATAGCTCCACTCATTAATGGCACTATCGATGTGATACTATCCTCGCTTTTACTCTTAGTATTTAGGCGCGAAGGGACATATATGTATAGCTCCTCGGATGCTCGTGTTAGGGCAACATAGAGTAGGTTGATGGCGTCAACGTGGCTCATTACAAGCTCGCGATAGTACTCCTCGCTGAAGGATGACTGCTGCATGGCGCTGCCAAAGATAACGGGGAACTCGCCGACAGAGGCGGCATCCTCGCTCTGCTGGCTCGCCTTAGCCCATACTACGGGTCGAAGCGATGCTCTTGGTGTGGTATCCCACTTGGCATATGGTATAATCACCACGGGGCGCTCCAAGCCCTTCGCCTTGTGGACGGTCATAATCTCAATGGTGTTGTCGGTCATCTCAACGCTGATATTCTCGTTGCGACCCTTCTCATCCCACCATGTGAGGTAGCGCTGTATGTCTGAGTTGCGCGATGTCGTGAAGGATATGACCTGCTCATGCATCGCCTGAAGGTATGCGATATGCTCGCGATTGCTATTGAGGCTAAATCTCTCGACAATAAGCTCGAATGCCTCCATAGGCGATAGATGGGCAATGTGTCGCAACAGAGCCAACTCCTCCTCGTCGAACGTGTGGTCGAAAGGCTTGTTTAGGAAACGGTTGTAGATGCCTCGCTCGATGTCGTTCTTGGGGTTGGTGGCAAGACGGAATACCGCGATTATAAACTCTGTGATAGCATTGCTCTCGATGGTTAGGGCGTCTGAGGTAAGCACGTTGAACGATGCCTTACCCTCGGCGATGAGCTGCTCCTTATATGCAAACAGGGCATCTGCCACCTTGCCTCCATCGGTAGCACCGCGGACAAGGATGAGTATGTCGCTATATTTGTAGCCTCGCTCTATGGCGCTGCGTATAGCCTCGATGAATGGTGAGTCGAGTAGCGTCGTGTCGTATATGGTGGTCTCGGCATAGCCCTCCTCACTCTCTTTGCGTGCGGGTGTCTGTGCATGCTTCTCGTATGCAGCAGCTACGATGCCACTAAGCGACGAGTGTAGCTCCTTGCTGATAGCCTTGTTGGCATACGCCTCATCAAGAATAGTGTTGAGGTGTGTGTTGTCTCTCTCGACAACCTTATCCATGATCTTATTGTTGAACTCGACAATATTTTTAAGGCTGCGGTAGTTGTGCTCCAGATGCTTGACAGAGACGTTCTCATCACCCAACATCTGCTTGGCACGCTCCTGTAGTAGGCGCCAGTCGCCACCTCGCCATCTATATATCGACTGCTTGACATCACCAACGATAAATACCGAGCACTCCTGGCTCGATGCCATGGCATTCTGTAGCAGCGGTAGCATATTCTTCCACTCGCCCATGGAGGTGTCCTGGAACTCATCGATCATGAAACGCTCGAAGCGGTTGCCCACCTTCTCGTAGATAAAGGGGGCGTTGCTATCGTTGATGAAGGTCGATAGGATATGCTTCGTCTCGCCCAAGATCATGATATTCTCCTCGTCGCATATCTCCATAACCTTGTCATATAGATCGGCAAGAAGGGCAAAGCTACGGTAGTTCTCGCGTAGCAGCTTGGCTGTGTTGACAACCTCGATGCTCGCGTTATATCTCTCGCACAGGCGCTTGAGGATGGGCTGAAGCTCTGCCGCTGCACCCTTTATGTTGCCTCCATCACCTTTGCTATACCACTGCTCGATATCCTCCGCTGCCTTAAGCATAGTGGCGGTAGGTGACTTTATGTTGCCCGAGGCATAGTGCTCGAAGCACGATGCGAAGCTCTTGGATTTGCCACGAAATAGGTTGTATGTAACGCCGTAGTTGTTCATCACTGCGACACCCTCAGCACCAATCTTCTGCAGCTCTTGCATAAACTCATCGACACGCTTGTTCTGGCGCTCGATAATTTCGCGTAGCTTGCTCTTCGATAGTTGCATCTTGAGGCGTTCGTGGCTATGCTCCTTGAATATCTCTTTGCCCAAGGCGTTGAGGTCGCCACGCATATCCCAGCGGTCACCATCGGCGATGCGCTCCTCGGCGAACTCCAGTAGCCACCTCTTAAGCTCCTCGTTCTGAGCGATGCTCTCGACAAGGTTGTCGGCACTACGCGTTAGAAGCGTTGAGGTGTCGAGCTCGATATTGTAGTTTAGGTCGACGCCCAGCTCCTTGATGAAGGCGCGTATGATGCGCTGGAAGAAGCGGTCGATGGTGAGTATCGTGAAGCGCGAGTAGTCGTGCAGAATAGACTGTCGGGCACGAAGCGCACGCTCCCTGATGGCGGCCTCGCCGAGACCCAATTCTCGCATCAGATCACTCGTGTAGTTGCTCTTGGCACCCGATGCCAAGATGTGTATCTCGCGTAGTATTCGCGACTTCATCTCCTCGGTAGCCTTGTTGGTGAAGGTCACGGCAAGGATGCTGCGGTATAGCTCGGGATGCTCCACCACATCGCGAACATATTTGTAGGCTAACTGGTATGTCTTACCCGAGCCAGCGCTTGCACTCAGTATCTTAGCTCGTTTCATCGTCGACATATTCTCTTGTAATCACAATATTTACACATCTGTTCATCCTCCACCTGTCGGAAGGGTGTATCGTAGTCGAATAGCTCCTCGAGGGTTGAGCTTAGCATCTGCTCGAACTCCTCGGCCTGCGAGCGGTAGCTCTCGATCAACTCACCGCTCTCTTTGTTCAGAATCTTGGGCGTGTAGTCGCTCTCGTGCATCTTCGAAGCGAAGTAGAGTGATGGCACACTGTCGCATCCGTCACGCTTGTGTAGCATCATAGCGTAGAGTAGCGTCTGGAAGATATTCGATATGCGATCATCTGCCGAGCCGGTAAAGAGGTTCTCTATGCCATTGAATATCAGGTGGGGCTTGTTGCCACTCTTGTAGTCGATGACCTGCATTGTGCCACTATCGAGCCTATCTAATCTGTCAGCGCGACCCGATAGGTTTACCTGACGACCACCTGAAATCTCATATCGGCACTTCACCTCATCCTCCAAGCCAACAATCGTATAGCCCGAATTGTTGCTATCGTAGCGCATGATGCCTCGCATGATATACTTGATGATGATGTCGCGCACAAGAAGCGTATCTCCCGAGAAATCAGCCATTGTCGCCTTGTCGTCATGCATGAGGATGCGTCCTATGGTCTTGTCCACCGCCTGCTCAATAGTCTCGCGTTTGCATAGCTTGACGATCTGCGGCATAGGGTTGTGGAGGTCCAAAAGCGGCGTGTATAGCTCCTGCATGGTCTCATGGAGGATATTTCCAAACATGAGCGCATCAATCGTATCGCTAACCTCGTCGGGGGTGTGTAGATGGGCTACCGAGTAGAGGTGGAATTTCAATGGGCACTCTACATATCTGAATAGCGCCGTGGGGGATAGCGTATGCTCCTGCTTGGGATGTAGATACCTGTTGAGTATCTCCTGCTCCTTAACCCCCTTCGCAACCTCTATTTGCTCGTTTTCGCTGATACTCAAATCTACACCAACTGAGTGCTTGACTATCTTGTAGGGCGACTCATACTCCAGCTGGTATATGTAGCGGCTACGCTCACCAGTACTCTTATCATCGGCACGCGAGCAGTAGAGCATCGACACACGCTCGGCACGCTGCACTATGCGATAGAAGTAGTAGGCATACATCGCCTCATGCTCCTCGGGCGTTGGCATACCGTAGGCGGCACGAAGGTTGTAGGGTATGAACGACGACTGTCCGGTCTTATCGCCAGGGAATGTCGCATCGGTCATGGATAGGATGATGACATTCTTGAAGTCGATATTACGGGTCTCCAAAATTCCCATAATCTGAATACCGTCCAGCGGCTCGCCAATGTAGGGGAGGGTGATGGTTTGTAGATGTCGCTTTAGTAGCGAGGTGAATATCTCGACTGATATCTCAATTTGACAGTTGGCAATCGAGTTAGTGAGCTTCGTAATCTCTTCATATGCCGTACGGAGATACTCACACTGCAGTGGGTCTTCGGTGTTAGACTCGATATGTTGCAGTATGGCGACTATGTATGCTCCCAGGTCACGCCAGGTGCTCTTGGGGCTAAATATCTGTGCCAAGAAGCCATCCTCCGTAAACAACGACCCCTTAACCGAGATAACTCTATTGCTATTGATATGCTCCAACAATTTCGCAGCCTCCTCTTGGCATATGGCGGAGATATATGGATGCGACAAGATGCCTGTGACATCCACATGATAGAATAGCGTCTCATCCTCCTTCGTGCGGCTATGAGCCTGAAGCTCTATGATGCGCTCGATGAAGGAGTATACAAGGGCATTCTTTAATGGGTAGCCCATGGTCACATTCACCCTCTTAACTCGCTCGGGGAGGGAGTGGAGTAGAGGGATGAGCATGCTCTCGTCCGTGAGTACGATGGCGGTATGCTTGTTGAGCTCCTCGTCGGGTAGTGACTCGAGGATGCGAGCAACGTATTTGCACTGCACGACATTCGACACACAAGCAATAGACTCAATATGCTTGTCGGTGGTCAGGAAGTTGTCGTTGGTGATGTTGTTGGCAGCGGGGTAGCGAGCGATGTTGTCGCGAAGGAACATACCAGCCTCGTGCCACTTTTTATCTACGTAGTACCTATCGTAGTCCCAATAGAACTCCGCCCCATGCGCCGATTTGGCGATGTAGTCAAAGAGCACCTTCTCGCTATCTGAGAGGGCGTTGAAGCCAGCTATGATAAAGCGCTTTCGAGGTATGGCAATATCGCATCCCTCCTTGATTAGCTCCGCCGTGGCGCGATATATCATGCCCGTATAACCAATCTTTAGTTCGCTCAAACGTGCTCTATACTCATCGTATACGGCTGGCAGAGAGTTCCAAATCTTCAAGAAGCGTCGCTTCTGCTCGCTCAGTGAGTCGTTCTCTCCGATGCTTCGCCAAAACGAGATGATGCGTAGCTGCTCGGGCGTGAGATAGGATGTGTCGCACTCCAACTCCTTTATATCCTTGATGTTGCGCAGTAGCTGCGATGCGTCAACCATATAGCGATCTATCATGTCGAAGTCGCTGATGAGCATATCGCCCCAGAAGTAGAACTTGTCGAAGCTCTCCGATGGGTGGTGCTTGACATATACCCTATAAAGCTCGCTGATAAGGCGTATGCGATCACCACGTCTAAGTCCCGAGGATTGCTCCATGATATCGTCGATGCTCATCCATGTAGGTTGCCACATGGGGCGCTCTAAGTTTTGAGCTAACGCCTCGTTGAAAAATATGCGGGCACGTAGCGATGGGAAGAGTATGACTAACGGTGATAGGTCACCACTATATTTGGAAAGGAGCTCGTGAGCGAGCTCCTGTTGGAATGTTGTTCTATGCATACTGAATTATAGTTGCGTGATCTCTCCGCCAAAGAGCGATACATCCTCGCGATAGATCTCTGGGTCTGATATATAGCTTATCTTGGCACCAGTGCTGGTCTTTATTATCAGTCGCTGGGTGGCGTTGACACAGACGTCGGCATTGTGTGATGCGGTTATCGACGACGACATGGTCGCAAGGTTGGCAGCGTTGTAGGTGGCTGTCGATATATCGACGGTCTGGTATAGCGCCTCGCCACTAATCTCCACACAACACTTACCCGTGATATCGACCTTTAGGTCCTTGGTGTATACCTCTACGATAAGGTGAGAGTCGTTCGACGCATTTATATCGAGAAGGTGCGCCTCGACAACTCCCTCAACGTCTACATCGGCTTTCGATATGTCGATGGATTGGATGTTGTTGTAGTAGACCTCGACCTCGGTGATGGTTTCGCGCTTAGGGTCGTATCTCTCTCTAATCTTGAGTACGCCGCTCTTGTCGACCTCGAACGAGAACTTCGAGGTGTATACACCCTTGGTATCATAGACGATATATGGGATGTCGTACTCCTCAATCTTTATCAATGATAGCTTTATTGGAGCGTCGACATCTATCGAGTGAAAGCGTGTAAGTCCCTGCTTGATAGGTCCGCTGGGTGCACTCGAGCTATCCTGTGCCGAGAGCTCAATGGCTGCACAAAGCGACATTATAATCAACAATATTGTTCTCATATCCAAAATTTCTGTTGCAAATAGTGATGCAAGATAGAAAAAAAATGGGGATTACACAACTATAACCTCCATTTTTTGTCACTCTTCGCGCTATCTTCTTACAATACCACCTTGACATATGGTGCCCCACTGCGGTGCGCAGCCTCTATGCCAACTGCCGAATCCTCAAATATGATTGTCTGCAGAGGTGTGACACCCACTCGCTGCATCGCCAATAAAAAGGCGTCGGGCGCAGGCTTTGCCACCGCTATGTCGTCTCCAGAAATTATGCCATCCACGCCATCCTCAATCTCTAAATATCGCATGACATTGCGGATGTTGCTTATGTGACCTGTCGATACTATCCACACCTGGCTGCCCATGCTCCTCATCATCATACACCACTGCCATAGTGGGGTGTTGAGAGTCACCGTGTTAAAGTAGTTGGGATAAAGCTCAACTTTACGTTGGCGAAGGCGTGTTATCTGCTCCCTATCGCTGATGCCCAATGCCTGCATAAACTCCATGCAGCGAACGCCAAAATAGGAGCTCATATACTCCTCCTCGGTGAGTCGTATGCCAACCTCGGATAGGGTCTCGATATATGCCAAGGCATTAGCACGGCGGGTATCCACAAGCGTGCCATCGAAGTCCAGAAGTATGAGTTTTATCTGAGCCATGTTGTTGCGAGGTGTTTAATCGAACGACTGCATGCTCGATATGGCTATCTGCTTAATGCGCTTGTACTCCTCGGGCGATAGCTCCAAGAAGAAGTAGTGTACGGGATCCACTCGCATACCATTTAGTATGACCTCATAATGGAGGTGGGGTGCGAACGATAGACCGCTGTTTCCCGATAGCGCAATGATGTCGCCACGCTTGACGTTTGTGCCCTTCGTAACGCGTACCTCGGATAGGTGTCCGTAGGATGTCTTGTAGCCATTGCCATGGTCGATGGTGATAGCCTTGCCATGCGAGGAGTTGTTGTCCGAGAGCGACTCAATCTTACCGTCGGCAGTGGCGAAGATAGGTGTTCCCTCGGGGATGAGGTAGTCCACGCCATGGTGCTCACACTCAATTCGATGGAATGGGTTAATTAAAGGCTTTTTACCTGCGGCAAGTAGCGTTAGTTGGCTATTGTTTATAGGCTGTATTGCAGGTACATTGTCGATATCCATCACGTTGTTCTCGATGGCTATGCAGAGCGCTTCGTGGGACTTCTTAACTCTGGCCAAGGTGTGCTCCACCTTTGTGATATCTTGGTCGAAGCGTGCGAGTAGCATCTCATTATCCATGGTCACAAGCTCCTCGTTTAGGAGGTACTGCTTGCGCACTTCTGCAGCGCCCAAGTCATAGGGGTTGCTCTCGAAGAGTTTGCGGAAGACGTTGACGTCGCGCTCTGAGATGTTGGTGAGCACCTCGTCCAACTTGTCGTACTGCTCGGATAGTTTGTCGTATTCGCTCTGTAGGTTGTCGGTTGAGTGGCGTAGCTTATGCTCGCTGGGTGTGTCAACAAAGAGGGTCAGTAGCAGATACCACCCCAATATCATGGCTATCCATACCATGCTCTTGAGTAGGCGCGGTATGAATGTTCGTCTGAAGAGACGAAGTTTAGCTCTTCTGTTATTGCTGACCATTGTTACTCTTCTCTTGTGTGATTTGCTGCATCAAGTCGCGATACGATGCTGTGTCTATATTTTGGTCGAAGTAGTTGATTGGGTCGACGTGGTTACCTCGGTAGTGCACCTCGTAGTGGAGGTGTGGACCTGTTGAGATACCTGTGTTGCCCACTGCGCCGATTGTCTGACCACGCTTTATGCTATCGCCCAAAACGACATATATGCTCGATAGGTGGGCATAGCGCGTGCGATATCCAAAGCCGTGGTTTAGCTCGATGATATTGCCGTAGCCATTCTGCCACCCCGCCCTTGTGACAACGGCATCGCCCGTGGCGTATACGTCGGTGCCAATGGGGGCTGTGATATCTATACCCTCGTGCATGCGAGTATAGCCCAACTTGGGGTGTAGGCGAGGACCGTAGCGGCTGCTTATGGTGCGTAGCTTGGTGCGGTCGATAGGCCAGATTGCTGGTATAACGAGTGTGAACTCCTGCTTGTTCTCCGCCATATGCTGCGTCTCATCTAAGCATAGCGATGCGTAGTACATCAGACGCGTTAGCTGGTCTATGTCGCGCCACGCCTTGAGGATCTGCTCTCCATATCTCGCATCATATGCCAATGACGAGTACTTAGAGTCGTTGTATTCGGCATATATCTTGGGAATATTCAACGTGTCGATATCCAATAGTGGGCGATATATCTCGTGGTCGCGCTGGATGATGTCGTTGACGGTGCGGCGTGCCGATGCTATCTTCTGCTGCAGGATGGTAAACTTGTCCTCTATGATGTTGTGCTCCTGCTGCATCATCGACATTTTAGGGGTCTCGGTGATAGAGGTGACGAAGAGGTTGAGTGCGATAGCAATAAGCAGAGATACGCCCAACTTAATGGCAATACGGAGCGCCTTTCTTCGCCCATTTCTCGTGTGTCTGCCATTAGTTGTCATCGTCGTAAAAATAAAAATATTAAAAATCTCACTTTTGCGCTACAAAATTAAGGTAATTTGTGTAATTTTGCAACCGCGTATAAAATATATATAAGATATTGGCAAAAATAAATTCAAGATATATGGAATCAAATCAGATTAGACAGGCCTTTTTGGACTTCTTCAAGAGCAAGGAACATGAGATTGTTGCCTCAGCTCCAATGGTCGTAAAGAACGACCCTACATTGATGTTTACCAATGCTGGTATGAACCAGTTCAAGGATATCTTCCTTGGCAATGCACCACGCAAGTATCCCCGTGTTGCCGACACTCAGAAGTGTTTGCGCGTATCGGGTAAGCACAACGACTTGGAGGAGGTAGGTCACGACACCTATCACCACACAATGTTCGAGATGCTCGGTAACTGGTCGTATGGCGACTACTTCAAGAAGGAGGCTATCGAGTGGGCATGGGAGTTGCTCACCGAGGTATACAAATTGGACAAGAGCCGTATGTACGCTACCGTCTTCGAGGGCTCGGAGGAGGATGGCGTAGCCTTCGACCAGGAGGCTTACGACTACTGGAAGCAGTTCCTACCTGAGGACCACATCATCCGCGGTAATAAGAAGGATAACTTCTGGGAGATGGGTGAGACAGGTCCTTGCGGTCCATGTAGCGAGATTCACTTCGACCTCCGCGATCAGGAGGAGGTAGACAAGATCCCTGGACGTGAGATGGTGAACATGAGCCACCCTCAGGTTATCGAGATTTGGAACCTTGTCTTCATGCAGTTCAACCGCAAGGCTAACGGCTCGTTGGAGCCACTGCCAGCGAAGAACGTAGATACAGGTATGGGCTTCGAGCGCTTGTGTATGATCATGCAGGGCAAGAAGTCGAACTACGATACAGATGTCTTCCAGCCTACTATCGCTCGCATTGCAGCATTGTCGGGCAAGGAGTATGGCAAGGATGAGAAGGCTGACATCGCTATGCGTGTTATCGCCGACCACCTTCGTGCCATCTCATTCTCTATCGCAGACGGTCAGCTTCCAGCAAACGCAAAGGCGGGTTATGTAATCCGTCGTATCTTGCGCCGTGCCGTACGTTATGGTTACACATACCTCGGCTTCACCGAGCCTTTCATCTGCAAGTTGGTGGATGGTCTTGTTAAGCAGATGGGTCACCAGTTCCCAGAGCTCGTAGCTCAGCAGACACTCATCGAGCGCGTTATCGAGGAGGAGGAGGCATCATTCCTCCGCACGTTGGCTACAGGTATCAACCTCTTGGAGGGTGTTATCAAGAAGTCGGCTAACGGCAAGATCTCGGGTAAGGATGCCTTCGTGTTGTACGACACCTATGGCTTCCCTATCGACCTTACAGAGCTTATCGCTAAGGAGCAGGGCGTGGAGGTAGATATCGAGGAGTTCGAGAAGGAGCTCCAGGTGCAGAAGGAGCGTTCGCGTAACGCTGCATCGCAGGATATCGACGACTGGCAGGAGGTTATGGCAATCCAGGAGAGCGAGTTTATCGGCTACGACAACCTTGAGGCAGATGTACGCATCGCTCGCTACCGTCGTGTGAAGACAAAGAACAACGTGACATATCAGCTCGTCTTCGACCACACCCCATTCTATGGTAACTCGGGTGGTCAGATTGGAGATATCGGCTATATCGAGAGCGCTAACGAGAAGATTGAGATTGTGGCTACCGAGAAGGAGAATGGTCTTATCATCCACATCGCTAAGCAGCTTCCTGAGAACCCAGCGGCGGAGTTCCGCGCAGTGGTAAATGCTGAGGCTCGCCAGCAGGCAGCTAACAACCACACCGCAACCCACCTTGTGGACTATGCGTTGCGTACGGTGCTCGGCACACACGTTGAGCAGAAGGGCTCTATGGTGACACCTCAGGGCTTGCGCTTCGACTTCTCGCACTTCCAGAAGATCACTTCGGAGGAGCTTCGCGAGGTGGAGCGTCTTGTGAACAAGCTTATCCGCAAGAACTACCCATTGGTTGAGAACCGCGAGGCAACGATGGCTGAGGCTGAGGCTGCAGGTGCTATCATGCTCTTCGGTGAGAAGTATGGCGATAGGGTGCGTATCGTGAACTTCGGTCCTTCGACCGAGCTTTGTGGTGGTACTCACACCTCGGCAACAGGTACTATCGGTCTCTTCAAGATTGTGTCGGAGAGCGCTATCTCGGCAGGTGTACGTCGTATCGAGGCTGTGACGGGCGATGCTGCGGACAACATGGTATACGCTACGCAGGATACCATCACCTCTATCGAGCAGCTCGTGCATAACCCTAAGCTTGTGCAGGCTATCGAGAAGATGGTTGAGAACAACGCGGCTCTTGGTCGCGAGATCGAGGAGATGCGTAAGGAGAAGGTTGCAGCTATCGCTGAGAACCTCGCTGCAAATACTCAGCCTACCGATGGCGTTATGCTCATCAAGGAGCTCACCAAGTATCAGCCTGAGGTGATGAAGGATTTGGCATTTGGCTTGCGTCAGCGTGTAGCCGAGCGTCTTGTTATGGTTGTTGGTAACCTCTCGGATGGCAAGCCTACAATCAACGTGATGCTCTCGGATGATGTTGTGGCTGCAGGTGTCGATGCAGGTGCTACGGTTCGTGAGGCTGCGAAGCTCATTAATGGTGGCGGTGGCGGTCAGAAGCACTACGCTACGGCTGGTGGTAAGAACGCTGAGGGCTTGCAGGCGGCAGTAGATAAGGCTGTGGAGCTAATCATGGCTAAGTTGAAGTAAGATAAACTATTAAGTAACGAGATATTATTATGAGCAATAAGGTATTATTGATGATATTGGATGGTTGGGGCAATGGTGACAAGTCGAAGTCGGACGTCATCTACTCGACCAACCCAGAGTATATTAACGCCATGACGGCGCAGTATCCCCATGCTGAGCTTAAGACCGATGGCGAGAATGTAGGTTTGCCCGAGGGTCAGATGGGTAACTCGGAGGTGGGTCACCTAAATATTGGCGCTGGTCGTGTGGTATACCAGGACCTCGTGAAGATTAACCGCGCCTGCGCTGATAACTCTATCTTGGAGAATAGGGAGGTTGTCGCTGCCTTTGAGTATGCTAAGGCTCAGGGCGTGAATGTCCACTTCATGGGCCTTGTCTCTGATGGTGGTGTTCACTCATCGTTGGATCACCTCTTCAAGTTGTGTGACATTTCTAAGCACTACGGCATTGAGAACACCTTCGTACACTGCTTCATGGATGGTCGCGATACCGACCCACGCAGCGGCAAGGGCTTCATCGCAGCCTTGGAGGAGCATATGGCGAAGTCTACAGGTAAGATTGCCTCAATCATCGGTCGCTACTACGCTATGGACCGCGATAAGCGCTGGGAGCGTGTTAAGATTGCCTACGACCAGCTTGTGAATGGCGTGGGCGAGAAGTCGACAAACATGGTCGAGGCTATGCAGAAGTCATACGACGAGGGCATTACCGACGAGTTCGTTAAGCCTATCGTCAACGTAGATGCCGAGGGCAATGCCATCGGTACTATCAAGCCTCACGACGTTGTCATCTTCTTCAACTATCGTAACGACCGCGCCAAGGAGCTTACCATCGTCCTCACGCAGGAGGATATGGCAGCCGAGGGTATGCACACCATGCCGTTGTACTACTGCTGCATGACCCCTTACGACGCTAAGTTCCAGGGCTTGCACATCCTCTTCGACAAGGAGAACGTGTCGAACACCATCGGCGAGTATGTTGCCGCTCAGGGCTTGAAGCAGTTGCGCATCGCCGAGACCGAGAAGTATGCTCACGTAACCTTCTTCCTCAATGGTGGTCGCGAGGCTGAGTTCGCCAACGAGGAGCGTATCTTGGTGGCTTCACCTAAGGTTGCTACCTACGACCTGCAGCCCGAGATGTCGGCATACGAGGTTAAGGATAAGCTTGTTGAGGCTCTCGACGCTCAGAAGTACGACTTCATATGCTTGAACTTCGCCAATGGCGATATGGTGGGTCATACGGGTGTCTATGAGGCTATCGAGAAGGCTGTTAAGGCTGTTGATGAGTGCGTTAAGGATGTTGTCGAGGCGGCAAAGAGAAATGGCTACGAGGTTGTTCAGATTGCCGACCACGGTAATGCCGATAATGCCGTAAATGCTGACGGCACGCCAAACACCGCTCACTCACTAAACCCAGTGCCTATCGTTGTTGTATCGGAGCGCGTAGCAAGGGTCAAGGATGGTATCTTGGCGGATGTCGCTCCAACGGTTCTCGACTTGATGGGCTTAGCAAAGCCTGCCGAGATGACGGGTAAGTCGTTGGTGGAGTATAAGTAGTAGTTAGGATATAGATTGTATAGTAGGGTAGTGCCGTGCGGCACTACCCTTTTTAATTAGTAGTTAGTAATTAGTAATTAGTAATATGTTGCTCCTGAGGAGCAATGAGGATGGGGTAAAAAGGGTACAAAGGGTAAAAGGGGTACGAGGGGCTGACTATCAAGTCGCTTTCGAAAAAACGCCCCTCAGACCCCTTAAACCGAACCACTGAAAATTTCCGGTGGAGGGAGCGTCAACAAAAACACGCCCAACCTTCCCCATTAATAAATCAAGTCATGCCGAGGAGGCGCAAATCAATTAATAAAGAGTAGTGAGAAATTAGTAATAGTTGAGCGCCATCAGCGCTCATAAATTTTATTACTAATTACTAATTAACAAATTACTAATTTTAGATAAGTCTACCATTGTTTTATAGCGTTGAGAATAGAGAGGGAACGGTATCAGCGAGGTTGTGACACAAAGGTAGATCGCCACAGAATTGCATAGACCGATATCAGT
>JAZOLM010000010.1:0-7326 GCA_045652985.1 Alistipes sp. | reverse complement strand
TTATCTAAAATTAGTAATTTGTTAATTAGTAATTAGTAACAAAATTTATGAGCGCTGATGGCGCTCAACTATTACTAATTTCTCACTACTCTTTATTAATTGATTTGCGCCTCCTCGGCATGACTTGATTTATTAATGGGGAGGGTTGGGCGTGCTTTTGTTGACGCTCCCTCCACCAGAAATTTTCAGTGGTCCCAAGCCTAACCCCTTCTAACAAGAAATTGGGGGGGGGCGTGGTGCTTGGGAGCGTTGTAGTTGCGGTGCCATGTTAAATTGATAGGATAAATAGGAACAATAGGTCCGCTTCGCTTAATAGAGGCGTTAAAAAGCAAGAGCCGCACAACTCACGCGCCAACAATCCTATTGTCCCCATCACTTCTATTACTCCTACGCCCCGGTAAAAATCCGCGAGAAGCACTCCTCATTCTCCCTCCTCACCCCACTACAAGCTTACATAAACGACTATTTTTTGCGCAATTTATACTAAAAATTTTTATTATATGGAATAATAGTTTACCTTTGCCCCCGAATACCAAATGTTGACTATTAACTCCAAATAATATATATAGGTATGGATTGGTTCAAAAGTGTTATCCTCGGTGAGGGTGGCCCAAGTGTAGCACACACTGTGTTTATCCTTGCGGCGGTTATCGCATCGGGCGTAGCATTAAGTAAAATCAAAATCAAGGGAGTATCCTTCGGTGTAACGTGGATACTTTTTACAGGTATTTTGGCGGGTCACTTCTTAGAGCCCGGCACAATAGACGACCACACACTCCACTTTATCAAGGAGTTCGGTCTTATCCTGTTTGTATTCTTCATCGGTTTGCAGGTGGGTCCTGGTTTCTTCTCATCACTCAAGAGTGGTGGTTTGAAGCTCATCGGTTTAGCTGCGATGGTGGTATTTTTGGGCGTGGCAACAGCCTACGTTATCCACCTTGTGACAGGCGAGCCTCTGCCAACGATGGTCGGCGTCTTGTCGGGTGCGGTGACCAACACCCCTGGTCTTGGTGCTGCGCAGCAGGCATATGCTGACTCGGGCGTGGCTGACCCTGAGATAGCTGACTCAATATCATTGGGTTACGCTGTGGCATATCCATTGGGTGTTATCGGCATCATCATGTCGATGATCATCATCCGCTCGGTGATGCGTATCGACCTCAAGAAGGAGGACGAGGGCTTGGCAGCGATGAGCAACGAGACACATCTACCCCACCGCTACTCGGTGCGTTTCACAAATAAGACGCTCGAGGGTCAGACAATTGCCCATGCCCACACACTCATCAACCGTCAGTTCGTAATCTCACGTATCATGCACGAGAATGGCGAGATCACCATGGCCGATGGTAACTCAGTGCTCAAGATTGGCGACCGTCTACGCGTGATATGTACCGACGAGGACTTCGAGGCTATCCTCGCCTTCTTCGGTGAGTCAATCGAGATGACCGCCGACGAGTGGGGTGCAACAGCAATGCAGTCGACACCTCTCGTATCGCGCCGTATCCTCATCACACGCGAGGAGATTAACGGTAAGAAGTTCTCAGACTTGCGTCTTCGCACACGCTACGGCATCAACATCACCCGCGTACACCGTGCCGGTGTCGATCTTATCCCATATCAGGGTATGGAGCTCCAGGTGGGTGATAAGGTGATGGTCGTAGGTCCTGAGGCTGCGGTAGCACAGGCAGAGAAGGTGTTGGGTAACTCACTCAAGAAGCTCGACCACCCTAACCTATTACCTATATTCATCGGTATCGCACTCGGTATCTTGCTCGGCACATTGCCATTGATGAATATTCCACAGCCTGTGAAGCTCGGTTTGGCAGGTGGTCCACTTATCATCGCTATCCTGTTGGGTCGCTTTGGTCCACACTTCAAGATGGTGACCTACACCACCATGAGTGCTAACCTCATGTTGCGCGAGATTGGTCTTGCGATGTTCTTGGCGGCTGTAGGTATCAGCGCTGGTGACGGCTTCGTGGATGCTGTGGTAGACGGCGGTTACAAGTGGATTGGCTACGGTGTTATCATCACTATGCTACCACTCTTTATCGTAGGTGTTATCGCACGTCTTAAGGGTAAGGTTAACTACTACACCTTGATGGGTCTGATGGCTGGTTCTATGACCGATCCTCCAGCACTCGGCTTCGCCAATGCATCATCGGGCAACGACATGCCAGCATTGGGCTATGCTACTGTGTACCCAGTAGTTATGTTCTTACGTGTGCTCACCGCACAGCTACTCATGCTCATGGCGTTGTAGCGAAAGCTACCATACAAAATATAATCGGAGTCTTCAGTGCGAAGGCTCCGATTATTTTATTATTTAGGGCTTATTTCCCGATTTTTATCCTTAGAAAAACGTCTCTTAATACGTCGCCACCCCTCCATGCCAAGGACAATAAGCGCCATATACTGCGTGGCCTTGGCTATGCCGAAGAAGAGAACCCACAACCACAACTTCGCCGTGGAGGATATGGGGAGAAGCATCTGCGCAAAGGATATGATATAGCAGAGGACGCACACAATGAGGATTATCACTCCCGTGCGGAATGATAGCCCCTGCAGCCACATCTTTATAGATTGAAAAATCCTACGCATAGCGTCACAAAAGTAGAAAAAATTTCTATAACTCAAGGGATATATCTATATACTATTGCAATTTAGGGATAAAATTTCTATTTTTGTGTGATGAATATATAAACTAAACTATCGATAGAGTATGAAACGACTAATCACACTTGCCCTTGCTCTTGCGAGCGTGGGCACACTGAGCGCACAGCAGGATAAGGGCGGTATCACCGAGACTATGATGCAGGAGATACGCCAGGGATATAAGGCCTCGGAGGCAGACAAGGCTGCCCGCAACGCATTGGCACAGAATCCAATCGCGGAGCTTGCCGTGAATGCAGACAACCTTGCGATGATAGATACCAACTTCTCACACCGCGTGAAGACCAAGGGCATCACCGACCAGCATCAGTCGGGACGCTGCTGGCTATTTACAGGTCTTAACGTGCTTCGCGCACAGATGATCGACGAGCAGAACCTCGCATCGTTGGAGTTCTCACAGAACTACCTCTTCTTCTACGACCAGCTTGAGAAGTGTAACCTCTTCCTCCAGGCCGTTATCGACACCAAGCACCTACCTATGGATGACCGTCAGGTGGAGTGGCTCTTCAAGAACCCTCTTAGCGATGGTGGTCAGTTCACTGGCGTTTCGAACCTCGTGATGAAGTATGGCGTGGTACCTGCGGAGATAATGCCTGAGAACTACCAGACAAACAACACATCGGCAATATCGTCGCTTATCGCAACAAAGCTTCGCGAGTATGGTCTCAAGCTTCGTGAGCAGAAGGATCGTCGCGGCACCGTGGCCCTCAAGACCGAGATGCTCGCAGAGATATACTCTATGCTTGCTCGCGCCTATGGCGTGCCTCCAACCGAGTTTGAGTGGACCATGCGCGACAAGGATGGCAATGTAGTATCTACCAAGAGCTACACCCCACAGTCGTTCTACAAGGAGTACTTCGGCGAGCTGGACCTCGAGAATGACTTCGTGATGGTGATGAACGACCCATCAAGAGAGTACTACAAGGTGTATGAGATTGAGTATGACCGCCACGTATATGATGGTGACAACTGGGTATACCTCAACCTCCCTATCGAGGAGGTAAAGGCCCTTGCCATTGCATCAATCAAGGATAACAAGGCGATGTACTTCTCATGCGACGTGGGCAAGTTCCTACTATCGAAGAAGGGCACGCTCGACATCAACAACTTCGACTACGAGTCACTAATGGGCGTTGAGTTTCCAATGAATAAGGAGGAGCGCGTGCGCACCTTCGCCAGCGGCTCGTCACACGCCATGACACTCATCGCCGTAGACCTCGACGAGGAGGGCAACGCAAAGAAGTGGATGGTGGAGAACAGCTGGGGTCCACAGGCGGGCTGGAAGGGCAACCTTATCATGACCAACGAGTGGTTCGAGGAGTATATGTTCCGCGTGGTGGTAAACAAGAAGTACTTCCCTGCCGAGACCCTCAAGCTCCTCGAGCAGAAGCCTATAATGCTTCCATCGTGGGATCCTATGTTCGCACCTGAAATGTAGTTGAGAGGTGCAGGAGATAGAGCGCAAATATTTGGTTGTGGGCGAGTATAAACACCTCGCCCACACCGTTATGCGCCTGACACAGGGCTACTTAGCCTCGGGACGCCGCACGGTGCGTGTGCGCATTAGCGACCAGCGAGCGTGGCTAACAATAAAGGGGGCATCGAACGACGGTGGTCTCTCGCGCTTCGAGTGGGAGAAGGAGATCGACCCTCGTGAGGCGATGCAGCTACTCACCCTCGCCGAGGGGGCGCTCATAGATAAGAGTCGCTACCTAATCGACTACGAGGGGCACACCTTTGAGGTTGATGAGTTCTATGGCGATAACGAGGGGCTTGTGATGGCTGAGGTGGAGCTATCAGCCGTAGATGAGGCTGTGGCACTTCCGACGTGGATAGGTCGCGAGGTGACGGGCGAAAAGCGCTTCTACAACTCACACCTGCGCAGCCACCCCTACTCGGCATGGAGCGACGAGGAGCGTAGATAATAACGATATTAGAATATGAGCGATAGCAACAACCCTGAGAAGAGTCTAAATATAGGGCAGAAGATTGGTCTTGAGCTACTATGGGCATTTTGCCGCGTGATGAGATACTCACCACGCTGGTTTCGTTTCTACATATTCAAGCCCTTCATTTATAGTATACTACGCCTTGTTCGCTATCGTCGCAAGGTGATACTTAAAAATCTCGAGCGCTGCTTCCCCGAAAAGAGCGTCAAGGAGCGCAAGCAGATCATGCGCCGCTTCTACGGCACACTCGCCGAGATTATCGTCGACACCATATGCCTTGCGGGCGCAACCCCCGAGCGCGACAACAAGCTTATCAGGTGGTCCAACGGCAAGGAGCACCTCGAGCGTATCAAGGGGCGCGACTGGATAGCCCTTGCTGCGCACTACGGCTGCTGGGAGTACGATCTCTTGTGGAACTGGGAGGATAGAGATACCACCTTTATGGGTGTATATCACCCGCTGCGCAGCGCCATATTCGAGTGCTTCTACCGCCGTCTGCGCAACCTATCGCCCAACATCATACAGGTGCCGATGAACGACACTATACGCTACTACCTTAAGAATCGCGGCAAACAGGGGGGCATCACCATTGGACTTATCTCCGATCAGAGCCCCACGCTGAGCGTAGATACCGTATGGTACGACTTCTTTGGTCAGCCTACAGCCTTCATCGAGGGCGGCGAGAGGATAGCGACAAAGTTCTCATTACCAGTATATTTCGTTCACACGCGACGCATTGCGCCGGGTCGCTACGAGATACGCTTCGATGAGCTATACGATGGAATGGAGACGATCCAGCCAAATACAATCACTCGACGCTACGCAAAGGCTCTGGAGGCAATGATCAGAGAGTGTCCCGAGTTATGGTTGTGGTCACACAACAGATGGCGCCATACGCCAGAGAAACAAAAACGACTAATCGAAAGGGCAAAAAAGCTACAAGAACAAAAAAATTAGACCACGCTTGATTGATTTTTCATATTTTTTATTATCTTTGCGCGATTGAAACAGATTTTCTCTAATTGAAATGGATGTAGTAATCACATATGTGAATGGTCAGGACCCTGTGTGGCAACGCGAGTACGAGCGTTACGTGAGCGCACCTATTGAGGTTAAGCGCTTTCGTGACTGGGGTACGTTGCGCTACCTCATGCGAGGCATAGAGGTCAACATGCCATTCATCCGCAAGGTACACCTTGTGGTATCGGGCGAGAGCCAGATACCAGCATGGGTGAACCGTGAGCAGGTTAATGTGGTGCTACACAAGGATATCATCCCTGCGGAGTGTCTTCCAACATTCAATAGCAACCCTATAGAGATGCACCTACACCGCATTGAGGGTCTTGATGAGGAGTACCTATACTTTAACGATGATATCTTCCCTATCGGTCCATGCAAGGCAGAGGAGTTCTTTAAAGATGGCAAGGGTATAATTGGTCTTAGCAAGCACTTTTTGGCAACCAATATGTTTAAGAAGATATGCCGTAACTCAGACCATATGGCACGCGAGGCACTCGGTCTGAAGCCATCATGCCGCTTCCTTCGTCAGCAGCACATCTGCGCACCTATGCTTCGCAGCCAGTGCACGGAGATCTACGAGAAACTACGTCCACAGATCCTCGCATCGCTAACGCGTGTACGCTCGGCAGAGAACATAACACAGTATCTCTTCACCGACTATATGTATCTCAAGGGTAGGATCATCAATAAGCGACAGGCTAAGAGCCACCTATCTATGGGCTTCGCAACTACGGGTATGATAAAGCGCGCAATAGCAAATCCAAGACGTCGATTGGTCTGCATCAACGATGTTCAGATGAGCGATGCTCGATTTAAGTGCAAGCAGGAGGCTCTCATACAAAGCCTTGAGAAGCGTTTTCCAAATAAGTCACGCTTCGAGCTATAGAGATTGAAAATATATTGGGGTTGTCTAACATGATTGTTCGACAACCCCGATTTTTTGTGCAAAATAGTGGAAGTGAGCATTGCAATTGGAACGTAAGGGCGATGGGTGCAATAGGAGAGATAGGTGCGATGGGATTATTACGCAACGCTCGCTATCGTTCCTATCAAGCGAAGCGAACCTATTATTCCTATCTATCCTATTAATTTAATCTGCGTCGCAGACACCGCCTTTTCACCTCTCACCTCTCACCTCTCACCTCTCACTTTTCACCATACAAACCACTTCATTCTGACGAGGTTTATAAAAACAATTGGGGCTATTCGAGATCGAATAGCCCCAAAAGTTGAATATAATCAGATATTACATCGTCATCTATCGATGATCAACTATTTCTCGTCCTTCTTCTCCTCAGCTGGCTTTGCAGGTGAACCTACCTTAGCCTTAGCATCGTCAAGGAACTTCGCGAATGCCTTAATATCTGTATTGTAGCCACGTGGACCTGCAAGAACGCGCTTACCATCTGGCGAGAGGATGATATATGCAGGCTGTGCATTTACATTCCACTTCTCCTGTACCAACTTAGAGTTGATAGAGCCAAGACGCTTGCCACCCTCAACCTTAGTGTTATCATCAACATAGAGGGCGCAGATTACGAAGTCATCCTTGAGCTTTGGCAATACGAGGTCGCTACCCCATACCATTGTCTCCATCTCACGGCAGTTGTTACATGCGTGACCTGTTACGTCAACGAAGATAGGCTTATTCTGAGTCTTAGCATCCTCAATAGCCTCATCCAAG
>JAZOLM010000009.1:0-1475 GCA_045652985.1 Alistipes sp. | reverse complement strand
TAATTTCACACAGATCACACAAATCTCACGAAATGGCTGCATCGCAAGAAATGCTCGCAGCTGTCGGCTGCGCCGAGTGCTTGCGTCCCGGAGGCACACGCGAGTGAAACGATGCGTGCTTCGTGAGATTCGTGAGATCTGCGTGAGGCAAAAAATATCTTCGTGTGACATGTTATTCATGATATAAAATTACAAAAAAACCACCACATAATCAACGGATAACAAGTTTATATTCAATCTCTTCAGAGATTATTTATAGGGCTTACCGTAACTCTCATCTGCGGAATAAACAGGAGTGTAGAAGTCGTAACTTCGCAGTAGAAAAAGAGACCCACCCTAACCCTCCCTCTATGGAGGGGACTCAGGCACCGCGGACTGAATAAGGTAGTTTCATTTTCAAGTAACCTTATTTATTAACCATTAACAAAATCCTCCTTGACACCTCCGTGATGTCGGAGTTCTCCCCATAGAGGGGGAGTTAGAGGGGGTCCCCATTTAATTATGCCCATCACCTACGCAGTAAAGAAAGTAAGCAACCCCAGAAACCGCGATGTAGACTACTTCCACGGTCAAGCCATCAAGACCGGCGAACTCACCTTAGACAAACTCGCCAAGCGTATCAACAACAGCACCACCGTGACGCAGGCCGACTGCCGCGCCGTGCTCGTGAGTATGAAAGACCACATCATCGAAGCCCTCACCGAGGGACAAGTGGTGGTGCTCGATGACCTCGGCCGCTTCCAGATAACGCTCCAAGGCAAGTGTTACCCCAAGGAGGTAATCAATGCCGAAGACTTCTCACCCTCAGCGATGATCAAGAGCCACAAGATCGTGTTCCGCCCCGATGCGGCACTCAAGAGGGAGGTCGCCAAGGACTTCAAGTTGAAGCGCATCTCGTCTGACGCGATGGCGTAATGGCAACTCCCCCTCTGTTTATAGAGGGGGTGCCCGCAGGGCGGGGGCGTTACAAGCGTAGCGCGTAGTGGTTCTGCTCCGCACTTCGTTTGGAACTCCCTCCGCTCCATTTCATTTCGCTCGTCCCTCTATAAACAGAGGGACAGTTAGTAAACCACAACATTAAAACTCTAAACAACCACTAATATGAAAGTAAACTGGAAACGAGACCTTAAGATCGTAATCACCGTACTAACCGCCCTGGCCGGTGCCTTGGGCGTAGCCTCATGCACGATGTAAACTATGAGTACATTCTTTCGTGCGCTGCTGCTTATCAGCGGCGCACTTACCTTAATTGCATAACCTCACACTGATTTTTTCTCACGCAGATCTCACGAAACGTGTTCGCCGGCCGTAAGGGAAAGGCAATCTCACGAAATTGGCTGCATCGAAGACTTCGCCTTTGGCTTCGTACTCCTTGAGAGAACTAAAGTTCTCGCCGTCGCAACCGACGCTTTCATATCGCGTCGGCTCGCAGCTGCCTCCGGGATGTTACGCGCTGGATAGTACACGCGAGTGAA
>JAZOLM010000008.1:0-16370 GCA_045652985.1 Alistipes sp. | reverse complement strand
GACGCTGCTCTTGTTCCTACCGACGCCCACTTCCAAGGGAACTGTTTGGTTGTGGGTGATACTCATCGAGTTGGTTATTTCGTTGATTTTATACCTCCACGAGACCCGGCCACTCTTTATTTCAAAAAAAATTTCAAAATTGCATTGGATTTTGTACCTTTGCACCGTGGAAATCTTTCCGTTCAGCCTGTTATGGCTTTTGGCGGAACGATTCGCCTAAGGAAAAGCCATGCAAAATTTGATAGCGAAAGTGAAGAAAATATTGGTATCGCAGCCGAAACCGGCCATTCTCGAAAAATCCCCTTTCTACGAATTAGCACAAAAACACCACATTGACATTACCTACAAACCCTTTATTCGGGTGGTGGGTGTTACCTTGAAGGAGTTTCGTGCCCAGCGCATCGAGATTCTCGACCATACCTGCGTTATTTTGACCTCGCGTTCGACCGTTGACAGCTTCTTCCACATCTGTGAGGAGGCGCGTATCACGGTACCCGAGACGATGAAGTACATCTGCCAGACGGAGGCCGTTGCCCTCTATCTGCAAAAATACATTGTCTATCGCAAGCGTAAGATTTCGTTTGCTGATGGTACGTTCAACTCATTGCTTGAGCTTATCGTGAAGCATAAGGATGAGAAGTTTATCCTTGCTCTTACCGAGCCATTCAAGCCCGAGCTTCCTAATACACTCTCGAAGCTTAAGCTTAAGGTGGACCCTGTTGTCTTCGCTCGTACCGTGGCTGCCGATATGTCGGAGCTTAAGCCCGAGGAGTATGACATTATTGCTCTCTACTCGCCATCCGACGTAAAGGCGTTGGCGGAGAATTTCGATGTCGAGAAGTTGCCTGTTGTTGCAACCTTTGGCGAGGCTACGTTGCGTGCTGCTAAGGAGGCAGGTCTTAAGGTTAAGGCATCGGCACCATCGCCCGAGGCACCATCTATGGTTAAGGCGTTGGAGATCTACTGCAATAAGGTGTCGGAGGGTGTTGAGATTGAGGATGCTGAGGTGAAGGAGAACCTCGAGAAGGAGGAGTTTATTCGTGCCCAGCAGACAAAGCTTCAGAAGAAGACTCGTGTACGCGCACCTCGCAAGGCACAGTAAAAGTGATAGTTATGGATAAGGCGAACGGATTGCCCAAGCAGGAGCGCCTATGCTCGTTGCACGCCCAGCGCCGTCTCTTCACGGAGGGAGTGTCGGGCTTTGTATACCCGTTTCGCTATGCCACATACATCGAGCAGAGCGCTTCAACAACCGTTGAGGTGCTCTTCTCTGTACCTAAGCGCAACCATAAGCGTGCCAATCGTCGCAACCTGCTGCGCCGTCGCACCAAGGAGGCGTACCGTCTAAATAAACATGGTTTGTGGCAGCGTGCAGAGGCTAAGGGTGTTGCCGTTGACATGGCTCTTGTCTACTCCTCGAAGGAGGTGCTATCATATAAGGCGATAGAAAATGCGATTTGTCGAATTATTGAGGAGGTTACTCAGCGCTGTTAAGTGGCTCTTTGCTCAGCCCTTTATACTTCTTGTGCGCTTCTATCAGGTGTGCCTATCACCCCTGAAGCCACCCTCATGTCGCTTTACGCCCACCTGCTCGCAGTATGCCATCGAGGCGCTGCGTAAGCATGGACCTATCAAGGGGTTATATCTCACGGTGCGTCGTCTATTGAGGTGTCATCCGTGGGGTGGGTCAGGTTATGACCCAGTACCTTAATGGTATAAGCTGTCTAACAAGGTTATTTCGGTGTCTTTGTTGTGATAAGCGGTCATCTACTTCCTCTAACGAATTATCTTAGCAATGGGCAGTACGTCAAAGTACAGCCCATCGCAAAGAAATTCGCCGAGCGAAAGTATCTGACCCCTTCTGACAACAAATAGTTTGTCTTCGAAATGCTCATTTACGCTGAGTAAACTGCGCTTTCTCAGACTTCGTGCGCCTAAAACTAACTCTTGTTATACAGCCCCTATTGTTTGTATCGCCCTAAGATTACTTAATTGCGATAGCGTCGATCTCAACGCGAGCGCCCATAGGGAGTGCAGCAACCTGGTAGCAGATACGTGCTGGCTTCTCGCCTGTGAAGTACTCAGCGTAGATAGCGTTCATAGCGCCGAAGTCTGCGATGTCGGCAAGAAGAACGGTTGTCTTAGCAACATCGTCGTAGCTGTAGCCAGCCTCGTTGAGGATGTAACCAAGGTTCTTGAGTGCCTGGTGTGTCTGTGCCTCGATGCCCTCAGCCATAACGCCAGTAGCACCGTCGATAGGTAGCTGACCAGAGATATAGAGTGTTGCATCGTGTGCGATTGCCTGTGAGTATGGACCTACAGCCTTAGGTGCCAATGGTGAAGCGATAACTTTTTTCATTTTTTTATTCGTTTTAAGTGATTTATACTATCTTTGTGCTACAAAGATATGTTATAATTTCGACTTTTGATATGAAACGCGCTATTTTATTTTTCATCACCCCTCTATTATTGTTACTTTTCGCTACGGGATGTTGCGATTGCCGCAAGCAGGCGAGCAATGTCAAGCCACTCGTAGGCACCAAGTGGCAGTTAGTGCAGCTTATGGCGAAGGATGTTCAGCCTGAGGGTAATCAATATACACTATATTTGCGTGAAAGTGGAACATTCTCGGCCAGGGGGTGTTGCAACAATATGTCTGGAACATATCGCATGACCACCTCTCGCGAGCTCGATTTTACACACGGCTCAATGACACTGGTCGCGTGTGATGAGCTTATGGAGCTCGAATATTTCGGCATGCTCGGTGGTGTCACCCACTACGAGATGGATGGCTCGATGATGCTGCTGCTAAGAAATGGCGAGCTTGTGGCTATTATGCGGGCTGTAGAGTAGTAGTTGTCGAAAGAGTAGGGGAATGTCAATTAGTTTGACGCTCCCCACTCTTTTATCTATACCTCAGCCTTTGTTGCGATGATCGTACCCTTGATCCTATGCTTCGAGTCATCCGTAACATCTATATCGAAGGTGTAGGTCTCGGACTCGCTCTTCGAGATAGTTATCTTGCCATCGACCATCGGCGCTCGCTCCGTGTCGTCATACTTCATATACCATGAGCCCACATAGGCCGACTCCTCATCACCCATGCTACCAGCGATAAAGGCACTCGCACCGTTGCCTTGCTGATACTCGCCAACAATATCTGATGCACCCTCGGGGAGTTGTAGCGATAGCTGGAAGATGTCGATATCCTCGCCCTCGATCTGCTTTACGATATAGATCGTGCAGCTGTTATCCTCGCTAAGCTCATAGGCGAAGATGGCATCCTGATGGTTGAACGTATAGTCCTCCTCGAGTGTGCTTAGGAGTGGATAGAGGGTCATATTCTGGTAAAGTGCGCCTCTGTACCAGATGTTTACGCTATCGCTCGTCTCGTTGTCGAGCACCACGTGTGCCTCAATCATCTTGCTGCCGACGCTGATTGTCGCCTCCTTGAGTGCTATCTCCACGGAGGTCGCCACATCCTCGCCCGTCTTTATGTAGTAGCTGTTCTCGAGGTCTATCTCAACATCTTGAGGCAGTGTCCACGACATATTGCCGTTAGCTGGCGTGGGGCTATAGAGGTTGAGGATGTAGTATTCACTCTTTTCGTATAGGCATCCCGACTTATCTACACCCACCTGCGACAGCACGAGGTTGTAGTTATACCCCTCATGCTCACCCTCCTCGTAGCCATTATAGGTGCTGCCGTGAAGGCTCAGTGCCTCGTACTCGCGCTGGGCATATGGGCGTTGTATGACGGTGAGCGTCCTGCTCTTGCCGGCATACGAAATGGTGATATGACCTTCGCGTGGGGCTCCGGTGTGGTTGTCGAGCGTCTTGTACAGTACGAGGTTGATAGAGCAATTCTTAATCTCAATCCACTCGTCCTCGGTCGTTGCGTCCAAGACTGGGTACTGCTCTGCTACCCCATAGACCTTGCACTCTACGGTATGAGTAACCCCCTCGCGACCAGCAACCCACACCTCATCGCCACCAACAATATAGATAGATATGGCGTCGCCGTCGTGTGGATTCTTATTGTTGCACGCAACAAGCGTTGTGGCAAGGAGGAGTATTGTTAATATGCGTCTCATGGTCTGTTATGATATTGAGAAGTCGCGCAAGGCGTCGTTGAGCGATGTCTTCTTGTCGGTAGACTCCTTGCGGTGGCCGATGATAAGTGCGCACTGCACGCCATACTCGCCTGCAGGGAACTTGCGGTTGTAGGTGCCTGCCACAACGACCGAGCGTGGTGGAACATAGCCCTTATACTCCTTAGGCTCAGGACCTGTGACGTCGATGATATGTGTCGAGCCGGTGATTACGGTATTCGAGCCGAGCACCGCCTCACGGCATATGTGTGCACCCTCGACAACGATGCATCGTGAGCCGATGAAGCAGTTATCCTCGATGATTACGGGTGCTGCCTGCACTGGCTCCAACACGCCACCGATGCCCACGCCACCGCTGAGGTGCACGTTCTTGCCTATCTGTGCGCATGAGCCCACCGTTGCCCATGTATCTACCATGGTGCCACTATCTACATATGCGCCGATGTTGACATACGAGGGCATGAGGATAGCTCCTGGGGCGATGTAGGCGCCATAGCGTGCCACGGCATGAGGCACTACGCGCACGCCTAGCTCCTCGTAGCCATGCTTAAGCTCCATCTTATCGTACCACTCCAACTCGCCAGCCTTCATGGTGCGCATAGGCTGTATGGGGAAGTACATGATGATTGCCTTCTTCACCCACTCGTTGACCTGCCACTCGCTGCGCTCCACGTCTATAGGCTCGGCACAACGCACAACGCCCTTGTCCACAGCCTCGACAACGCGGCGTATAGCCTCACGAACACTCTCATCCTTAAGCATCTCGCGGTTCTCCCACGCCTGCTCTATAATTGCTTTTTCGTTACTGAACATACTTCTTTACGGTTAGTTAATACAAAGTTCAAAGTTACAACTTTTTGTTGAATATCCAATTACGAAGGGGCGATAAAATGCAGTTACCCCAATATGTGGGGAGTGGGCGAGAGATATTTACCGCCTTTTGGGGATTGTCCACCTTGTGGGGGTGGAGTACCTTTGCAAACGTAAAAATATGCATTGACTATGAGAAAGATTTGTGTGAAACTATCGCTATACCTTACATATATAATATGCGCAATGGTCGTTGGTGCTAATGTCGCTTCGGCGGCTGCCCCCTCGTTTGATGGGTTCACAGAGCCACCCACGACGACTGCTCAGGCGGCACGTCTGCAGGGCGTGGTAACCAATGAGGAGGGTGTGCCAGTGCCCTATGCCACGGTATATATCGATGGTAGCTCGCGTGGTGTGACTACCGATGCTGAGGGGCGCTATAAGATATATGTCGATGCTGGTGAGGCTACCATCGTAGCATCGTCGCTCGGCTATGATAACAAGAGCCATACGATGACATTTAGCGGTGGTGAGGTATACGATATAAACTACACACTTAGTGAGTCGGCAACAGATATTGAGGAGGTTGTGGTTGAGGCGTCGGGCGTAGGCGTAGTTAAGCGCTCGCCATTCAATGCTGTGGCGATAGACACCAAGGCTTTGGAGAATGGCTCGAAGTCGCTAAGCGATGCCCTCACAAAGGCTCCGGGCGTGAAGCTCCGTGAGTCGGGAGGCGTTGGTTCCGACATGACAATCTCGCTCGATGGCTTCTCAGGTAAGCATGTCAAGGTCTTCATCGACGGCGTGCCACAGGAGGGTGTGGGTAGCTCATTCTCGCTAAATAACATACCGGCGGGCTATGCCGAGCGTATCGAGGTATATCGTGGCGTGGTGCCCGTGGGCTTTGGTGCTGACGCTCTTGGCGGTGTTGTCAACATCGTGACATCGAAGCGCCGCCGCAACTGGTTTGTTGATGCCTCGTACTCCTACGGCTCGTTCAATACGCACCGCTCGTCGGTCAATGCGGGTCAGACCCTCGACAATGGCTTTATGTGGGAGGTGAACGCATTTCAGAACTACTCGGATAACAATTATGAGGTGATGGCTTCGGTTGAGGACTTCGCAACGGGACGTATAGATAAGAGCACTAAGCACCGTGTGCGCCGCTTCAACGACACCTACCACAACGAGGCTGTTGTGGCGAAGGTGGGCGTTGTGGGCAAAAGGTGGGCCGACCGCTTAGTATTTGGCATGACCTACTCGCAGATGTACAAGCAGATACAAAATGGTGTGCGCCAGGATATTGTCTATGGAGCTAAGTTTCGCCGTGGTAACTCGCTGATGCCCTCGATGGAGTATCGCAAGCGTAACCTCTTTACCAGAGGTCTCGACCTTGTTGTCACAGCAAACTACAATCGAAATACGACCTTCAATGTCGACACCTCGCAGTACAAGTACAATTGGCGCGGTGAGACGAAGCGCCTAAACTCGCCTGGCGAGCAGTCATACCAGCATACACGCTCGCTCAACGACAACTGGAATGCTACCGCCACGCTGTCGTACCGCATAGGCGATAAGCACGTCATAACGTTCAACCACGTATTCAACGCCTTCAGGCGATCAAACACCTCGCTCTTGGCATCACAGCCCGAGGAGGATGCCATCAAGAAACGCACACATAAGAACATCAGTGGCATTCAGTATCGCTTGACACCTATCGAGCGATTGAGCATATCGCTCTTTGCAAAATACTATGCTCTGAGCGTGCGGGGCCCTATCGCCACGGATGCCAATAGCTCGTCGTTTGTCGAGACACAGCGACGCAACAGCGCCCTGGGCTATGGCGTGGCGGCGACATACTTCCCAGCCACCTACCTTCAGGCGAAGGTGTCGTACGAGAAGGCATACCGCCTACCCACAATCGAGGAGATGTTCGGCGACGAGGACCTTGAGATGGGCGACATCGGAATACGACCCGAACATAGCGACAACCTAAACATAAGCCTCAGCTATACAGGTAGCTATGGCGATGCCGATGAGCATGGGCTATACCTTGAGGGTGGCTTTGTATGGCGCAACACGGATGACTACATACAGCGAAACATCGTCGATATGAGTGGCGGTAAGGCGGCAGCAACATATATAAACTATGGCCGTGTGAAGACCCTCGGTGGTAACTTCACTGCGCGATACACCTTTTCGAAGTGGCTCTCGGTAGGCGGTAACATCACCTACATGGATGTGCGTGACAATATGCCCATAGCTCTTGGCACTACGTCGATGCCCAACCTCGGCTATGGTGACCGTATGCCCAACACGCCATATCTATTTGCCGACAGCGACGTGACATTCACATGGCATGACTGTATAGCTAAGGGCAATGTATTGACTATCAGCTATGATAACAACTATCTGCATGGCTTCTATTACTATTCATCACGTATTGGTAGTAACAAGGGTGACTATATGGTGCCTACGCAGTTTTCACATAACCTCTCGATAGGTTACTCGCTAAAAGATGGGCGATATAACATCTCGGCGGAGTGTCGCAACCTTACGAACGAGGCGCTGTACGATAACTTTAGCCTTCAGAAGGCTGGCCGCGCCTTCTACGTCAAGCTACGCGTGGCCTTCGGTGGCAGATAAGGATAATATTAAAACGTTACATATATGAAGATTAGATTTACAATTTTGGCGATGGCACTCCTCGGTGCTGTAGCTTGTCAGAGGGAGGTTAACCCAACAGAGCCTACCTACAATCCCGATGCGGAGCGTCCCTATGTGATTGCTGCGCAGGGTACATTCTCTAACACCACGACTAACGCGCTACTCACTGCCGAGTCGTTGGATGGTGGTACGATAGGCATGGCCGACGGATTGGTAAACGATGGCGCTACATACTGGGTCTTCTGGGGCGATAAGTATCTCTATGGCCTAACATACAACCAGGGTAATGCTGGCACAACTCGCTCGTTTGTGATGAACGCGGACTATACCCTCGCGGCACGTCCTGCGGAGTATGCCGTGCGCCGCTTCACTACCGTAGGTGTATACGATAAATACGTTATGACAACCTCTACGGGTGATGGCCCTACGGAGTGGGCCGATGAGAATGGCTACCTTCCAAAGAGTATCCTTGTATCGCTGCTCGATGTTGAGAATGAGACATATACGACCAATAACACGCTCGAGGAGCACTACCTCGCGGAGAACTTCCTCGGCAATGGCGAGTTCGTAACGTTGGCAGGCCTTGAGGAGGTAGGCGGCAAGCTATATTCGGCAGCCGTGCCTATGGGTCTTAGCCAGTATGGCGTAAATGTCGAGGGTGGCAAGTGGGTTCGTGAGGGTTACGCCGACCTTGTAAAGACGGAGGCTGGAGGCTCTGGCTCAGGTGCATATAAGGAGGGTGAGTTGCAGTGGACACAGTATCCTGATGAGTGCTGGGTGGCAATCTTCGAGGATGAGACACTTGCCTCTAAGAAGCTTATTCACACCGATAAGATTAGCTACGCTTGTGGCCGTAACAAGTCGCAGTACTACCAGATGTTATGGGAGACGGAGAGTGGCGATGTATATGTATTCTCACCCTCGTATGCTAAGACTATGGCCGACGAGCGTCAGCAGACAATACTCCCAGCAGGCGTGGTGCGCATAAAGGGGGGTGAGGAGCAGTTCGACGAGAGCTTCTACCTAAATATCGAGGCTTTGACGGATGGTCTCTCGTTCCAGCGCACATGGTACTTGGGCGGCACTAAGTTCCTGATGCTCATGTATGATAGCCTGCTTGAGCCTGGCAAGACGATGGTGGCAAATAGGCTTGCCATCTTGGATGTTGCTACAAGCGAGTTCCGCTATGTTGAGGGTCTGCCATCGAAGGAGCTAATCTCGAGCTTTGGCAATGCCCCATATAGCGAGGGCGGCAAGGCCTATATCGCGGTGACAACGACAGATAGCTACCCAGCAATCTATGTTATTGATAGCGCCACTGCTCAGGCAACTAAGGGTCTTACCGTAGAGGCTACGCAGATTGGTGCCGTAGGTAGAATGTCGCCACTAAATTAATCGCATAACACTTTTTTTACTACCTTTGTACTATAAACTGACTCTATATGGTAAGAAATATATTTAGGCAACTCCATATTTGGCTATCCATCCCTCTTGGAGTACTCATGTCGATAACCTGCTTTACGGGTGCTATGCTCATCTTCGAGAAGGAGCTTACGCCGCACCTCCAGAGCGACTACTACTATGTTGAAAATGTTGAGGGTGAGCCACTTCCTATGGAGGAGCTACGTGCAAAGGTGGAGCAGAGGCTCGACAAGAAGCAGAAGATCCACGATGTCAAGGTGATGGACGCCGCCGAGCGTAGCTATATCTTCTATCTCGATAAGCGCGGCAAGCAGAAGATATTTGTCGACCAGTATACGGGCGAGGTGCTTGGCACGCCCGAGCGCCACCCATTCTTCGCGACGATGTTTCGTATGCACCGCTGGCTGATGGACGCCCCACAGAGCAAGGGCGAGATGTCGGCAGGTAAGATGATTGTGGGCATTAGCACCTTGGCTATGGTATTGGTGCTCCTCTCAGGAATATTTATATGGTGGCCTAAGACGCTGAAGATGTGGAAGAACCGCTCGCAGGTGGCACTGCGCAAGGGGTGGCGACGCTTCTGGTACGATATGCACGTGTCGGCTGGCGCCTATGCCGTAATCTTGCTCCTTATCATGGCGCTCACGGGCCTTGTGTGGTCGTTCGAGTGGTGGAGAGATGGCTTCTATGCCCTCTTTGGTGATGGTGCTCGCACATGGCTGCGCGCCCTGCATACGGGTGACATCGGTGGCATGACGACCAAGGTGTTGTGGTTTGTCGCTGCCCTTATCGGCGCAACACTTCCGCTCACGGGCTACTACCTATGGCTGAAGCGTAAATTTAAGAAAATTAGTAAAGAGTAGTGAGTAATTAGTAATGCTTCGCTCCTCTGGAGCGATTGGGTGAGGGGTCTGAGGGGCTTAGGGGGTCTGAGGGGCGTTTTTTCAATGGCGACTTGATAGCCAGCCCCTCGTCCCCTTTTTTACCCTTTTTACCCCATCCTCATTGCTCCTCAGGAGCAACATATTACTAATTCCACACTACCCCCCACCAATTAAAAACCAAGGGCTCATTCAACCGAATGAGCCCTTGTTCTTGTCTATGACGTAGCTGCTTAGAACGCCTTGCCGATTGCGAGGAAGTCGTCAGCCTTGAGGGCTGCACCGCCGATAAGACCGCCGTCGACATTCTCTTTAGAGAAGATCTCCTGTGCGTTAGATGGCTTGCATGAGCCACCATAGAGGATTGAGCACTCCTCGGCAGCAGCGCCGAACTTCGAGCGCAACACCTCGCGGATGTAGGCGTGGATCTCCTCTGCCTGCTCTGCGGTTGCTGTCTTGCCAGTGCCGATAGCCCATACTGGCTCATAGGCGATGACGAGCTTTGCGAACTGCTCATCCGAGAGGTTGAAGACAACCTCCTCGATCTGCTGCTTGCACACCTCGAAGTGGCGACCTGCCTCGCGCTCCTCGAGGTTCTCGCCTACGCAGTAGATAGGCACAAGGTTGTTCTCATAGGCGCGTGCCATCTTCTTGTTCAAGGTCTCTGATGTCTCGCCATAGTACTGACGACGCTCCGAGTGACCGAGGATGACATACTTACATCCGAGGGCTGCAATCATCTCTGCCGACACCTCGCCTGTGTATGCGCCCTTAGGCTCAGTTGCGCAATCCTGAGCACCCACTGCCACATTAGCACCCTTGACAGCCTCTACGACCTGTGCGATGTGAGTGAATGGTGGGCATACGATAATCTCCACGCAGTCGCAAACATCCTTGCGACCAGTTGCTACGCCCTGGGCAAGAGCCACACCCTCCGCTGGGAGTGTGTTCATCTTCCAGTTACCTGCTACGATATTCTTTCTCATATATAATCTTATTTTCAGTTATTAGTTTTCCCTCTTTGACTCAATCCACGCCTTGATCTCGGCAGTGGTAAGACCCAGCTTGTTCTTCTTGTTGAAGCCGCAGAGGTCGTTGAAGAGCTTCATGCCGCCCGTCTTTGCGGTGTTCTCGAATGCCTCAAGGGTGATGTAGCCCATCTTCTGAACTACGGCAACCCACTCCTGAGGGATGCCTGCCTCGGTGTATACCTCCTCAGCATCGGCAACAACCTTCTTCTCGGGACGCATGGTTGGGAAGAACAACACATCCTGGATAGAGGTCTCGCCAGTCATGAACATGGTGAGGCGGTCGATACCGATACCCATACCTGAGCATGATGGCATACCATACTCCAAGGCGCGTACGAAGTCCATATCGATGGTCATCGCCTCGTCGTCGCCCTTCTCCGATAGGCGCATCTGCTCCTGGAAACGCTCCAACTGGTCGATAGGGTCGTTAAGCTCTGAGTAGGCGTTACATAGCTCCTTACCATTTACGAACAACTCGAAGCGCTCGGTGAGTTCCTCGTTGTCGCGGTGACGCTTACATAGTGGCGACATCTCGATAGGGTAGTCGGTGACGAATGTAGGCTGCACGAGGTGCTCCTCGCAGTACTGACCGAAGATGGCGTCGATAAGCTTACCCTTACCCATAGTGTCGTCAATCTCCACGTTGAGACGCTTGCACGCCTCGCGTAGCTGCTCCTCCGACTGACCTGTGATGTCGTAGCCTGTCTTCTCCTTGATGGCGTCGGTCATCGTCACGCGGCGGAATGGCGCCTTGAACGAGATTGTGCGGCCGTCGAGGACAACATCAGTTGTGCCATTAACAGCCATTGCCACACGCTCCAACATCTGCTCCGTGAACTTCTGCATCCAGATATAGTCCTTGTAGGCAACATATATCTCCATACATGTGAACTCAGGGTTGTGTGTGCGGTCCATACCCTCGTTGCGGAAGTTCTTGCCGAACTCATATACGCCATCGAAGCCACCTACGATAAGGCGCTTGAGGTAGAGCTCCGTAGCTATTCGCATGTAGAAGTCGATGTCGAGGGCGTTGTGGTGGGTGATGAATGGACGTGCTGCAGCACCACCAGGGATAGGCTGTAGGATAGGTGTCTCCACCTCGAGGTAGCCGCGCTCGTTGAAGAAGTCGCGCATGGTCTGCATGATCTTCGCGCGCTTCACGAAGGTATCCTTAACGTGTGGGTTAACCACAAGGTCGAGATAACGCTGACGATAGCGCACCTCAGGGTCGGTGAGGGCGTCGAACATCTGACCATCCTTCTGCTTAACAACAGGCAGAGGGCGTACCGACTTAGAGAGCACTGTAAACTTGCGGCAGTGTACCGACAACTCGCCAGTATTGGTGTGGAAAGCAAAGCCCTCTACGCCGATGAAGTCGCCGATGTCGAGAAGCTTCTTAAACACTGTGTTATAGAGTGTTGGGTCACCTTCAGGGCATATATCGTCGCGACGAATATATACCTGAATGCGACCTGTCGAGTCCTGCAACTCGAAGAATGATGCCGAGCCCATGATACGTCGGCTCATGATACGACCGGCAATCGACACCTCCTGGAAGTTACCCTTCTCGGGGTCGAACTGCTCGGCAATCTCGCGTGCTGTGGCGTTAACTTCGTAACGTGCTGCTGGATATGGGTTTATGCCCATCTCGCGCAATGCCTTAAGCGATTGGCGGCGCAACACTTCCTGTTCGCTGAGTTCCATCATAATATATCTGTGTTTTAGTTATAGTCAATAATCGGACAAAGATAGTAATTTTTTTCGGAATTAGTATGGCGTTCATTGTTTATTGTGGGTTCTGACGGGTTAATATGAGTTTCTATGGGAGAATATGATAGCGGCAATCGCATTTTAACCCATCGTACCCCATTTTACTCATCGTAACTCATCACTTTTCACCTTTTTTTCTTATATTTGCGCAATTAATCCATTCATTATGAAGAAAACTTTTACTACTCTACTCAAGGGTGTTGCCCTTTTTGTGGCGCTCTTCACTTTCGATAAGGCACAGGCACAGTCTGGCTATGAGCGCGATAACGAGATCTTTAAGGTGGGCATCGAGGCTCGCTTCGACTACCTCAATCAGGCCGTTGATGGCGTGCATAGCGATGCAGGCTCAGGCTTCAAGGTGCGTTACTTCAACCTTCGTCTCGATGGTCAGATATCGTCGAAGTTCTCATACTCATGGCGTCAGCGCTTCAACCGCGCCAACTCAATCAGCGAGTTTGCACAGAACACCGATTGGTTGACCCTTACCTATAAGCCTACTGCAAACTGGGCAATCTCGGCAGGTAAGCAGGTGCTCATGATTGGTGGCTGGGAGTACGACCGTGCACCTATGGACCTCTACTTCTGCTCGGAGTTCTGGAACAACGTAAACTGCTATCAGATTGGTGCGAGCGTGGCATATACCACAAACGCAGGTAACGACACTATCCTCTTCCAGGCGTGCCAGAGCCCATACGACACCACAAACTCATCTGTAGACCTCTACGCATACAACCTCTATTGGAGTGGTACGCATGGTTGCTATACAGCGCTCTACTCGCTCAACTTCATGCAGTATGCCCCTGGTAAGTACGATAAATATCTTGCCCTTGGTAACCAGTTCAAGTTTGGTGATGCTACCCTCCAGGTAGACCTTATGAGCCGTGGCCCAAAGGTCAAGGATCTTCTTTTCGATAACTTCTCAATCATGGGTGAGTTCTCATACCTCGTGGCTGACCGCGTGAATATCTTCGCCAAGGCTACCTACGACAAGATTGGCGATAGCGCTATCTCGGCTTCGGGTCTTATCCCAGGCACTGAGATTACACGCGTAGGTGGTGGCGTTGAGTACTATCCTATGGGTGGCAAGGGCAATCGCGATGTGCGTCTTCACGCAGCCTATGCCTATAACTTCGGCATGAACACCAATGTTGACGGTACGGCTCTTGGCAAGGGCTCATACCTCACCGTGGGTCTTACATGGCGCATCGACGTTATGCAGGCTGTGACAAAGCTCATCGACAAGGTCTCTAACAAACGATAAGTATAAACTACTAATAAATAACATTTTATGAGTTCAGAGAATAAACTACGTAAGTATGGTGCTGGCATCCTTTGCCTCATCATAGTTATCGGTCTCTTTGGTGGTATTGGCTCAGTCATGGGTCTGCCCAATATGTTGAACACCATCATGAAGACCGCTCATGATCTATTGCTCAACACGGTGTTCTACCTCATGGCAATCTGTGTTATTACGGGTGCTTTGGGTCGTATCTTCGTTGAGTTTGGCGTTGTTGCCTTGTTGGAGCGTATCTTGCGTCCATTGATGAAGCCATTGTTCAACCTTCCAGGTGTGGCCTCTTTGGGTGCTGTGATGACCTTCCTCTCGGACAACCCAGCGATCATCTCACTTGCTAAGGATAAGCGCTTCAGCTCTTTCTTTAAGAAGTATCAGCTTATCTCGCTCACCAACTTCGGTACCGCCTTCGGTATGGGTCTGTTGGTTATCGTCTTCATGGTAAGTAACGGCTTCTATGCTGAGCCATTCATCGGTCTGTTGGGTGCATTCTTCGGCTGTATCGTATCAACACGCCTTATGCAGCGCTTCATCATTAAGATGCATCCTAACTTCAAGGAGGAGATGGCTGAGATTATCGAGGAGCAGGATCAGCAGGAGGAGGAGCAGGTTAAGGAGACATCTATGTTTACCCGTATCCTTAACTCGTTGCTCGATGGCGGTAAGACCGGTGTTGACGTAGGTCTCTCAATCATCCCTGGCGTGTTGATTATCTCTACCTTGGTGATGATTCTCACCTTCGGTCCTGGTGCTGAGGGCTACACAGGTGCCGCTTACGAGGGTGTCGGCTTCTTGCCATGGGCTGCAGGTCAGATCAACTTTATCTTCGATTGGCTCTTTGGCTTCGGCGATCCACACCTCGTTGCCTTCCCTATCACCGCTCTTGGTGCTGTGGGCGCAGCGTTGGGTCTTGTTCCTGGCTTCGTAGAGCAGGGCTGGGCTGATGGTAATGCTATCGCAGTGTTTACTGCTATCGGTATGTGCTGGAGTGGTTACCTCTCTACTCACACCGCTATGCTCGATGCTCTTGGCTATCGTAAGCTCACCTCTAAGGCTATCCTTGCGCATACAGTCGGTGGTCTTGTCGCTGGTATCTCAGCTCACTGGATGTTCGTCCTCTTCGTGGCTATCTTCGGCTCGCCAGAGGCTAACAAGGGCTTTGCCGACGTAGACCCTGTGGAGATTAAGATTGAGTATGTCGACGAGAATAAGGTATGCACTACCATCTACGTAGGCGATGAGTATAAGTGTGGTCGCATCTTCGAGGATGATGCCGAGGATCTCGCTACCGACAAACGCTCTATGGCATGGTATATCAACGATATGTTGGAGGAGTATGCTGTTGCCGAGGGTACAAGCAATGGTGCGAACTATGTTCGTCATAGCGATATTAAGGTTGTTTACGATAAGGATCTTCCTAAGGAGACTCTCGCTTCGTTGAAGAAGGAGGTATCATTGGGTCTTGGCTTCTATCTTGAGAACTTGTCGCTCCGCTTGTGGAACCGCGCTCCAGAGTTCCTCAGCGATAAGCAGCGCTCTAAGCTCGATGAGATTGTTAAGATTGAGTCTGTCGAGAATGATGTCGATATTGCGAACACCTCTGACATGGAGGGTATCGAAAAGCCACGCCCAAGAGTTGCCGACGAGAAAGAGGAAGGAAAGGAAGAGAATGTCGATTCTTTAACAAACAGCGGCCTCGCTGATCGCTCAGAGGAGGATGTCGATGTTAATGAGGAGCACGATGAGGAGACTACTGGTCAGGTGACTACCAAGTAGTACTCTTGAGAATTTCTAAGTTCACGATCTTCGTGTGATAATGGTGGGGTAGCCTTCGGGTTGCCCCACTTTTTTCGTGTACACCCTTCACCATAGGAGCGTGGTTTCGTTTCGCTCTATCAAAATCACAATGCTACCCATAGTGCGCAATGCACACGGCTCTACCCAGTTTTACCCAGAGCAAGCTCAGCTTGCGGCTCTACATAGAACAGCGACCCCCCCCTATAATATATTATATATATAGGTATACCACTCGATATTTAAAAATATTAAAAACTTTGAAAAAAAATTAACAAAAAGTTTGGAGAATAAGAAAAAAGCGCTACCTTTGCACCCGCAATCAGAAATCAACACGATGACTGATGAGGCAAAAAGGTTCTTAGAGAAAATTTTTGAAAAAAGTTTCCAAAAAATTTGGTAGTTTCAAAAATATGCTTTATCTTTGCACCGCTTTTCCGCTCTAAATTAGGGTGGGGATGAAAAATGGAAGTTCTAAGTAATTAGAATATAGTTCTTTGAAGAAATTGAGCAGCTAAAGTTTAATCTATCTCTTTTGAGATAATTTCAAACAATACCTTTGAGATTAGAGCTAACGATTAATATTCAA
>JAZOLM010000007.1:0-2138 GCA_045652985.1 Alistipes sp. | reverse complement strand
ACCAAGGGCAAGGAGGTCGCGCAGTGTAACTTTCCAATACAATGGGAGTTCTCATTGCAAACAACACACCGCGAGTGGACATCAGAACGCTATACCAATATTGCCGAGAACTACGCAGTCAATGTACATTATGGCATTCGTGTAGTTGCGGCAGGCTCTACCCACTACCTTACCGACTCTGGCGATTGGTCGCAGGCAGAAACCTGCATCGTCTCGGAGGTTAAGACGGGAACGCCCGAAAGCATCAAGGTAGAGATAAACGGCATACCTGCCGATGGTGTGTTGCAGTTCTTCATCCGCCAGACACTCATTGGCAAGATTGAGTATTACGAAAGCAATCGTGGTCGCTACTCTTCGGGACACCAGGAGAACGCCACCCTCTCACAGATGACGATGACCATCGATGCGGGCGACAACTACGACAAGGGACTCAAGTATGAGTCGCTCGTCAATCCCGCCAACAATGTCGAGATGTCAATTGCATTGCCCGTAAGCGATATCCCAGCAATCCCCAACGACCATCTGCTGTACGCCCTCTACTATCTTGATAGCGAGGGTAACCCAACACGCCTTTGGCACACCAAGGGAGCGAATAATTACGACACCCTGGTTGGGCATATCGTGCAGTCTGCACTCAAGTACAAGCAGCTGCCAACAAAGCGTCTAACGGGCGATATCTTCACAGCCGCGCACCTCGATATGAATACGGTGCTCCAGGATACGAAGTATCTCCACGCAGCCTACTCGGTAAACTCCATCGAGCTGCAAGCTCTTGAAGACAACTACAACTGCGAGCTTACGGAGATGCCGCGCTTCATTGTCAAGGACAAGCCTGCTACGGGAGACGATTGTGTGCGGGTGCTATCGTTTGACTTCGAGATACAGCGTATCGTGCGTTGTCTGAACTTCCTCTTGTTCCACGACCGCGCTGGGCGCATCCTAATATTTGACAGCGTGTCGCGTACACTGCGCGAGATATATCGCTCGGACTACGACTTCGAGATCTTCGCTGCCGAGAATGGCTTTGTACGCTTCGAGCGAGGAGTCTTCTACTACTGCGACCACCGAGGTACGGTTAAGCAGGTGTTCGATAGTTATAGCGCAGAGCATTACTATGGCTGGGCGACATACCAGGGTGGCTACTTTGCATTGCTCTACAAGGGTAAGTATTATAGTCGTGAGCAGGCGATTGATATCGCCTACCTGGTGCGCCCAGAGGCTCCCGTTCAGCGTGATGACTCCTCCTACCGCAGAAGTAGAGGCTACTCCATATTCTATGGCACTCCACTGAGAGATAGCGTGTTTCTGTCTGGCAACTGCATCGTTGTAAACACTACGCGAGAAGGCAGTTTTAGCGACTCACGCTTTCACACCTTCGCCAATGTGAAGTTTATGGCTAATGGCAACTCTATCGTCTCTATCTCCGATGACTTCATTATCTCCAATGCCGATGATATGTGCTGGCTCTATAAGCGCACATCGATAACAGAGTATGAGCAGGTCTGCCGCATTGGTCGCCACGCATACCACAGCGACCATACGCTCTCAGAGGTTGCCGTATGCTACGACTCGCCATTCATTTTCGATATCCGCAAGCAGGAGCTCCGAAGCATACACAACCTGGAGGGTCAAGACGAAACCATCATGGGGATGTTCTTCATCTACGGAGAGCTTTATATCGTGCGCGAAACCGCAATCTACAAGTATGTACCTCAAAATTGAAGCCTATGGAAATCGTATCTATCATCTTAAACTTCGTGCTTGCCAGCGCACTGCTCGGCACGCTGATATTCTTCAAACAAAAGAGGCGCAAGGAGAATGCCGAGGCTGATGGTGCGGAGCTCGAAAACACCGACAAAGTCATCGCCATTCAGTCGGAGCAGATAACACGCCTGGATGGGCGCGTGGAGAAGCTCGAAGAGAAGGTTGACAAGCTCGAAATAATCATCGAGGAGAAGGATGTGCAGCTCGAATGCGACCGCATCATTATACGCCAGGCATACAAGTGTCCGACACCGCCAGAGCAATGTCCCGTACTGCTCAAACGAGCCGAGATGGACAACCTCCGCAAACGAAAACACTCAAAACCTTAAAACTATGTGTAACAACAAAGAGAAACGACTACCACGCGGATTGCG
>JAZOLM010000006.1:0-2369 GCA_045652985.1 Alistipes sp. | reverse complement strand
ACATAGCTACCCAGCTGTGCTCTTGGCAGAACAACTGGTACACCAGAGGTTTGTCCATCCCGGTCCTCTCGTACTAAGGACAGCGCTCCTCAAATTTCCTACGCCCACGATAGATAGAGACCGAACTGTCTCACGACGTTCTGTACCCAGCTCGCGTACCACTTTAATCGGCGAACAGCCGAACCCTTGGGACCTAATTCAGCCCCAGGATGTGATGAGCCGACATCGAGGTGCCAAACCTCCCCGTCGATGTGAACTCTTGGGGGAGATCAGCCTGTTATCCCCAGGGTAACTTTTATCCGTTGAGCGACGGCAATTCCACTTTCTACCGCCGGATCACTAAGCCCTACTTTCGTACCTGCTCGACCTGTCTGTCTCGCAGTTAAGCCACCTTATGCCTTTGCACCCGTCGCACGGTTTCCAACCGTACTGAGGTGACCTTTGGACGCCTCCGTTACCTTTTTGGAGGCGACCGCCCCAGTCAAACTGTCCGACTGCCATTGTCCCCGAGCCGGATTACGGCTCCAGGTTAGAGACCCAATATCGCCAGGGTGGTATTCCAAGGTTGACCCCACATCAGCTGACGCCGGTGCTTCAAAGTCTCCCACCTATCCTCTACAGACAATATCGAATCCCAGTAACAATCTACAGTGAAGCTCCATGGGGTCTTTTCGTCTTGTCGCGGGTAACTTGCATCTTCACAAGTACTACAATTTCACCGGGTACGTTGTCGAGACAGTGCCCAAATCATTACGCCATTCGTGCGGGTCAGAACTTACCTGACAAGGAATTTCGCTACCTTAGGACCGTTATAGTTACGGCCGCCGTTTACTGGGGCTTAAGTTCACCGCTTCGATTGCTCTGACGGATTCCCGTGACCTTCCAGCACCGGGCAGGCGTCAGCCCCCATACCTCATCTTACGATTTAGCGGAGACCTGTGTTTTTGGTAAACAGTTGCTTGGGCCATTTATCTGCGGCCTGGATTGCTCCGAGGCTCCCCTTATTGCGAACTTACGGGGTTAATTTGCCGAGTTCCTTAACAACGCTTCTCCCGCTCGTCTTAGGATTCTCTCCTCATCCACCTGTGTCGGTTTGCGGTACGGGTACCATTACTCTGGATAGCGGCTTTTCTCGTCAGTGTGAAATCACCGGCTTCGGTACTTATAGTTCCCTCCCCATCACGACCCGGAAACTTCGAGCGTACTTAACTACTCAAATATCCTCATCGCTTGGACGCGCATTTCCTGCAGCGCGCTCCGGCTATCCTCCTGCGTCCCCGCCTCTCTCATAACGAGTATCGGTAGTACAGGAATATCTGCCTGTTGTCCATCGGCTACGCCTTTCGGCCTCGTCTTAGGTCCCGACTAACCCTGGGAGGACGACCCTTCCCCAGGAAACCTTGGATTTTCGACGGAAAAGATTCTCACTTTTCTCTCGTTACTTATTCCGACATTCTCACTACTGATACATCCACACGTCCTTATCGATCGTGCTTCTACTGCTTACAGTAAGCTCCTCTACCGCGCGTCTAAGACGCGCCCGCAGCTTCGGCATACGGTTTGAGCCCCGGTGATTTTCGGCGCAGACTCACTCGACTAGTGAGCTATTACGCACTCTTTGAATGAATGGCTGCTTCTGAGCCAACATCCTAGCTGTCTTAGCAAATCCACATCCTTTACCACTTAACCGTAATTTTGGGGCCTTAGCTGGCGATCTGGGCTGTTTCCCTTTTGACAATGGCATTTATCTGACGCTGTCTGACTCCTGCGCTCTGATCTGTCCGGCATTCGGAGTTTGATAAGGTTCGGTAGGCTGTGCAGCCCCCTAGCCAATTCAGTGCTCTACCTCCGGCAGACATACGCAAGGCTAGCCCTAAAGCTATTTCGAGGAGAACCAGCTATCTCCGAGTTCGATTGGAATTTCTCCGCTATCCACAAGTCATCCGAGCAATTTTCAACTTACACCGGTTCGGTCCTCCAGTAAGCTTTACCTTACTTTCAACCTGCTCATGGATAGGTCACCCGGTTTCGGGTCTATAACCGCAAACTTAACGCCCACTTCAGACTCGCTTTCCCTTCGGCTCCGGACCTTCTAGTACTTAACCTCGCTTGCAGCCATAACTCGTCGGACCGTTCTACAAAAAGTACGCCGTCGAGCTTTAACGCTCTCCGACTGCTTGTAAACACAGGGTTTCAGGTTCTATTTCACTCCCCTCCCGGGGTTCTTTTCACCTTTCCCTCACGGTACTTCTTCACTATCGGTCACCAGTTCGTATTTAGGCTTGGAGGGTGGTCCCCCCGGCTTCCCACAAGGTTCCTCGTGTCTCGTGGTACTCTGGATACTCCTGTCTCCTTCATCTTTCGCATAC
>JAZOLM010000005.1:0-1027 GCA_045652985.1 Alistipes sp. | reverse complement strand
TACCCTTGAGGACTTTACGGCAATGACCACCGATGACGAGGAGGAAGAGGTGGTCGAGATACCCGAAGAGCCGAGATACACAGGTAGCGGCGGCGGCTCGTCCTATCGAGGTGGCAGTAGCAGTCGGAGCAATTCGTTCTCTACATCCACATCTGCCTACAATGACATCAACGCCACACTCGGCAGTTTCTACGAGCAGCCACGTGAGGATCCCGAAAAGGAGGCTCTGAAAGCGGAGCTTGAAGAGTTGAAGCAGTCGATGGCACAACAGCAGAACAGTCAGCCGACATATGCCGACCAGGTAGCACTCTTGGAGAAGTCATACGAGCTTGCAGCGAAGTATATGCCCGGAGGTACTGCTAAACCCTCCGAGAGCGCAGCCGAGGAGGTGGAGAGCACCACACGAAGCGGCAAGGCCAAGGCACAGCCCGTAGGTCATGTAACGACTCCCGTAGTGTCGGCACTCGCTCAGCCTGTAAGCGACTCGGTGATGATAGCACGGATGGCACAATCCGTAGGCAGTGGCTTTCACACTGCGGTAGGCGAAGCACCGAAGCAGACAGCACGGAACACCATCAAGGCGTGCGTGCATGGCGACCAGACCATAACAAGCGGTCAGAGTGTAAGGCTCAGGCTCATGGAGGATATGCGTGTCGGGAAGCATGTACTGCCACGAAACACCCTCATCACGGGTGAAGGCAGCATCAAAGGCGAAAGGCTCGACATCGAGATTCTTCAAGTGGAGCATAACGGAACAATCATCCCCGTAGAACTTACCGTCCACGACAATGACGGACAGGTGGGAATCTTCATCCCCGGCTCCATGGAGGCGAGTGCGGCAAAGGAGATGGCGGCAAATCTGGGACAGAACCTCGGAACGAGTATCTCCATCACCAACCAGTCTGCCGGAGACCAACTGCTATCCGAAGTAGGTCGTGGTGCCATACAGGGCGTGTCGCAGTATATCTCCAAGAAGATGCGTGAAGAGAAGGTACACCTCAAATCAGGATATACCCTGATGCTTTAT
>JAZOLM010000004.1:0-1389 GCA_045652985.1 Alistipes sp. | reverse complement strand
CATCATCTATACCCAGGACTCGAAGGAGGAGTGGGAAGACCCGAAGATGTGGATCAAGTCAAATCCCAACCTCGGAGTATCGGTCTCTGCCGAGTATCTTGCTGACCAGGTCAAGGATGCAAAGAACAGACCCGAAGCGGTTAGAAATGTGCTAACAAAGAATTTCAACCTCTGGGTGGATGCCGAGCGCACCTGGATTCTGGACGAGAAGTGGATGCAGTGTGTTGGCACGACACCATTGGAGTCTTTGCATGGCTGCGAGTGCTGGGGCGGTCTCGACCTCTCGAATGTCTCGGATATCACAGCCTTTGTGTTGCTCTTCCACGAGAACGACAAGTTTCAGATTGTGCCACTCTTCTGGATACCCGAAGAGAAGATGCTGGAGAAGATACGCAAGGAGAATATCAACTACGACCGCTGGGTGGCTGATGGCTATGTCAAGGTTACTTCGGGCAATGTCATCGACTACGACTTTGTCAAGGCAGACATCCTCCGCACCATCGAGCAGTACAACCTACGCTCGGCAGCCTACGATAGGTGGAACTCCTCGCAGACCATCATCGACCTGCAGAACGAGGGTATGGAGTGTAACCCCTTTGGGCAGGGCTATGGCTCGATGTCAGCACCCACGAAGGAGTTTGAGAAGCTCGTCTTAACCGAGCGTATCGAGCACTTCGGCAATCCCGTACTGCGCTGGATGCTATCCTCGACCGTTGTGATGACCGACCCTGCGGGCAACATCAAACCCGACAAGGCGAAGTCCGCACAGAAGATTGACGGCATCGTTGCCGCTATTATGGCTCTGGGCGAGTGGATGACCGCCCAAGCCGATGAAGACAACAACCCTTATAACCAGAGAGGAATGCTATCGCTATGAGTCGCAAACGCAAGATTACCAAGCACCAGCTCGCCCAGCGCGAAGCTGTGGAGCGTGAACTTGAAGCCATCGCTCCTCTCTCGGCAGAGCACCTCCGCCTGCTCTCGACCGAGGGGTTTATAGATTACTACCTCCGTATGGCGGAGCTCTATCCAACACGCGAGGATGCTTATGAGCGTCTGGAAGTGTTCTACAAGCGTATATTCCACAGACGCAAGTACGCTGACATGCGTTCATTACTCAGACGCATCAAGCAACTATACGATTTATAGGTGACCGATGGTCATTTATCGACCTTAATTGAGAGCATAAGTTTGCACCGAAACTAACCCAAACTTTATAACGGTGTCAAACTGGCTTTCTAATCTATTCACTCTTCGTAGGAGGGAGGAGCGCGTATCAGCCGAGCAACTTGAGTCGGCTATAAACGAGGCTCTTCTCTCCGACACCGTTTCCGATGCCACAGCAAGAAAGTATATATCCGAGGAGGGTGCTCTCAACCTCTCGGCAGT
>JAZOLM010000003.1:0-11843 GCA_045652985.1 Alistipes sp. | reverse complement strand
TTGCCGAAATGCATAATTTTAGGGTTTATCCCACAAAAATACAATCAACAATTTCAAATCAAAAAATCAAAGAACGCTTATAACTAACTTATATTTAATCAATTAACTACTGCTTTGCGAAATTTATCGCACCAGTAGTAGAGAGTAATTAGTAATTAGTAATATTTCGCTCCGTTGGAGCGATTGGGGTGTTAAGGAATTTAGTAATTTTAAGAAGGTTAAAGAATTCTAAGGTTCATTATTGCGATCAACAAGAGCCATTGTCGAAAATATGAAGCTCAACATAGAGGCTTCAAGATTTAAAAAAACCATAGCCGTTGATAAAAATTTTCAGGTTTATATGGCTGATTCTTAAAATTACGCCGCGAGAATAGTGCAATTTCCTTAAATTTATCACATCTGTATAAAAAAAGTGAAAAAAAACTCGCATTGATTTTTATAGTTCAGCAAAAATAGTTACTTTTGCTTGATGAAATGTTGCTCCTATAGGATGGAGCATGGTGCAGAGAGAGTATAGAACTTATATCAAATAACTAACGTTAAACAAATGAAGCGCATTTTGGTCGTAGGTGCCGGTGGTCAGATTGGATCTGAGTTGGTGCCATATCTTCGCTCAATCTATGGTGCATCGAATGTCGTTGCTACCGATGTTAAACACAACGCTGTACTTGCTGAGGCAGGTCCATTCGAGTCGCTCGACGCTCTCGACGGCAAGCAGTATGCTGAGCTTGTACGCAAGTATAACATTGACTCTATCTTCAACCTCGTAGCCCTTCTTTCAGCTACTGGCGAGAAGAACCCTCAGCTCGCAATGCGCATTAACATGGGCGCGTTGGAGAACTCTTTGGAGATCGCTCGCGAGAACAACTGTGCAGTATTCACCCCAAGCTCTATCGGTGCTTTCGGTGGCGACTTCCCACGCGACAAGACTCCTCAGGACACCGTGATGCAGCCTAACACAATCTATGGTGTGTGCAAGGTGACTGGTGAGCTCCTCTCAAACTACTACCACACACGCTTCGGCGTTGATACACGTTCGGTACGTTTTCCAGGTATCATCTCTAACGTGACTCTCCCTGGTGGCGGTACTACCGACTACGCAGTAGAGATCTACTACGAGGCTGTTAAGGGCAACAAGTTCGTATGTAACATCGCTCCAGATGTATACATGGATATGATGTATATGCCTGATGCATTGCGCGCTACAGTTGAGCTTATGGAGGCTGACCCTGCAAAGCTTAAGCACCGCAACTCATTCAACATCGCTTCAATGAGCTTCACACCAGAGATCATTAAGGAGGTTGTTGAGCGCCACGTGCCTGGCTTCCAGATGGAGTACAACGTAGACCCTGTTAAGGACCAGATCTCACGCAGCTGGCCTAACTCTTTGGACGACACTTGCGCTCGCGAGGAGTGGGGCTGGAAGCCTGAGTGGGACCTCGAGTCGATGACTAAGGATATGTTGGAGAAGGTGGCTGCAAAGCTCAAGTAATTTCTTGTGATAAGGGGTCATTCTCGACCTCTCAATTATTAGCCAGGATGGAAAATACGTCTTAGTATGTCCGATCCTGGCTAATTTCATGTCGAGGCCAAGCCTAGGATCACCAGCAAAGTATGCTGTCTGTGACGCAGGTTTATAAACTCCGTCATCGCGAAGAATTGCAACCAATAACCTTGCTGATACTGATATCGGTCTATGCAATTCTGTGGCGATCTACCTTTGTGTCACAACCTCGCTGATACCGTTTCCCTCTCTATTCTCAACGCTATAAAACAATGGTAGATGCCCACGTCGGCGCATAGAGCGAATACCACTTATGACCCTCTCGGTTGCGCCTCCTCGGCATGACTTGATTTATTAATGGGGAGGGTTGGGCGTGTTTTTGTTGACGCTCCCTCCACCGGAAATTTTCAGTGGTCCGTGAAAAGTGCAGTTGAGAGTAGTGCGCAACAATCTAAAGTGAAAGGTAAAAACTGAAATGTATGGTGTCTGCGACGCATATTTAAAACTTCGTCATCGCGAAGAATTGCAACTAACGACCTTGCTGATACAGATAACGGCCTATACAATTCTGTGGCGATCTACCATTGTTCAACTACCTCGCTGATACAATTTACCCTCTGCATCCTCAACGCTAAAAACAATGGTAGATCCTCACGTCGGCGCATAAGACGAATACCTCTCAAGACCCTATCGGTTGCGCCTCCTCAGGATGACATAGTTTATTAAATTATGCACGTTCCCTCCACCGAAAATCACAAGAAAACCAAAAAGTGCAGTTAAGAGTAGTGCGCGGACTGAATGCCGAGCAATAAACACACCTCTATCAGCTCAACCCAAATAACTTCTAACTCCCTTTGATAACACTATGTTAGTGAGGACATCATTGTGGCGCGACAGCTATGCTGGGGCGGATGTCGTGGAGCTACTGATGCTCGCATCATGGTAGCTCCACGATAGCTGCCCAGGGGTGGAACACCCAGCGCCACAATGCAACACACGCCACAAAGCGCACAAAAACAAAAAACCACTCAGAAATCTGAGTGGCTTATGGTAGTGGGAGCAAAGGGATTCGAACGGCATAGCCGTAGAGCTGATACCTTAGGGCGCAGGCAGAATGCCGAGCAATAAACACACCTCTATCAGCTCAACCCCAATTACTTCTAACTCCCTTTGATAACACTATGTTGGTGAGGGCATCATTGTGGCGCGACAGCTATGCTGGGGCGGATGTCGTGGAGCTACTGATGCTCGCATCATGGTAGCTCCACGATAGCTGCCTAGGGGTGGAACACCCAGCGCCACAATGCAACACACGCCACAAAGCGCACAAAAACAAAAAACCACTCAGAAATCTGAGTGGCTTATGGTAGTGGGAGCAAAGGGATTCGAACCCCTGACCCTCTGCTTGTAAGGCAGATGCTCTGAACCAGCTGAGCTATGCTCCCGTTTTACTAAGGCTTGGGACTGCAAAGGTAAGCATTATTTTTTATTCTGCAAATTTTTCGATAAGTTTTTTTTCAAAGAGTCTCGACATCTTTCGAAGCTCGACCACGTTGCATCTTATCATTTGCTACCTCCCTCGTGCATCCCATGCACTTGAGCGCCTGAACAAGGACTTGAACCTAGGACCCCATGATTAACAGTCATGTGCTCTAACCAACTGAGCTATTCAGGCATTTTTAAAGAACCGTTATCTTTCGATTGCGGTGCAAAGGTAGTGCATTTTTTTTATCCTGCAAATTTTTTCGTGAAAAAAATCGAAAAAAAAATCATCTTTTTTCACCATCGCATACTAACACTTTGGTTTATAGCATATTATGTTTTATATGCCAGAAGTTGCTTTTTTGCTATCATTACAAGAAAATTTATATCTTTGTGCTTAAAATGAGACTAACGCCCTCTAAGCACGGGGCGCACATTTACGCAATAGCATGAGAAGCCTATTTACATATACGATATTAACCCTTCTATCGCTTATCCCACACCATCTTTGTGCACAGAATAGCGATAGCTCGCCGCTGCACTTTAAGAGCACGACCGTCGATTATGGAACTATCGAGGAGGCGGGCGGCATGGTGACACAATATATCGAGGCTGAAAACCGCAGCGCTACACCTGTATATATAGGTAAGATTACCACATCGTGCGGCTGCACTACGACCAACTACACACGCGACGCTATCATGCCTAACGAGTGTGTGCAGATAGGCTTCACCTTCGATCCGCGCGATCGTCCCGGTCGCTTCGAGCGCGAGGCACTCATCACCCTGCTCGACTGTGACGCGCAGATCACAATCAAAATCATGGGCAATGTCACACCTCGCGAGCGCACCGTATACGAGATATACCCCTTTGATATGGGCGGCGGGCTGCGCATGGAGAGTAACTTCCAGGCATTTGCCTATATTGAGCATGGCTGCGCGGTAGAGGAGCGCATTGCCTATATCAACAATAGCGACAGGAGCATCAACCTCGCCTTAGTGCAGACTGAGAGCTCCGGAGCGCTCACCATTGAGTATCCCAAGAGCATTGCACCTCAACAGCATGGAGACATCATACTACGCTACTCCTTGGATGAGGAGTCGACATACTACGGCACGCTGAGCGATGTTTTTCAATTTGCCGTAGATGGGGAGTGCAACAATACACTAATCTCGACATATGGCATTGCGGTTGATAATTTCGCCTCGGTGGAGGATATTTTAGCGTCAAGCGCCGTTGTTTCAAAAAAAATTATTAAATTTGGGGAAATATTGCTCAATAACGAGGTACTCGAAGAGCGCATTACGCTGAGCAACAGCGGTGAAGACCCACTTATGATACGACGTATCGAGGTGGAGTCCCCTGCCGTTGCAGTTGAGGTTATTGGCAATAAGAGCATCGCGAAGGGGGCGACAACAACACTCCTCATAAGGCTAAACACAGCGCTTATCGAGGATCGCGACAACCCCTTCACATCGCGCATAAGGGTTATATGTAACGACCCGATTGTGCCCATGCAGGTGATAAAGGTCACCGCCCTACCACTATAGTATGGCGGACAAGCAAACAGGAGACACAAACTAATTAGATAACCTAAAACAGTACAAGATGTTTAAAATCGTTGAAAAACGCAAGCTGTCTGAGAACATCTTCGAGATGAAGATCGCTGCTGAGCGCGTGGCACGCGCAGCACTCCCAGGACAGTTCGTTATCGTACGCGCCGATGAGGGTGGCGAGCGCATACCCCTCACTATTGCCGACTACGACGCTGAGGCTGGCACCGTTACTATCGTAACACAGACTATTGGTCACTCAACAAAGAAGATATGCTCACTCGAGGCTGGTGACTCACTTGTTGACTTCGCAGGTCCTCTTGGTCGCCCATCAGAGTTCGTACATATGTCCGACGAGGAGCTCAAGAATAGGAAGTACCTCTTCGTGGCTGGTGGCGTTGGCACAGCGCCTGTATATCCACAGGTTAAGTGGTTGCACCAGCATGGCGTGACTGCAGATGTTATCATCGGTGCAAAGAGCAAGGATCTGCTTATCTACATCGACGAGATGCGCAAGGTGGGTAACGTACATATCGCCACCGACGATGGCTCGGAGGGCTACCACGGCATGGTGACAGGTCTTATGAAGGAGCTCGTGGAGAACGAGGGTCGCAAGTATGACGAGTGCGTATGTATCGGTCCTATGATCATGATGAAGTTCGTCTGCCTCACAACTAAGCCTTGGGAGCTTCAGACAACCGTATCGCTCAACGCCTTGATGGTTGATGGTACAGGTATGTGTGGCGCGTGCCGCGTATCTGTAGGTGGCAAGACACTCTTCACCTGTGTCGACGGTCCAGAGTTCGATGGTCATCAGGTAGACTTCGACGAGGCTATACGTCGTCAGGGCATGTACAGAAATCAGGAGAGAAACGCATCAGAAAATCACGAACATAAATGTAACTGCTATGGCAAATAAGATACCACGCGTCGTTGTACGCGAGCAAGACCCAAAGGTGCGTGCTACCAACTTCGAGGAGGTATGCTACGGCTATAATCAGGAGGAGGCGCTGTTGGAGGCTACACGCTGTCTCAACTGTAAGAACCCACGCTGCGTGGCTGCCTGCCCTGTGAACATTCGCATCCCAGAGTTTATCCACCACCTTACTGAGGGTGATATTCGTGCTGCTGCCGACACCATTCACCTCGACAGCTCGTTGCCATCAATCTGCGGTCGTGTATGTCCACAGGAGGCACAGTGCGAGGGCTCATGCGTCCTTGGCATCAAGGGCGAGGCTGTTGCCATTGGTAAGCTCGAGCGCTTCGTTGGCGACTGGGCATTGGAGCACTCAGCAGAGACTGAGAGCGTCAAGATTGAACCTAACGGCAAGCGCGTGGCTATCGTAGGTAGTGGTCCTGCAGGCTTGGCTTGCGCGAGCGACTTGGCTAAGATGGGCTATAAGGTGGATGTCTTCGAGGCACTACATAAGCTCGGTGGCGTACTATCGTACGGTATTCCAGAGTTCCGCCTACCTAAGGAGCGCGTCGTGGCACGCGAGATCAACGAGGTGAAGAAGCTTGGCGTAACCTTCGAGACCGACGTGGTTATCGGTCGCACGATGACTATCGACTCGCTACTCGACAAGGAGGGTTACGATGCAGTCTTCGTAGGCTCGGGCGCAGGTCTTCCTCGCTTCATGGGCATCGAGGGCGAGAACCTCAATGGCGTACTCTCGGCAAACGAGTTCCTCACACGCGTAAACCTCATGGGTGCTTGGGATCCTAAACATAACGATACCCCTGTATATGTTGGTAAGAAGGTCGTTGTGGTAGGTGGTGGTAATGTGGCTATGGATGCAGTGCGCACAGCTAAGCGTCTTGGCGCTGAGGCCGTTATCGTATATCGCCGTGGCGAGGCTGAGCTTCCAGCGCGTAAGGAGGAGGTGCACCACGCCAAGGAGGAGGGCATCGAGTTCCGTATGCTCACCAACCCAACACATATCCTCGGCACTGAGGATGGCTGGGTGAAGGGCATCAACTGCGTGGAGATGGAGCTTGGCGAGCCTGATGCATCGGGACGTCGCTCACCACAGGAGAAGGCTGGCTCGGACTTCACCATCGACTGCGACGTTGTCATCATGGCACTCGGCACATCGCCCAACCCACTTATCGCATCGACAACCGGTGGCTTGAACATCAACCGCCGTGGCTGCATCGAGGCTACCGAGGTGGGTGCAACATCACGCGAGGGCGTCTTCGCAGGTGGTGATGCCGTTACTGGCGCTGCTACCGTAATCCTTGCTATGGGTGCAGGACGTAAGGCAGCGAAGGCCATCGACGAGTATATTCAGTCGAAGAAGTAGTCCTTTAAATAGGCTTCAAAGCGCTGCTGGCAGAGTGTCAGCAGCGTTTTTTTATGCTTTAGTTTGTAAATTAAGAATTTATGCCTATCTTTGCAGCCCGTATCAACCGCTTATACTGGGCGTATGCTTAGATGTAGGATTATCGGCGAGGGTGTCGGTATGGTATAGCAGACGCAGCGATAATGTTGAGCGATAACCATTTAAACAATTGTTGCAACAATGAACAAGGATGCATTGATCAGACTCGTAAACGAGCAGATGTGGACTAAGACAGAGGCTGATGTGCCTCAGTTTGGTGCCGGTGACACCATCACAGTTACCTACCGTATCGTAGAGGGTAACAAGGAGCGCTTGCAGAGCTTCCGTGGTGTAGTTATCCAGATTAAGGGTACTGGCAAGACTAAGATGTTTACCATTCGTAAGATCTCGAATGGCGTGGGTGTAGAGCGTATCTTCCCTCTTTACTCACCACATATCGACAAGATCGAGGTAAACAAGTATGGTGTTGTTCGCCGTGCACGTATCTACTACTTGCGCGATCTTACAGGTAAGAAGGCACGTATCAAGGAGCGCCGAATCGTTAAGAAGGAGGAGTAATAACCTTGATGCTTATGTTCAGGAGGGTTGTCCATACAGGGCGACCCTCTCTTTTTGCACGTTGGGGGGGTAAAAAAAGGGGGGGGGACAGCCAACAAAATAGGCGGCAGCCAAAGCCACCGCCATAGGTTTAATCTCTATTGTTGGGTTAGGGAACACAATGCTCCCCAATTGATTACTTCTCGAACTTTGCCTTTGCCTTCTCAAGCTGACGCTTGATGATATCCATAGAGTTATCAATAGCCTCCTCGAAGGTGAATGCACGCTCCTCAACGCGAATATCGCTACCAGGAACGCGAAGCGATACAACTACTACTTTGTTGCCCTTCTCTGAATCGGGATCGAGGCGCAAAACAACCTCCACATCACCGGCTCTCTCATCGACAAAGCGATCCAATCTATCCATCTTCTTCTGAATAAACTCTAGCAATTGCTTACCTGCATCGAATTTTACTGACTGAATCTGTACGTTCATAGCTCAAAAGTATTAAGTTTATATATAGTGCCCATTGCTCGCGCGGCATGGGCTGTCCCAGCTATGTGAAGCACTAATCGCGCTCGTGAGGGTGCGCCATGGAGTATACCGCCTTCAACTGCTCGATGTTGTTATGCGTATATACCTGTGTCGCCTTCAAGGAGCTATGCCCCAAGAGCTCCTGGATCTCCCTGAGGTCGGCACCCCTATTCAAGAGGTGTGTGGCGAAGGTGTGTCGTAGCACGTGAGGCGAGCTCTTGCCCTGAACACCCGACGCCTTGAGCCGCCTATCGACGATGCGCTGCATCGTACGCTGGCTCAAACGCTCCCCTTTCGAAGATAAAATTAATGCTTTTTTTTGAGCTATGCAAATATTTTGCGAAGATTTTAGACTAAAATACTTTTTTAGAATTTCGCCCACAGCACCGATGATTGGCACAACACGCATCTTATTTCCCTTGCCGACAACGCGTATATGCTTGAAATCAGAGGATATATCCTCATCATTGGCGCCATGCAACTCGCTAAGGCGCAGACCCAAGGTGAAGAAGAGCGTGACGACAACACCATCGCGCACCCTCTCGAAATCCTCCGACGACAAATCATCGACAACACTCCTCACGACATCATCCATGCGCGAGTCGGAGACGAAGGTGGGTATGCGACGCGATAAGCGCTGCTGACGAATTGAGGATAGCACATCGCGCTCAAGGTGCCCATGGCTGAGCATCCAGTGCCAGAAGGAGCGCAACGAGGCGATATATCTATTTACGGAGGCGGGCTTGAGCTTGCAGTCCACGACAAGATACTGCATCCAGTCCTCGAGGTGCTCACGCTGCACGGCATTAGCATCGAAGCTATCCAAAGTCTCGCCGAGCCACTCAACGAAGAGCGTTATGTCGTGGCGATAGTTACGCACAGTATAGGACGAGAGGCGACGCTCCGTCTCTATATAGCGTAGGAAATCCTCGGCCAACGACATATCACGCCTACAACTTACTATTGTTTAGGAACTTAAACTGGAAGATAAGCAGGTATACTACTGCACACGAGATATATGCATCTGCGACATTGAAGACAGGACCAAAGAAGTAGCCATTGCTATCGACAAGCGCATCAATAGGACAACTCTCCCACCTAAAGAGCGGCAGCTGAATCATATCTATAACCTGACCCATAAGGAAGCCACCATCCTGGCTATCCAACAATAGACCATAGAACATACTATCTACCAGGTTGCCTATGGCTCCCGCCAAGATAAGCACGGCGCCGACAATAACGCCCTTAGGCACCTCGGCACCCTTTCTGAGAAGATAGCGGATAGCATATATGAGCGCGCCGATCATCACGATGCGGAAGAGGCTTAGGAAGATCTTACCCCACACAGCGCCATCGCCACCGAGCTGCATGCCGAAGGCAAAGCCGGGGTTCTCGACATAGCAGAGATTAAACCATGGGAAGACCTTAACCGAGTCGATACCTGTTGGTGATGGTGGCTCGAGGTGCGTATGCACAAGAATCTTGACCACCTGGTCAATCAAAACAAGCACGAATGTGGCTATCGCAATCCTATATCCTACGGGGATGTTCTTAAGTGTCATAGTTCGTTAAATTAAATTCTGCACAAATATACTAAAAATAAAAAAAATATACTACATTTGTGAGCCTAAATAAAAAATAGAGGCTATGCCCAGGTGGCGAAATGGTAGACGCGCTCGTTTCAGGTGCGAGTGCCTCGCGGCATGTAGGTTCGAGTCCTATCCTGGGCACAAAAATAAGAGTAGCTTTAGGCTACTCTTATTTTTGTGCCCATGGGGCAGTTATACATACAATCCCTCCAAACCTCCCTTTGATAAGGGAGGCTTGCTGCGCTGACAGGTTATTGTATTCTACCCATCAAGCGAAGCTCCCTGCTATCCACCATCTTCTTTCCCGACATTCGGTCGTTGCGCCCCTTTTGCTACTGCTCTCGCTCTGCTGACCGCAGTTCGAGTCAATTTATGTTACTTCTTATGTCCAGGGCCTTCGGGGAACCAGCCTTTGCGTACACGTTCACGCTGCTGTATCACCTCCAAGATGCTCCAGAAGGAGGAGAAGGATACTACGCCAAGTATAGTCGACCATATTAGGTGGCTGACCATAACTGAGGCTATACCGAAGAGTACTCCAGCAATAGCAAATAATATCCAGCTTTTGATACCAACATAGTATTCCGCCTTGATTACGAGCGGATGAAACAATCCTATTATAAGGAATGTGGAGAGACCCACAAGAAGTCCAGTAAAGTTCATAGTTACATTTCGATTTATAGGGCAAATATAAGAAAAATATCATAATAATTCATAGAATATATAAATCTCGATATCCTTCAATAGACCATAGAAATAGATACACGTCATATACTCCTCATTGTGGGTTCGATAATCTGTAATAAACTCGCACAAAATAAGAGTAGCTTTTGCGGCTACTCTTATTTTTGTCATGTGCCCAGGATAGGCTCGCACTGACTGTGGAGGCTCGGCAAACTTATCGTCAGTGATCGATTGGTCAAGTTGCTGAGCAACAACAACATAAGACCCACCCCACGCTCGCGGGATAGGTCCACCTAATAAACTAAATGAGGTATGCCTCAACAAAGGGTGCGCGCCAACGCAGGTGGGCACACCGCGATGCAGTACGATTACAGCAACTCCTCAATCTTCTGCTCAACAAGCTTCATGTCGGCCGTAGGCTCGAAGCGCGCTACGACATGACCATCGCGATCGATAAGAAACTTGGTGAAGTTCCACTTAATATCTGCGCTCTTGTCGTAGTTGGGATCCGCCTCGCGCAACAACTTATCAAGCACCGGCGCAAGGTTATTACCCTCATCGAAGCCCTTGAAGCCCTGCTGCGACTTAAGCCATGCGTAGAGCGGCAACTCGTTGGCGCCGTTCACCTCGGCCTTCTTCATCTGCGCAAAGGTTGTGCCATAGTTGAGCTGGCAGAACTTCGTTGTCTCGGCATCGCTCTCGGGCGACTGACCGCCAAACTGGTTACAAGGGATGTCGATAATCTCGAAGCCATTATCCCTATACTTAGCATACAACGCCTCGAGGTCGGCATACTGAGGCGTAAAGCCACACTTGCTCGCCGTATTCACAATAAGTACCACCTTGCCCTTGAGCGTATCGAGCTTCACCATGCTCCCATCCTGCGCCATAACCTCAAAGTCGTAAAGGCTCTTGTTATCCTGCTTCTTTGAGCGACAGCAGCAGCTCTTCATTCTTGTCTCCATACTATTTATCTTTTTTATTATTTACGTTACTATCTCTTTCAATTTCTATTCCGATGCAAAGGTATAGAAAAATTCTATCCTGCATATATTTTTAATCATTTTCTTTTATAATATATTCTTATGCCCTTATAGAGAAAACTCATAGTGGTTAAAAATGCAGTTATTTCGCAATATATTTTGGTATTTACAAAATAAGTTGTATATTTGCACCACTCTTTCGAAGAAATGGTTTAAGGAGGGTTGGGTGAGTGGCTTAAACCAGCAGTTTGCTAAACTGCCGATATCGTAAGGTATCCGCTGGTTCGAATCCAGTGCCCTCCGCTTGTAAGAGCAATATGCAGAGCAGACGACTATTGTCGTCTGTTTTTTTGTTTTATGCAGTTGCCTTAAGTACAAGCACTTAGAGGATCAGTCTCAATTTCCGGTGGGGAATTAAAAATATTAAGCAAATATTGTAGCTAGTCGAAATATAAAGAAAGGTATATCGGATCACCTGCAAGTATGCTGTCTGTGACGCAGGTTTATAAACTCCGTCATCGCGAAGAATTGCAACCAATAACCTTGCTGATAGAGATGGCGGTCTATGCAATTCTGTGGCGATCTACCTTTGTGTCACAACCTCGCTGATACCGTTCCCTCTCTATTCTCAACG
>JAZOLM010000002.1:0-33806 GCA_045652985.1 Alistipes sp. | reverse complement strand
ATACATTTGCACTCGCAAAAGCAAAGGAATGGCTCCGTAGCTCAACTGAATAGAGTACTTGACTACGGATCAAGCGGTTCCAGGTTTGAATCCTGGCGGAGTCACAAAGCGGCAATCAGAGATGGTTGCCGCTGCTTTTTTTATGTCTCGGCGGCAGATACACCGGGACACCCGAAGTGGGGTGTCTGCGATTCATATTAAACTTCGTCATCGCGAAGAATTGGGGTACAATGGGTATAAGGGGTACAAGAGGCAGGCTATCAACAATAATGAACTCCCCTCAGACCCCTCAGCCCCCATTATAAACAATACCCCGCCACCAATTTCTTGTCAGAGCGGTGCAGTAGTGGCGCTGACATTAAATTTATTTTTGATTTTAGAGGAGCAGATTTGTTCTACCGCATAAGAATACCCCTCGGGATAGCACTAAGACGTACAGCCCGAGGGGTATTGCTTATAGCGATAGGACAAAGATGCCCTATACAAATCGAAAATTATGCGCCGAAGTTATCAAATAGAATATTCTCAGCAGGCACGCCAAGACTATCCAACAAGTTAACAACTGACTGCGCCATCATTGGAGGACCACACATGAGGTAGATGATGCCCTCTGGCTCGTCGTGGTTCTTGAGATATGTCTCATAAAGAACGTTGTGTACGAAGCCTGCAACATAAGGTACACCTGCCTTGTCAGCCTCTGGATCTGGACGGTCGAGGGCAAGGTGGAACTTGAAGTTAGGGAACTCCTTCTCGATCTGATAGTAGTCATCGAGGTAGAACGCCTCCTTGAGTGAACGAGCACCATAGAAGAAGTTAACCTTGCGACCAGTCTTAAGGGTCTTGAAGAGGTGCATGATGTGTGAACGCATAGGCGCCATACCTGCACCACCACCGATGAATACGAGCTCCTGGTCATCAGAGAGGTTATCTGGCAAGAAGAACTCACCGAAAGGACCCGACATGATGATCTTATCGCCTGGCTTCAACGAGTAGATGTATGAAGAACATACACCTGGATTAACAGGCATCCAGTCGTTCTTAGCGCGGTCGAATGGAGGTGTTGCGATACGCACGTTGAGCTTGATGATATCGCCCTCAGCAGGGTATGTAGCGCATGAGTATGCACGCACCTGAGGCTCTGGGTTAACCATCTTAAGGTTGAAGACACCCATCTTCTCCCAATCCTCGCGGTACTCAGGATCAACGTCGATATCCTTGTAATCTACGGTGATTGCAGGAACGTCGATCTGGATGTAACCACCAGAGCGGAAGTTGAGGTGCTCACCCTCAGGAAGCTTCACAACGAACTCCTTGATGAATGTAGCAACGTTGTTGTTAGATACAACCTCGCACTCCCACTTCTTGATGCTAAGCACTGAAGCAGGAACCTTGATAGCGATATCCTCCTTAACCTTCACCTGGCAACCGAGGCGCCAGCCCTCGTTGATCTCGCGACGGTTGAAGAAGCCTCGCTCGGTAGGCAAGATCTCGCCACCGCCCGATACTACCTGGCACTTGCACTGACCGCAAGCACCCTTACCGCCACAAGCCGATGGGAGGAAGATACCCTGTGAAGAGAGGGTGTTGAGGAGTGTTGAGCCTGACTCGACCTCCAACACCTTATCACCATCGTTAATATTTACCTTAACTGCACCTGAAGAGGTCAGCTTTGCCTTTGCTAAGAGTAGAAGCAACACCAATACGAGTGTTACTGCAAGAAAGGCAACTATTGCAAAAATAATAATTTTCATACCTTATACTCTTATTAAAGGTTACAACTGAACACCTGAGAACATCATGAAGGCGATACCCATCAAACCAGTGATGATAAATGCGATACCTGGACCCTTCATCGCTGCTGGAACGTGTGAGTACTCGATCTTCTCGCGGATAGCAGCCATCATGATGATAGCCAACCACCAACCCATACCTGAGCCAGCACCATAGACTACTGAGTCGCCGAAGGTGTTGATAGTCTCGCCCACACGCTGCTGCATGAACAACGAGCCACCCATGATGGCACAGTTCACAGCGATAAGTGGGAGGAAGATACCCAACTGGTTATACAACGATGGTGAGAACTTCTCGACGATCATCTCCACCAACTGCACGAATGCAGCGATAACGGCGATAAAGATGATGAACGACAAGAAGCCGAGGTCGATACCCTCACCAAGGACATTTGGAGAGAGCACGTGCACCTGTAATAGGTAGTTCAAAGGCACAGTCATCAACTGTACGAAGGTAACAGCAGCACCCAAGCCGATTGCGGTCTTTACGCTCTTTGATACAGCGATATATGAACACATACCGAAGAAGTATGCGAAGACCATGTTCTCGATAAATACCGAATTAATAAACAAATTTAACATACGCTACCCTCCTACTTTTCCTGTAAATCCTTTTTAATAGAGCGGTGTACCCAGATGATACAACCTACGATGATAAGAGCCATTGGTGGGAAGAGGAACAACGAGTTGTTCATGTAACCAGCCTCGTAAGCAGACTCAGGGATGATGGTCATACCGAAGATCTGACCAGAACCCAAAAGCTCACGGAAGAAGGCTACCAACACCAAGATAAAGGCGTAGCCAAGACCGTTGGCAATACCATCTATGAATGAAGCCTTAGGTCCATTACCCAAAGCGAAGGCCTCAACACGACCCATCACGATACAGTTGGTAATGATAAGACCAACGTATACAGATAGCTGCTTAGAGACATCATACATAAAGGCCTTCAACACCTGATCAACAACGATAACAAGTGACGCGATAACCACCAACTGAACGATGATACGAATACGTGAAGGCACACCATTACGCAAGAGCGACATCACGAGGTTCGAGAAGGCACATACAAACATTACAGAGAGACCCATAACGAATGCAGGCTCCAACTTAACCGTAACGGCCAATGCAGAACAAATACCCAAGATCTGAACAATAATAGGGTTATTCGCTGCTAACGGATTTGTAAAATTCTTACTTAGTTTCATAGCTTTAATCTCCTATTATTTAATTCCTGGATTGAAGAATGCATTGTACTTCTTGATAGAGGTCTCAAGCATCAAGTTTACACCATCACAAGTCTTAGTACCACCAGTGATAGCATCTACCTTAGATGGATCATTCTTAGCCGCTGCTTCACTTAGACCCTTCTGCATCTTGAGTGCAATGCCAAGATTCTCGTCGTAGACAGCCTTGCCTACGAACTTCTCCTGCCACTTCTCAGTAGCGATCTCGGCACCAAGACCTGGAGTCTCACCAGCGTGATCCATAGTTATACCAGCAACCACCCATTTCCCCTCATCATACTTGAGCGCGATATAGCCCCAGATGTCGCCCCAAAGACCCTTACCTACGAGTGGCAATACATACATTATATCGCCATCCTTCTCATACTCAAAGATAGGAAGCTCATCCGTAGCAGCAGCGAGCGCCTTACGATTAGAGAGAAGCTCGAATACCTTCGACATCTCGTCTCCCTTAACCTCGTGGAACTCATTGCCGTTCTTAATAAGACCAACCTTCACCAACTTTCCGAACTCCTTGACGTCGCTCTTATCGCCGAACGCCTTCAAGATATTTGCCTTCTGCTCGTTGAGGATATTCTCATCCTGCTTAGGCTTGAGTACTGTAGCTACGGTAGCAAGCAAAGCACCCACGATAACAACCATCACTACTGTGTAGAGGATGGTATATGCGTTTGAATTTTTATTTAATGCCATAGCTCCTCAATTATTTAACGTTCTTAATTAGCTTCTTACGACGCGCAATGTTACGCTCAACAACGAAGTAGTCGATGAGTGGAGCAAGGGCGTTCATGAAGAGGATCGCGAGCATCATACCCTCTGGATAAGCAGGGTTCATAACGCGTACGCAGATAGCGAGCGCACCGATCATGAAACCATAGATCCACTTACCGGTATTGGTCTGAGCCGAGGTAACAGGGTCGGTAGCCATGAAGACAGCACCAAAGGCAAAACCACCAACCAACAAGTGGTAGTATGCTGGGAACTCATTAAAGAACAACGCATTAGGAGTCAACATCTGGAAGAGCAATGCGAAGGCATAACCACCAACAAATACTGACAACATGATGCGCCATGAAGCTACGCCTGTAAAGAGCAAGATAGCTGCACCGATAAGGATAGCGAATGTTGATGTCTCACCAACGCAACCAGGGATAGTGCCCCAGAAAGCATCAGCTACTGAGAAGTTAGACATGGTAGTACCAGCCTCACCCATATCATTCAAAGCGGTAGCACCTGTAGCGCCATCAACAGCATACCACACCTCCTCACCAGACATCTTAGGAGTGTAGGCGAAGAATGCAAAGGCACGTGCCAACAACGCTGGGTTGAAGACGTTCATACCAGTACCGCCGAATACCTCCTTACCGATGATTACGGCAAAGGCTGTTGACAAAGCGATAACCCACAAAGGCACACCAACAGGCATGATCATAGGGATGAGAAGACCCGATACGAGGAAGCCCTCGTTGATCTCGTGACCACGCTTCTGTGCGAAGGCGAACTCGATCGAAAGACCTACGGCGTATGAAACGACGATCATAGGCAACACCTTCAAGAAGCCAAACCAGAAGAGACCGAAGACGCCAGCATCAGCCAACTCAGGATAGCCCTTAAGCTGCATCTGGTAACCGATGTTATACATACCGAACAACAAAGCTGGGATGAGTGCCAATACAACGACAATCATCACACGCTTGATATCGTTACAGTCGCGGATGTGAGCACCACGCTTAGTGGTTGTGTTAGGAACAAAAAGGAATGTCTCGAAGCCCTCGAATGTCGAGTGCAAGAAACTGAGCTTACCTCCCTTAGAGAAGGTGGGCTTAATCTTATCTACAAATTTACGCAATCCCATATTTTAGCTCTCCTTAATCATTAAGTTAATACCGTCGCGAACAATCTGCTGCATCTCGATCTTCGATGGATCAACAAACTCGCAGAGTGCCAAATCCTCAGGCAACACCTCATACAAACCAAGGTTCTCCATCTTATCGAGATCCTTAACGAGGATAGCCTTCAAGAGGTATGCTACGTAGATGTCCATTGGGAGGTAGTCCTCATAGAGTCCTGTAACCACGAATGGACGCTCGCCACCATTGAGGTTGGTATCGAGGTTGTACTCCTTGGCTGGTGAGAGCCATGAGAAGTATGCACGCGATACTGAGAAACGGTGTGTACGTGGCATAGCCCAGCCCAACAACTCGTAGACATCACCCTCAGGGATGATTGTCACCATGTTGGCATTTGCTGCAAGGTAACCATCCTTAGCTGTGGTAACACCTGTGAGGACATCACCAGAGATGATACGCACGTTGTCACCCACCTTGCCGATGAATGACTCAACAGCAGCACCGGCGATGATGCGCTTGTAGCAAGGCTTCTCAGCAGCGCCACCAGCAACAGCAACTGTCTTCGACATGTCGAGCTTGCCAGTAGTGATGAAGCGACCGATGATAGCAACATCCTGGATGTTTACAGTCCAAACGATGTCACCCTTAGCGATGCGGTCGATGTGGTGGATCTGAACACCTACATTACCCACTGGGTGCTTACCCTCGAAGGTGCGATACTCAACACCCTTGATGCTCTCCATGTAGCCCTCAGCGCCCTTGCGAGCAGAGAGGTGCACCTTACCATCGGTAAGACGAGCGAGGAGTGCAAGACCTGCCTGGATGGCATCCTTCTCACTCTTGAGGATGAAGTTGTAATCGGGAGCAAGAGGCGCTGAATCGAATGCTGACACGAAGATAGCCTTTGGTGTAGCATCTGGGTTAGCGATAACGCCATAAGGGCGCTCCACGATACGAGTCCAGAGACCTGACTCGAGAAGCATCTCGATGATAGCAGAACGCTCAGCAGTGGTGGGGACCACCTTAATCTCCTTAGCAACCTGTGTCTGGTCAGGCTCTACGGCAACGTTAAGAAGCTTGCGCTTCTCGCCACGATTGATTGCCGACACCACGCCGCTAACGGGTGATGTGAAGAGGATGCGAGGATTGTTCTTATCAAAGAACAAAGCCGAGCCAGCCTCAACCTTATCGCCAACCTTAACCAACAGCTTAGGAGTAACGTTCTCATAATCAAGCGGACTTACAGCATACGACTTCGCCATTGGAGCAACCTCCAAGCGAGCCTCAGCCTTACCAGTTAGCTTGATGTCGAGACCTTTACGTAGTTTAATGTTTTTCGACATAAAAAACTGTTTGTTAGATTAATTAAATAGTTTTATACTTTAAGTTTGTGTTTTTATTTGCAAACTGCATATTTTATTTCTAATAAAAATGCGCACGAAGTTACTTCTTTTTTTCGAAACCACCAATCATTTTCGTATCATATTTGCGTTTTGGTAGATATTTTCATATATTTGTAACATCGCAACGCATCTTAAGATGGAGCAGACACGAATTAACTACGTCGATATTCACACACACCATCCTCGCAAGGGGGTGATATCACCACGCACCGTTGGGGTGCATCCGTGGGAGGCGGAGTGGGTTGCGGAGCTGCCCGATTGTGCCACTGCGGAGATTATCGGCGAGACGGGAATTGACCGTGCGTGTGGGGTAAATATCGAGGCGCAAGAGCGACTCTTCGAGCTACATCTAAAGGAGGCGGAGAGGCTCAAGAAGCCCGTTGTTCTGCACGTTGTCCGCGCCTTCGAAGAGGTGATGACAATGCTTGCGAAGCACAACATCGAAAGTGTTGTATTTCACGGGTTTATAGGCTCAACGGAGCAAGCCGCAAGAGCCGTAGAGAGAGGCTATTACCTCTCGTTTGGCGAGCGCTCGCTACGCTCTTCCAAGACGTGCAAGGCGATGGAGCAAATGCCCCTCGATAGGCTCTTCATAGAGACGGACGACAACGCCGAAATTGGCATAGAAACGCTATATGAAAGGGTTGCCGCGATGCGAGGCATGAGCGTCGAAGAGTTAGCGGCACAGATGATGGAAAACTATAAAAGAGTTATACGATAGATGAGAGAGTGGCAAGAGAGAACCGAGCTGCTGCTGGGCAGCGAGAAGCTCGACATACTACGCCGAGTACACGTCCTGGTTGTGGGCGTGGGTGGCGTGGGCGCCTACGCCGCCGAGATGATTGTCCGCGCGGGCGTGGGCAGCATAACGATTGCCGATGCTGACAAGGTGTCGCCGACGAACATAAATCGCCAGCTTGTGGCGCTGCACTCGACCATAGGGCGCGAGAAGTGTGACATCCTCGCCGAGAGGTTGAGGGACATAAACCCCGAGCTAAGCATCACGATTGTCAACCGCTTTATCAAGGATGACGAGACCGACGCCCTGCTCGACAGCGCCAAGTTCGACTATGTTGTCGACGCCATAGACACCCTATCGCCCAAGCTTGCGCTAATCAAGGGGGCGCTCGACAGAGGCATACCTCTTGTTAGCTCGATGGGCGCCGGCGCGAAGACCGACCCAACGCTTATGGAGATTAAGGATATAGCCAAAACGCACCACTGTCCATTGGCGCATATGCTGCGCAAACGCCTGCATAAGATAGGCATTAAGCGTGGCTTCTGGGCGGTATTCTCGCCCGAGCCAGTGCGCGAGGGGGCGATGATCCTGTGCGAGGAGCAGAACAAAAAGTCGAATGTAGGCACTATATCCTATATTCCCGCCCTATTTGGCATCGGCTGCGCCTCGGTAGTCGTGCGCGACTTGGTGGGCGAATTCAGCAAAGAGAAAGAGATAGAATAACCTAAAACTATAAAATACGAATATGAAGAAAATAGTCTTTTTGGATGAGTATAGCATCGCAGGACGCGACCTCAGCAAGATAACATCACAGGGCGAGTACGTCGCCTATGAGAACACCACAAAAGAGCAGGTTGTGGAGCGCCTACAGGGTGCCGACATAGCCATCACCAACAAGGTGGTCATCGACGGTGAGACGATGCGCCAGCTGCCCAACTTGAAGCTTATATGCGTGGCGGCGACAGGCATGAACAACGTAGACTTGGAGAGTGCCAAGGAACTCGGCATTGAGGTGAAGAATGCCGTTGGCTACTCAACGACATCGGTTGCCGAGACCACCCTTGCATCGGCACTCGCCCTTGCGCGTAACATCGTCTATTTCAACGAGTACTACCACGATGGCCGCTATGCAAAGGCTGACCGCGCCTTCTGCTACGACCGCTTCACCTTCGAGCTACGCGGCAAGAGGTGGGGCATCGTGGGTCTTGGCAATATCGGTCGCGAGGTGGCACGCCTTGCCTCGGCCTTCGGCTGCGAGGTGCGCTACTTCTCAACATCGGGCACCAAGCGCGAAGAGGCATACCCCGCAATGGAGCTTAAGGAGCTCTTGGAGTGGAGCGACATAGTATCTGTCCACTCGCCACTCAACGAGCGCACACGCGGTCTTATCAGTCGCAACGAGCTGCAGCAGATGAAGCCCTCGGCAATAATCATCAACGTGGCACGAGGCGGCATCATCGACGAGGCGGCACTTGCCGAGGCGCTGGACAATGGCTGGGTGGCAGCTGCGGCACTCGACGTATTCTCGGTAGAGCCACTACGCGAGTCGCCACTCTACGACATCAAGGACAAGTACAAGCTTCTCGCCTCGCCACACAATGCATGGTCGGCAGCAGAGGCCATCGACCGACTTATAGAGTGCGTAGCAAACAACATACGCACATGGCAAGAGGGCTGATAGTTGCACTCTGCACACTCCTTATCGCATCACTATTTGGGGCGAGCTCGGCGAGAGCCGACGGTCCCAAGTGGTGCGATATGTTGCACCATAGGGTATCGGTGGAGGTGCGCCCCGCCTACAACATAGTGTCGCACTACACCATGCGCGAAGGGCGACCCCTAAATAGCGCCCTCTCGCTACACGCCAACTACAGCTTCTCGTTCGACAAGAGCACCACCTTAGGCAAGCTATTTCCCACGGCATATCAGGGCATTGGCATTGCAGCATACAGCTACTTCGACAACACTCGAGTGGGCACACCCATGGCGATATACCTCTTCCAGGGCAGCCGCATCGGAGAGCTCACGCCACGCCTATCTGTGGGCTACGAGTGGCGCTTAGGCTTCTCGTGGGGATGGCACCCCAACGAGGCGATGAACTCGCGCCACAACGTGCTAATAAACATCGCCCTGCCCTTCACCTGGCGCATAGCGCCCCATTGGGAGCTAACACTAAGCCCCAACTACACCCACTTCTCGAATGGCGACACACACTTCTCAAACGCCGGCTCAAATATGTATGGCGTGGGTATCGGGGCGACATATCTATTTAGCGATGAAGAGGTTGAGGCACAGGCACGACGCTTCATATCGCCCAGCGACACATGGGGCGACAGGAGCTTCGCAAAGCGCATGACATATGATATTATGATTTATGGCGGCTGGCGTGCCGACAGATTTATCGAGAAGGGCGAGCTACACACCATCGACCAACCACTACCTCTTGGTGGCATACACTTTCAACCCACCTACCACCTCAACGACTACCTCGGCATAGGAGCATCGCTCGACCTGCAGGTAGACAGCAGCCTCAACCTATACAATGGAGTATCCGACGACGAGGGTCGCACCATAGCCTTCTCACGACCAACACTATGTCAGCAGTTGGAGGCGGGCATATCTGTGCGTGGCGAGATAAGCGCGCCCATCTTCACCTTAGGCGTGGGCATAGGCATCAACGCACTGCGCACGGGCTATGACTATAGCCCCCTATACACCACATTCTCGCTCAAGGCACACATAACCAAGCGACTATTCCTATACATCGGTTATCGCTTCAATAGTACGCAATACACCCACAACCTTATGTACGGCGTGGGTGTACGACTTTAGAGTTTTATATGCGATTAGTTCGCCTTACGAGCCAATCTACGCGCCTCCTTTGCGGCACGTACCTCCTCGCGCATGAACTTAGGGCGCGCGAAGTTGAAACCTACGCCAGCATAGACGTTGATACTATTCTGGTAGCGAGGCACTGGGATGTTCTTATACATACCATACTGCGTATCGATAAAGTCGGCGCCAATGAATATGTTGAGTGCGCGAGGGTGGATGTTGATAGCAGCACCAAATACGCCCAACTTATTATTCATCAAGAATGTGTGGCTGACAGTTGCCGATAGCCAGTTGGTAGCTCGGATGTTGAGCGAGGCGGTAAGCTCGCTATATATACGCTTGCCATAGAGCTCCGTATGCGACAAGACACCAATGGCGAAGTGGTTTCTGAGGAAGTTATACTCAAGACCCACGTTCAACGAGCCATTGAGTCGTGTGATATAGTCCTTCGTAGATGGCTTCTCATTAAGCAGCTCATAGCCAGCCTCCATATCCAACTTCTGCTCGTTGACGCTAAAGCCATTGAAGGCGAAGTCTGCCGATGCATTAGCCGAGTAGTTGGTCTTAGCCTTCCACTTGATAAAGCCCACATCGTTAACTGCAAATGAGAGCTTCAGGTGATCCTTGAGCATCTTAATCTCAGCACCGAGGTCGATTGCTGCACCATAGCTCTTCGCATTCTTAAAGAGGAACTTAGCGTCGTTGTAGACAATCATATCGGTAATATTACCATCGATCGTCGAGCCTGGCACTACCCTACTCTGGTCGATAAATATGCTATTACCCACCAACTTACCACGAAGCTGTGCAGATACGCCATCGACACCTACATTTGCAGCGACCTTATCAAACTCGGTGTGGAGGTTGAGAATACCGACGAGGAACTTAGTCCTGATACCCAAGTTAACGTGCTTGCCAATAGGGAACGATGTGCCGAGGTATGTCTCCAAGTAGGTATTCGAGTTTATCGCCGTATTACCGAGGTCATAGGTGCCATTACCCAAGGTCTTAAGTGCCGAGAATAGCTCCTTAGACATTGTGATGTCGGTTGTTGAGCGCACACGCGTACCGAAGTTCCAATAGGTTCTCTTAGCATAGAAGCCGAAGCCAAGGATATTGACATTGGCATTCACGCCTAAGCGACCCACATCGGGAAGCTTGCCAAGGAACTCCTGGCTTGTGACATCACGATGCAGAGCGGTCACCATATCGCCACCCTTCTGATAGATGAAGTTATCCACCGAGAGGAAGTTATTAGGCACATCAATACCCACACCACTCATTCCAGGCAGCGCCACAAAGCCACGCGTGGGGGCAAGGGCTGGGTTCATATCCGTACGGAAGTATGAGCCCTCCATAAAATAGGAGGTACGCGACTGCGCCGAGGCGAACTCAGCCATAAAGAGCGCAGCAACAGCAATTAACAAGCTAACTATCTTCTTCATAATCGTCTATAATATCTATTTAGGGATAATCTACTTTTTGATAAAATCCATCACATCGATGGTCACGCCACCAGCAAGCTCCAACATAAGCTTCGCCGCCACCCACTGCTCCGCATTGAGTGCCACATCGCCCTCTGCATCGCTCATGGCAACCAACCTGAACTCTATGCCATCGACAGTTGCCAACTTAGCAACATCGAGACCGCCACCCTCGCCATTTGCAATGTTTAGACGCAGGGTGCTCACCTCGGCGCTCTTGCCATCTGCCGAGCCGTTAACGCGGCCATAGCCACTCTCGAACTCAACAATCAGGTCGACCTCATCACCATCCTTATCCAACAAGGTGACCTCCGCCTCAAATGCCAAAGGCGTTGTATTCTCCACCTCGGCAACAATGACCACATCGCCCACATGGACATCGTAAGCAGCCACCTGGGCGAACATATCGCCAAAGCCGCCGAACGAATCTGCATAGGTCACATTGAGCTTGTCATTAACCGCCACGGGGAGCTCTATAGAGTAGTCGTAGTTAATATTGAACTCATTAGCCACATATAGCGTCTGCACCTCGTCGGAGTCGACGCATACATCGAGCTTAACACTCAACAGCGATGGTATCTCACCTGCAATCAGCTCGTCGAAGTCGACCTCAACATATGTACAGTCGTAGTCGGGACGTCTATTTGCGATGACAATCTTATTTGCCATAGGAACGACACAACCATTCTCATATGTCGCGGCATGAAGCACGATCTCATCCAACTCCAAGCTACGACCCGTATCATCGGACAACTCGCCCTCAACAACGAGAGGTATGGTCAAAGGATTGTCGATGTTGATGGTGATGACGGGCGACAGACCGACACCTGCAATCTCAACATCACCGATATTAAGCTCGTCCATCTTTATTTTGAACTCCTGCTCAATAGTGTAGGTGTAATCAACCCTACCGCTAACAGACTTCACGTCGAGGGTAATATCCTCAATGCCCGTTACAATCTCAAGCTTTTCGTCGTGCTTGAGCGCAGAGACCTTTATTCCGCCATCACCCACGAAGTGCGCATTGATATCGAAGCCAAGATCGAGGCTTATAGTGCCATGCTCGGGCGACAGACCCTCAGCACCAAAGTCAAGACGCTCGATGTTAAGTTCCACACCATCGTTGATATCCGCGATAGTCGTCATCAGCTTATGCTCCTGCTCATCATACTCATATCCAGCACCCGAGAGCGCGTGTAGAGTAAGGTACTCGGGCAGAATGACCTCAACGGCGATATCCTCAGCAACATCACCAAGCCACTCAAGACCATCGGCATAGAAGCTAATCGACGTATTGTCGGCAAGCTCTATAGAGTTAATGCTCCTGAGCTCCGCTGGCAGGTTATTTATATTTACCCTCTGAGGCTCCTGTGGGTGGTACTCAACGAGCGACATATCCTTGTTCATCACAATCTCCGCATCGCCATACTCAAAGTCGGCATATAGGGCGAAGTGTGGCAAATCCTCAAGATCGAAATTTCCCGCCTTGACCTGCAAATCGAAGGTCATATCGCAGGTCAACGCAATAGGGAGATCGAGCTGGTGCTCGCTATTAAGCATCGCCTCATTCTCAATGCTCTCCACATAGATGATAAAGTCGAGCTGCTCCTGACCAGGCTCAACACTATACTCATTTCTATACTCATTACCGAAGCAGATGAGCTCGTTATTCTCATCTACGATTCTAAACTTTCCACCTGTAAGACCCAACTGGAAGTTAACAACACCACCGCCATTAATGCCAGCAAAGCCATTGAAATCGACCGTAAGGTGCATAGGTGCGCCATGGTGACCCAACTCAACATCCCTAAACGATATGCTCTTAACATTATCAATCTCCTCGGGGAGGTCGAGGATAAGGTGCATATCATCACCCTCAAAGCAACGATTAAACGAACCCTCTACATTGGGGATTGTCGACACCAAGTATTCAGGCAGAGTTCCCGACTCCACGGGTAGCAGCGATGTTAGACTGCTGAGATTGTCAATTTGGATATCATCCTCCGCATCAATTTCAACCCCCGCCATATCGAGATTGAACGACGGATAGTCCACCGTAAACCTATTCTCAGCACCCGGAACAGTAAAGCTGCTCTGAATACCATCTATCGTTTGAGGCTCACCCTCACCAGAATAGCTATAGGCATAGGTACCATCATCACCCTTTACGACACCCTCGATCTGAGTTTCGCCAAGCATATCGGCGAGCGTCATCTTCTCGAGCTTACCAAGCGGAAGTACCGTTGTGCCATCAGCAATGGTTACCTCTGTCGATACCTCATCAATACGAAATGTCTCATCCACACAGCCAGATGACACAATAACAAGCGTAGCTAAAAGCCACTTGCTAGCGCTTTTAATTGGGTTCATAGTTTATATAAAGTTATTATTGTTTATGTCGTTTACAGCGAGTTGTTTACCCGAGATGTACAAATATACAAATATATATTTAAAAAAGCAATCTAAATCGAAAAAAATAGACCTCACACACAAAATATTCACTAATCAGTATACAACGAGAACGCAAATTTTAAGACAAACCACCCCAATACCTATGCTATTGATTGTCAATACATTAGACCATTAGCCATAATGCCCCACATAACTCACTGATAATCAACGAGTTGAAAAATTGACATTTTGACAAACAACTTACTCTTTGATTATCAACGAATTACAAAGTGGCAAAATGAAAAAATAGATGCCCAAAAATTGCTGACTATATATAATTTTGTCTAACTTTGCAGTAGATAAAACATCAAAAAAATGGCGAAGATGAAGATTTATCAAAACATGGCCTTGGTGGCAAAATTTAGGATGGGGGCACTCATTGCGACCATGCTACTTTTTGCGGTTTGTGGCGGTGATAATATATCGAAAAACGACAACTCGTCCGACCTGCACAAGAGCGCACAGAGTTCACTTACCAAATGCGAGGAGCTATACCTCACGCTCGATGCACCGGTGTACGACAGCACCGACATAGAGAGCATGCTCAACTACTACATGGATTGCGAGAAGCACGACGAGCGAGCACGCGCCCTCTTCTTCTGCGCGCAGGATAGCTACGCAAGTGGCGACATGGCGGAGGCGCTACTCTATCTTATCGAGGCCGAGAAGTCGGCGCAAGTGGCCAACGACAAGGCGTATGAGGGTCGCATACGCAGATTTAAGGGCGACATCTATGGCGAGGGGTGCCTCTTCGCCAATGCCTTGGAGGAGTATCAGCGATGCAAGGAGTGCTTCACGGAGGCCGACATGGCTGAGCACGCAGCCTATGCGCTCTATGACGAGGGGGTGACACTCGTGCATATGCGCGACTACGAGAGAGCCGAGGAGCTGCTATATGAGACATTGGAGTACGCCGCCGAGAACGAATCGCTCGGTCTCTACTATGGCGCACTACACTACCTATTAGATATTGCCGTATATACCAACGACATAGAGGTCTGCAACGAACTTCTTACCCTCTACGACGAGGGCGACAGCGACTACTACCACGTTGAGCATAAGAACTTTGTCGAGGCGGTGGTTGCTGCTCACGAGGGCGATATACACCGCGCCGAGCTACTCCTCAGCAAAGAGGCAGTCAACGAGGATAACCTCGATGACTACTACCACACACGCTACCTCGTATATCGCATTGGTGGCGACAACACTAAGGCTATCGAGTGGTTAGAGCGTGGCAAGAGCCGCCAGGATATGCTCACCCTCAGCGTCCTAAACCAACCTACGCTCAACATCGAGCTCGAGCTGTTGCAGAGCCGATTAGAGGCAGAGCGCACCGAGCGCGACCTCATTAGCAAGAATATGGAGCAGGAGCGCCAGCTTACCGAGGCGGAGCGTCAACATACACAAACACGCATCCTATGGGTGAGCGCGATGCTCGTTATCGCCATTATCCTTATAATAATATATGTGCGCCACCGCTGGCAGGCGAAGAACCGCGCCATAGCACAATACATCGAGACGATACGCGAGCTGCAGATGGCCTCGCGCGATATGCCAGACGAGATGAATGCCACGATTACGACCATCTATCGCGACCGCTTCTCGGAGCTTAACGCCCTCTGCGAGACCTTCTATGATCACAGTGGTACCACACGCCAGAAGAACCTTGTATTCAACCAATTGAGCGAAACCATCGAGTCTATCAAGGGCGATAACAAACGCCTTGTGGAGATGGAGAAGGCGGTAAACACCTATCGAAACAACCTTATGAAGCGCCTACGCGAGCAGGTGGGCAAGCTCAACGAGAGAGATATGCGCGTGGCACTATACGTCTTCGCGGGCTTCTCAAACCGCGCTATCGCCATATTCATCGATAGCGACCCAACAAACGTTTCGAAGATTAGATACAACATAAAGCAGAAGATTAAGAGTGCAAATGCCGAAGACGCAGAGATGCTAATCGCCGCACTATCAGAGAAATAACAAAACTATGAAGCCTATATATAGATTTAAACGACTTCTGACAATAGCGCTACTTGCGACCGCAGCTGCCGGATGCGAAGTTGGCGCTGTGATGGACTCTCCTCAAATATCACCAGATCCAGGACTCGAAAATGGCTCAACAGAGCCCAAGCGCCCCGTGCCCATCAAGCCCAAGCGCAACCCCGATGGCAAGATTCAACGTCCGAAGCTTGTGGAGGATCTTATAAACAAAATTGTAACACGCTCAAGCGTAGATCATAACGGCACCCTATACTATGAAGATTTTGAATAGAGTGGGAAGAGTATTTATCATTGGCGCTGCAGCCCTCACCATCGTGGGTTGCGAGGCGGCCTTTGATTACAACCCAGGACCTACAACTCCTGATATCAATCCTGACCCTGTCACTCCCGGCGGCCCTAAGCGCCCCGTGCCCATCAAGCCCAAGCGCAATCCCGATGGCAAGATCCAGCGCCCCAAATTAGTGGAGGACCTAATCAATCAAATTGTGCTTACCAACGCAATGAGCTACGATGATAGCCTCATTGATGAGCCTCGCTAATTTCACAGCGCCGAGATACCGCAAAATCACAGACAAACACATAACATACTGATATTTAATGATTTAGCCTCATATACTCATAACTACTTGATTATCAGAGATTTGAAAAATTAACAAAACTACAACTCGCAACTGCCTGATTATCAATTGGTTTACTACCCACTCGCTGAAAAATCAGAGGGCTAAAAATTTGGTCAGCGCCACATTATATGGTAATTTTGCACTAAGCAAAAGGTGCAAAACCGTAAAACACATATAAGAGCTAAAACTATGAAACGCGTATTTATTATTGGAGCATTGGCACTCACAATGGGTGCGTGCACCACACTACCCGAGGAGCTTCAGGGTATTGAGGATATCACAGGTGTAGAGATAGGCAAGGGTGCTGACGCCTACGAGGGAACAACATATCGCGGAGCAAAGCTCCCCGACGCGGACTTCGGGCGCGACGAGATGATCGATATTCTGACGCTCATAGGCAAGCAGAAGGGCGAGATTGACGACGAGCTCTTCGAGAGCCTGCTCACCGAAAAGCTCTTCAGCTGCAAGAATCGCTTCATGAGGGATGATGACAACACCTGGACATGGGCATTTGACTGGGTTGGACTCCCTGTGTTGGGAACAATAATGCCAACAGAGGATGGTATCTACTATGAGACTTCGATACCAGGATGCGCCGATGTAGGCGACTTTGGCCACGATTACATGTATAAAGAGGGCTACGAGGGTTGGTACAACACCTACGAGTGGAGCTACGATGCCGACACACATACCCTCAAGACAACAACAGGTCATGACTTCAAGCTTGAGGCCGAGGTGCTATACTTCGATGGCACGAGAGCCGTGTTGGTTGGCCACGTGGGTGGCGTAGCATGGATCGGCTGGAAGGATAACCGTGAGGAGGTAGGTCCATCGTTCGAGGAGGAACTCTACCTCTTCGAGTTCACCGACGGTAGCGATAAGTTCCTCGAGGGCTACCTACCATGGGAGGAGTACAACGCCATGATGGAGGAGTTCTTGAACCGCTATAGCGAGTATGAGGGCGCTAAGATGCCAGGAAAGGAGAAGAGCGAAGGCGACTACTATAGCGAGTACGAAGAGATGATGGATATGCTGAACTATATTGAGATCTACGGAGGCGAGGTTAGGGATGAGGTTATGCGTAAGCGCATCGACGATTCGATTATAGTATTCCACTGCACCTATACGCAGCGCACAAACGACGAGGGCGAGAAGCAGTGGCAGCGCATGAATAGAGACTACATCAATGCCGTGATGTGCAACAACGATGGCAGCGGCTACGCATCAACCATCACCTGTGCCCACGACGGCGCTGTGGAGCAGTGGATGGCGGCTGAGGGCTACAATGGCTGGTGTGAGAATATCGAGTGGAGCTATGACGAGAGTAGCAATATCCTCAGAACATCCAACGGCGACATCACCTGCGAGGCCGAGGTGGTCTACTTCGACGGCACAAGCCACTTCATCCTCAGGGGTCATATCGCAGGCATCAGCGAGACTATGACAAACGAGCTTGGCGAGGTCTCTCCGCAGTCGGATGTCGAGTTCTTCGATGTTCAGTTCGGAAAGAGGATCATCGTAAGCTACGACGAGACTACGGGCACGCACAACGAGATCACACGCGACAACTTCACCCAGGGCTTCTATGGCTACGAAGAGTACCGCGCCAAGGCTGATGAGTATGCAGAGTAGGAACATTATAGTAGTAAGATAGGGTTAATAGAATTGTTGTGTCCCCTCCTGCCACGGCCTCGTGGCAGGAGGTTTTATTTATCCCCTCAACCACAATCCATAACAACCCATCGAAACCCATAGTAATGCCCAACAACACGGGTATTAAAAATAATACCCATGAGGTATACACACGCCAACATACCATATCAAACAAACCTCACCACGGCACGGGTATTAAAATTAATACCCATGAGGTATACACAAGCCAACACACCATACCACATCAAATAGACCTCACCACAACACGGGTATTAAAAATAATACCCGTGCAGCGTTGGCACCTCGGTCGGAGTTTGTATCCCAGGTGATGTGGGTATTAAAAATAATACCCGTGTTGTCAGGGGGATTCGTGATTTATATTTGCTTCCTCCCGGGTGATGCGGGTATTAAAAAAGATACCCACAACACATGGAAAGGCTCGTGTAAGAGGGGGATAAGAAGAAGAAGGACGAAGGTACTCAAAAAAGCACCCACATTATCAGAATGCTGCCCTTGTTTTAGTGGTGCTCTTAATGATGCGGGTATTAAAAAAGATACCCGCATCGCACAGAAACTATATAGCTTAGTAACACAAGACCGACCAAAATTTTGGTCGGTCTTGACATTCAACCTCACTTCTTATTGATTGCTCTGCAACATCCATTCTCATTACGCAGTAGAGCCTATCATCCTCAAAGCAACAGAGCCTCATACAGGTGTTACAGAGTCAAAGAATTAGGCATAAATCACTATATATCACCACAATACTCTCCACGCCATATGTAGTAGCCATCCTGGGCGCATAGCTCAAAGCGGAATACAATATAATCATCCTCAAGATCGATTATACGCACCTTACCACCCTTGATAGCTATACTACCAAGAGGAGAGTTGAAGCTAAGGGTCGCCTTATCGACATACTGCGACAGCGACTCACTCGCCTCGGCGATAGGATAGCTACCCTCAGCAAGCGCCTCGGCGCATATATCAAATGACAAGGTATAGTCGCCACCAAAATCGACATGGTATCGACCTCCCTCAACTTCAGTTATGACTACTGAGTTGACTGTAAACTGGCGATCGAACTCCATCTCTGGCACAAAGCCACAGTACTCACTCTTAATCTCACGCCCCAGCTCATCAACAACATCCACAACAAAGATATAGTCATAATCATCGTTAATCGAGATATTAACTGAGCCACTCACAATCGCGCCATAATAGCCGTTTGCAATAAACCATGAGTTCTGAGCATCTATATCGCCAGCCTCAAAATCGCCATCACCGCTCTTTATCTTATACTCGCCTGGAGACAGATACATATTGTTTGGATTAAGGAGATATGTCTCGAGGACAAGCGTTGCCTTAGTATCCTCGGTATCGAAGATTATCGTAGCACGCTTGCCACCATCCTTCATACGAACGGCGGGATAGTTAAACACCAAATTCGAGGTGTCATATACAGGCATATTGCCCACAAAATCATATACTAGAACCTTATAGAGAGTATCGCCAGCATATAGGTGTGCAGTGACAAGATACTTATCTCTATCGTAAGGAGCCTGCACCTCGACATCTACCCTATCAAAATAGATAGGCTCCTCGCCATTTACGAAGCTTAGGAACGATTTCTTAGCATCAATAGTGGCATTAATACCGCCATCTGTGGTATAATTACCCTCGGGGAGCATCTCGCCTGGCTCTGCATTGAAAACAAGGGTAAGTTCGTACTCAGGATCTACATCTGTGAATAGGAGCGCAAACTCCGTATCAGAATACTCCTCGCTCAACAAGCGACGCACAAGACTGAAGTCGAGCGCGACCTCGTCGTAATGCTTTGGCTCCGTGGTTACGATATCGTAAGCCACCTCTACACCCTCGCCACTCCTCGCTGCCACGGCAATAAGGTATGGGGTATTACTCTCAAGATTAAGCTTCTTGACCGTATACTCAGTATTCACCTTCGAGGGATCACCTGTAGCCAAAATCTCCTCTGCTTCACACATGCCCTCGGAAGCCTTCACCACAAGATATCTCACCTCGGTGGCATTTGTCGAGCTAATCTTAAACGAAATAGAAGACTCGTTCACCGAGTCAACTTCAATCTTAACACCAAGTTTTGTAGCTCCATCGACATCGGTGGTGTCACAACCGACACACATAATTACTGCGCCTATAATAAGAGCGTGGACGAAATGTTGCGTTCTACAAACTAACGCTGATAACTTGTTTAACATAAGCTTAAATATTTTTGTTTATGGTTTGTGTTTTCGTATATGCATAGTTAGCGTCTCAAGGTGTGGTCGCCAAATTTTTCAGTCCGAAATTCTCCCGCGAACCACCTTGTATCGCATTGAGTGTCAGTGTATTACAAAAATAAAATTGGCTATTTTTTTCATAGTGCTGATTATCAGCGAGTTACATTATACTCCTGTATGCATGTGTATAAATGCTTAAATATCATACACTTAATCATTTAATATTATCATTCTATACTACGCCGTCGGAACTTCCCTGGGATTATATATCGAGGCTTGTGATACTACATGTATGCAGGTATTTATCTCTCTACATACGCAACAAAATGCGTTATCACCGCCTCGACACCGCCACCAGTACCGACCGCCACCAACTCCTAAAATGGATATTAATATAAAAAAGAAAGTGTGGAGTTGATTTCGTTTATCTCTAAGAAGGTTGTGGAATGACCTGAATGAAAATAAACGCTACAATGCCCCACACCTGGATAGTATGGGGTAGGTACGCTGAATGCGTACAGCCACATAGCTATACAAGAGGTGAGTGCTGTTCGTTTATCCTTTCATTCTGAAAACTTCCACATTCTCTTAGAAGGACCGCGAAAAACACTTTCAATATGTCACTATTCCATCTGAATAGCACTACAAAATTAAAAAGAATTTCTGAAACAAACAACACTCATAGGGACATTGCTTCAGATATATGCAAATATTTCATCACAAAGCACATCAAGTAAGCGTTGTGGGTATTAAAAAAGATACCCACACAACATAGGGAAGAGGTTCGCGCGAGAGGCAAGTGAGTGGAGGTGCGTGGGTACTCAAAAAGAGACCAATATTAACGGCTTGGGGAGAACAATTTGGGGAGTTTGGGTAGAGCCGTTTGCTATGCAAACTCTGGGTATGCTGAGTAAAGCCGTGCGCAAGGCGCACTCTGGGGAGAGAGGACATTCACTCAGAGCAAAGCGGAAATACTAAGAGCGCAAGCGGCATTACTCAGGATGGGGCATAAAGGGTATTAGGGGTATTAGGGGTACTTGGGGCTGGCTGTCAAGTCGCTATAAAAAAACACCCCTTAGACCTCTCAAACTCCTCAGACCCTTTCTCTTTTGCTCCATAGGAGCAACACCCATTACTATTTACTAAATACTCTTTTCTCTTAAACCTGCGCTTTATCCATAGGTAATAACCCGCGAGCGGGATTGTTGCGCCGATGAGCGAAGCGGAAATACTCAGAGAACAATAAAAACCGAGGCTGACCGCATGGTCAGCCTCGCGCTAATTCAAGTAATAGGTTCGACTACTCCTCAGTCTCTGCCTCCTGTGATGGGAGCTTAAACTCGGTGAAGCCAGCCTTTACCAATGTGTTATACCATGCGAAGCACTTCTTCATATCTGATACGTGCACGCGCTCGCGGTCGTACTCAGGCAACACCTTTGCAAACTCCTCGACGATCTTATCTGCAGACTCCTTATGCGAGATAGCCTCCTTACCCTCGGTGTAGTTCCAGATGTTTGTGAAGACATCTGCAAGTGGAATATCCTCACCCTCGGTGAACATAGAAATCTCGGTAAGGGCGCTAACGCGTGAATTTGCCGATGCGTTCATACGCTTGCCGTCGATAAGCGACTCTACGATAACGCCACGCATAGACTGCGCAACATACTTATACAAGCCAGGCTGTCCTGAGATAGCCAAAATATCCTTTAACTCCATACTCGTTATATGTATAAATTACTAATCTTGAAAATTTAACGCCACAAAGTTAAATAAATTTTACAAAAATTCGTATATTTGTGGATGTAATTAAAAATATAGGTCGTATGAAGCGAGATAACATTGAGATTATACAGATAAACATATCGGGTGAGGACAAGCCAGGACTAACATCCTCGCTCACCGCGATACTTGCACGCCACGACGCCTTCATCCTCGACATCGGTCAGTCGAACATCCACCAGTCATTGACACTCGGCATACTCTTCCTCACAACTCCCGACCGCTCGGGACAGATAATGAAGGAGCTGCTATTCAAGGCCTCGGAGATGAACATCAACATACGCTTCACCCCTATCGAGGAGGAGATGTATCGCAGCTGGGTAAAGTGTCAGGGCAGAAACCGCTACATCATCACGATGATAGGTCGCAAGATTACCGCCGGACATATATCTCGCGTCACAAAGGCCATCTCGGATGAGGGTCTTAACATCGACGACATCAACCGTCTAACTGGACGTATGCCCTTAGATGAGGATGATAGAGCGCCCAAGACAAGTATCGAGTTCTCGGTGCGTGGTACTATCGAGGACAAGACACGCCTACACAACATCTTCATGGAGCTATCCAACGAGGGTGAGGTCGACATCTCGTTCCAGAAGGATGGTATCTTCCGCCGCTCACGCCGCCTCATATGCTTCGATATGGACTCTACGCTAATCCGCACCGAGGTTATCGACGAGCTTGCCGACCGCGCAGGCGTAGGCGAGCAGGTGCGCGAGATTACCGAGCGCGCCATGCGTGGCGAGATCGACTTCCGCGAGAGCTTCAAGGAGCGCGTAGCGTTGCTCAAGGGTCTTGACGTCAGCGTCATGGAGGATATAGCGATCAACCTCCCTATCACCGAGGGCTTGGAGCGCACGATGACAATCCTCAAGCGTGTGGGCTACAAGACGGCAATCCTCTCGGGTGGTTTCACCTACTTCGGCAACTATCTAAAGAGCAAGTATGGCTTCGACTATGTATATGCCAACGAGCTCGAGGTCGAGGATGGCAAGCTCACAGGACGCTATACGGGTGAGATTGTAGATGCGAAGCGCAAGGCGGAGCTACTACGTCTTCTATGCCAATTCGAGAATATCGACATTCAGCAATCTGTGGCCGTGGGTGATGGCGCCAACGACCTCGGCATGCTCAACACCGCAGGTCTTGGTATCGCCTTCCATGCGAAGCCCAAGGTGCGTGCGACGGCGAGCCAGTCGATATCGACCATAGGTCTTGACGGCATCCTCTACTTCCTCGGATTGAAGGATTCGTGGGTCGACGCTAAAAAGTAGCAGGCTCATGAGAATAGCCATTCTCGCCATCACAATCATAGCACTATCTATTGTCGGATGCAGGAAGCCCTCGCCGACAATAGATGGCACGCTACACGAACGCACAACCACGATAGCCGACCTACGCGCGATGGTCAGCACCGCCAAGGGGGTCACCATCGACAAGGATATTGTTGTGCATGGGCGTGTGACCACCTCAGATGCGGAGGGCAACTTCAGCCGCGCGATGGTCATCGAGGATGAGACGGGCGCCTTAGAGATACTTATTGCCGAGCGCAACCTATCAACGACATATCCCGAGGGATTGCTCGTAGCGCTACACCTCGATGGGTGCGCAGCAAGCTACAGCCAAGGAGTTCTACAAATTGGCAGTCAGACCGCGGAGTACGACTACTACGACGTAGGATACATAGAGTCAAAAGAGTGCGAGCGCCGCATGATCCAGCGCTCGACATCCATCGAGAAGATCGCGCCGCGCCTCACCGCAATCGCCGACCTTAGAGGAGAGGATAGAGGCAGATTGGTTCGAATTGAGGGATTAACCCTCTATAACTCAACATCCATAGATACGCTTGCCGGCATGACACTTAACGATGCCACCTGGCAAGGATACGCCCTATTTAGATCTGCGACGGGCGACTCCATAGCTGTCTACACCTCGCCCAATGCCACATTCGCAGATAGACAAATAACGACCGACCCACTATCCATCACCGGCATACTGCAATGGAGCAAGTATAATGGTGGCAAGGAGTGCTATCACCTTAAAATGCGATACTCGTCTGATTATGAGAGCATATAAGGCAATCATTGCAATATTCATCACTCTACTTGCCGTGAGTTGCAGCCCCGAGAGCCACTATCACAACAGCAGCAATCGCAGCGACATCGCCTATCTATGGTCACTCGCGAAGCATGGGTCGACGACGATAACCGAAGATATAACCTTCTGCGGCACCGTTGTGGCAAACGACAAACTCAACGAGGTGACAAACCGCATAGTCGTCGCCGACGAGAGTGGCGGCATCGAGATAGCCATTGAGGCGGAGTATATCGAGGATATCATACCCATATTTAGCAACGTTAGAGTCTGCGCCACGGGGCTTAGCATAGGGCGCCAAGGGCGCAAATGCGTGCTCGGCAAATCGTCCACGGGCGAGTATGTCGTTGATAGACTCACCGAGCGCGAGCTACCCTACTACATATCCCCAGCCGACGACATAGCGACGCTCAGGGCCCAAAGGATGGATATTGGCGAGATCAACAACGAAGAGCTTCTTCACTACATCTACATCGAGAATGTAGGCTTCATAGATGAGGAGATTGGCATGACGTGGAGCGATTGCGACACCATAGATGGCAACAAAAATAGCATACGCCACCTCACAGATGGCATAGATACTATGCGTGTGGCATGCTCCGAGGAGTGCACCTATGCTAAGGAGCCTCTTCCCACGGGCAAATTGAAGTGTTTTGGAATTGTTGACTATGTTGATGGCGACATAGCACTGCGCATAAGCAACCACTACATCGTCGAGGAGTTAACGTTGTAGGTGCTCGTCGACCCACTGCGTAAGCTCCACGAAGTCGGCGACGCTCAGCTGCTCGGCTCGCATAGAGAAGAAGCGATGCTCCTCGCCACCAAAATCACCGAAGACGCTCTTCAGCGAGTTGCGCAACATCTTACGACGCTGGCCAAACGACGCCTTCACCACCTTTATAAATAGTGTCTCGTCGCAGTCGAGCTTCGCTACATTGTTGCGCACCAAGCGCACAACGGCACTCTTAACCTTTGGCGGTGGGTTAAAGACCTTCTCGCCAACAGTAAAGAGATACTCTATGTCGTACCATGCCTGCAACAAAACGCTGAGTATGCCATACTCCTTTGAGCCTGGAGGCTCGGCAAGACGTACCGCCACCTCTCTCTGTATCATACCTACGCACTCAGGCACAATATCTCTATTTTCAAGCACCTTGAAGAATATCTGCGACGATATGTTATATGGGAAGTTACCAATAATCTTAAGCCTATCACCATACGTTGCGCGTAGATCCATCTTTAGGAAGTCGCCCTCGGTAAGACGTGGTGCGAACTCTGGATAGTGGTTATGGAGATACTCCACCGACTCGGAGTCTATCTCGGCGCCATAGGTCACAACATCCTCTCGCTGGAGCATGAACTGCGTGAGCACACCCATGCCACAGCCCACCTCAAGAACCTTATCGGGGTTCTCGGCAGTGCCACCCTCGAGCGAATAGGCAATCTTGCGGGCTATATTCAAATCGGTTAGGAAGTGCTGTCCTAAAGCCTTCTTTGCGCGTACCTCTGCCATCGTTAGTTCGCTACCTCTGATATAAACTTAATGCGCACAAGGCGAATCTCCTCCTCGCTATACTCCGAGCCAAGCTCCTCGATAGCATCGTCCAACGAGTCGGTCTCGGCATCCTCCTTGAAATATAGGTATATATCCTCCACCTTATCTTCATCCATCACCGTATTCAGATAGTACTGAATATCGAGACGTGTTCCCGAGTTGACGATAGCCTCAATCTCACCCAATAGCTCATCCATATCGAGGTTGCGCGCGCGCGCGATATCCTCGAAGTCCATCTTGCGGTCGATAGACTGGATGATGAAGATCTTATTGTTCGATTTGCTCGCCACGCTCTTAACGACCATATCCTGAGGACGAATAATCTCCTTCTCCTCGACATATGCCTTGATAAGCTCGATGAACTCGGCACCGAACTTCTGCGCCTTACCAGCACCAACACCCGAGATTGTCTGCATCTCCTCCATGGTGATAGGATACTGAATAGACATATCCTCCAACGATGGATCCTGGAAGATGACGTATGGAGCAAGACCATTCTTCTTTGCCACCTTGCGGCGCAAATCCTTGAGCATGGCGTATAGCTCCTCGTCGGCAGCGCCACCGCCCTTCATTGGTCCCATCTGCTCGTTCTCCTCCTCCGTGTCGTAGTCGTGGTCGAGGGTGATAGTCACAGGTGTAGGCTTCTCGATATACTTCTCGCCGCGCTCGTTAACAGATATAAGACCGTAGTTCTCTATGTTCTTATCCACAAAGCCCATAATAAGAGCCTGGCGTATCACAGCATTCCAGAAGCGAGCATCCTTATCTGCACCAGCACCGAAGCACTCCAACTTATTATGTCCGTAGCTCTTAACAATAGCCGTCACCTTACCCTGCAACACTGCCACAAGGTGGTCGATCTTAAACTTATCGCCAATCTCCTTGAGGGTCTCCAACGCAAGCTGCATCTCCTCGTGCGCCTGTACCTTTGGCTTTGGATGGCAGCAGTTATCGCAGCTACCGCAGTTTGCCTCGGTATACTCCTCGCCGAAGTAGTGCAACAACGAGCGACGACGACACATAGAGCTCTCGGCATAAGAGACGGTCTCCAAAAGGAGCAACTTGCCAATCTCCTGCTCCGCCACAGGCTTACCCTGCATGAACTTCTCGAGCTTCTGTATATCCTTATAGCTATAGAATGTCAAACAGTGACCCTCGCCTCCATCGCGACCTGCACGACCAGTCTCCTGGTAGTAGCCCTCCAAAGACTTAGGAATGTCGTAGTGGATGACATAGCGCACATCTGGCTTGTCGATACCCATACCGAAGGCAATCGTGGCGACAATCACATCTACCCTCTCATGTAGGAAGGCATCCTGGTTGTCGGCACGCGTCTGCGCATCCATGCCGGCATGATATGCCAACGCCTTGATGCCATTTGCCATGAGCAACTCGGCAAGCTCCTCGACCTTCTTACGGCTGAGGCAGTAGATGATACCACTCTTGCCATCATGCTGCTTGATGAAGCGGATGATGTCGTGGTCTACGTTGTGCTTAGGGCGTAGTTCGTAATATAGGTTAGGGCGGTTGAACGACGAACGGAACACCGTAGCGTCGGTCATACCCAAGTTCTTCTGAATATCCATCTGCACCTTTGGCGTTGCTGTTGCCGTTAGCGCAATAAGAGGTGCATTGCCAATATCATTAATAATAGGACGAATACGACGATACTCAGGGCGGAAGTCATGGCCCCACTCCGAGATACAGTGCGCCTCGTCAATGGCGTAGAACGAGACCTTTATCTTGCGCAAGAATGCGATATTATCCTCCTTGGTCAAAGACTCAGGGGCGAAGTAGAGCAGCTTCGTACGACCCTCCAACACATCCTGACGCACCTGCATTATCGCCGACTTATTGAGCGAAGAGTTCAGGAAGTGCGCAATACCCGACTCCGTAGAGAAGGTACGCATGGCATCCACCTGGTTCTTCATAAGCGCGATGAGGGGTGATATAACGATAGCTACACCATCCATAATGAGGGCAGGGAGCTGGTAACACAATGATTTACCACCACCCGTCGGCATCAGCACAAAGGTATCCTTGCCCGACAAAACGTTCTTAATAACTGCCTCCTGGTTGCCTTTAAACGAGGTAAAACCGAAGTACTCATGCAGTTTCTCGTGTAAAATTCCTCCTTGTTTGGTGTCCATAATTACTTATCGTCGAAAAAATTTACTCAAATATACGATATTTTTTTGAAAATAGTAATAACTTTGTGAAAAATTTACGAATATTTTTTGACTATAGGGAGGTTCTATAACATGAGACTATATACAAGTGAGCTGGTAAAATCCTATAAATCACGTACTGTGGTGAACCACGTATCCATCGATGTGAAGCAGGGCGAGATTGTCGGTCTACTCGGTCCTAATGGTGCTGGTAAGACAACAACATTCTACATGATCGTAGGACTTATTAAGCCCAACGAGGGACGCATCTTCCTCGAGGATGACAATGGCAAGGTGAAGGACATCACAAAACTTCCCGTATATCGTCGTGCACAGATGGGCGTGGGCTACTTGGCTCAGGAGGCATCCGTGTTCCGCCGCCTGACAGTCGAGGATAACATCCGCGCCGTACTCGAGATGACAAGCTACTCGCGCAAATATCAGAAGGAGCGCGTGGAGCAGCTCATCGAGGAGTTCCGCCTGCAGAAGGTGCGCAAGAGCTATGGTAACCAGCTCTCGGGTGGTGAGCGTCGCCGCACGGAGATAGCACGTGCCGTGGCAATCAACCCATCGTTCATCCTCCTTGACGAGCCATTCGCCGGCGTCGATCCAATCGCCGTGGAGGATATTCAGAGTATCGTGGGAACTCTCAAGGATAAGAACATCGGAGTGATCATCACCGACCACAACGTCGACGAGACACTCGCAATCACCGACCGCACATACCTACTCTACGAGGGTAAAATCCTTAAGGCGGGTACCGCCGAGGATCTTGCCGCGGATGAGATGGTACGACGAGTATATCTTGGTAGTAACTTCGAGCTTCGCGCCTCGCCACAGATGATCCGCGAGCGTAAGGAGCGCGAGGAGCGCGAGCGTCAGGAGGCACTACGCGCAATGGGCATTGACCACAATGCCGACGAGGATGAGGAGTAATCATGGGTGGTGAGAGCATCCTATAAATAGTATATATGGAGGATAGTACGGTCCCGTTAGGGAATAGATTGCATGGCGAGATAACACCCCCATGCTCAAAGAGTTATGCACAACGCGCCTTGGCAGCAGCACTTCTTGCTAAGGGCGACACGACGTTGCGTGGCATAGAGCTATGCCGCGACACCCGTTCGGCAATCGCCGCTATTGAGGCCCTCGGCGCGAGGGTCGATGTCGTAGATTCCAACACTTTGGTCATACATGGCGGTCTCAGCCCCCAGAGCAGCACGCTGAATGTCGGCGAGTCGGGGTTGGCAGCACGCCTATTCACCCCCATAGCAGCACTCTGCAACACGCCCATAACCATTGACGGCGACGGCACACTGCGCCATCGTCCCATGGCGATGATGGTTGAGCCGCTCAAGAGCCTCGGTGTCGAGGTGCGCGATGGCGGCGGCAAGCTACCCATAGAGGTGTGTGGTAAGATAAGTGGCGGCAGCGTAACTGTCGATGGATCGATATCTTCGCAGTTTATCACAGGTCTACTCATAGCCCTACCCATGGCGACCAACGACACGACAATCAAGGTCGAGGGCGCAGTATCGACACCCTACATCGACATGACACTCAAAACCTTGGAGCGCTTTGGCATCAACGTCATGTACAACGAGGGTGACTATACACAGTTCTACATTGAGGGCAATCAGCAGTACGAGGCCATAGACTACACCATAGAGAGCGACTGGAGCGCAGCGGCGGCTATCATGGTGGCCGCAGCCATCGCAGGCGAGGTGACTATACGCAATATATCTACCCTATCAAGCCAGGCGGACACCGCCATATGTCGCGCGTTAGAGCGTGCCAGCGCATCGCTAATCATTGAGCAGGGCTCCATCACCGTGGCACACCGCCCGTTGGAGGCCTTCGAGTTCGATGCTACAAACTGTCCCGACCTCTTCCCCGCTATTGCAGCCCTCGCCGCAGCGGCAGACGGAGTATCACTAATACGCGGCATTAAGCGCCTCAGAGGCAAAGAGAGTGACCGCGGAGAGGTACTACGCGAGGAGTACGCAAAACTCGGCATAGAGATAGAGTTAGACTACGAGGAGGATGTGATGCGCGTTGTCGGTGGCGAGCCTAAGCCACATAAGGTGGATAGCCACGACGACCATCGCATAGCGATGTCATTGGCGATAACAGCGCTACGCATGAATGAGCCTATCGAGATTAAAAACCGCGAGTGCGTAGCCAAGAGCTACCCCTCGTTCTTCGAGGATATTGAGTCGCTAAAAGAGCAGAGCCGTGAAAAATAGTTTTGGCAAAATACTTCGCCTAACAATATATGGCGCATCGCACGAAGCGAAGGTGGGCATAACCATAAAGGGGGTGCCTGCGGGCGTGCATCTACCCACGGAGCTATTCACCGAGGACCTCGAGCGCCGTCGCCCCAAATTCAAGGGGGAGACCACACGCCACGAAGAGGATATGCCCCACATCGAGGGCTTAGATAGCGCCCATCGCACAACGGGAGCAGATATAGATATATCGTTCAGCAACAATAATATACGCTCGAAGGACTACTCCCACTTGAAGATACACCCACGCCCCTCGCACGCCGACCTTGTGCAGCGAAAGAAGTATGGCGAGGAGTATAACCTCGCAGGTGGCGGCATGGCATCAGGGCGCATGACAGTGGCTCTTGTGGCGGCTGGCGTTGTGGCTAAATGCCTACTTCCCGACACCATATTCGCGACACGTCTGGCAGAGGTTGGCGGATGCTGCAACGAGTCGCAATTTGAAGATATTATTAATATGTCGATGCGCGATGGCGACTCTGTAGGAGGCGTTGTTGAGTGTCGCGTAGGCGGACTACCCCACTCTCTCGGCGAGCCTTTCTTCGACTCGGCGGAGAGCACCATTGCCCACCTACTATTCTCTATACCCGGCGTTAAGGGTGTAGAGTTTGGCGATGGCTTCGCAGGAGCGAGAAAGCGCGGCTCGGAGCGTAACGACATGATAACGGACGCCAAGGGCACGACCCTGACGAATAACGATGGCGGCATAAATGGCGGCATTACAAATGGCAACGAGCTCATAGTGCGCGTTGCCATCAAGCCCACGCCCAGCATAGCACGCGAGCAGCACACCTACAACTTCGAGCAAGGCGCAGTTATGCCACTCGCCATTGGCGGTCGCCACGACGCCTGCATAGCACGCCGCGCAGCCGTCGTCGTCGAGGCGATGGTGGCGGTGGCACTTGCCGACCTTAAACTACAACTATAATGGCGACGCGTAGGGAGATATTTCAAACCATATGTCGCTCGGCAACCAAGTGTTATCCCGAGGAGGAGGCGCGCCAGATTGCCGAGATGATATTGGAGCACCACGGCGTATCGCGCAACAACCTTTTCGTTGAGCCAAACGCAACGCTCGACATCCCCAACTTAGAGCATATCATCGAGCAGATAGAGGCATGGCGCCCCGTGCAGTATATCATAGGACAGGGCGAGTTTATGGATATGTCATTAGAGGTTGCCGAGGGGGTGCTAATACCACGCCCCGAGACCGAGGAACTCATCTACTGGATAGCATCGGAGCATAAGCAAGATATTGACATTCTTGATGTTGGCACAGGCAGCGGCTGCATCGCCATCGCCCTTGCACGCGCCATCAAGAGTAGCCGCGTGTGGGCAATGGACATATCCACCGAGGCACTCGCCATAGCTCGCCGCAATGCTGCAAGATATGCCCCCGAGGTGCAGCTTGTCGAGGGTGACGCACTGGCTGACTTCTCAACGCACTTTGACAATAAGTTCGATATAATAGTATCAAATCCACCATATATTCCGGCGAGTGACAGAGCGCTGATGCGCCCCAATGTTACGGAGTATGAGCCACATAGAGCACTCTTCGTGGCCGACGACGACCCACTGATATTCTACCGCGCGATAGCTCGCACCGCACGCAAGATGCTTAAGAGCGAGGGCAGACTATACTTCGAGATATATGAGCTGCTATCGGAAGAGATGCGGCAGATGCTCAGCGCGGAGGGATATACGGATATTGTTGTTCGTGAGGACTTTAGAGGCAAACAGAGAATGGTATGCGCAAGGGGGAGTTCGACAACGAGATGACACCCCCGCCACGCGAGCGTAGGACGAAGACGGCGGCCGAGGCACATCAATCGCTGATGCGCCTGTGCTCGCGTGCCGAGAAGTCAACGGGCGACGCATATCGACTTATGCGCACCTGGGGAGTGCCCGAGAGCAAGCAGCAGGAGGTGGTGAATAGGCTTGTGGCACAACGCTTTATCGATAACCGCCGCTACGCCGAGGCGTATGCACGTGAGAAGTCATCGCTTGCAGGCTGGGGAGCGCGTAAGATAGCTATGCAGCTGAGGGCTAAGGGCGTGGAGCGGGAGATAATCGCGGAGACCATTGCATCGCTTGATGCTGATGCACAGATAGATAAGCTGCACGAGAAGCTCCGCCGAAAGCTGCGCACAACGAAGGCAGCGAATAGCTATGAGCTGAGAGGCAAGCTGCTCCGCTATGCACTTGGTTTGGGGTATGACTACGAGCAGACGACGGCAGCATTGGATAAAATTGTTGCTGAGGAGCAATAAAAATTTTGTAAATCGATATATTTTATTTACTTTTGCAGCGCAAAACCGAACAACGCATTGACGAAGGTGACGCCACCAAGATTTTGTGACATGCATATGAGTCGGATGAAGGTTTGGTTGATGCGCAATATTGAGGATGGTTCCGTAGCTCAGCTGGATAGAGCAACAGCCTACTAAGCTGTGGGTCGTGGGTTCGAATCCCGCCCGGATCACGAAAATCAAGGAGTAACTTATTGGATTATCAATACGTTACTCCTTTTTCGTTTACCCAATTTTCTGCATCGCAGATAACCAGACAGGGTTCGGATGCAATTTTGGCTGATTTTGCTACCATCCGCAATTGAATCAGAATCTATTTCTTGTGGCCGGGTCCTTCAGGAAACCAGCCTTTACGTACACGTTCTCTCTGATGGATCACTTCCAGTATGCTCCAGAAAGAAGAGAAGGCCACAACGCCAAGAATTGTCGACCATATAATATGACTGACCATTATCGACGCTATGCCGAAGATAATTCCTGCGATTGCGAAAATTATCCAGCTTTTAATACCAATGTAGTATTCTGCCTTGATTACAAGCGGATGGAATAGTCCTATAATCAGGAATGTGGAGAGTCCCACAAGTAGTCCGGTGAAGTTCATATTCTAATTGTGATTTTGTCTTTAATATATATCCTCAATGATGATCCTTCCGTCAAGAGTATATTCCATTCCTCACAAAGTTAGAAACTTTTGTGCACCAGACAAACCATATAGACTACTTCTGAGCCTCTTTGTTACGGCTCTGATCCACCCATATCAGTTTCGAAGTATCATAGCCACGTGATTCCGCCTCATCTAGAATCATCTGGAGAAGGACAGGATCAGGCTCTGGTGTGCGTGAGAGTATCCATAGATATTTCTCTGCCTTGCTGCCAACCAGCGAGATCTGGTAATTCTCATCCACCATCATGACATTGTAGTCAGAATAGAAAAACAGGAAAAATGATACCCTTAACGCACCTGGTTCGCCATTCGGATCCGGGTATTTGGCTTTGCCTTCTGCAAGCTTGAACTTACCACCTTTCCAACCTGTATTGAGCACCACCACAGTCCCGTCATCCTGAAGTATATACTGGGCCATGGTATTGTCCAGACCACGCTCGAAGCTATGGTCGTATCGGGCAATCTCGTACCAGCGTCCCAGATAACGCGAAAGGTCGAACTCACTTACTGTAGAGTTGTCAAAATCCTTTGAACAAGCCCACAAAGGAAGGGCAGCCGCAAAGAGGCTCATGATAATCAGACGTTTCATAACACTACTATTTAATAATTAATCA
>JAZOLM010000001.1:0-2570 GCA_045652985.1 Alistipes sp. | reverse complement strand
AGGCTTGTTTATGGACGAAACCGAACTGTTCTCGCTGCGCAAGATGCTCGACTATGCCGGACAACTGGAGCGCTTCTTTGCGAGTCTAGATAAGCTGAAATATCCCTTGCTATCATCTAGCCTTATCGCCTCATCGCCTTCGAACCTTATCACCTTGATTGATAAGATTATTGACCGCTACGGCAAGATGCGCGACAATGCGTCGCCCGAACTAGCACGCCTGCGCAAGGAGATTAGCGCCTCGCAAGGCTCCGTGAGCCGTGCGCTGAATGCAATCTTGCGTCAAGCGCAAGCCGAAGGCATACTAGACAAAGATGCGGCACCTACGATGCGTGAGGGCCGATTGGTGCTGCCAGTGCCACCTGCCTACAAACGCAAGATTGGCGGTATCGTTCACGACGAGTCGGCCACCGGCAAGACCGTCTTTATCGAACCCCAACAGGTGGTAGAAGCCAATAACCGCATTCGCGAATTAGAAGGCGAAGAACGCCGCGAACGTATTCGCATTCTACTGGAGATAACCGCTATCTTGCGACCTGAAGTGCCTCATATATTGGAGACCGAGAATTATCTAGGCGAAGTGGATTTCTTGCGTGCCAAGGCATTGTTTGCCATCGATATACACGCCATCGTACCCGAAGTAAAAAAACACCCTATGATAGACTGGCGCGAGGCCTATCACCCAGTGCTGCTGCTGAACTTCCGCCGACAAGGCAAGACCGTTGTGCCACTGACTATCCGCCTGACCGACAACCGAATACTGGTCATCAGCGGTCCAAACGCCGGCGGAAAGTCGGTATGTCTGAAGACCGTAGCGATACTGCAGTATATGCTGCAATGCGGCCTGCCCGTACCCATGCACGAGGCCAGCACCATGGGATTATTCAAGCAACTACTCATTGATATAGGCGACGAACAGTCCATCGAGGATGACCTGTCAACCTATTCGTCGCACCTGCGCAACATGAAGCATTTTGTGCGTAATGCCAATGCACATACCTTGCTCCTCATTGACGAGTTTGGTACCGGTACGGAACCGATGATCGGTGGTGCGATAGCCGAAGCCGTACTCACGCAACTCAATGAGCAGAAAGCTTTTGGCGTAATCACCACCCACTATGGCAACCTCAAGCACCTGGCTGAACGCACCGAAGGTATCATCAATGGCGCTATGCTATACGATAGAGGACAACTGAAACCCCTCTTCCAACTATCTATCGGACAAGCCGGTAGCAGTTTTGCCGTGGAGATAGCCCGCCAGATAGGACTGCCCGAGAACATCATCCAACGTGCTACGGAGATCGTGGGCGAAGAGCATATCGACTACGACAAACACCTGCAAGACATCGCACGCGACAAACGCTATTGGGAGAACAAACGACAGAACATCCGACAAAAAGAGAAACACCTAGAGGAGAAAATAGCCCACTACGAGGAGCAGATGGCAGGCATCAAAGCCAAGAAACGTGCGATTATCGAGGAGGCCAACGCCGAAGCAGCCGACCTGCTGCGCAAGAGCAATGCCACCATCGAACGTACCATCCGCGAGATCAAAGAGGCCAAAGCCGAGAAGAAAGCGACGCAAGAAGCCAGAAAGAAGGTGGAGAACCTGAAGACGAAAGTGGAAAGTCAAAAGGTAAAAACCGAGAAAAAAGAGCTTAGAGGCGAAAGTTTAGAGGCGAAAGGCAAGAAGAGAGACAATGTGCTGCGCGACCTGAGCGATCTGAAGATACTGACCAAGAATCCTGCTAAACTCATTCAAGAGGCACCTGCAGCCAAAGGTTCGTTAGCCGGAACGCAGCGCACAGTTAGCAGCAATGTGGCAGACGAGTTGCGCCGCAAGAAACTGAGTTTTAATCGCGAACTAGACATCCGTGGCATGCGTGTGGACGAAGCCCTAGAAACCCTCATCGCCTATATCGACGACGCCTTGATGGTGAATGCCGAACAGGTAAGCATCCTGCACGGCACAGGTACGGGTGCGCTCAAGCAAGTAGTGCGCGACTACCTCAGCGAACGACAGAAATCGATGCGCCGACTGCGTTCGGGAGATATCAGTTTCCATGACGGCGATATAGATCGTGGCGGAGCTGGCATAACCATTGTGGAGTTGTAGGCCTATGAGAGGTTAGAGGTGAGAGGTTAGAGGATCGGCCTGCGGCCTATTGTTTAGTGAACGCCCTACGGGTTACTGTTTAGTGTTTAGAGATCGGCCTGCGGCCTATTGATTAGTGAACGGCGCGAGCGCCTACTGTTTAGTGTTTAGAGTCTAAGGTTGAAGGTTTAGTGAACGCTGCGCTACTGTTTAGTGTTTAGAGATCGGCCTGCGGCCTGTAGATCGGGCTAAAGCCCTGTAGATCGCCCCTAGTGGGGCTGTAGATGGAAAGATAAAATAGAAAGTATAATAAAAAGAGAGATGAAAAGAATCGTGTTGATAATGAGCACTTGCTTGATGGCCATAGCAGCCATGGCACAAGTGCAACCAGGTGACAGCACATATAGCGTGTCGCTGCATGTGGGCTATGCTCACAACCTGACGTACGGCTCGTATGCCAATATGGATGTGGATG